>NZ_CP116967.1:3938380-4553057 GCF_032050975.1 Candidatus Nitrospira allomarina | reverse complement strand
CCCTCCCCAATAAAAAAAGAGCAGCCTGTTCCAGAGAAACCGGGTTGGCTCCGTCCCCCAGGGGCTGTGGATGAGGAGTTATTTTTGGAGCGCTGCACTGGATGCGCTGATTGCGTCGAGGTCTGTCCTCACGATGCAATTCAAGTGTTATTGAGTAATGATACTCCCGTTATCTATCCAGGAGAAACTCCATGCAAATTATGTGAAGATCTTCCTTGTATTGATGCGTGCACTACGGAGGCTCTTTTGCCCGTTGCGGATCGTTTTCAGGTAAATATGGGAGTGGCGAAAATTTTGCCAAAAATGTGTACGGCAGGAGCTGGCTGTAATGCATGTGTGTCCAAATGTCCTACGGAGGCACTTTCGATGGATTTTGCCTCCTATCACATTCGTGTAGATGATTCGGTATGTGTGGGTTGTGGCATATGTCAATATATCTGTGGAACGGTAAATGACCGTAGCGCAATTCGGATTGTTTCTAGGTAAGGAAAGTTTGGTATTTTAGAATTAAATTAATGGTGATTGAGTATTAGCTTGAATGACCTGGAGAAGAAACGTGTAAATAGGAACCTATTGGCTGGGAGGTATGAAAAATGGACGGAGGCCTAAAAAGGAAGTTTTTTTGTGTAGATTTTCTACGATAGAATTAGGGAATTTAGTTTGCGGGAAAATTCTGAAAACTATGGGGCTATCAGGGATAATGGAGTCTTGACTTCATAGGGCTGTTGTCCTATTATCTGATCCCTTTTTCATGAATCCTTAATGGCCCTGACAATGATCCTAAATGCTTGTGAATTGAAAAAATTTTAAAAGTTAGGTGAAATATGACTTCAGGCGTTAAAGAGGGGAAGAAAGCAGGGAAAAACGGAATGCCAGTTTCGGGAAATGAAAAGGCCGTCAAGATTTCTCCAAAAGATGCGCCCGCTGTTGATCGGGCGCTTTGTCGCAGCAAACTTTATCTGTTGGTATCTTGGGGATATCTCTACCCAGAAGACGAGGAATTTCTGGATTATCTTCAGAGTGGGGAATTTGTTGAGGATGGAAAGTCGGCATTAGAGGGGTTAAAAAAAGAGCTACAAAATATAGGGGGCGATGAAGCGCAAGAGCGTCTTGATGCATTAGTGGGTAATTTTGATGCCATTGAATCTTGGATATCATCAGAAGGTGAAAACTGGAGTCTCCAAGACTTACGTGATGAACATCGTCGAGTATTTAGCAATGTCATCGCGTTAGATTGTCCGCCATACGAGACATTATTTGGAAATGATCACGTTTTCGGCCAGTCCTACGTGATGGGAGATATTGCCGGTTTTTATAGTGCCTTTGGCCTCCAGCTTTCTCCAGATATTCATGAACGCCTGGATCATTTGAGTGTAGAGTTGGAATTTATGCATTATCTGGCGTACAAAGAATCATATGCCATTCTTCATGACGGGGCAGAAAAAGCTTAGAACCGTCATTGAAGCCGAGAAAAAATTCGTTAAAGAGCATATTGGTCGATGGGTTCCTTTGTTTTCAGGAATGTTAAATAGAAAAGCCGATTACGGTTTTTATAAGATTTTGGCTGATTTTACCTCTCATTGGATTGCTTTCGATATTGCGTTTTTAGGGGTGACACCTCAGCCTTATTCAGAAACGGATTATCGCCCTGCGTCATACAATAATCCGGAAGGGCAAAGTTTCGAATGCGGGGCTCAAGATCAAGGAAACGAGCTAAGCCTCCTAATGAGTGAAGTTGGAGCAGATGCATTTTTGGATAAGGAAAGTGGAGCATCAGGCCAATCAGGAAATGCTTAGTGAATAATTGGGTTAAGTCCTTTTTCGAAAATTTGTTTTAGTGGCGACAGGTTTGAGGAGACAGGTAGTTAGCAGTCTTTTCGGTTTTAATCTTTTATCAAAGGAGGATGCGTCATTATGAGATTGGTGCAGACGCGTAACAAACGACTGGTGTTTGGCGTTCTTCTGTCTGTCCTGGTGGTGTGTGTAGGTTTGACCATGGGGCAGATTCCGCTGGCCGTCTCGCAGCCGGTAACGATTCCGGTTGGCAAAATTACTGGCCCAATCCCTATGGATGCGGCGAATCCTGTATGGGAGTCCGTGCCCGGTATCGTTGCCCCATTAAGTGGGCAGACGATAACGACCCCAATGCACCCGAACATTTCAGTGAAAACTGTGATGATCAAAATGGCAACAAATGGCGAAGAAATCGGCGTTTGGGCTAACTGGGGTGATCAAACATTAAATAACACCACCATTGGTCCTCAGGATTTCAGGGATCAAGTGGCGGTACAATTCCCTGTGCAATCTGCTGGGGCGCCTCCATTCCAATGTATGGGACAGTCTGGTGGGACGGTCAACATATGGCGTTGGAATGCGGAATGGCAAAAGGATCTTGGAGCTGGCGTGGCCGGTATGTGGGATGTAGACAATCAATATCCCTCCATAGCATGGGATTATTACTATGAAGAGCCAGCTGGTGGTGTAACCTATCCTGACCGAATTGGTCGCAGTTTAGGGCCATTTAACCCCGGCATTTGGTCTGGAAACATCATGTCCGATCCTAACCTTCGGCTGGGATCAGTCGAAGATTTGAATGCAAATGGATTTAGTACGTTGACCACCCAAGCGTCCCAAGACGTGGTAGGAAATGGATTATGGGAGCCGTATGGGTCACTGAAGGGTGGATGCTGCAGCGGTCCGACCTGGAGAGTGGTCATGAAGCGGAGTCTCAAAACCCAAGACCCCAATGATGTTCAGTTCGCGGCAGGAGCGAGCTTCCCAGTAGCTTTTGCCGTCTGGGACGGTTCAAACGTAGAACGAAATGGGATGAAAGGGATTTCGACTTGGTTTACGGCTCAAATGCCAAACTAAGTTCATTCCTTTTCTGAATCAGGTCCTTTTTCATATAGGACAGAGCTGAGCTTGAAAACCTCCGGTAATGGACTCCAGTAATGGGGGAAGTTGCCGGAGGTTTTTTTTTAAAGCACTTATTTCGGATAAAAGTTTATGGGACAAGACAAGAAAAAGCTACATGTTGCATTGAAGAGAATGGGACGTGTATAAACTTAAAATAGGCAAATTCTGCGTTTCTTATTTTCCCCATTACCTGGGAGCCGTATTGTGAAAATCTCACTTTTATTCCCTCCTAGTTGGCATCCTTCCCAGCCCTATTTGAGTATTCCGTGTCTTTCGGCCTTTCTTGAAAAATCCGGTGTTCCAGTTCATCAGCAACGTGATTTAAATATTGAGTTGCTTGATAGGGTGTTAACTAAAGGATTTGGGTTAGATATTTATCCACGGTTAGTTGAGTTGGTGAAAAAGTTGGAAACATCGGTTTCGGGAGATACCGGCTATGGGAGTAAGGAGCATTACGCTCGTGTTGTTGAATCCCTTGACCGTTTTCCCTATCTCATAGATGAAATCGAACCCGTTAAAGCATCATTGCGTGGGGAGGAATTTTACGACATTGAGCGTTACCGAGAATGTCTCTTTTTAATTGATCGGTGGTTGGAGGTTGTATCTTCTTTATATTTTCCGACCAGGATGACGGTGGTAGACAACCAATTTGCGTATTCAATCTATTCTTCGCGAGAAATTCTTCAAGCTGTACACGATGAGAACCAAAATCCGTATCTTGAGCTTTATCGAAAATTTTTTCTTCCTGCTTTTGGACAAGATATTCCTAACTTTGTTGGAGTCTCCATCACCGCAACCTCACAGATTATCCCTGGTTTAACTCTGTGTAAATTAATTAAGGAAATTCATCCGGAGGTTCATGTCACCATCGGGGGTAGTATTTTTACAAGGTTGGTAGACAATCTCAGACGGTGTGATCGGTTATTTCAATTGACGGATGATTTCATTGTGTTTGAAGGTGAGACGGCCCTTTTGGAACTGATAAATCAGCTAGACGGGAAAAAAGATTTTACGAAAGTGCCGAATCTTATCTGGCGGCAAGATGGAAAAATAACTGTGAATCAACCCTTTTACTCTGAAAACCTTGCGGACCACCCAGCCCCCAATTATGACGGATTTCCCTTGGGTGACTATTTAGCCCCGCATACGGTGTTGCCAGTACAGTTTTCTAGAGGTTGTTATTACAAGGATTGTGCTTTTTGTGCCCTGACTTTAGATCATCAGAATTTTCGGCAAAAGGATCCGATAAAAGTTGTGGATGAATTGGAAGCGTTGTCCCATAAATATGAAACACCGTATTTCTTCTTTACGGATGAATGCCTGGCTCTTTCGCCAACCAAGCGCTTGTGTAAGGAACTCATTCATCGAAGATTGGGGTTACAGTGGACTGCGGAGTTGCGATTTGAAAAAAATTTATCTCGTGAGCTCCTTACCTCTATGCGGGAGGCAGGGTGTCAGAAAATTGTCTTTGGTTTGGAAACCTATAATGCCCGGTTGATGGATTTTATGGTGAAGGGGATTACCCAAGAAAATGTTGATCGGATCTGTTCCGATTGTGTTGATCTTGGAATTGCGGTGCATTGCTATGTGATTGTAGGGTTCCCGACCGAAACAGAAGAAGAATCATTGGAAACATTGAATTTTATTGTTAATAATACGAAGCTGCATTCCTCCTATGGGTTTTCCTGTCAACCGTGCTTGTTTGATTTAGAAAAGGAAGCCCCTATTATGAGCGATCCAGGAGGATACGGGATTCAACGAATTATGCGACCAGCCTCGGAAGATTTGAGTTTAGGGTTCTTTTATGAAGTAAAATCGGGGATGACTCCAGAGCAAGCTGAAAAAGTATATCAATATGTGTATGAAAAGATTAGTGAAGTTGTCTGTGAATTACCCTTTAACTACTCCATGGCAGATGGGTTGTTGTATATCACCCGGCATAACAAAGAGCTTGAGATGGAGCCCTCCAGGGTATAGATGTAAGCTATCCTGGATGAAAATCTAGCTATCTTATTACGCATGCGCTTCAATATCTGAAGTTCAAAAAAATGATTTCTACTACTCAAAAGAGCCAGGAAAGAATCGACGGCCCAGGGCTCCTTTTTGAATGGGGTCTTAAGAGTTTGCTATTTGCAGCCTTTTTTGAATTGGTGCTGTATCGGCTGGTTTCACGGTTGGGTATGCATCTTGGCAAATTAGCCGAAAAATATGAAGCGGTCAGGATCGGATTTCGCACTCTCTCTTCATTAGGGTTTGTCTTATTGAATATGACGGCCATACTAGTTTTTCTGATTTTGGGTATTTTGCTGGTTCAAAAATTACGGACCAAGCTGTGGGTAGGAGAGTGGGATAAGGTTGTTATTCCATTGGCAGCCTTATTGGTAGCATGTACGGTGGGTTATTTATTCTTTCCTCCAGTGATGGTTGGGACGATTCTTTATAATATTTTGGCGTTTGGATTGATCGTTTTTCTGGTTTTGGAATATTGGGTTACTCACCGTGTGTTGAGTCAAAGGCTTATGGTGAGTAGTTTCTTCCTGGGTATTAGTGGATGGCTGTATTATCAGACGATGTCAACGACTTATGGATGGCTCAATATTTTTGATGCCCCTCCCCTGGTGCATGAAGGTAATAGGCTCGGGGAAGCACTAATGGTTCTTTCAAGCATCCTGGTCTTTTGGGCCTATGGCACCACTTCGATTATTACAAAAAACAAGCAACAACGCCGGTGGGGATTAACTTTGGTTATTAGCGGAGGGAGTGCTTTTTTGGCATTACTGTTCATGGATTTTTTCCTTTCTCTTTGGAATCCTGAAGTGGCCAAAGAAGTTAGGAAGGCTGGAGAGGGGATAGGCTGGATTTTTCAAATGGGAATGGGCTATACCTTTTATCTCCCTTTTGCATTTTATGTGTTGGGCTTTACCTGCTGGGCGTATACCGTGATTAAGTTGGTGTTGATTGGTCGATTAGCAGGCTATGGGCTAGGTCTCATGTTTATGGCAGGCTATGCGCTTCAATTATCACATTTGACCTTGATGGTAGTGCTTGGGTTAATGTTGCTAAATATTGATAAAAGAGGAACTTTAGGGAAACTTCGTAAGAAAACCCAAGAGGGGGTAGTCTATCAACCAATTCGTCCCGTATACGGGCAAACACAGTAGTTAGGACACCTGAAATGGAAGAACAAAGTGCTGGAAGCCAAACAATGGATCCGCAGTCTGGGGAGACGACCACAGAAGATCGCCCCTTAACGGTTGATGAGGAAATTGCTGAGATTGAAAAACTTCTGAGTGAGGAGCCGGACGACTTTCAAGCGCGGTGTCGCTTGGGTGAACTTTACTTCAATAAAGGACGGATGGATGAAGCCCTGGCGGAAGTAAAGAAATCCATTGAGATGGCAGAGGGCCTTCGGATTGAAATGGATCGGTCTCTAGCCATGTACTACTCGAATCTTGGAACGATTTATGGAACGAAAGGGATGTTGGACGAAGCCACGGCTCAATTTAAACGAGCGCTGGAACTAAACCCCCTATGATGTTCTGGCACTCTTTAATGTCGGCCGACTCTATAATGACAAAAATGCATTTTTGGAGGCCAAAGAGTATTTCGAACGTCTGATCGAAATTTCACCGGAAGATCCGATTGCTTGGTATAATTTGGCTGGAGTCTATGAGAAATTGGATGATCCCAATGTCTCCGACTTTAATACGATAGACATGGCTATGCAGGCTTATATGAAAGTCCTGCAGTTTGATCCAAGTCATCTTGAGTCGAGTTTTAAGCTCATGGAAATTGCCCTAAATCTGAAGAAACCTGATATGGCAGTGAAGATCATGGAAGATGCCGTTGAAAATAATCAGGATGAACCATTGGCCTATTATAATCTGATTAACACCTATGAAAAGTGTAAGATGTTTGAGCAGGCGGAAGAAACCAGAAATCGTCTCAAGGATCGATTTAACAAGCGTTCGCGTGAAACGGTAAAAAAGTGATACCCCAACAAGGAGAGGTACCATGTTTGGAAGCTTAGGATTTACAGAATTAATTCTCATCCTCATGATTGTGCTAATCATTTTTGGGGCGGGAAAATTACCGCAATTGGGCGAAGGGGTCGGAAAAGCGATCAAAGGGTTCAAGAAATCTGTTCAAGAGGCAGAAGCGTATGACCTAGACCCCCAAGTACAGGTGGAAAATACGGCATCCGCCAACCAGGGCAATGCTCAACCGCAAATTTCACAGCCTATGCATACCGCGCCGTTAGAAACGGGTTCCCCAGTGCCACCACCGGCAGCAGTCCAGCCGGCTCAACAGGAACAGGTTCCTGCGTCCTCTAAGGCCTAATTCTGTTATAACGGCAAGGGGCCAAAAGCTTCTTCGTGGTGGTGATTGGACCGGATTTTTGAAATGAACGTTGAAGGGTGAATTGTCTATGAGTATCGAGACGGCGTTAGAAATCGGGGTGATTGAAACCTTTGCTGGCAATGGGAAGTCTCGCAGTACGGGTGATGGCAAGCGAGCGGTGAAATCTGGAATTCCGCTGCCTAACCATATTACGGTCGATCGGGATGGTCGGTTTTTCTACATTGCCGAATCCGGTTCTGACCGAATCAGGCGAGTGGATATGGAAACAGGTCTTCTGCATAACTTTGCGGGGACCGGTGAGACTTGTTATAGCGGCGATTACGGACCTTGTGGGGAAGCTGGGCTTTACCTTCCATTAGATGTCTTGTGTGATTCGCACAATCATATCTATGTCTGTGATTCAGGCAGCAATCGAATTCGAAAAATTGACGCGGATACAGGAATTATTACGACCATCGTCGGTACTGGGCAGTGGGGATATAATGGGGATGGGCCAGCCTTGGAGTGCAATTTAACCTATCCGGCAGCCATAGCAATCGACGATCAGGATCATCTTTACATTGCAGACACTCAAGCCCATCGCATTCGGCATTATAATCCTCAGACAGGAATGCTTACGACCATTGCCGGGTGTTGGACGGCAGAAGATGATGAGCGCGTGAGCCCTCTGACCGCTCAAAATCTAATTGTTCTTTCTGGCGATGCGATTGGGATAGATTTTAGCAACGATGAAGGGTTGCTGCGTCCGCGTTGTTCAGATGGGCTAGATTTATCGTTATATCTTGACGATGGCAGGCCGGCTTTGGAGTGCAAGTTGTATGACGTGGTCGATATCGATGTGGACAAACATGGAGACCTTTATATCACTGATAAGGGAACAAACCGCATCCGAAAGCTAGATCGGAAAACAGGCACGATGTCCACCGTGGCTGGCATCTGTCGGTATGGATTTGACGGCGATGGAAAGTTAGCGGTGAAATCCATGCTTAATGTCCCGGAGGGCGCTGTGGTGGACTCAGATGGCAATGTGTATATTTCCGATTCCATGAATCACCGGGTTCGAAAAGTTGATTGCCAGACCGGTATCATTACTACCGTCGCGGGGAATGGCGATAGTGGCTACGATGACAAAAATATGGGTGGGTGCGGTGCTGCGCGCTTTGTGGCAAAAGAAGACGCTGGGATGTTGAAACATGGTGATGGCCTTATTGCCATTGAGGCGATTGTGAACACTCCAGCTGGCCTGACCTTGGACTCACAGGGGTATTTGTACATTTGTGAACGGAATGAAAATAAAATTCGTCGGGTGAAATTACGATAATGAGGCTAATTTGATTTTTCAATAGAGATTGGCTGTATCCGGTACAGCTACTCCTGCCCCAGTGAGTTTAATAATTGCTGCCATACTTATTGTTTCTAAGCTATATCATTTGCCTCGCTTCTCTCCTCTCCTCATATCCTGTTGGTGGGACTCCGTCTTTTTCTCGTTGCTCATTACGGGTTGTTTTCCGCGGCGCTCTGCCTTCAAGATGGGATAGACAATGATCATGAATATGTTCGCGAGTATCTATGTAATAATGAACTGATTTTTTCTCATTCTTAAAAGATCATTGGCATTGAATCTTTAAAATTTCCAAGGAAACCGAGGATTGAGCACAATTCACGCCAAAAAACGGATTATTTTGTTTGTGGTTTTTGCGTTGGTGGTTTTATTCGGATTGACTTGGTATCAAGTCCCCCTTGTCAGTTCTCAGGGCATGGTTGTCCTTGCGCATTTTTCAAAAGGGGAAGTGCCCTCTCATCCTTCCGATTCAGCGTGGGAGACTGTGGCTCCCCTCCCTGTCCCCCTCAGTGGCCAAATCATTACCAGACCGGTATGGCCGGAGCCAAGTGCGAGAGCCCTCTCAATCCGATCAATTCATAATGGAAAAGACATTGCGTTTTTGCTGGAATGGCAAGATGCCACAATTAATGAATCGTTGACCCCCGGGGTCTTCAGAGATGGAGTTGCCGTGGCTCTGCCTCTGGGAGATGCACCGGCCTTTTTTTGTATGGGCCAACTTGATCATTATGTGAATATTTGGCATTGGAAAGCGGATTGGCAAAGCGACGTGGATCGGCGTGCCGAGCGAGCCAAAGAATCTAAACGTGGGGAATCAGGTCCTCGCCGGTTTGAAGTGATCCCGCGTCGGCCCTCATCGGTCGAGGACCTCGTGGGAGGGGGGTTTAGCACCCTAACCAGCAAAGAACAGCAGGGACGAATTCAAGGACAAGCGGAGTGGAAAAATGGCCTATGGCGAGTGGTTATGAAACGGCCTTTGACGTCTATGGGAGACGATTTGGACAATGAAGCGATGCTGGTTCCCGGGCGAATGCAAGCCATAGCCTTTGCCGTTTGGAATGGAGAAAATAAGGAGCGGAATGGGCAAAAATCTGTTGCCTCCTGGATGCAATTACTTATTGATCCTGTTCAGACCTCATCTCAGGATGGGGCAGGAGGGATTGAATCCACGCAGAGCTCATCATGAGGATCCCAATAATGATGAGAATGAGATCTACAGGCGGAATGCAAGTGTTCTTAATAGGTTGGTGCCTGTGGTTTGGAATGATGGTTCTTCAAGGAGAAGCATTTGGTCAACCGCCAAGTGAGGATATGACCAAAGAAAAAGCCCTGATTTTAGCCGAAAAATTTGGCATCGATGTGGGGGAAGTAGATGAGGAGGTCAAGAAAATTCTTGGATTGACCAAAGCAGAAGGGGTTGTGGTGTATGCCGTCATTGGAGGGTCACCAGCTGAATTGTCAGGCATAAAGGTAAAGGCGATTATTAAGGAAGTGGATAAATATGAAATTCAAACCCTTGTGGATTTGGGCACAGCCTTGGAGCAGACCCTTCCCACAAAGAATTTTACTGTTGCCACATATGAACCTGCCGATCCGGATAATCAAGGGGTTACCGGCGGGCTTAATTTCCATTTTGTACGTATTCTTCAGGATTAAGTTATCTGGATGAAGAAGAAGAACCTGTTAGCAAAAACTTTCGGTTTTTGGAAATAATAACCATGTACAATCGATGGATTTTAACGATCATACTTGGGATTTTTTGTTTATCTGGCGTCGGGTTTGGTCAACAGCCAAACACGATTGTTGGTGAAGCCGAAGAATCCTGGATTAAGGAAATTGAGCAAGTTTTTATCCCTTCCGAACAATGCAAGCAATGCCATGACCGGCATTATGAAGAGTGGAAGGGGATGCGCGAGCAGACCATGGATTTAAAGACATTTGGCCGTGTGGATGGAGCTCTTCTTCATGGGACGGCTTTCAGCTCTCCGGTGTTCAAAACCGTTTTAGGCCTGTGGCTTCAGACGGATCCGGATCAGGAGCAACGTACTCGCTGTCTTTCTTGTCATGCTCCAGCCGTGACCGTGTTCCCTCAGCACACTGATCGAATTATTGATCAAGTGATGAAAGGGGGTAAACGGGTCAAAATTGAAGGTATTGGTTGTAGTGCCTGCCATCTCATTACTGGCACTCAAGAAAATGCCTATGGGCACCCTACTTTTAAAATTACTTCTGGGGAAACTCTGTACGGACCCTACGCAGAACCAGAGGAGAATCTTGTGCATCCATCTGGTCAGGTGGAGATTTATCGAGGGGCCCATTATTGTGCATCCTGCCATTTTGATAAGGTAAGGGATGTTACTCGGCCTGATATTCCAGGGGAAATTTTGAAAGGCACCATTTGTCAGGATTGTCATATGGAGCGTTCTACCGGGAGTTCAACCTCTCAACGGGGGGCTCTCACTCGGCCAATCGGGCGCCATTGGTTCCAAGGTATTGTGATTCCGGGGATTATGCTGAGTAATAGAAATTTACAAGCCGAATGGTTTTCGAGGGTGGATATTGAGGTTAAAAAGGTTCAGGGGCACGTTGAGGGTGAAGTCCTGGTGCGAAATGGTGCCTTGCCTCATACTTTTCCGGGTGGCGATCCAGTGTTAAAGCAATTTTATGTCACGATAACTCTCAAAAATTCAGATGGGCAGGTTATCGATCAATATCAGGAACGGTTTGGCCGAACATTTGAAGAACTGCTTCGTGGTCCGATCCCCCGACCATTTGTCAATGGAGGCACAACCAGACATATACCATTTTCGTTGAAATATCCCAAAGATTCAGAGGCATCCCTCATTGAGGCCTCAGTCAGTTATTCCCTCATTCCTGAGCCCTCGAAGGCTCTTGCCGCGAAATTTCTTAAAAGTCTGGCTACCGATAAAGAACGGGAAGCTGCAGAACGCATCATTCATGATTATTCTTCCCCGCGTCTCCTCACGTTTCGCACCATGAGCTTATAGGCAGCAGAAACGTCCAGATTGGTTGTTGAATAATATAAGAAGGATTGTCTGATGAGGAAAAGCTACAAAAAGAGTGCTTGCAGGAGTACAGATGTGAGGGGTGGGATATTTCTGCTGGTTTTGGGATGTTTTCTGCTGACGACACCTCTTCCTGGCTCGGTTGCAGGTGAATCGTCTTCAACCAAAAAACCATTAGAAAAATCATTTCCCAATTCCGAAAAATGTAAACGCTGCCACCTTAGGGTCTTCGAAGAATGGGAAGCTTCGGCTCAATCGCGTTCTATTGTGACTGCCCCTTTCCGGGTAACCTTGGACAAGTTTCTGGCTTCAACCGATATAAAAGATCATGCAATGTGCTTTCGTTGTCATGCTCCGCACATTCTTGAATATGCTGAACACCTGCCTCGTTTCATTAAGGAAGTGCAATCAAAGGACCCACAGATGGATGGAGTTGGATGCCCCCAATGCCATCTTATTCAGGATGTGGACATGAATTCCCATCCACCAACGCCAACATTTCAATTGGGGACGACGATTTTTGGAGGATATGATAAAGCCGCTGAAAACCTGGCACATCAATCACAGAAGCTGGATCTCTATCGAGAGTCAAAATTCTGCGTGACCTGTCATGATTCACTCCCAAAGATCTCAGGTTCTGCCAAGGACCTCCCTGGTTGGCTTGGATCTTGGGAAAAAACCAAATCTGAAACCAATGGGAAGCCTTGTCAATCCTGTCATATGCCAGAGGCAGTTGATGAATCTGCAAATGGGGAGAAGGTCAGGAAGGTCGCCAATCACAGTTTCCCTGGGAGATTCGGAAAAGTCCGCGCGGAAGCTGTTACCTTGGACTTTACCACTGAGACCACTCCTGAGACTTCTCAAGTGCAGGTCAGTATTCAGAGCCTGGTTCCCCATAATTTGCCGTTGCCGCATCCCGGGTGGTCTCGGGTCGTTGTTGATCTTTCTATTTTTGGGAAAAATCTCAAAAAGGTTTACAACGAACAACGTTTTTATGAGCGGACGTTTGGGAATGCGGAGGGAAAAGAGACGGTCTTTGATTTTGAGGCAAAAAAGGTATTACGCGACACCCTTCTTAAACCTGAGGAGATGCGGGTAGAGGTTTTTACATTTCCCACACCGAAGGATGCACCATCAATGGATGTAGTGGTGACTCTCACATATGCCCCTGTACACGGACCAGAGGATTTCCTTAAAATGGTTGAACAAGAAGCGGCACTTGGGCAAAAGGACAAGGCCTTTCAATCGGTCCAAATTGCCCAAAAGAAGTCGAACGTTTCTCTTAAAAAATAATAACTGCTCCCTGGAGGGTGATTTGTTAAGAAGTTACGGCTCCGAGGGATGCGGAAGAAACCATCCTGGCATATTTGGCCAGGACACCGGTTGTATATCGTGGTGCTGGTGGAGTCCATTTTGCCAAACGGTCTTGAATTTCTTGCTCTGAAAGTTCAACATCCAACCGTCTCGCAGTAATGTCGATATGAATTAGGTCTCCGTTTTTGACCGCCGCAATCGGTCCCCCTTTTGCGGCTTCAGGGGCGACGTGTCCAGCCATGAAGCCATACGTGGCTCCTGAAAACCGTCCGTCCGTCAAAAGAGCGACTGATTCGCCTAATCCTGCTCCTACAATAGCACTCGTCACCCCTAACATCTCTCGCATCCCTGGTCCGCCTTGTGGTCCTTCATAGCGAATAACGACCACATCCCCGTCCACGATTTTTCCTTGTTGGACTGCCTGAAACGCATCTTCTTCGCAGTCGAAGACTTTGGCCGGGCCATGGTGTGCTAATTTGGCATGACCAGCCACTTTGACAACACAGCCTTCTGGGGCAAGGTTGCCTTTCAGAATCACAAGTCCTCCCGTTGGTTTAATTGGATGGGAAGGGGGAAAAAGAACTGTTTGCCCTGAAGTTTCCTTGGCTGTGGCAGCTTCTTCAGCTAACGTTCGTCCGGTGACGGTGATTTGGTTTCCATGGAGATGACCAGATTCCAAAAGCCATTTTGCCACCAACGGTGTGCCTCCTGCTTGATAGAGATCGGCTGCCATGAACTGACCTCCTGGCTTCAGATCAGCCAGGAGCGGGACTTGGCGGTTAATGGTATCAAAATCGTCAATATTTAATGGGAGCGACATTTCATGGGCCAGGGCTAAAAGATGGAGGACGCCATTGGTGGATCCACCGGTAGTGGCGATTGCCGCGATGGCGTTTTCCAATGCGGGGCGAGTAATAATATCCCGTGGGCGAAGATTGTTTTTCAGGAGATTGATCAGAATTTTTCCGCATTCCTTGGCCACTTGGTGCTTTCTGGGGTCGAGGGCTGGCACGCCATTGAATCCCATTGGGGAAATTCCTAAAAACTCAAACGCAATGGACATGGTGTTCGCCGTAAATTGACCACCGCAGGCGCCGGCTCCCGGGCAGGCTCGTCGTTCTAATTCAATCAGCTCCTCCGTTGTCATTTTCCCTTTGGCGTGTGATCCGACGGCCTCAAAGACGTCCTGGATCGATACCGGTTTTCCATGGAATTCTCCAGGCATAATGGAGCCTCCATAGAGCATCATTGATGGAAGATTCAGTCGGGCTAGCGCCATCACGCATCCTGGAATGGTTTTGTCGCAACCCGACAAGGCAATGACTCCGTCAAACAGATGTCCGCGAACCACCAATTCGATGGAATCCGCCACCACTTCTCGGCTAATTAAAGAGGCTTTCATCCCCTCGGTCCCCATGCTGATACCGTCTGAGACCACGATCGTGTTGAATTCGATGGGGGTCCCTCCCGCCTCACGAATCCCTTGCTTCACACTCGCCGCGAGATCGCGGAGATGATAATTACAAGGGGTGATTTCCGACCAGGTATTGGCGATCGCGATGAGGGGCCTGGTAAAGTCGTCGTCGGTTAGGCCAACGGCCCTGAGCATCGCACGAGCGGGGGCACGGTCCGGTCCCTCGGTCAGGGGAAGGCTATTTTTCTTCAAGGTTTTTGACATGAAACAGTGCTCCTTCGATCATAACCGTTGATGAATGGAATATAGGGGCAGTCGATGATTCGTTTCCTGAATGTCTCATAATGCTAGGAAAATGGTCAATGTTGGTGGGACAAAAGATTGCCTGTGAAGCCCTGGCGATGATGATTTTCCTAGGAATCAGCAGCAGAAGAGAAATGGCAGCGAAGGAGGGAGACGCCACACAGACTTGTCCACTGACGGAAAAGATGGTGGTTTGCTCTTGAGATTCCTAGGAGGCGAGCTTACAAGATGTTACCGATGCGAGGTATTGCTGGAGCCGAAGCCTCCCTCCGGCTCCTGCGGATGGGGGTGTACACAATATGATCCAATATGGATTGGTAAAATGATAGGTGTCCCCATGACGGCAGGACTCTACAAGCTGCCGTAATCTGGGCTGCTTCATCCAGTTTGGCAGCGGAGTTGAATCCGTGACAACTTGTTGGAGGTATTGTTCTAACAGTCGATCATGCCGGATTGAAATGCTATGGGTGCAGGCTATTTCTTGAATAGTGATAAAAGCTTCTAATTTTTCTAAAACAGCAACTAAGGACTCTGCAGAAAGATAGGGCATTGGAGTGTGAGGGGAACATTCTTGAAAAAATGTGTTATGCCATTGTGAGAAAAAAGCCTCTTGCTTGGCAAGGACAATACATGCGGTTCCCCGAGATGGGTGCAGAGCACCGATAAATCGGGACAATGAAGTATGGAGAGAGGCATGATTTAGGCAGGAGAAGGATTGGATCGCCCATGCCACATCGTAAGAACCGGGAGTCAGGAGCTTTTCAGCATTATCCCAGGTGGTTTGCCAGGCATGCCTGGGGAGAAATGGCAGGCGCAGAGACTGGCTGCAGGTGGAGAGGCAATAGTGGGAAGGGTCCAAATAATCATAATGAAGGCGTATTGTTGCCGGAAGCCATGCCTGCAACATTCTCGGAAATCGGCCGGGTCCACATCCAATATCTAGTACTTGATAGGCTGCGTTCTGTTCCGGAAATAGCGAATCCCAATTCACAGCACCCAAGATTTGGGTGTAATTGTTTTCCACAATTGAAAACCAAGCTTCGGGGTGTAAGATGCCCTTTTGGTAATAACGAAGTGATCGGGGAAGGTTTGAGGTCATTTTTCGTTTGAGAGAAGGCAATTGAGAGGTGCAGAAGATTTTATTCATGATTAAGATACTGAGAGAGAAATTAAAGTCATCGGTTGTTTCTCTAAAAAGAAGCAAAAATGGTACCGGCTATCATTTGGTAAAAAGAGGAAAGAAAGCAATGGGATTTTATCAAAATTGCCTGTTAGAAAGGGGATGGTCTTTTTCCTGAAGCAAAAATATTCGCCAAAATACAGGAAGAATCTGCCGGTTGCCTATTGGACTCATATTAACGGTCCTTTGACCATACATCGGTTTTGCTGAAAACGTGAAGATAGCAAGGAAATGGTTTCCAAAGAACCAGTGAAGAGCATGAATCCGATGATCTGCCAGGGTAACACTCGTAAATCCTCGTGGATCTTCTTGACGGTATGGATAGGAGCGACTGTCTTGTTCCTGTTTGAGGTTGGTCTAAGTAGAAGCGAGGGATGTTTGGAGACTGAGCCCTTTTCGGAAGTTTTAAATTTGAAGTCAATTCAGAAGGAGATGATAAACGTTAGCTTAGCCTATACGTATAAACCGTGGGTGCCGGGTCATTTATTTTTTGCTGACCGCGAGGCTGCCTTGTCTCCACAACCTTCGCCAGATTTTTCTTCAAAGAGAACTGGCTCGGCCTTGGTTGGTTCGGTCATGGCCCTCTTAGCCACGTTTGAAAGTGCTAATGTTCTTCCACCGGAGGGGACCTCCCAGGCCAATCAATTGATTCACGGCCTTATTCAAATGCAGGCGGCCTTAGTGAAATCTCAATCCTCAGAGTTGAGCGATTATTTCTCAGCGGCGGTTGAACAGCGTTTTGAAAAGGAAAGTACAGGGCTTTTACAGTCAATTCATCAGAGTGGTCTGACATCCAAATTGTTAGAGGCCCTTGTTAGCTATAACCACAAAATTCCAATGTGGGAGAAGCCAGCTCTTATTAAACTCTTCCAACGCTATAATATTTCCCGACCAGATTGGGAATTGATTGAAAAAATATTCGGCGAAGCCGAAGTAGCCTATCGTATGAAAGGATCATCCATCCATGATGCCTATGAGCTTTGGAGAGCACAAATGCCAGGAGGCCGGTCATGAAGATACAGGAACTAATTGAGGAAAACGGGTTTCCCGGTCTGTGCCGATCGGTAACATGCATCGGCAATTTCGACTGCTCGTAACCCATCTTCTGCGGTAACGGGCATGGGGCCTCCAGTTCGAATTGCCTGACAAAAGTCTCGAAGCACTTCAATCAACGTTGCACTGGAAGGGCAGGGGTAGTCTAATATCACATTTCTTCGGGAAATTTTTCGAACGATGTTGGTCGTCCAATCGGCTAAGGCTTGTCCTTTTGACGCCATAATTTCTGCGCGGGTGACTCGTCCCTGGCTAACGCGTGAAATATCGAGATAACAGGGAAGTCCTCTTTGCGTAACCAGTTTGATGAAAGCCCGATTTTCGGGGTCCTGGGCTGTTGGTCGACTAATATCAGCCGAGACCGAATGGATCTCATCCTGAGTGAGGACACGGACCAGATCCAGCAAGTGAATCCCAAACTCCATGAGGGCCCCATAATTGCTCCAAGAGGTGTTTTTTTCAGGCAACCCTTGGCGGCATTCGAATCGCATAGTGCAAACAAGATAGTGCCATTGGCCTAAGGATGAGGCGATGGCTTGCAATTGCCGGATTGCTGGCTCATACCGCAGAGTCTGGGCAGTCATTACAGGGATTCTAGCCTTGGTGGCGGCTTCAACGATTTGGCGGCCTTGGACCTGGTTTAGGGCGAGGGGTTTTTCCAGAAGAACCGCTTTGCCATGTTGAATGGCTTCTAAGGTAATGGGAAGATTGAGTGAGGGAGGGGTCACGATCAAAACGGCCTGAATAGCGGAATCGGCTAAAAGATCCTGATAGTTCGGGTAAAAGCGGAGGGAGTATTCAGTGCCAAGTCGAATGCCTTCTTGCATGTTTCTTCGGCTGATGGCAATTAATTTTCCTCCCGTCTCGACGGAGAGCAAATGGTGAAGATAACGGTAGCCGTGTCGTCCTACGCCAATCAACCCAAGGGGAATCGGTTTCATAACAACCCTGCTTCTTTACCTTAACCCCAAGGAGTGATAACAAAAGAGAAGTTTTTCTCATCCAATATGTATAAAACATACCGGATCGCCTACCAGGGCTGTTGGATAGGTCCGATCCTCAACTTGATAGGGAATGCCATGTAAGTGGCACCAGTGTTCAACCCAGGGCATTTCTTCCACCGAGGTCGTGAGCAACCCTGGCAGGGTAAGTTTGGCCATGCAATTGGCAAATAAGCGAACTCCTGTTTCCCGTTCGTGTGAAAAGGCCGATACGTCAAATGCCAGAGGGTCCGCACGGCCGTAAGAAAAAAGGACTGACAGATTGGGAAATTCTTCCGGGTCATTCAGAACGCTGACAATCCAAAGATGATCAACCTTGCCTGTCGCAGTCTCTGCCGACCCGCAGTAAAAATGGACTCCATTTTCGCCCCCGGCGTGGTTGAGAATATCCACTTCTGCTTGCCGAAGATTATACGGACATATCGTTCGATTTAATTCCAGCCGTTCCATGAGCAAAACCGGAATTTCTGGGACTCCTGCTCCCACATATAAACTTCGCCCCATAGGCGGCAAACGGGTGCGGAGGGCTTTCGCAATCGCGATCCCCAGTTTCTTGCAAGGGCCTCGGCGGTCCTCCCAAAAAGCGTCTCCACCTTCGTCACAATAAACCGGGCCTAGCCCATCATAGTCCAAGACATTATACATTCTGGAAATTTCTTGAGTCGTGGCAGATGATAATTTTTGAGTTTTCATCCTCTGTGTGGGCCTTTCAAGATGTCTCGGTTTCTTTCTTTGTACCAGGTTCGGCGAAGGAGATAATAGCCCTTACAGAAAGGAGCGGTGGCATGATCCAAGCCAGGAAGGTGAGCCCTGTCTCAACTTGACCCAAATTACGATTTTGTGTATTGATACTCTTGAATAGGCTTAGACGCTCTTCCAAGGAAAAAGGCCTTTTCCTAAAAAGGGGCAAGAGTTCCTCCTATCACCGATTCCATTCCTTTCTATTGTGCGTTAATAGGAAATCTCTTTTTTGGGGTTCTCCAGTATAGCGAAGGTGCTCCTCGGTTGCGGGACGAAGCCCGCGCCTTTTCTAGGATAGAGTCAGTGTCAGCTGTTTATCTAATAATAGTTTCACCTTGAAACGTTTTTTTCGAAATAGCCGATTTTACTAGAGATCAACAGATCAGATTCTTATGGATATTCTTCAGGAACTTCGACGGGTGATCAGACTGGAAGGTCAAGCCATTGCGCAGCTTGAGGAGAGCATAGGTCTTCCTTTCGAGGAGGCAGTAAAGATGTTGCAAGCCTGTCAGGGAAAAGTGATTCTCACAGGGGTGGGGAAATCCGGCCTGATAGCGAATAAAATTTCGGCTACGATGGTGTCCACCGGCACACCTGCGGTGTATTTACATGGGTCCGAGGGGCTGCATGGGGATATTGGGATTGTGGCGAAAGAAGATATAGTGATTGCGGTAGGAAAGTCAGGCGAAAGCGAAGAATTGCTGGTACTGCTTCCATTTATTCGAAAAATTGGTGCACGAATGATTGCCATTACGGCGCAGGCAAACTCCACTTTGGCACGAGGGAGCGATCTTGTTCTTGTAACGCCCATACAAGAAGAAGCTTGTCCGCTCAATCTGGCACCAACATGCAGCACCACTGCAGCCTTGGTCTTAGGAGATGCGTTGGCCATGGCTTTGATGAAATTGCGAAACTTTCAACCAACCGACTATGCCATGTTTCACCCTGGTGGGCAGTTAGGAAAGCGACTGCTTTTGAACGTTGGGGATCTGATGCGAACCGGGGAAGCCAATGCGGTTATTCGCCTTTCTCACACGATTCAATTCATGTTGTGTGAAATGACGAGTAAACGGGCTGGCGCCGTGTCCGTTCTTGATGAGGAAGATCGTTTATTGGGATTGATCACTGACTTTGATATTCGCCGGGTGTTAGAGGGGGGACAAAACCTTTTCGCTCTCACAATTGGAGCGGTCATGAATCCAAAGCCCAGTTGGGTATATCAAGATGAAAAAGCCGTCAAAGTTCTTCAATTTATGGAGAAACGGGAAAAGCCCATTTCCGTGCTGCCCGTCCTTGATCGACAGGAAAAAGTCGTCGGCATGATACATATTCATGATCTGATTTCCCGTGGCCTTTAACAAAGACTCGTAATAGATGAGAAGAGTCTTGAATCTGATTCGAGGGGGGAAGGTCGTTTCAGATGGGTAGGGTACGGCTTGATAGTAAGCATTCCTGTAAGTTCCGTGATTTCGGGATGCTCTGCGTGTAGGGGAAGAGAGTGTCAAGCATTTTTGCCCACACATGGACGGCTAATGATAATTAGTTTGAAAACATTTCTTGGGCGAGATCTACCTTGTCTCAAATGATCTGATCCAATGAGTACCGACTTGGACGTGGGACAGGTTGGCAGCACCTCCTCTTCGAGGACTTTCTCCCGTTCTGATCTTTGGCCAGCCCTTGGGTGGGGGCTATGTGTAGTTATTCTTTTGGGGTTTTCTCCCCGACTGTTTCATATACAAGAATATTTCTATTTTCCTCTTCTAGGTTTGGCAATACTCCTTTGTGTATTGGAGCGAAAGCCCCTCTGGATTCATGCCCCGCTCCTTGTCCCGTTCATCTGTTTTGTGGGATGGGTTGCCTTTACGATTCCTTTTTCAATTGATCCTTGGATCAGTCTCAAGGAATGGCAAAAAATTGTAGCACAGTTGGCAGTGTTCTATGGCACCTGTTTGATTGTGCAGGAACAACGAAATGAATATTTTCTAAGAAAGGCTCTCCCCGTCTTATTGGTGGGGGCCATTGCCTGTTACTCCTATTCCCTTCTTGATTTTTGGGACCGTGGAGGAAATCTTTTGGATCGCACGATTCGTGCGGGTTATCCTAAAGAAGGCGGCGCGGATTTTACCTGGCTGAGTACCAATGTGTTGATGGTTTTCCCTTTGTTCATCACGGGATTCTTGGCCGTGACCAGTCCCTGGAAACGGGTAATGTTAGGTTGTGGCATGCTTCTCTCTTTCTTGGCCCTAGTGCTTTCCTATAGTCGCGGTGTCTGGTTAGCCTGTCTGGCGCAATTAATTGTTGGAGGATTTCTTGTCCATAAACGTCAGGTATTTTGCTCGCTGATGATAGGAATGGTGGTGTTCCTTTCGGTTGGAGTGGTCCTTGGTCAATTGGGATTACATCGTGAAACTTTCAATCCCTGGACTATTAAGGCTCGGTTAGCAGTATGGAATCTTAGTGCTGCAGATATTGTGGACCATCCAATAGTGGGTGTGGGTTATGGCGTGCCTATTTTAGAAAAGCGTCATGGGCAAAATATCGTTGAGTTGGAAGCTGTGAATCTCGGAATTCCCGATATTCCCGAAAAACCGCATAATTGGTATCTCATGGTGGTGACAGGGGCTGGGATACCAGGGTTGGTCTTGTTTCTTTGGTTGCTCGCCAAAGTGGGATTTACCATCTATGAGGACTGGACAAAAGCTATGACTTCCTCATATCGGTGGTTACAGATGGGAGTATTTCTCATGGTTCTTGGATTTTCGATCCGTATTTTTTTCGAGGACAGTTTCGGCGGAAGCCATTCCTATCTGTTTTGGATACTTGTCGGGACGAGTGTGGTTCTTTCGAACTCCCAGGTGAGTGGGAAATGCAACCAGTCAGGGGATAGAAGTGGCTAGCAAATGTATTGAGATAAGTTGGCGAATGTTAGGGGGCTAACCCATGCAATTGTTTAACGTGATCAACAATCGTCTACAGTTCTTCTTCCCCTGAGGCGCTTAGGGATTTTCATGAACGGTTTCAAATAAATGGATCTGCCCTGTTTTAAAAAATTCCGATGGAGAAATGCCATGCATCAATAGTTGGTTGAATCTGGTGATATAGTCTTTCAATAAAGGGTATGTCAAAAATCTTGATATAGTGTTCATTGTCTGCAACCAAGCCGCCACCTACTGATGGAATTGTGGGCATTTCCAAAAAATAACCGCATGAGACGGATGTGGTTCTCGCCATTCTCTCCCTCAAGGTTTTCAATCCAGGCCTAAATTTATTCTTATCCCTGGTTTATTAAACAAAATAGAATAGCCTTTCGTTCGGGGAACCGCCACATTAGGGATTTAGGGAATGAATAAGAGAATAAGGAATAAAAATTGAAGTTATCCGAAAGTATCCAAGGAAAAAATTTGGAAAGGATTTGAAATTCCCAATATAGTCGAATAATCAACCATTCGAATCGGAGTACTGGGTATTGACGATATCCGTGTCGTCGAAAAACTTATCTATATTAGGAACCTATTACATCACTTGATGGAAGATGTTTTACCTTTCTTTAGGTCTAAAGCCACCGGGCACCCAAATCTGTCATAGCCGTTTACTATTTTCAAAAAAACAGCCAGTTTTCTAACTTCACCATACTTTCCTCGAACTCACGCAATGCACTGAGAAAGAAGGAATGTACAGAGAAAATCGTGGTGAAGCGAAACGTGGCAGCTGTTTTGCTGTACTAATTTGGAAGAAAGATGCTCATAGTTTTCCAAGTAGTTTGTCGGTATTGAGCTAGGATAAAAATCCTGCATTTTTCGAAATTGTCCATCGACTTAATTTCTGTAGAGACACAAAGGAGGTGGTGACAAGGAGAACACTTATAGCGTTTTATGAAATCGAATAATTTGAGACTTTACTATCCCCAACATTTTAATACGTTCGAGAGGGAAAATGTAGCTGTAGCATACGGTCTTATGCATACTCTTTAGTTGTGTTCAAACAATTGGCCGGGAAGGATCATTTGTGGAGAGATATTAATATTGAACAGATGTTATTTAGTATGGTCTAACTCCGGGAGAGAAAAGAAAGGCGGATTTATGAAAAGGAATACGTGTCGAACATCATGGTGGGTAGCGGGATCACTAGCGACAGCTATGTTGGCTATGGGGACGGGGTCTATGGCCGCTGCGGCAGGGTTTACGGCCTACAATGACCTCGCCTGGGGCACTGGACAGCTCGAAACAAATATCACAAAGATCACTTCCCCCAACGGTGGCTCAGGCTTACCCAGCACTGGTCTACTGAAGGATTTCACTACAGGCCTTGATACCGGTGTGACCCTGACTGTGACCGGGGGCATATATGACGGTACTGCCCAGGCTACTCAAGGGGCAGATCCGACTACCGGAGATGCCTTTACGATCTTTGATGGCAAGGTCAGCGGAAAGGGTGTGCTTTCCTACAACGATCCAAATGTGAACGATCCGGTCGTATTGACCTTTAGCGGGCTTAATCCTGCTAAGACCTATGACCTGAGCTTCTTTGCTCATCGAAACAATTACGCGTGGAATAGGGCCGCCCTGGTGACTCTTTCCGGAACGGCTGGCCGAATGAATACAAGTTCAGTCGCCTCCGATAATCCTAGTGAGGCCGGGGGTGTGATTTTTTCAGGGTCTGGAGATAGCTCCACTCGCCTACCGGCGGACAATGATAATGGCTATGTGGCGCGGTGGAGCGAGGTGAGTTCCGGCGGCGATGGTATCGTGGTGCTGACCATCAGTTGGGACGGAACCGCTGGCAATGAATTCCTCGGTAAGTATGGCAGCGCGGTCCGGCTGATTGAGTCATCATCTAGTGCTGTGCGGCATGATTTAGATGGGGATGGCAAAGCCGACCTTGTCTGGCGGCACACGAATGGCAGTGTCGCGGTCTGGCTGCTGAATGGGAAGGAAGTGCCCTTCTCCAAGGACTCGCTGGGTGGTGTGGCCTCAGCGTGGCAGGTCGCGGGGGTGGGTGATACGGACGCGGATGGCAATGCGGATATCATCTGGCGCAATACCACGAGCGGCGCGGTGGCTGTATGGCTGATGAACGGGGCGACCAGAACTGATGTTGGCTTTCCCGGCGGCGTGTCAACTGCTTGGGCCATCGAGGGGGTCGGGGACCTTAACGGTGACGGCAAGGCCGATCTTGTCTGGCGGCACACGAATGGGAGTGCTGCGGTCTGGTTGCTGAATGGGAAGGAAGTGCCCTTCTCCAAAGACTCACTGGGTGGTGTGTCCTCGGCGTGGCAGGTCGCGGGGGTGGGCGATACGGATGGGGATGGCAAGGCCGATATCATCTGGCGCCATGGTACAACCGGCGCGGTGGCCGTGTGGCTGATGGACGGCTCGACCATAACTGATGCTGGCTTTCCCGGCGGCGTGTCAACGGCTTGGATCATCAAGGGAGTCGGGGATTTAAATGGTGATAACAAGGCCGACCTAGTCTGGCGGCATACGAATGGCAGTGCCGCGGTCTGGTTGCTGAATGGGAAAGAAGTGCCCTTCTCCAAGGATTCACTGGGTGGTGTGTCCTCAGCGTGGCAAATCAGACAAGTAGACGATACGGATGGGGATGGCAAGGCGGATATCATCTGGCGCAATACCACGAGCGGCGCAGTGGCCGTGTGGCTGATGGACGGGTCGACCAGGACGGACGTTGGCTTTATCGGGAGCCCGTCGACGGCTTGGGAAATTCAAGATTAGCTTGAATCCCCTCACTAAAGGGAAAGTTCTGCTTAATGTGATTCCCGTTTCTTACCAGAAACGGGGGTCACGTCAAGCCTGTGGGCACCAAGCTTTATGAAACTCTTCATTAGGTCCAGGAAGTCGGGAATCGCATCTGAGAGCTGGGGGTTATGAGGGGGATAATGAGGTGGAATTGATACCTCTCCCGGCATTGCTCCCCACTTACTTGTTTACTTCTTGACAACTATTTTTAATTAATTAAGGAAGTACAAAAAAGGCCTCATGTATGGTAAAAACAGGGAGGGGAAGGCTTTAAATTTTAACTACGATAATAATGGAGGCCCCATCAAGATGGTTCTGTTAAATTCAGAGACCTATACCCGTTGGACAGGGCTGTCCCACCTTGCAGGTGTGCCACGTGGGTAAGGATCTTGGTGCCTAAAAAAAGTATTCTGAGTTTTTGATATCAGAAAAGCCCGAAACATCAACGAATAGAATATAAGAATTAAAAGCCCCAAGAAACCTTCGTTCCATTTCTTGGAAGGTCTTGGGTGCAGGATGCTAGGAAGTTCTACTTTTCAAATGTCCAGATTATGTGGAGGCTTACAGCACCAGACATTGTTTTGAAATGTTATTTATGGCTTAAAGCCCCAACTTTTGTCCGGGAAAGCTTAAGCGAAGTAGAGGGCTGAAAGATTTGAAAAGACCGGGTAAATCAAATTGACTGCAACCTTTCTTGAAGCAACGGTTTGACGAGTAGGAGGTGTGGGTTTATTACCATATGGAGGGACCAGAAAAAAGTTTAAAAGGTCTAGGATTATTATAAAGAAAAAAAAATGGTTTTATTTAAAATGTCTGCCGGTTCTAAAGAATCCATATAATTTTAATACAAGTATAATTTAAGGTGTGCTTATCATGCTCTCTCCACCTATTCCCTATCGGAGATTCACTTGGCACGGGATATGCTTGGTTAATTATGATAGTCTAATTTCGGTATTTTTTACTAATAAGTAATTGTGTATACGCATAGCTAGTTTGTTAACTAAGCTATGAAAATCCGCCTTTATTTGGATTCACCCAGGCCTTCTATTTCATGCCTTTGATGCAAATGCACAATCCTATGACCCAATAGTGATGAAAAAAACTCAATTTTGTGGGCTGGGAAAATCAGGTTCTCACTAATGGCATGAGTGTCTTGGATTGACTATCTCAATAAACTCCAGTTCTTTTGGCAGGAGAGTCACTCGACTTACGAGGAGCCTCAATAATTAGAAAGGTTTCCTTTTCACTTTTTTCTAGTTGATCCGAAGGGTGGCCTATTGCACCACCTCCATTAGGGATTAAAAATATATGAAGAAAATTGGTGTCATGAGTCTGGCCTGCCTCCTATTTCTGCTGGTGGCTTCTGTAGTGCCAGCCGTCGCCGCTGTTGTACGGCAACCTTACTTGCAGCTTGTCACCCCCACCTCCATTACGATTGTCTGGCGTACTGATCTGAATTCAGCGGACAATAGCCAAGTAAAATACGGCACGGTGTCCGGCTCCCTGACTCAAACGGCCACCGGCACAGCGGTCACCCGATCCGGGCTCAACGTCAAAGATCACATTGTCACCATTACGGGCCTGACGGCTGGCACAAAATATTTTTATAACTTCGGCACTGCGACCAACGGGATACAAGGGGGTGGCACGACCAATCACTTTTTTGTCACGGCACCCCCCGTCGGGTCGGCTACGCCTATTCGGGCATGGGTGCTGGGCGACTCCGGCAACGCCAGTGTCAACCAACGGAATGTGCGGGATGCGATGCTGACCGAGACTACGACAAATCCACCCGATATTATTCTGCACATGGGGGACATCGCGTATGAAAACGGCACCGACGCGGAATTTACCACCAAGCATTTTGCGGTTTATCAAGATATTCTCCGCCAGACGCCCATCTGGCCCACCCTTGGCAATCACGAATCGCCATCGGTTAATACTTCCCTGGGCATTGGACCCTACTACGAAGCCCATGTCCTGCCAAGTAGCGGTCAAGCGGGGGGGGTGGCCTCTGGCACCGAGGCCTACTATGCTTTTGATTACGCCAATGTGCATTTTATTGTGCTGGATTCCATGGACAGTAGCCGGACGCCGGGCTCGCCGATGGTGACCTGGTTACAAAACGATCTGGCTTCGACCGGGCAGGAGTGGGTGATCGCCTTCTGGCATCATCCGCCTTATTCAAAAGGCCACGACTCGGACAATGCCAATGACTCTGGAGGGCGTCTGGTCGACATGCGGGAGACGATTCTCCCCATTCTGGAGGCTGGCGGAGTCGATTTGGTCCTTGCGGGACATTCGCATGCTTATGAACGATCCTATTTAATTGACGGTGCCTATGGCTATGGCACAGCGCCAAACTTTGCCACACCATCATTCAATGTGCTTCAAGCTGATGGCCATATTCTTAATGCGGGAAATGGAAATCCCTCTGGCACGGGAGCGTATCAAAAAAGTGCCGGGGGTGTTTCGCACGATGGGACGGTGTATGTCGTCGCAGGTCATGGGGGTAAAAGCATTGAAGCCACTGGATCCCATCCGGTCATGACCGTGGTTGACGCGGCCTTTGGCTCGGTGATTTTGGACATCACGGGCAGCAACCTCACGTTTCGGAATTTGCGAGCAGGGGGTGCGATCACGGACACTGTAGGCATCGTCAAAAATTCTAGTGGTGCCATTATTGCTGCGCAGGATTTTAATATCGACGGCAAATCGGATATTGTTTGGCGGAATACCAGTACCGGGGCTTCGGCAGTGTGGCTTATGAACGGTGTTAATATTGCTTCTACCGGGTTTCCAGGCGGTGCGTCTTTATCCTGGCAAATCGCCGGAGGGGGCGATCTTAATGGCGACGGGAAGTCCGACCTAGTCTGGAGAAATACGAGTAGTGGTGCAGTATCGGTGTGGTTCATGAACGGGACAACCATCACGTCGACGGGTTTCCCATCTGGGGCGCCTTTAGCATGGCAAATCGCGGGCGTGGGGGATCTCAATGGCGATGGGAAGGCGGATCTTGTCTGGAGAAATACGAGCAGTGGTGCAGTGGCAGTGTGGATCATGAATGGGACAACCATCACTTCGACCGGTTTTCCAGGGAGTGTACCGTTGGATTGGGTAATTAAGCATGTAGGAGATCTCAATGGCGATGGGAAGGCCGACCTCGTTTGGCGTAAAAACAGCACAGGGGCTGTGGCAGTGTGGCTGATGAATGGGGCCACTATTTCGTCAACGGGTTTCCCATCCGGCGGATCCTTAGCTTGGCAGATTGCGGGCGTGGGAGATCTCAATGCGAATGGCACAGATGACATTGTATGGCGCCATGCGAGCTCAGGTGCGGTGGCAGTGTGGTTCATGAATGGTGCGACAATCACCTCGACCGGCTTTCCAGGTAGTGTCTCGTTAAATTGGGATATTCGACAGATAGGCGATCTCAATGGCGATGGGAAGGCCGACCTCGTCTGGCATAATACGGGTAGTGGCACAGTAGCGGTATGGTTAATGAATGGAGCGACTATAACATCAACGGGCTATCCCGCTACTACGTCTCTGGATTGGCAAATTCAATAGGCAGAGGTAGGATAGAATTCTCTCCCGTGGCTCCCCTTAAAAAAATGAGTGGAGTTCCATTCATGTCTTAAAAATATTCAAGTTGTCTGAACAACTCTCGTTTTTTTATAAAAAATTATCTTAAATTCTCACGGTTTGCTCTAATCAATCAATGGTTAATGGCTATACCCGAGTTGTTCCCCGCCGCAGAACATTAGACTATTAGAAAAAATAAAAACCCCGAAAAAAATTTCTTTTATTAAATGGTGACCACCTGGTTACTCCTATAGACGGAGTGTCTGGCGTCCAGGAGATGGCCATATGCTGTCACCTTAATGGTTGCGGAAGTGGTATCAGCCAGCCCTAATGCACCAGATGATAGTCCCAAACCTAGGTATTATTGTTGTGGTGCTTGGGATAAGTCTGTTTTATTGGGGTGGGCTCTGTTGTTGAACGATGACGGCATACATGCTGCCGCTCCCACCGCTGGCATTGCCCCCCAGAGTAATGGTCCCGGCCGGGAAGGACCGCGAAAAGAGGCGGAGAGAGGTATCCGAGGTCACCAAATTTGTCCCGGTATCCGTAAAGGTGCTCAACCACGACGGCTTAGGGGTGAGACGCACGTCATGGGCAACCAACACGGAGACGGGTTGATTAACCGTAAAGCTGAGGAAAGTCGGAGTTGTCGCTGTTTTGTCATTGTTGGCGGTTCGGATATACGTGGCACCCTGTACGCTGGCAGGAACCGTGGTAAACGTATAGGCGCGGTCGATATAGACGGTGCCCCCGGCTTGGAGGCCGGAAGCGGGCACAATATAGGATTGCCCGCTGGCCACGGTCAGGTTCGAAATGGTTAAAGAGGAGGGGGGCGGTGTGCCAGACACTGTCACTTGAACCGTCGCGGGGGTGGGGTCGGTCAATCCCAGGGCATCCGTCACCGTATAGGTCACCGTAAACACCCCGGCGGTTGTAAAGGTTATGGCGCCGGGGTCTTCTACCGTGCGATCAGCAATCCCGGAGCCAGCTCCAAAGGTCCACCGATGAGTAAGGGGTAAGTTCGGTTCAGGATCAGTGCCCGTTCCAGTAAAGGTGACCGTCTGGCCCACCTGGATGGTCTGCGCCCCGCTAGGGGTGTTGATGACCCCATTCGGGGCTTGGTTAACCGGTCCTCCTCCCCCCTGAGGTTGGATGATGACCGCATACATGCTGCCGCTCCCACCGCTGGCATTGCCCCCCAGAGTAATGGTCCCGGCCGGGAAGGACCGCGAAAAGAGGCGGAGAGAGGTATCCGAGGTCACCAAATTTGTCCCGGTATCCGTAAAGGTGCTCAACCACGACGGCTTAGGGGTGAGACGCACGTCATGGGCAACCAACACGGAGACGGGTTGATTAACCGTAAAGCTGAGGAAAGTCGGAGTTGTCGCTGTTTTGTCATTGTTGGCGGTTCGGATATACGTGGCACCCTGTACGCTGGCAGGAACCGTGGTAAACGTATAGGCGCGGTCGATATAGACGGTGCCCCCGGCTTGGAGGCCGGAAGCGGGCACAATATAGGATTGCCCGCTGGCCACGGTCAGGTTCGAAATGGTTAAAGAGGAGGGGGGCGGTGTGCCAGACACTGTCACTTGAACCGTCGCGGGGGTGGGGTCGGTCAATCCCAGGGCATCCGTCACCGTATAGGTCACCGTAAACACCCCGGCGGTTGTAAAGGTTATGGCGCCGGGGTCTTCTACCGTGCGATCAGCAATCCCGGAGCCAGCTCCAAAGGTCCACCGATGAGTAAGGGGTAAGTTCGGTTCAGGATCAGTGCCCGTTCCAGTAAAGGTGACCGTCTGGCCCACCTGGATGGTCTGCGCCCCGCTAGGGGTGTTGATGACCCCATTCGGGGCTTGGTTAACCGGTCCTCCTCCGTCGCTGGACTCCATCAGCCGGATTGCACTGCCATACTTCCCCGTGTATTGGCTGGCGCTGTTTCCATCAAAGCTAATCGTAAGCACGACCTCTCCATCACTGCCTGGCTCAATATTGCTAAATCGCGCCACGTATCCCTTGTCATTGTCCGCCGGTAGACGAGTGGAAGTATCTGACGGTCCGGAGAAGATCACTCCGCCGACCTCACTGGGATTATCGCTTGCGACTGAACTTGTGTTGGTAAACGCGTCCTGCCCCGAAAGAGTTACGAGAGAGGCCCGATCCCAACCGTAAAAATCTCGATGAGCAAAGAAGGACAAATCGTAGGTCTTACTGGGATTGAGCCCACTAAAGTTCAACTGGAGCGAGTTGGTGATTTGATTGACGTAGGAGATAACGCCAAGAGTACTGACTTTTCCATTAAAGATGGTGAAAGCGTCTCCCATGGTAGGGTTTGCACCCAGAGTGGCTTGACCACTACCAATAAATTCGCCGCCCGTCACGGCTAGGGTCACACCGGTATTGAGGCCGGTGGTGAAATCTTTAAGTATGCCGCTGCTGGGTAAGCCTGAGTTTCCGACCGGAGAGGTGATTTTTGTGATATTCGCTTCGAGCTGGCCGGTTCCCCATGCGAGGTCATTGTAGGCGGTAAAGCCTGTTCCTTGTGTCTGGACCGTCACTTGAACCGTCGCGGGGGTGGGGTCGGTCAATCCCAGGGCATCCGTCACCGTATAGGTCACCGTAAACACCCCGGCGGTTGTAAAGGTTATGGCGCCGGGGTCTTCTACCGTGCGATCAGCAATCCCGGAGCCAGCTCCAAAGGTCCACCGATGAGTAAGGGGTAAGTTCGGTTCAGGATCAGTGCCCGTTCCAGTAAAGGTGACCGTCTGGCCCACCTGGATGGTCTGCGCCCCGCTAGGGGTGTTGATGACCCCATTCGGGGCTTGGTTAACCGGTCCTCCTCCCCCCTGAGGTTGGATGATGACCGCATACATGCTGCCGCTCCCACCGCTGGCATTGCCCCCCAGAGTAATGGTCCCGGCCGGGAAGGACCGCGAAAAGAGGCGGAGAGAGGTATCCGAGGTCACCAAATTTGTCCCGGTATCCGTAAAGGTGCTCAACCACGACGGCTTAGGGGTGAGACGCACGTCATGGGCAACCAACACGGAGACGGGTTGATTAACCGTAAAGCTGAGGAAAGTCGGAGTTGTCGCTGTTTTGTCATTGTTGGCGGTTCGGATATACGTGGCACCCTGTACGCTGGCAGGAACCGTGGTAAACGTATAGGCGCGGTCGATATAGACGGTGCCCCCGGCTTGGAGGCCGGAAGCGGGCACAATATAGGATTGCCCGCTGGCCACGGTCAGGTTCGAAATGGTTAAAGAGGAGGGGGGCGGCAGACTTTTCTGAATAGCCACGGTGTCGGTGATGGCGCCGCCTGCCCGCAAATTCCGAAACGTGAGGCTGCTGCCCGTAATGTCCAAGAGTACCGACCCATAAGCCAGGTCAACCACTGTCATGACCGGATGGGATCCAGTGGCTTCAATGCTTTTACCCCCATGACCTGCGACCACATACACCGTCCCATCGTGCGAAACACCCCCGGCACTTTTTTGATATGCTCCTGTGCCAGAGGGATTTCCATTTCCGGCATCCAGAATATGGCCATCGGCGAGAAGCGTATTGAACGATGGTGTGGCAAAGTTGGGGGCCGTGCCATAGCCATAGGCACCGTCAATTAAATAGGATCGTTCATAAGCATGCGAATGTCCCGCAAGGACCAAATCGACTCCGCCAGCCTCTAGAATGGGGAGAATCTTCTCCCGCATGTCGATCAGACGTCCCCCGGAGTCGGCAGCATTGTCCGAGTCGTGGCCTTTCGAATAGGGTGGATGATGCCAGAAAGCGATCACCCACTCCTGCCCGGTCGAAGCCAGATCATTTTGTAACCAGGTCACCATCGGCGAGCCCGGCGTCCGGCTACTGTCCATGGAATCCAGCACAATAAAATGCACATTGGCGTAATCAAAGGCATAGTAGGCCTCGGTGCCGGAGGCCACCCCCCCCGCTTGGCCGCTGGTCGGTAGGACATGGGCTTCGTAGTAGGGGCCAATGCCCAGGGAAGTTGTGACCGACAGGGCCTCGTGGTTGCCCAGGGTCGGCCAGAGGGGCGTCTGGCGGAGAATATCTTGATAGATCGCAAAATGTCTGCTGGTGAATTCAGCGTCGGTCCCGCTTTCATACGCGATGTCTCCCATGTGCAGGATTAGGTTGGGAGCAGGGGGATTCAGTGCGGTTTCGGTCAGCATCGCATCCCGCACATTCCGTTGGTTGACACTGGCGTTGCCGGAGTCGCCCAGCACCCATGCCCGAATAGGCGTAGCCGACCCGACGGGGGGCGCCGTGACAAAAAAGTGATTGGTCGTGCCACCCCCTTGTATCCCGTCAGTCCCGGTGCCGACGTTATAGAAATATTTCGTGGCAGCTGTCAGGCCCGTAATGGTGACAATGTGATCTTTGACGTTGAGCCCGGATCGGGTGACCGCTGTGCCGGTGGCCGTTTGAGTCAGGGAGCCGGACACCGTGCCGTATTTTACTTGGCTATTGTCCGCTGAATTTAGATCAGTACGCCAGACAATCGTAATGGAGGAGGGGGTGACAAGCTGCAGGTAAGGTTGCCGCACAATAGCTGCGGCGGCTGGCACCACAGAGGCCACCAGCACAAATAGCGCACAGCCAAGTGCCACTCTAAACCACTCTGATTTTTTAAAATATTCCAAGTTTTAAATGTTTGGTGTGGGAGTTGTTGTCGAGAGTCTATCGGCTCTCTAATGTTTTTAAGAAGTCATCGGCCTCGGCAAAATGCGGAGTCTTTTGAATAGCCACACGGAGGTCATTTTTGGCCTCTTCAATTCGACCCATAGCTTGATAAACTTGGGCACGGGCAAGCAATTGCATGGCTGTCTGGCGTTTTCCCAGTACACGATTGGCTTCAGCTAATGCCTGTTCATTGGCGAGTTTGGCTTCGTCTGGTCGACCCATATGGTCTAGGATTTCTGCCCGTTTGAGGTGCCAGGATGTTTTTACTGAAGAGCGAGCTATTTCTTCGTCTACCAAGGCTAGCGCTTCACTGTATTGTTTTTGAACCATTCGTACACGAATGAGGCCTTTTTTTAGTAAGATGGCATCTCCCAGCTTGGCAAGACCATCCTGATAGCCTGCCGCTGCGTCCTCAAGCTTTCCCAGGGATTCCTGGAGTTTCCCCCGAACAAGGTATAGCTCAATTGTAGGTTGCAACTGAATGGCTGAGTTAAAGTCGGTAATCGCCAGTTCAGTTTGACCATTTCGTGCATGAATGCTCGCGCGTTCGGCCAAGGCAAAGACTCGTTTCGGGTCCGACTCTTCCTGAAGAAAATAATCTAAGGCGCTTTCGGCTTCCTTGTCACGGCCCAAGGCAGAGAGAGTCAGTGCGCGTTGTAAGACAACAGTACGGTTCTCGCGGTTCAGCAGCCAGGCCCGTTCTAAATCAAGCAAGGATTCGACGTATTTCCCATTGGACCGATAGACTTGCCCACGACGAACCAGCAGATCCACACTATTTGGATCCTTGATCAGTTTCTCAGTGATTTCTTGAATCTCCGGCTCAAGCCCTGAATGGGCGGTGGCCAGTTTGATGAAACTGAAACATCCAATTGCCAGTGCCAAGCAGGTCATTCCCACAAGGCAAGATCTGTGTGAAGATCTTATTGTCTGGCCTATTTTTACAGCAACGTGTTTGAGTCGTTTCGGTTTTTTATTGGTAACTGGGGTCATCTTGTTCATCTGTGGACCTCCTACTAAGTTGATCGCTCCATCTTGAGTTTCTTCAGAGTTGGGACCGTTAGGTAATTCGGTAGGGTCGGCGATTAACTTTATCTGGATTTGATGAGTCTTTCTCCAAGAATGATAACCTTTGACTAAGGCAATCATCTTGTTGTGATTAGCTTATTATAAATTGTAAAGGAATCCAAGCTTAGGAAGTAATACTTTTCTGAAATAAGTAATTCATGCGCAATGCCTCTTTTGCCCTATATAGGTCAGCATCTATTTGGAAGGAAGGGTGGGCTGAAACCTATATATCATCTCAGTGTCATTGAGGCCGTGACCCAGGGATAGACAGTCTTTATTGTCGAGCCCATCATTGAAGAAGAAGGGTTTCTGATTCCGGTTTGAAATTTGATACTTAGGGCCTTTTTCTTGGCTTGTCGATCCCCACGACGGTTTCGAGTTTATCAATAATCGAGTCGTGGAACCGAAAACCTACGAATTGGGTTCACCGAATCATGGGCCTGACAAACCCATGACGACTTTTATTGAGTGGCCAGAAGGATCCTCGGTTACCTTCGGATCTCGTTGCGCTACACCACAATGGTCTAGATGGCAACGAGGCCTCTCTGATTTTTTAACACAACAACAAACTCACACCGACCATGTTCCCTCTTTATTGTTTATTAATACCAAGAGCAGAAATGTAAAGATCTATCCCACAGGGCGAGCCAGCCAGCGGTCACTGCTCAAATGCCAGGTATAGGGACAGTGGGCGACATCCATTTCCCCCCTAGGCATATCGTGTTGTGATAAAAGATTCAGTGCCGTGTTCAAAAGCCAGAGCGCATAATACATCCTTTTGTCCGCTCCAAGCCACTAGCCTGACCTGGGAACTGCTGAAAGCAGCTGGTTGCCGAATGATTGCCGGAAAATTCGGTAAGGAAAACCACAAGTAAGACGTTGAGTTAGTTGAATTTTCTGATATGATCTGATGTAAGGAACAAAAGATAAAATGTCTGACTCTAAGTGGTATCTCGTTCATATGTATAGCCCGTCAGGAAGACGTAGCGGAGTACAATCAACGATTGCTTGGGCTTGAATCCTATTGTCCGCGTTTACGGGAATTGAAATCAACTCATTGTTAAGCTCAAGGTGAGGGGAGAAGTATTTATTCCCAGGGTATTTTTTTTAAGAGTTAACATGAAGACCGGATACCGGAAAGTGAATTATGCTCATGGGGCTATGAGGGTGGTCAATTTTGGCATGGGCCCCGCAGTCGTGGAAGAAGAAATCATTGACTCAATTAAGGAGAGAGTTCACAATGGATTTATTCTCCCCCCTTCAGCTTCCTTGGAATCTGGACAAATATTTCGTATTCATAAAAGACCTTTTCATGGCTTTGAGGTAATTTTTGATCAAAAACTATAGGGGGCGCAACGAGTCGCACTGCTCCGTCGCATTCCAAATTCGTATGGTTCTTGCTCGCGATTGTGTGGTGTTGTAATGAGAATTGCATTGCCTAATTTGGCCATTATAGGGAATAAAGTCTTTAAAATAAGACCAATATAAATCTAGCCAATAGGTTCCTCCAAAAACAAAAATATAATCCTCGACTTTTCCTTGATTTTTGCTTCTGGTTTGAAAACGCGTACAAATAAATTAGGCTAAGTAGCTGCAGGGTTAATTGAAAACTTTAAGGAACAAGCAGCTATTTCAGGGTATAGATCCTTGGATAGTAAATAAATTGAATTAAGAAATGCTTGTAGCGTGTTTTATAGAATACTCTCATTTTGTCCTTCTTGATGTCTGAATAATTTCGATATTTGTTGGAACAGGAAAATTTGACGATAAGCAGATTAACTCAGTTAGCTGGGGATGGCGGCAGCTTGTCCAATTTTGACACTTGCGTTGAATTTTCATACTCAAAAACAAACAGTGAAGTCGTTTTATATTCCTAATAAAATTGATGAAAATGCCATAATTTAGAAATGCATTCCGGGTTTTCGGTTTTTTTTAGGAGGACTGAAAATGCCAAGCAAGAATTTAGAACAACTGAACCGGATGGTCTGACAAAAATGCGATTCACCTTTTCTTTTTTCCCCCTGTAGAAGGTTAAGGATGACCTGTTTTATAATTCAATCCCCTATGATGGCCCCGGCCAAAGCTGTCCCGATAATTTTCTTCCCCTGATTTATTTTATTTTAAATGGTAAACAGGTCGTTGCCATCCTTTCATAGGGTCAATTTAGTCAGGTTTTAAGGGCTTAATAACTCTTCGCGAATTTGCTGTAGGTAAAAAATGGCAACCTCAGACTTTCTGGTCATTGGTGGCGGAATCATTGGCATTAACATAGCCCGAAACCTGAAACGGCAGTTTTCCGATGCGACCGTGACTATCATTGAAAAGGAAAATCACTGTGGCGCTCACGCCAGCGGTCGGAATAGCGGGGTGTTGCACGCTGGTTTTTATTATTCGCCTGAAAGCCTGAAAGCCAAATTTACACGACTTGGAAATAAACGGCTGACGGAATATTGTGAATCCAAGCAGATACCGATGAATAGGTGTGGAAAGCTCGTTGTTGCCAAAGATTGTAGCGAACACCCAGCTCTCGACGAACTTCTCAGGCGAGGAAAAATAAACGACATTGATTTACACGCCATTACCGAGGAGGAAGCCAAAGCTATTGAGCCCCGTGTGAAAACTTGCCAGCGAGCCCTGTTCTCCCCAACAACATCAACGGTGGACCCTACTAAAGTTTTACAATCAATGACTAGCGATGCCATTCAGGAGGGGGTAGAAGTTCGTTGCGGCGTTCAGTATCTCAAAAAAACCCGGGAGGGAATTTTTACGTCAGCCGGTGACTTTAAAGTCGGGTATCTCATTAATGCGGCCGGTCTGTATGCAGACAAAATTGCAAAGGATTTCGGTTTTTCTGAGGATTATAAAATTCTTCCATTTAAAGGACTCTACCTCTACTCGAATGAGCCAATAGGAGCCATCCGAACAAACATTTATCCAGTTCCAGATTTGCGGAATCCGTTTCTCGGAGTCCATGTTACTGTCACCTCGGAGGGCAAAGCTAAGATTGGACCAACGGCGATTCCTGCTTTTTGGCGGGAACAATATTCCGGATTTGAGAACTTTAGCGTTCAGGAGTGTATGGATCTCACTTTAAGGCAAATGCATCTTATAGGATTTTCTAATTTTGACTTTAAAAAACTGGCCTTTCAGGAGTTGAGAAAATACTCTCGCAGCCATCTGGTCACTTTAATTTCTGCTTTGATCGATGGGGTGCAGCCAGGGCAGTATACCTCCTGGGGAAGACCAGGGATAAGAGCACAACTGGTTAATATGAAGGAGAAGAGCCTCCAAATGGATTTTGTCCTTGAAGGAGATGACAAATCCATGCATATTTTAAATGCGGTTTCTCCTGGATTTACATGCTCTATCCCTTTTTCAGAATATGTCTGTGAGAGGGTTCAGGCGATTATGAAAACCGCCTGAGAGCAATTATAAATTATAGTTGATATAGACAGCTCATACCGAAGTGTAAGGGAACGTGTTGAAATTTGTTTGATAGCCTCCTGTCCGATGGCAGCGAAAGAATGAGGGCGGGATATACAGAATGGGTAGTTTCTGAGCTCTTTTGTTGGCCGTTTTTTTTTGGCACTTATGTGTTGTCCTAAGCTGGGGTAGTATTATTGATGAGAAAAAAAGAAAAGGGACAGAATTATGAAAGTTGTTATTCTAGCTGGTGGATTCGGAACTCGATTTTCTGAGGAAACGGCCTTAAAACCAAAGCCCATGATAGAGATCGGAGGGAAACCGATTCTTTGGCATATCATGAAAGTGTATGCCGCGTATAATGTCACCGAGTTCATCGTGGCATTAGGGTACAAGGCTGAGGTCATTAAAGAATACTTTTTAAACTTTTATGCTATCAATAATGATCTCACAATTGATTTAGCGAATGGAAAAACCACGATACATGACGGCAAACAGCCAAACTGGAAAATTCATCTTGTTGATACTGGAATGCATACGCAAACAGGCGGAAGGCTCAAGCGCCTTAAAAAATGGTTGGGTGATGATGAAACCTTTTTATTTACGTATGGCGATGGTGTGGCAGACCTCGATATTGAATCCGTGATTAAATTTCATCATTCACATGGAAAATTGGCAACCGTAACCACCGTACGTTCACCTGCCCGGTTTGGGCGAATCGGCTTTGAAGGAGATAGGATCTGTAACTTTCATGAAAAACCTGAATCTGGGGAAGGGTGGATAAACGGTGGATTTTTTGTGCTAAATGGTAAAGCCATTGATTACATCCGTGATGATGAAACATCCTGGGAAAAGGAGCCTTTGGAAGCTCTGACCAAAGATGGGCAAATGATGGGATACCGACATTATGGGTTTTGGTCGTGCATGGATACATTGAAAGAAAAAAACTATTTGGAAGAACTCTGGGATTCACAAAATGCACCATGGAAAATATGGACCGATTAGATGGATGGTCTTCTGGTGGTCAGGGCTATGAGATTTGGACGAAATTGGGGTAGGTCATATTTTGAACTACATTGGGGGATCTCGTGAAGATATTAATTACAGGTAATTTGGGTTATGTCGGCCCGGCGGTCATTCAGCGGCTGAGGGAATGTTTTTCGGGTGCAACACTGATTGGCTTGGATATGGGATTTTTTGCGCATTGTCTCACTGCTCCTGAGATGGTCAGTAGGGCACAGGTCGATATTCAATACTTCGCCGATGTTCGCAATCCACCTGATGAGGTTCTTCAAGATATTGATGCGATTGTCTATTTGGCGGCAATTTCGAATGATCCCATGGGCGCCTTATTTGAAGATGTGACAGCAAAAGTGAACCACCATGCGGCCTATTCCCTCGCTGTGAAAGCCAAAGCCAGAGGTGTACAGTCCTTTATTTTTGCATCGTCTTGCAGCGTCTATGGCTTCGCCGAAGGCGCCAGGGATGAAGATTCGCCCTTGAATCCGCTCACGGCTTACGCCAAATCAAAATTAGGTGCGGAGAAAGATCTTAGCGGCTTAGCGGATGAGCGGTTTGTTGTAACATGTCTTCGCTTTGCAACTGCATGTGGAATGAGTGAGCGGCTTCGGCTGGATTTGGTATTAAATGACTTTGTTGCAAGTGCCTTAGTCAATGGGGAAATTATCATCTTGAGTGATGGGACCCCTTGGCGCCCCCTTATTCATATTAAGGATATGGCTAAGGCTATTGAATGGGGCATTCGAAGAAGAAAAAGCCAGAACGGCGGTGAGGCTCTTTCGGTCAATGTCGGGAGCAATCAATGGAATTACCAGGTTAGGCAGTTGGCGGACGCGGTGGCTCAGGTTATTCCGGGGACGACAATTTCTATTAATGAAGGCGCGCAACCTGATCGCAGGTCCTATCAAGTGAACTTCGAGCGGTTTATGAAGTTGGCCCCAGAGTTTCAGCCTTCCATTGATTTGCATGCTGCGATAGTGGAATTAAAAGATGGAATGACGGCCATAAACTTTCATGATAAAGACTTTCGGAATTCCGAGCTGATTCGGTTGAACCAGCTTAAACGTTTGAAAGCTGCGGAACTGATTACTGAAAATCTTGATTGGGTTGCTGAAAAAGCAGACTCGATTGTGGCCTAAAAATTTCATCACCATTCATTACATTAAGAGCCAGAGCCTAAAAAGTCGTTTCGTTAAAATTTCCGTGTGACGTTCAAAAGAAGTTTTCCTCAAGAGACCAACCTTGATCCGAATATTCGTTTAAATGAAAGAGGTCTTGCTGTGAAGAAAAACGTATGCCGGTTTTGCGACACCCCATTGGGGGTTACCTTTTTGGATCTTGGGATGTCACCACTCGCTAATAGCAATTTGACCGAATCCCAATTGAATGCGGTAGAGATGTTTTTCCCCTTGCATGTGTATGTCTGTGAAGCCTGCCTGTTAGTTCAACTTGAGGAATGTTCCAGCCCGGATAAAATCTTTTCAGATTATGACTATTTCTCAAGCTATTCAGATTCCTGGCTCAGACATGCTCAGCAGTATTCAGAACAAGTGATTAAGCGGTTTGATTTAAATGTCAGAAGCCAGGTGATTGAAATAGCCAGTAATGACGGGTACCTTTTGAAAAATTTTCGTGACCATGGCATCCCCGTTTTGGGCATCGAGCCTGCGAAAAATGTGGCAGAGGTGGCTAGAGAAAAGGGTGTTGCAACCATTGTCGAGTTTTTTGGGGAAAAATTAGCCCAAGATCTTACAGGCAAAGGGACGCAGGCCGATTTACTGATCGGTAATAATGTGCTGGCGCATGTTCCAGCTTTGAATGATTTCGTTCGAGGCCTGAAAGTCTTGTTAAAGCCCACAGGGGTCATCACGATGGAATTCCCACATCTGATGCGATTAATGGGAGAAACCCAATTTGATACCATTTATCATGAACATTTTTCCTATTTTTCTTTTTATACGGTTCAAAAGATTTTCGCCAGACATGGGTTGAAAGTCTTTGATGTGGAAGAATTATCTACTCATGGTGGATCTCTCCGAATTTATTGTGGCCACGAGGAGGACTCAACCAAATCCATTCAACCTCGTGTTATTGAACTTCAGCAGCGTGAAGAAAAAGAAGGATTTTCCCAGTTGGCGCATTATTTGTCATTTGTGGGTCGCGTCACCTACGTCAAACGGCAACTCTTGTTATTTCTCATCTCTGCAAAGGAAGCAGGGAAAACCATCGTAGCTTATGGAGCACCCGCAAAGGGAAATACCCTATTGAATTATTGTGGAATTAGAACAGATTTCATTGATTATACTGTTGATCGTAGTCCTCATAAGCAGGGGAAATTTTTGCCTGGAACCCATATACCTATTGATGAACCTGATGCAATTAAAAAAACCAAACCCGATTACCTGTTGATCCTACCCTGGAATCTGAAAGATGAGATCATGGAGCAAATGGCATTTATTCGGGATTGGGGTGGGGCCTTTGTCGTGCCTATTCCGGAAGTCGTGGTCTATCCATGATTTTCACGGAGTCACCACTCAAGGGGGCCTTCCTTATTGATCCGGAAAAGGTAGAAGACTCCAGAGGCTTTTTTGCACGAACGTGGTGCCGGCGGGAATTTGAGCGACACGGTATCTCCTTTCAACCCGTTCAGTGCAATGTATCGTTTAATAAAATTAAAGGGGTTCTTCGAGGAATGCATTATCAATCGGCTCCTCATCAAGAAGCCAAGCTCATCTGGTGTATTAAGGGTGCGATTCACGATGTAATTATTGACTTGCGTCCATATTCTTCAACTTTCACGAAACATGTGGCAGTTGTCCTCAGCGAAGAAAACCGCCGGATGTTATACATTCCAGAAGGGTTTGCTCATGGGTTTCAGACTTTACAAAATGAGTCGGAAATTTTTTACCAGATGTCTGAGTTTTACGCTCCTGAATTTGCCAAAGGGGTAAGGTGGAATGATCCTTCATTTGGAATTCAATGGCCCACGGATGATCGCATCATATCCGGTCGTGATCAGAGTTATCCTGACTTCAACCTCACAAAGGACTAAAAGCTAGAATTATTATGCGAGAGATATCTGACAAAACTGCAATCCAGCTAGGGAAAGAGATGCATCGGCTCATTGCCGATCTGTATCCCATTTGTCGGAGTATTACCGGCGATGGTGTTCGAGAAACGCTTCGTCTCATTGGAAAGCATATTCCTGTTGAAAGCCATGAAGTTCCAAGCGGGACCAAGGTCTTTGATTGGATTGTACCTAAAGAGTGGAATATCCAAGATGCCTATATAAAGAACGCCAGGGGAGAGCGGGTTGTCGATTTTCAAAAATCAAACTTGCATGTTGTCAGCTATAGCCAGCCGGTTCACGCCACAATGACTCTCGAGGAGTTAACGCCTCATTTGCATTCTTTGCCTGGTGACCCTGAAAGGATTCCCTACCGTACGTCCTATTACAAGGAAAGTTGGGGATTCTGTCTGAGTCACCAACAATTGAAGGGACTGACAGAAAAGGAATATGAGGTGTGCATCGATTCAACAATAACAGAGGGGCATTTAACTTACGGCGAATATTATATAAAAGGAGAATTAGAACAAGAAATCTTAATTTCCTGTCATATTTGTCATCCATCTTTATGCAATGACAACCTCTCAGGAATTGCTCTTGCGACGTTTCTTGCCAAAGCTTTATCTTCGACATCATTGCGGTACTCCTATCGGTTTCTTTTTATCCCTGGAACGATTGGGTCTATCACTTGGCTTGCGCTGCATCAAGAGCAAATATCCAAAATCAAGGCAGGCATAGTGGTAACAGGAGTGGGGGATTCTGGGCCGGTGACCTACAAGAAAAGTCGACAAGGATGTGCTGAGATTGACCGGGCGTTCAACTATATTCTTACAACGTCTGGGCAGGCGCATACTATTATCGATTTTTTCCCCTATGGGTATGATGAAAGGCAATACTGTTCTCCCGGGTTCAATTTGCCTGTTGGCTGTTTCATGAGAACCCCTCATGGAGAATATTCGGAATATCACACTTCTGGGGACAATCTATCGTTTGTCCAACCGGAATATCTTGACGCGTCATTGACTTGTTGCCTAGAGGTCTTGAACCTTCTTGAACGGAACAGAACCTATCTCAGTCAAAACATGCAGTGTGAACCACAACTAGGAAAAAGGGGGCTGTATCGGGCAATTGGGGGGGAGTCCGAAGGAGCCAAACGAGAAATGGCAATGCTGTGGGTGCTAAATTTATCCGATGGCCATTACTCCGTTTTAGAAATCGCGGAACGGTCAAACATGCCTTTTCGGATTATCTCTGAGGCAGCAGGTATTCTCTTTGATCATGGGTTGTTGAAAGAAATTGTTGACTGATTCAATTAGGAAATGACGAGCCTTTAATGGATTCTTTGTTGGGAGTTGCTGCGAATTCTATGGAAAGAGAGGTTGTTGGGTTGATGCCCGCCGGTGGAAAAGCCGAAAGAATTGCTCCGTTGCCTTGCAGTAAAGAGTTGTTCCCACTTGGTTTTCAACTCATGGAGGGAATTCCTCAGCCTCGACCAAAGGCCGTTGGGCAATATTTATTGGAAAAGTTTCAATTAGCAGGAATTACAAAAACGTTTATTATTCTTCGGAAGGGCAAATGGGATATTCCTGCTTATTTTGGTCATGGGGAATTTGTCAACATGCATCTTGGGTATTTGATCATGGGAGAGGCCTTGGGACCGCCATTTACCCTAGACCAAGCTTATCCGTTTGTTCATGATAAGTTGGTCGCGTTTGGATTTCCAGATATTATGATCAGCTCGGAAAATGTGTTTAGTCCATTACTCAAGCAGCAAGAACGCACGCAAGCCGATGTGGTCCTTGCCGTTTTCCCAGCACATAAGCCCCAGCTTATGGACATGGTGGAGATGGATGAAAACGGGAAAATTCACGCAATGTTTTTAAAGCCGGATAAAACTGACTTGGAGCTCTGTTGGTTAGGCGGAGTGTGGACACCGGCATTTACCCAGTTTATGCATGATTACCTGCAGGACTTTCGAAGAAAAGATGATTTCAAAACTGCAAAAGCCGATAAACTGGAAACAGAGGATCTGACCGTTGGAGCCGTGATACAAGCGGCAATCAAAAAGGGTTTGCAGACGTATGGTGTTGTGTTCCCTGATGGGAAATATATCGATATTGGTACGGCAGATAACCTGATGAAATCTGTGGAAAAGTTTGGATGCCAGGTGACCTAACTTTTCCCGTATTCCTTATTACTGGATGGAAATTGTCCTCCTCCCTTATCCTGTGGTCTTGAATGTCACATTCAAAGAACTAAAGGGAATTTTTCAATATTTCACTTCCTACAGACTTACTCTATCTAATCCCATAGATTCCTTTAAGCTGCCAAATCATGATGGCCAGTTCATTTTCAGGATTAAAGACAAAGGATTGTGTGTTGGGCTCTTGAGGGGAGTTTTCCTGGAATGGTGCTGAGTGATTGCTTTCTTGTGGCCGTTGAGTATTCCCTCCGAACTATACGACCTCACTTTGGTGATCAACTTTTTAAAAATTTCTCGCATAATTCTAGTGCACAAGGGCGAGAGAGGCGCTCTTCACAATGACAATTATAAAGTCCTTGTCAGATGTCAAAGTTCTGATAACTGGTGGAAGCGGGTTTTTGGGGACACATTTGTTTCAGCGATTATGCCCGATTAGTGGGGAAGTGCATGCGACTTCCCGTACTCAACGCCAAAATCTCAAGGGTGGACCTCTCTGGTGGCAAACAAATTTGGAGGATCTGGGAGCGGTGCGCCGTCTGCTCAAGAACATCCAACCCGATATTATTTTCCATATGTCTGGGTTGGCTTCCGCTATTCAAACTGTGGAATTCGTCTTGCCGACATTCCACAGTCTGCTCACAAGCACGGTCAATCTGCTCACGGTTGCGACCGAAGCTGGTTGTCAGCGGGTCGTATTGGCAGGGTCACTGAATGAGCCACAATCCGATGATCCCGAGATGATTCCGAGTTCGCCATATGCGGCGGCCAAGTGGGCGGGGAGTGCCTATGGACGCATGTTTCATGCACTCTATGGGACTCCTTTGGTGATTGTCCGAACATTTATGACCTATGGCCCAGGACAAGATTCACGGAAGCTCATTCCCTCTGTTGTACTCTCTCTCCTGAAAGAGGAATCTCCAAAGCTTTCTAGTGGACAATGGAACGCCGATTGGATTTTTATCGATGACGTCATCGACGGATTTATTGCTGCAGCTCGGATGCCACAAATAGAGGGGAGTACCCTTGATTTAGGTATGGGAACCCTCGTGACTGTTCGTGAATTGGTAGAGAAATTGGTCAAGATTGTGGGGGGTAATGTAGAACCATTATTTGGGGTATTGCCCGATCGGGTCTTGGAGCCAGCACGAAAAGCTGAGATAGGAATGACCTATGAAAAGCTGGGGTGGAAGCCAAAGGTTTCCCTTGAATCCGGGCTGCGTCAAACGGTGGAATGGTATAAAGCGAAGTACCTTGGATCTATGAGTAGTCAATCTATAGGCCAATAGGCATCCATTATTGAACAATGAGTCGATCATGCTTTCCTAACGGGTTTTGCATGTTTCAAATTCCAGAGATAGGTGAAGGCCAATGTTAGGAAGGAATGCAAGAAAGGCTCTGGATATTTTTCAGAAATGCTATGAAAAATTTAATAAAATATTCCACATGACCCCTTCCCCCACAGAAAAGGTCGTTTCTCTTATGCCAAAGGGAGCTCTACGGGGGAACGTACTTCTCTCCTATAGAACTGAACGATTTCTAATCGAACCGGGGCAACCAAATCCTTATTATCATTATAGCTGCCAATTGTCCGTTGTGATGGCGAGAATTTTTGTTGATTTCGGTTTTGCTGTTGATATTATTGCTAATACGAATCGGACATTTTTACCGAAAAAGGATTATTCATTTTTCATCGATACCCGGATGAATTTTGAAAGAATTGCGAACGTCCTGAATAAGGATTGTGTGAAAATATTGCATGCGACCACTGCTCATCCCTATTTCAACAATTATGCCGAAACGAAACGCTTAATGGCTATGCAAGAGCGAAGGCATGTGACCTTGCGTTCCAGAAGATTTATGGACCCGAAGTATGCCATGGCCATAGAATTTGCTGATTGTGTGGTCGTTCATTGTGCATTTGGTATGACAAATTTCAAATATGCGAATAAGCCAATGTATCTGGTTCCGAATGCGGTTCCCTATAGGTATCCTTGGTCTGAATTAAAGGATTTTGAAGCCTGTCGATTCCGATTTTTGTGGTTGGGGAGTGAGGGAATGGTGCACAAAGGTCTAGATTTGGTCTTAGAAGCATTCGCAGGGATGCCGGAATATCATTTGACGGTTTGTGGCCCGGTTGCGAGAGAAAAGGATTTTGAACAGGCCTATTTTCTTGAATTGTATCGTACCCCCAATATTCATACACACGGATGGATTGATGTTGAATCCACTGAATTTACGAAGTTGGCCAATCGCTGTCTCGGCCTAGTTTATCCATCCTGTTCTGAAACGAATGCTGGCTCCGTATTAACGTGTATGCATGCGGGCCTTATTCCTATCATCAGTTACGAATCAGGTGTGGATATAGGAAAGGAAGCAGGTATTGTGCTGGATGATTGTTCAGTTGAGGCTATCCAGAAGGCTGTGCGGCAAATGGCAACCGCTTCAACCCAAGAACTCAAAATGAGGTCCCGTAAAGCGTGGGAGTTTGCCAGAGCGAACCACACGGTGGAAAATTTCCACAATCAATACAGAAAAATAGTAGAAAAAATCATGACGGATTATCAAAAGTAATTAAGGGGTTTGGGTCTTGGGTTAAATAGCCTGGGAGCTTCTGGGGGGTGAGTTCCTGCCGCTGAGCGGAAGGGTTCTCGTTCATAAGGGGCGGATATATCGGTTTACCTATAGTACTGAGTCTGATTAAGGCATTCCGGCTCTTCGCCTTCCAAATATAAGAAATATCGAAAATCACTTGTTAGGAAAAAGTAGTTCCAGAGTAGCCTGTCGTCACGATATCGGGAGAAGGATGGAATGCGTATGGCATGCAATATGTTGCCCCGCATTTCCTAAGTGGTCAAGGATTGGTAACGGTTGATGGATATGTGGACAACTCCATCCTTTGCAAAACATCTTGGGCAAAAAAGGTGCATCGATAATTGTGTTATCGGCAGGAGCTTGGTGGTTAATTTAGAAAGTACAGGTTTTAGACAGTAATAAAGGGGGAGTTGGCCTTGTGGTGGTCTCTAACTTTGAGCGAAGGTTATCTATATAGGCTGCACTCTGGATATATCAAAATGAATTTTTGAGAATAAAATTAACAAGAGCAGGGATGAAAAAGATTACAAAACCGGCTGGCGATATAAAAAATATATTGTGTTGAAATTCCCTGCCTGTTGAAGACCGAGAGACCCGAGGACTGGTCCGGAGGATTGAGTTGCAATCGAATCGCATCAGTAAAGCCTCTTGACGAATTGTTTATTGCCGATCTTGATGTTCTGATGTGGAACATCTAGTCGTGCGGTTCCGGCAGACTTTTGGCCCGTATCGGGGCAAACCTCACCTGTTCGTCTGAAGTGAGGAGATTGGGGAATGCCGCAAGAATACTTCAAGAATGACCCAAAGTTGAGGATTTTTTATGGTACTTTGCGCAGGATGTGGTATGATCTGTCTTCGCAAGAGTCCTAGGCCTACCCTCCCTTCGGCCAGTTGACGCGAAGATGATAAGCGAAGCGCCGGAATTTATCTTCCATACCTGTCAGCTTGGATGATCCACGAACGGGCCGTAGGCGTTAATTGCAAATGTATTTACTGAAAAAGCTTCGAGAAAGAATTCCTCCCGAACACCGGAAGCGCCTCCGACGTCTCTCCCGTCCAGTAATGGACTTCTGGGAAAACCTGCGGGAAAGAATTCCTCCCGAACGTCGGAAAAAATGGTCTCAACGTCTTCGGCGTCTCTCCCGCCCAGCATGGATGGGCACGCTGCGACGAACCAGACCTTTGAGCAGTCATTTTGGCATTGACCGGGGCACGCCGGTTGATCGCTATTACATCGAGCGATTTCTTGAGGAGCATCAATTAGACATTCATGGTTATGTACTTGAGGTTAAAGACAGCCGTTACATTGATCGATATGGGACTGCTGTCGACCGGCGTGAAATACTTGACATTGATCCAGCAAATCCAAGAGCCTCGATCATTGCAGATCTTTCAGCAGCTGATTCAATTCCATCAAATACCTTTGATTGCTTTATCCTTACCCAGACGCTTATGTACATATATGATGTGCATTCGGCTGTTTCGCACGCCCACCGCATCCTACGTCCAGGCGGCGTGCTTCTTGTCACTGTGCCGGTAGTGAGCAGATACTGCACGCCAAAGGCTGATTACTGGCGATTCACGCTCCCTGGTTGTTCGGCGCTATTTGGTGAGGTATTTGGTCAAAATAATATAATGGTCCGGTCCCATGGAAATGTTCTGGCCGCCATAGCTTTTTTGACTGGAATGGCCTATGAAGAATTATCAAACCGGGAACTTGATGTAAGCGATGATTATATTCCACTGATCATCACGGTTCGGGCGGTTAAAAAATAAAGGTGGCGAATAATAATCAGATAAGAATTTGGAGCGAATGCTAAAGGTTCTCCTATACAGGGTCGGCTAATCAATCAATCCTGAAGAAGTTGCCGCTGATTGCTAATATTCTCGATTTTTACTGCATATTTCCCATGGATAATCCATTTAACACCCTGAACCTTATGCACTTTTTAAAAAACATTTGACCCGGTAATGGTGTAGAAATGGATGCCGTTTTGTCTATTGTAGTGATTGCCATATTTATCATAGGCGTCATATATGGCATAGCCTTTCAGAAATATCATTTTTTTCCTTTTAACTTTTTAAAAAGAGCAAAGAAGTACTTATCTAAAAGTGAGACCAAGGTGCACTATGGTCCCTGGTCGATTGGAATTTATGTGGGAGGGTCTCCATTCGAATTACATGAACCGGACCACATTTCTAATCCTGTGCTGAGCGGCAAGGTCGTGACGGATATAGATGCCACCTATCTTGCCGATCCATTTATGATCGTCGAGAACAGTCAGTTTTACATGTTTTTCGAAGTGTGGAATCGAGCCACTGCTCAGGGAGATATTGCCTATGCCGAAAGCGAAGATGGGAAGAAATGGGATTACAAGAAAATTATTATTCATGAACCGTTCCACTTGTCCTATCCTTACGTCTTTCGATGGGAAGAACAGTATTATTTAATTCCCGAGAGCCACGAAGATCTCTCCATTAGATTGTACCGGTCCAGTTCTTTTCCTGCTGAATGGCAATTCGTCAAACGTATTTTTCATGGAGAACATTATGTGGATCCCTCTATTTTCCGATATAACAATGCCTGGTGGTTGTTTTATTCCAATCCTTTAAATGACGCCTTAAACTTGTACTTTTCGGACGAGTTGACGGGTAATTGGCAGCCTCATCCGATGAATCCGGTTGTGAAATTAAACAAGCATATTTCCAGGCCTGGTGGGAGGGTCTTGATTTATAATGGACATCCATACAGATTTGCCCAAGATACGGAGCCACGATACGGGATTCAGGTATTTGCATTTGAAATAGTAGAACTATCTAAAACAGCCTATAAAGAAACAATCGTGTCCGAAAAGGCTGTCGTTATGCCGTCTGGAGAAGGATGGAATGCGTATGGCATGCATCATGTTGACCCTCATTTTTCAAATGGGAAGTGGATTGCAGCGGTTGATGGAAAATGCTGGCCTAGTAGCAGGATACCTGGTGCGTTTCCCGCTTAAAGGAAGTGAAGGGGAATTTTTTTGGGGCATCAGGAAGGACAGCATGTGTAAGAGGTCATTTTCCTTACTCGAATGTTCTGTTTCTTCTGTTTCATTGTATGGCGAAGAAAGGGGATGAAGGAGCGTTATTTATGAACAAAATCATGAGCCATAAATGTGGGGAAACTTCAAAAGGAGATTCTTTGACCGTCATTCAGCCAACCTCCGGTTGGCAGATTATTGATTTTAAAGAGCTGAAGGAGTTTCGAGATCTGTTTTACTTTCTTGTATGGCGTGACATTAAATCCATATATGCCCAAACCATTTTGGGATTTCTATGGGCCATACTCAATCCACTTATCCAGATTGTTATCTTCACCATTATTTTTGGGAAAGTGGCCAAGATACCGACTGATGGAGTTCCGTATGTTCTCTTTTCCAGCATCGCGATTATTCCTTGGGCCTATATCTCACAGGCAATTTCGCAGTCTAGTCAAAGCCTGATTCAGGGATCGAATATCTTAGGGAAGATTTATTTTCCTCGATTAATGTTTCCCATTACTCCTGTTCTGTCTAAGCTGGTTGATTTCGGAATATCCATGGTAATTATATTGGGTATCATGCTGTATTATCGTGTTTCTCCCACATGGAATCTCCTGTTATTCCCCGTTGTTTTTCTTCTCATGATCTCCATACCATTGGGTATAGGGACATGGTTATCCTCTCTGGCCATTCGGTTTCGTGATGTCAAACAGGTGATGCCGTTTATTATTCAAATGCTGATGTACACTGCCCCTATCGTCTATTCGGCATCTTCTATATCAGAAGGATATCGTTTGATCTATTCTCTGAATCCCATCGTTGGAGTCATAGAGGGGTTTAGGGCCTGTTTTCTTGGGACTCCAATCCCCTGGGTATATATTTTGCCTGGAATACTGACTGCTGCCATTTTGGTCATAAGTGGAATGTTGTATTTTAAACGGATGGAGCGAATTTTTGTAGATGTTATTTAAGTGGAAGACCGATTCCTAGGGAACGCACAATGAAAAATGATTTAGCTTTAAAAGTGGAAAATATCAGTAAGTGTTACCGTATTGGCTTAAAGGAAACTATGCATGATAGCCTTGGGGTATCAATCTATCATTTCCTGAAAAGCCCTCTTCAAAACTACCGAAATTATCGCGGACTTTACCAATTTGATAATAAAAGTCCGGAACTTATTGGAAATCAACCCGATGTTATTTGGGCAGTGCGAGATATTTCCTTTGAGGTGAAAGAGGGGGAAGTAGTGGGCATTATCGGGGGCAATGGGGCCGGAAAGTCCACACTCCTTAAAATCCTTTCTAAAATTACCGTTCCAACAAGCGGACGTGCTACGGTTCGTGGAAGGATTTCTTGCCTTCTAGAAGTAGGAACCGGGTTTCATCCTGAACTCACTGGGCGAGAAAACGTTTTTCTGAACGGGACAATTCTTGGTATGAGGAAAAAAGAAATTGACCGCAAATTTGACGAAATTGTAGATTTTTCAGGAGTAGAAAAATTTATCGACACTCCCGTAAAACGTTACTCAAGTGGGATGAAGGTGAGATTGGCCTTTGCCGTTGCTGCTCATCTGGAGCCGGATATTTTGATTGTGGATGAGGTTCTGGCAGTGGGTGACGCGGCGTTTCAAAAGAAATGTCTCGACAAAATGCAAGATGTCGGCCAGCATGGCCGGACAGTGCTTTTTGTTTCGCACAACATGGCGGCAGTCAGTCGATTGTGTGAAAGGGCCATTTTATTGAATGGGGGGAGATTCCAATTTGATGGACCGACTCATGAGGTGTTGAGCCGTTACTTGAATTCCGAAACAGGTGCCCGGGCCGAATACAAATGGGTTGATTTGGGAGATGCCCCTGGGGATGATGTCGTTCGATTATGCGCGGTTAGGGTAAGAGGGAATGATGGATATGTGTCGGACACTTTAGATATCAGTCAACCTATTCGAATTGAGATCGAGTACCAAGTTCTTCAGCCCGGATATGAATTCCGAGTTTATTATCATGTCTTTCATGAGGAGGGAGTTGAAGCCTTTGTATCCATCGATAATGATCCTGCCTGGTTAAAGAAGCATCGCAAGGTCGGGCGCTACGTGAGTACCTCCGTGATCCCTGGAAATTTGCTTGCAGAGGGAAGATATTTCATTGGACCTTCTATAGGTACCAAATGTCCGGAAGTTAAACGATTGGGGGTGCAGGATGCCGTAGTATTTCATGTCATTGAAAAAGACATGAGTGAGAATGGGGCTCGCGGTGATTCCCATGGGCATCTTCCGGGGGTGGTCAGGCCTCTTTTAAAGTGGGAAACGCAATTTATTCCAAAAGAAGCACACGCAGAAAAGACCGAAGTGTAGACTGAGTTATATTGCATTTCACTTTTCTCCAGAGGATTCGCCCTTTTTTTTCAATATTTCACTACGTAACTTGCCCTTCAACTCATTCCAGATAATACTGGAATTTATAGCATTTCAAGCCTGAATCACAGCATGGTGATATGGCTGAAGCACCCCCTTGATTTTACCGATCTCAAATAAAAAAGATTCGGATAACGAAGAGATGAGTTCTCATCGGTCAGTAGTCTTTCAATATTTAAAGCTGCCGGGTGAGAAGAAACGATTTGTTTGTTTGCAGCAAAGCATTCTTGTTTTTGCTTGGATGTTGTTTTTCATAAAAGATTCATTAACACCTATTGTAAGGTTTGACTCAAAGACTTCTCGTGGCAGGTTGTTTGTAAAGCAGTTGCAGAGTTATCTAGGCTTTGTGAAAAGAAATATCAGATGTCTTAGTCATTTTTTAGGTTATAAGTTCCAAGTGTTTAGCAGACAAGAGGTTGTTGAATTGCCGTGCTATGGTCAAATATGTGTGCGGATCCATAAGGGTTACAAAATATTCGATTTTCATAGAGGGGTGGCGATCAAAGTATTCGATCGCCATGTAAACTCTGCCGCTATTCGCGATGAAATTGACATATTGAAGGTGGTGTCCCGTATCGAATTTGCTTCTTCCATAAAAAAGTGGAGTATTGAGGGAAGATGGTATGAAGAAGAATATGTAAATGGATCTTTGGATTCCTCTTATAAGCCTTTGGATTCAGGAGCGTTAATAGAAAAGTTTTCCAACGAGATTCTTCAGCATTTGACAAGTTTAACGCTGTTTCAGAAGCCGTTAACCAAAAATGCTATAGAACATGCTTTTGATATGACCAAGGCATTAAGTTTCAAAATTTCGCCAAGGCAGGCGTCCCCAGGAGGAGAGTACCCCAAAATTTTATCATTTATGGATTCCATGGTTCATCGACTGCGGACGGAAGGAGATTATCCAATATTTTTGGTGTTTGCCCATGGAGATTTTGTCCCAGCCAATATGCTCAATACGCGATACGGATTGAAAATAATTGATTGGGAAGGTGCTGGATATCGGAGTGCATTATTTGATTTTTATAGTTATTTTTTCTATCGACCGGCTTGTCGGGAAGTGCCAGTGACCGAGTTGGTTTCAGAAATAAATACAGCATTGCCGATGTTCATTTCAGGATTAGCCGAAAACGCTCCGGAGGTTTCAAATAGCCTAAAGACTTGTGAGAAAGGCTATCGATGGATTTTTTATCTTGAGATGATCTGTAGGTTAGTAGATCGTGAAATGACAGATAAAAACCTGAATATGATGCATTATATCCAAGAATATATTAAGGCTTTTTCCCTTTACGAAGATTTGTGTGGCAATGAGAACGAAAGACATTCCAAAAATCCAAGGTAATTTAAATTTATGACACCGCCAACATTCATCTTGAAGTTCTTGTTTCCCGACAAAAGAGGGTAGGACATGTGTGGAATAGCTGGAGAATTGCGATTCAATCAGGCGGTGGTGCCGGCGGCTGATTGGGAAAAGATTAGTGCATTGATGGCACGTCGGGGACCCAATGACCAAGGAATCTGGACCGATCATAGGACGTGTACATTGGTTTTCCGCCGTTTGGCTATCATTGATTTAAGTATGAATGCTCATCAACCTATGACCGTTCAAAATGGTCGCTATACGTTGGTCTTTAATGGGGAGATATATAATTTCCAGCACTTACGAAAGGATTTAGAAGGCCGTGGAGTACGATTCCGGTCAACAAGTGACACCGAAGTTGTGCTGTATGCCCTAATAGAATGGGGAGTTACCGCATTGGATCGTTTTAACGGGATGTTTGCCTTGGGGTTTTTTGATTCCGTGGAAAAGCGATTGCTGTTGGCTCGGGACCATGCTGGCATGAAACCGCTATATTATTTAAAGAAGTCGGAAGGAATGGTCTTTGGGTCACAATATAATCAAATTTTGGCACATCCCTTGAGCCATAATCTTGAGGTCTCCCCCGAAGCACTTGGTCTCTATTTGCGTTTGGCCTATATTCCTGCGCCTTTTGCCCTGATGCAGGATTCCAATATGCTTGAGCCTGGTTCCTGGGTCAAATTTACGGCCGATGGACAGGTAGAAAAGGGACAATACTTTACATTTCCGCAATACCATTCCCCGAAATTGAAAGGCCAGGAGGCTCTGGAAGCGGTGGATTTGACGATCACAGCAGCTGTGAAACGGCATCTGATCAGTGATGTTCCCGTCGGAGCATTCCTTTCCGGTGGTATTGACTCACCGCTGGTCGTAGCAAAAATGAGATCGGTGAGTGCAGGGCCCATTGAGGTTTTTACAATCGGAACCGGTGAAAAAGCCACAGATGAAACACAGGATGCCGTGGCCTATGCGAAAGAGTTTGGGGTTAAACATAGGATTGAATGTATGGATCCTGCCAAAGCGCTTGATTTCTTGGATGATGTGATAGAAAGCTGTGGAGAGCCGTTTGGAGATTATTCAATATTCCCCACCATGATGGTATCCCGCCTGGCCAGTCAAAATTACAAGGTTATGCTTTCCGGTGATGGCGGTGATGAATTGTTTTGGGGCTATACGGGCCGATTTGGTTCTTTGGTCAAGAATGCAGGTGATTTTCGGTACCCATTCTGGTGGCGTTGGGTATGGCGGGGATTGAAGAGAGTTCTCCAATATGGAAATTATAATCACCTTAATCAACGCTCTCTCGGAAGCTATCATCGTCTTATGCTCACCCATCTCTCTGAAAAATGGTTGAACCAAATTTTTCCTTCATTGCCAGTTTGGCCAAATGCCTATAAAGCCTTTGAATACCATAGTTGCGATCCAGATCGTGCAGCACAATATTCCCGAATTGCTGAATTTGAATGTCATTTGCCCTATGTGTTGATGAAAGTGGATCGGGCAAGTATGTTTCATTCCTTAGAAGTTCGGGTACCGCTCCTGGATAAGGAAGTTATTGAAATAGCGGCACAAACTGACTGGCACCAGTGCCTTGATGTGGAGCAAAAAATGGGGAAGATGGTTTTACGTCAGGTCTTATCCAAATATACTAAACAACAGACTCAAGGAAAGCGGGGTTTTGAGGTACCTATGGGAGCATGGTTACGTACTTCTCTCCGGGAAATGGTTGAGGAAAGTCTACTAAAACGAGATGAAATGTTGGGGTTGGAAGTAAACAAGCAAGCTCTTCGACGGCTGTATGATCTTCACCTCAATGGTGGGAGCGATCTTTCATGGGCGCTATGGCCTCTGCTCAGCTTATCGCTATGGATGAATAAACATTATCAGTAGCCGAGAACGGATTCACAGGAAAAACCAAAGAAAATCTTATTAAGCAAACGACACAATTGGCTAAGTTGTCATCCTGAGCCAACGGCAAAGGATCTGTGCCCAGCCGAGAATCTCACGACTCGACGAGATCCTTCGTTTTACTCAGGATGACCTTTTGAAATCCAACGCAATCGAGATCAAATTCAATTGTCGAGACTTTAACCTGCAACTTTTTTGATAGATCGGCGCCGACTTCTGTCGGATGACAGGGAGGGTCAATTAATCAAAATTCGGGAATCCAATTCTGGTTCTGGTCGCATGGATCATAGCCGGACACATGCGGGAATGGCATTTGTGACATTTTCGGCAAAAATCGCATTTTGAGTGGCACTTGAGCTTGCCGGTCAACTGACATTGAAGTTTTTACTCATTTGAAGAGGTTCAATATGATCCATCAGGAAATGCCACTAGTCACGATTGCTATTCCGACATTCAATCGAGCCGGCACGTACCTGAAGCACACTCTGGAAAGCGCGGTAGACCAATCTTATAAAAATTTAGAAATTATCGTTTCCGATAATTGCTCGACTGATCATACCGAAAGAGTGGTGAACGCATTCAATGACCCTCGAATTCGATATGTAAAGCACAGTCAAAATATCGGGCATTACAATAATTTTAAGTTTTGTATAGACCAAGCACGGGGAGATTATTTTTTACTGTTACAGGATGATGACCTTATTGATGAGGATTTTGTTGATGCGTGCTTAAAAACGGTCAATTATTCATTTTCGGATATTGGAGTTATTCGAACAGGAACTCGCTATATTGGCCCAGAGGGACAGGGGTTAGGGGAGTGGCCCAATACAGTTGGTGGACTTTCAACGGAAGAATTTCTTTTAGCTTATTTATCCTTTGAGACAGGTATTTACCTCTGCAGTACCTTATTGAATACCAAAAGGTTAAGAGAGATCGGTGGCATGCATTCAAAACATAATTTGCTCTTAGATGTTATGGCGATAGCCAAATTATGCTCCCGGTTTGGCCGGAAGGATATTCAAGAAAGTAAGGCAAGTAATCGGAAGCATCCCAATGAATTAACGTTATCTGTAAAATGTAAAGAATGGTGTGAAGAATCATTCCTATTGGTAGATACGATGTGTCAGTTGGTTTCTGATAAGAGCATGGTGCAAAAAATAAGAAAGACAGGAAAAAATTACATCTTCAGGCATAATTATAATTTGATAAAAAAAGAGAAGGTCATGAGTTCACGGTTAAAGGCCTTGTTCCTGATTTTCAGGAAATGCGGATATCTGTTTTCTTTAAGCCGATTCTTAAAATATGCCATTCTTGATGAATGGAAAGCGGGTAAAAGGAAAATGAAACGACTGATAGGCTCTTTTGGGTAAAAGCGTAGCGGTCGGCCCAGCATTGCGGTTCTTACCGAGTCCCCACTTGAGCAAGGAGTACCATGGGTTCACACAGTAAAGTTTATCCAACGGACATATTTTTTGGAAAAGAAAATGAGGAACGGATTTTCGCCTCTAACGGTTTTGAGCGAGTTGAATATGCATTTGATGAGTTTTGCTCCCAATTGGTGGATGTTCATGTGAAGCAGGGTGTGAGGATACATAGCCTTCGTGTCTGTGCAGAGGAGGGGCCTACCCACATAAAATTTTCAAGCGCAGCCTCGGTTTTGAAGGTTTTTCATGGAAATGAATTTGGAACGCTCTTAACCGTTCAATATGAAAAAAGAAAATATACGGTTTGGCTACCTGCTGCTTGTGCGAAATTTCATTTCGACCAATCCCAACGTATTTCAGCCCCTGAGGACTCGTTCCTTCCCTGCCATTGGGAAGTGAATTCAGGTATTCAATTGCAATTATTCCTTTCAGGAATGCCCGGAGAACGGGCAATTGTCCCCTTTGTGATTATCGAAGATGCTTGCGAGGAGTTTGTCGGGGAAATCACATCTTTGAATTCCGTTGAACGACGTGTGTATCGAAAAACAGATTGGTTTTATGCCAGTAAGCCCTCAGATATCTGGACGTATCTGGTCAACGGAAGTCTCTATGATCCTCGTGGGCACAAAGACCTGAAGAAACGATTCAAATGTCAGCAATGTGCATTCGCCTGGTGGAGTTATTTTGGGTTTTTATATCACGAAACCGGCAAAAAATTGTATGACATCATCCAAAATGTCATTGCCTATTCTGTTGTTTTAGACCTGTCGCCAAAAGGAGAGTGGGGGCATGGTTTTTGGACCGATGAAATTGAAACGCATGCCCGATTCCATTTGGACGGCATTCATTTGCTCATTTCGCAGTATGAAAAAACGGGCGAGTCTTTATGGATAGAAGCCGCAGAACGTGGAATAACTTTTGTGTCCGAGCATCTGATGGAACAGCTCGATGACGGGAGTCTTTGGTTTTTACACGATACGAATGAACACATGGACAAACATGCACATTTTCACTCTATCCTTTTTGGCAAATCTCCTGGTAATTCGCTTTGTCTCAATACGCATGTGCAGGCATTGACAGTACTGAATCGCCTTAGCCATGTGATTCCACAAGAAACACGTTATGCTGAATGGTCCGAAAAGGGATTGCGTGCGCTACAAAGAGTGTTAGAACACCAACCGGCAGAAGCACTGTATAAAATTTTTATCGTAATGTGGGTGAAATCACGAAAAAAGCCCCGATCTAAGGTTGAAGTCGTAGCACATGCCGTTAAAGTAAGAAGCATACGTAAGGTTTTTTGGGCTCTGCGACGGAAGTATCCCCGGCTTGTTTATCCTGGCGGATGGATTGATCGGGATTTAACCATCAGTTGTTTTTCGGAAGAATATCAAATTACCAATCTTAAGGATTTCCTTACCTTATATCAGCAAATGCCACTTTCGTGGTTACTTCCCTACATAAAAAACAATTTCAATTTTCTCAGAAAATTTCTCTTTCAATTCGGTCTGACCAATGCTCTTGAGTCCAGTCCCTATTACATCGAATTTATGGATGTCCTGTATATGTACGATAAATATATTGAAAAAATAGATCCTGAAGAAATACAGCGTACGAAAGAAACTATCCGTCGGCAAACAGGCGGGTATTCGGTTGATTATTTTGCTTCAGAGCTTGTGCGGGGGAAATAGGATGTGCAAGCGGAAAATGTATCTACATAGCCCGATCTCTTCTTAGGTAAAAAGGAAAGCTCTTAAAGAATCTTCGACCTAGAATTTCATGTGAGATCTTGAGGAGGTGAGTGAAAAAATCTATCGATTTCCCATGGGGAGAGAATATCCTTTACTTTAGTTGAAGCGAGAGTGATTCCATCGGATGCTTTTGAAAGACGTAATTGAAAAAATAGTAGAGGACGAAGAATGAAAGTTGCGTTTATTGTGAGCCAGTTTCCCTCTGCTACTGAAACATTTGTCCAAAGTCAAATTGTAGGTATAATCGAAGCTGGACTCGAGGTAAGCATTTTTGCAGGGAAAGCAAGGGATGATCTCCCGAGTCCAGAAAACCTCAAAAAATATAGGTTGAGGGAACGGACGAGGTATCAAGTTGTACCAAAAAATAAAGTTCGACGATTCGCCAAGGGGTTGTATCTTATTCTTAAATATATCCTAAAATATCCCGTCCCAATAGTGAGATCCTTAAATGTTTTTCAATATGGAAGGGCCGCTTCATCATTAACACTTCTGTATAAAATAATTCCCTTTTTAGGAAAGGGACCCTATGACATTATTCATTGCCAATTTGGCACGGATGGTCTGCAAGGATTATATATTAAACAAGTGGCTGCCCCAACGGCTAAAGTGGTGACTTCTTTTCGAGGATTTGATGCCTCAAAAATGATCTATGAATGCCCCGATTTGTATAAAACATTATTTAGGGAAGGGGATCTCTTTTTACCGGTGAGCCAATCTTTGAAAAATCTCATTGTCCAACAAGGATGTGATGAGGGGAAGATTGTCGTTTTGCCCTCTGGTATTAATTGCCAAAACCTCACATGCTCCGCCAAGAAAGTTCTTCAGGATGAACCGATACATGTAATAACCATTGCCCGGTTGATTGAGAAAAAGGGTATTACCTATGCGATTGAAGCAATCGATAAGATAGTCAAATCGGGAAAATCCATCCGCTATTCCATAATCGGAGAGGGCGAATTACGAGGGGACCTGGAGCAATTGATACAGGAGCGAGATCTCAAGGAGCATGTGCAGCTACTAGGGTGGAAAAGCCATGAGGAAGTCATTCGATTATTGCAAGATGCACACATACTGATTGCTCCAAGTGTGACGGCCAAAGACGGTGATCAGGAAGGCATTCCCAATGCGATTAAAGAGGCCATGGCCCTGGGGTTGCCGGTTATTGCCACTCAGCATAGCGGCATTCCGGAACTTGTGGAAGATGGTGTGTCAGGTTATCTGGTACAGGAGCGAGATGCGGATGCCCTGGCCGATCGATTGTCCTACCTGTTTGACCATCCTGAAAAATGGGCGGATATGGGAAGAGCCGGGCGTGCCCGGGTGGAAACGGACTATGACATAAAGACTCTAAACGATCGGTTGGTAGGATTATATGGACAATTGTGTGCAAAAACGTGATATTTGCCAATGAGTAAAAAGGATAGAACGATGCCTCCCCAAAAACCCAAAGTTTTGTTTCTTGCGTATTATTTTCCCCCGCTCAATGCCGGTGCATGTGTCCGAACCTGGAATATTGCCAAGTATCTTTCCAGGTTAGGTTGGGATGTCACCGTGGTAACACCCGATCCTCATCTGTGGCGATTAGGGGACACGAGTGAAATTGAGAAGATAAAGGTTGAACTAAATAAGGAAGGAATTAAGTGTAAACATACCGGGCATGACTGGCGGTTTCTTTCACCTGGGTGCCTAAAATTCGGGAATACCGGAATCAAATGGTTTTTGGGAGGGGTAGGTCGACGGATCGCAAGCAAGTGGAGGATTGAAAGGGAAATCGGCTGGATCAAAGAAGCCAAGCGGACATGCTCAACCTTAGGTAAAGAGGATGTAGACATCATTCTTGCGAGTGGTTCACCGTTTTGTTCATTTGGATTGGCGAAATGGCTATCAGATAAACTGAACCGACCCTATGTGCTTGATTACCGTGATCCTTGGACCGGCAATCCTCACGCAACGTATCCGAAACCTCAGAAAACCATTAATGAAGAGAAAGAGCTGCTCCAAAGTAGCGCTGCTGTGACCATCGTTTCTCCCTCCTGGGCAATGGATTTAACCCGACGATATGGTCTGAAGGAAAAAATTCACGTCATTTCGAATGGCTTTGATCCGGATGAAATGAGTCAAGTACAGCCTACTCAGTTTCCACATTTCGCGATAGTGTATACTGGGGATTTCTATCCGCCCAAACGGGTGATTACGCCGTTCATGGAAGCTCTAAAGCATTTGAAGGAATTAAGAGGTAAAGAAAAAGGAAAGTGGTGTCTGTATTATTATGGTCAGATGGGAGAGCATGTCAGAGAAGAAGCCGAGCGATTCGGGATGATTGATGAGGTGAAGCTTCAGGGGAAGGTCCACCGCAATGTTGCGCTATCCGCTGTTGCTGGTGCCGACATATCTATTGTAATTACCTCCATCCCTGACGACGTCACGATTGCCGATAAAGGAATGATTACATGCAAAGTCTTTGAATCCTTAGGGTTGAGGACTCCGATTCTGCTGATTTGTCCATTGGGAAGTGATGTCGCCATATTAGAACAGTGTAAAGGGGTACGCGCGTTCCAAAAAAATAATATCGTTGGTATGGCTTCCTATCTCAATCAAAGAATAGAAAGTCAAGGAGAGAGAATTGAAGGAGAAGATTCCTATTCATGGGTCAATTTAAGTAAGCAGTTGAATGACATTCTTCTCAAAAATCTTTAGGTGGGTAGGCGGTTTCTTTTTGTGTCCATTTTCTAGGCTAAGAATACTTCTGGAAAGGCGCACTTCCAACCACGCATTCCTAATGTCAAAACAATCCGGTTGTTCCCTAACTTTAGGGCAAGTGAGCGTGGTGAAGACACTCTTCACCCAATTTGCCCCCTTTTATGGCGGATGAGGATGGACAACCCCTGTCCGCCAACCGATAATGGGCCCCCCAAAGGGCCGTCCCCAAGCGACGTAATACCTGCAAGAAAGATGATGTTTTTGGGTAGACGTAATCTCTGACAGAGCAAGACTTAACCGTTACCACGATGTTGGCTTGTGGACGAAACCAAGGCTGATTGTCCATCTCGAGTGCGGAGAGGAATGATTATTTTATGTGTGGTATTGCCGGGTGGTTGGGACATCTCCCTGACAGTGAGTCTTACGCAGCACGTTTAGCCAAGGTTCTGCATCACCGGGGTCCGGATGCACATGGCATTCAGATCTGGCCTGAGGCAACTCTCATTCATACACGGTTAAGTATTATTGATTTGTCTCCCGGTGGTGCGCAACCCATGGCGAACGAAGATGGTACCATCTGGGTAGTTTTTAACGGGGAAATCTATAACCATCGGGAACTTCGACGGGATCTTGAAGCTTGCGGACATATTTTTAAAGGGCGCTCGGACACTGAGGTCATTGTTCATCTTTATGAGGAAAAAGGGTTAGCATTCCTGGATAGATTGCGTGGCATGTTTGCCATAGCGATTTATAATACACACACTGATACCCTTCTTCTGGCCAGAGACCGATTCGGTATCAAGCCACTGTTTTATGCCCCAGGGGCCAACCGGCTTGCGTTCGCCAGCGAAATCAGAGCTCTCCGTGAATTGCCTGGAATCAACGTTCAGCCGGATAGGCAGGCGATTTCCGATTTTGCTGCCTTATTCTACATCCCTGCACCTGAGACATTTTTTGTTGGAATTCGCGCTCTTCAGCCGGGAGAAGTTTTGGTCGCTCGGTTGGATAACCATAGAATTTCTTGGGATATCCAAAACTATCATCAATGGTCCATTGCTCCCGATTTAGAATTGTCTTTAGAGCAGGCTAAGACACAAGCTGATTCTTTAATTGGGAGGGCTGTCCGACAGCAGTTGGAAAGCGATGTTCCGCTTGGTTCCCTTCTCAGCGGGGGGATCGATTCCTCTTTGGTAAGTGTTGCGGCGCAGGAGGCTCTCAATGGCAGGCTTCAGACCTTTAACGCGCAATTTTCAGAGGAGGAGTATGATGAGACGTGGGCAGCGGTGGCAGTAGGGCAGCACATTGGAAGCCATCACCGGACGCTTAAAGTTGGAAACAGCAAAGGCACCTGGGAACATATAACTGATCTTCTTCTTCATGCCGGACAGCCTTTTGCCGATACCTCAATTTTTGCAGCCAATGCGGTTTGTCGACTTATGCGCGAGCATGTGACCGTTGCCCTTTCTGGAGACGGTGGGGACGAGGGGTTCGGGGGCTATGGCCATTTTTTGAGAATTGGGGAAATTATCGGGTTTCAACGTTTTCCGCCATGGTTGTGGGGTATCGCTGGAGCCATTGCGCATCCACTAGCTCGACTCGGTGTGTTACGTAATTCATTCCCGGAAAGGATACGAGATCTTACCGGCGCTGATGACACAAGGATTTTGCAGACCTTGTTTTGTTGGATAAGGGAAGATGAACACAAAAATCTTTGCTTGGATACTAATTTACTTCCCGTCCGTCGCCTGTTTGAACCACAGTGGGAGCATCGTTTGGCGGGTAAGGTTTCCCGGTTGGAACGTTTGTCCGCACATGCGACTGAGGTTGATGCTCGGCTGCGATTGCCCAATGATTTTCTTTTTAAGGTGGATATGGCAAGTATGAAAGAGAGTCTGGAGGTGCGGGTCCCATTGTTAGATGAAGAACTGTTTGCGTTTGGCCTTTGCCTTCCCCATCACCTGAAAGTGAGCGGAGGAATGTGTAAAAAGGTGTTACGAGCAGTGGCCGAAAGTAAATTGCCTAAAGCCGTCGCTAAAAAACCTAAACTAGGATTCGTCATCCCTATGGATAAATGGGTTGATAGGGAATTCAAATCCCAGTTGTCAGAAGTTCTGCTTGGCCCTTCCAGCCGACTTCCCGAATTTTTTAGACCTGAAACCTACCGCCCGGTAGTAGATGCTTTTTGTATGGGACGTCCTCATCAGGCTATTTCTCGGGCAGGACTGTATCAACGGGCTATTATGCTATTAGCCGTCCAATTAGCTCTTTCCGATCGGTAAGGCGGGTTTGGTGTTCAGTAGTCTGGCTAATTAAGTGGAAATCTCGTTCATGAAAGGCCTTTTGCCGGCCCTGAAGAGGTTTCATATGTTTGATCCCGTGGTGGTTGACTGATAACACACAAACTCTACCTCACCTATTTTCTCCCTACAAAGGAGAGGAATTGAGTCCCCTTTTGGTCGAATGAGGAGGGCGAGAATGGGAGTGATCCAGGGAAAATCATGATGAACCAAAATTTTTTTAAGGTCAGAGTAGTTTTGGATTTCGGTTGTTCGAAAAGTTCAAGGAAAATTGCATGACTAAGATAAATCCACCTTTTTCATCCTCAATGCAAAACCCGAAAAGTTCGAATTTCACGAAAGATACTGAACTGAGGGCTAAAGAAATCAGTGCCCAACTGATTTGGCCGATCCTCATCAAGGTAATGATTTGCGTGGTGCCTGCCATGGGTTTGGTTGGGTTAGGGAAATTATTTGCTGGTGGAAAAGTTTTCTTCGTTTTTTTACTAATATTTCTTGCGTATTATGTAGTGTCCGGGAAACCGTTAAGTTTTTTTGCCTTGTCCATCTCAGTCCTTCCCGTTTTGGTTTTTTTGCGTGACGGTTTGTTCTATAACTCGGTAATAGCTATTTTGGGGTTGGGACTGGCTCTCAGGCTTTTTAAAACCCCCCAAAAATTTTTCCAACTATGGAACAATCTCCTGTTGCGTTGGCTTCTAGTTGTTGGAGTGTTGTATTGGGGGGGAGCTTTTATTTTGACGGGCGGCTATTCCTCTGGCCTTATGATTTTGGAGCTTGGGTTCAGTGCAGGAATTGTATATCTCCTTGCTGAACAACGAAGATTCCTTTCCACGGCATTCATCGGTGCGGGCATCTCCCTGTTTGCGATTGGTTTGGCCTTATTGGGATATGGTTCGCCACGCCTGGTCGAAGCTAAGATTGAAGGCGTTACCTTCGGAAATCCTATTAACTTCGGAATTCCGGCGGCATTTATCCTGCTTTATTCAATGGTAGATGACGGGAAATGGCTTTTTCTGCACAAATCGGCAATTTCTCGCCGGTTGGTTGGGGGAACGGCCCTAATTTTTTTGCTTCTCTCGACATCGCGAGGGAGTTGGGCTGTTGCCTGTGTGGGTGTAATCATCATGCTGCTGTTTTCTAAAGTTAGAATGAAAATGAGAATACTAATTTCCTTGATGATTATGGCTATTTTTTTATTCAGCCTCCTTTTAACGGAGAAAGGAGCATTAATAAACGAATGGTTTGACAAGGCTACGAGCGACGAGAGAAGTCTGGAGCAAAAAACTACGGGACGTTTCGATATGTGGAAACTTTTTCCAAACGTTTTAAAAGATTCCCCAATTTGGGGATTTGGCCCTGGGTCAGGGCCAGAAGTTTATGCGACCTATTCCATGTCCGATCCTAATGTACATTTTAAACCCGGTGTGAAATTGGCCTGGCATTCGTTGTATCTCCACATAGGTGTTGAAACAGGGCTTATCGGCCTCCTACTCTTGACGGTTTTCCTTGCCTCCCTAATAAGCAAAGGGCTTGTCCATAGACGTGTTACGGGTGAGGTAGGGCCACTGTTAGGCGTACCGTGTTTCATGACGATCGGTCTTTCCGTTTCTGCCCTTGACCCATTGTCTGGACTTTTCCTAGGGATCGCCTTCCTTGGTAACACACGGGCACCAAGGGTACGACGCCCAAAAGTGTGGAGAACCCAAACTCATAGGGTAAAAACGGACAATCCCACAAATTTCTCGAACAGCGAGGGTAAAACATTTTTTCAGTAAAAGATTGACTGGCTGATAACCCGTCGGCTAGGAAAACAGACCAATACCAAACCACTCAATTGCTTAACAATGCGACCATGAAGAAATGTGTAAAGGGATGGCAAGAGAGATTTCTGTTCCTGGTCGTGCGATGAGAAGAAAATATCATATGGAAAATGGCTGAAAAAGTTAAACCGAAGGGAATTGGAGAAAGCTTTCCTGAGCAGCAACTATCGGTATTGGGAGTTGGATTTTTTACGGCTAATTCAAAAGGAAATTTAAATATGGCATTACAGAATGCAAATAAAACTTTGGTCATCATCACGAACGTTCGGCATTATGAGGTTGGGGGCCAGTTCTTCGCCTCCGGTCCCTATACCCTACAGATCCAGCCTTTGGCGGATTTGTTTGAAAAAGTATTAATTGCCGCCCCATTCCAGAAGGGCCTCCCTCCTCGCGATTGTCTCCCCTTCGCAAACCCTAATATTTCGATTTTGCCTCAAAAAGAGACCGGTGGGAGAACCTTTTGGAAGAAATTTCTGCTTTTTGTCAATATACCGAGACATGTGCTGGAACTGAGTAGGGCGATGCTAAAAGGTGATGTCATCCAGGTGCGGTGCCCATGTAATCTTGGCTTGTTGGGAACTATTCTTGCCCCACTGTTCTCCAAGTATTTAATAGCCAACTATGCCGGGCAGTGGATGAGTTTTACAGGGGAACCATTCTCTTCTCGCTTGCAGCGGTTTATTTTACGCTCCTGGTGGTGGCGAAATGGGTTGGTCATGGTTTATGGGGGAGGGTCAAACCAACCCAGGCAGGTTGTCCCAATTTTTGCTTCCACCATGACAGCAAAGCAAGTGCAGCGTGGGTCGGCGGCCGCAGAGAAAAAGCAATTGACTTTTCCTGTCCAAATTCTGTTTGTAGGGAGATTGGTCCCTGCCAAAGGAGTTGATGTTTTACTGAAAGCAGCATCTACTCTGTTAAAACAAAATATTTCGTTCGAGGTATCAATTGTTGGGGATGGACACGATCGACCCCGCCTTGAAACGATGGCGAAACAGCTGGATTTGGAAAAGAATGTACATTTTGTCGGGCCACTTCCCTATGCTGAAGTAATGAGTTGGTATGAAAAGGCGCATGTGTTGGTCTTACCTACTAAAAGTGAGGGTTTTCCAAAGGTTCTTGTAGAAGCGATGTGTTTTGGTATTGTTTGCATTGCAACTGACACCGGGCTGATCCCCTGGATGCTTAAGGGGAGGGGTTTTGTTTTTCCCTATGGTGGCGTCGAAACTTTGGTAGCTCATCTGCGATGTATCATGGAAGACCCTACGATAATTCAACGCCTTTCAAAGGATGGAAATACTTGGGCACAAGGCTATTCAATTGAGGGAGTACGAGAGGTTCTAAGTCGTCTATTTCTGGAACGCTGGAATTATAGTTTCATGAAAGATGAAGATAAGGGGCGTTTGGATAAATGACTGTTTGGCTAATGTCTTCAGTGCTATTTCAGGCCGAGAGTTTCCTCAGTTGTTGCTTTCCCTATTCCAAACATTTTTCCACTCTGACTCTGGTTCTGGAGGGCAGTGCGTACGGTTGATTCCAAAAAACGCTATTGCGATGTCCTCAAGTTCCCGGTAGTGGCGTTTCCTGACAGCCGGTGAACATGAAGTTTCGTTTCCACAATTTAAAATATCAATGCCTGTGTAGCAATAGGTTTCGGTAATGCAAAAACCCACTGGTGTGTTGCACCTAACAGATACTCTCGTGGCTGGCGGTAAAGAGCGGATAGTTGTCAATCTGGTAAATCATCTTCCAAGAGAATGGTATCAGCCTTTTTTGTGTACAACACGGTTTGATGGTCCATTATTGAAAGAAATAGTCAGCGATGTCATCGCTCTTCATTTGTGGCGTCGGCACGTATTGGATGTAAAAGCCCTGAAACTTCTGGTGTTATTCATTCGAAAGCATAAGATACAGATTCTTCACGCGCATGGGCCATCTGTATTTGTGGCAACGATCGCGGCGTTTTTCCCTCCCTTTCCTTCAGTGGTGTGGCATATTCATGACGGTGGTATGGCAAGCTCAGGTCGACCTTCGTTGGCTTATAGATTTATGGCGAGACGTGCAAAAGGTATCATTACTGTGAATCAAGCCTTGGCCGATTGGATTACTCAAGCATTGCATATGAATTCGGATCGGGTACGTTATATTCCCAATTTCGTTGGAACTATTAGTGGAATTCAACTAAAGACAACTCTTCCCGGTGAAGAAGGTTGGAGAATTGTTTGTCTGGCAAATCTTCTCCCGGTAAAAGATCATATAACTCTCCTTCGCGCGATGACACAAATCATTCAGGAGATTCCCAAGGCTCATTTAGTTCTCGTCGGCTCTACGAACGATAGGGATTGTCTCAGTTCCATTGAGAGGGAAATTTCAATCGCTGGATTGACTCAACATGTTTCGATTCTTGGATATCGAAAGGATGTGTTAAGCATACTCAGAACATGTGACATTGGTGTACTCAGTTCAAAGGCCGAAGGATTTCCCATGGCACTTCTTGAGTATGGGATGGCAGGACTTCCAACTGTTGCCACCCAGGTAGGGCAATGTCCTGAGGTCCTTGATTATGGGCGAGCGGGCATGTTAGTGGCACCAGGTTCGCCGGCTCAATTGGCTCAATCGCTGATGAAATTGTTGCGATCACATGAGCAGCGGCAGTACTTGGGAAACCAACTGAAACTTCATGTCAAGGAAACGTATAATCAACAACGTATTCTTGAAAAGTTCTGCCAATTTTATAGAATGATATTGGGCGGCTCAGAAAATGCCGTTTCTTCTACCGAAAGCCCTTAATGCTATTCCAAGGTTTTTTAAGGGAATGTGATCAAATTTTTCCCTATTACGCTTTTCACTCCGCCTAATGTCCCTTTACTTTTGCATTATTGCAGCCCAGAAACCTTTCACAAAATTTCTGCCGCCCCAGTCATCGCCCAATTTCGTATGGCGGGACCCATTGGCAAACCCAAAGTCAATTGTTCCGCACAGTTCTGACAATTTCATTAGTTGGATGGAATGCAGTATAGGCGGTGAACTTGTCACAGATTGGTTGTCATTTTTCCCGGCACAGATCTTGTGCCGAATGCGCTACTAGGCATTATTTTCCGTAGGAGAATTATGAAATTTATCATTCAGGTGAAGGCTATGACCTACAATTATTGGCTTGAGGAATATTGGACAAATTTGGCCCTAAAAAAAATAATTTGTATATAAACAAGGGTGTTGACATTTTTCAGAACTAAAAAATTAATTTTGGAATACATATTGCTGAATCCAACCTCCGGTTCCTATGGAAGTAAATGCCTGATTGATTTTCTTGCTTTCCAGAAGCAGGACCATCGGTCTCTTTTTTGTTCAGGAGGATCAGTAATGAGTATTTTAAGCAATCGATGGGTTATGAAAGTTTTTCTTTTTTGTATCTTGGTCATGGGTAGCCATGTCAGCGAAGCCAAGGCATCAAATTATTATGTGGCTGCAAGCAATGGAAACGATGGAAACCGTGGCACGTTACAGGAACCCTTTCGAACTCTGGAAAGGGGAGTCAGCGTGTTAATCCCAGGAGATACGTTGTTTGTGCGAGGTGGCACATATCTAGGGTCCCACAATCTTGCGAAAATTCCAAATGGAAATTCTTGGGAGCAAACCGTCTCAATCAAGAGGTACGCAAGTGAAAAAGTCGTGATTACAGCGGCCCGTGACCGTTCTGCATTGTACTTTGCCGATGGGAGTCACTACGTTATTGTCGAAGGGTTTGTTTTTGATGCCAGAGGCGGCGCGAATGGAATTCAAACAGGACATCGAAGCCATCATATACGCATTCTCAATAGCGAAATTATGAATGCTAACAGTAATGGAATCCTTACAGGGATTTCGAATGATATTGAGTTTATTGGCTTGAAAATCCATGATAATGGAGTAACTCCAGCCAGAGGACATGGTATTTATTTAGACGGAAACAAAATACTCGTCAAAGACTGTTCAATCTATAGAAATGGCGGTTGGGGTGTACATATGTATAGCAGTAGTAACCAACCAAGTAATAATATGATTACAAATAACCGAATTTATGACAATGCTCGATTCGGTAAAGGACCCGGAGTTGGAGTCTACGGTGGAACTAACAATTCTGTCATTAATAATGTTATTTGGGGAAACATCATGGGGGTAGAAGTAAATTATGGAGCATCAAACTCCAAAGTTTTTAACAATACAGTCCATGCTAATTCCTCGTATGGGATATGGTTGGGAAGCACAAGTCGAGACTCTCTTATAAAGAACAACATTGCCAGTTTAAACGGGGGTAACGGGATAATCATTACGAAGGGCAGTGGAAGTTCTCAAGTTTTCAATAACCTGGTTGCTGCAACAAATTCAGGTACCGGATTGGCAGATTGGGAGGATAAAGCAAGTTATAAGGGGAATGTGGCCGCATCTATTAATGACATTAAATATGCCAATCACCAAAACCGCGACTTTCACCTTCAACAGGGAAGTCTTGCCATTGCCGCCGGTGTGGTTCTTTCCGAAGTCAAAAATGATTTTGATTATGCTTCAAGGAACTCCAATGCTTATGATATTGGAGCTTTTGCTTTCAATGGGACGCCGCCGCCGGCCAATTCAACTCCTCCACCGTCGACTAGTACTCCACCACCGTCGACTAGTACCCCGCCACCATCATCACCGACCTCCCCCACTTCATCTTCAGGCATTATTTCGAACCTGACGGTTGCCAGTGGGCGCGCGTATGTGGTGCCCGCCTCCGGTCTCCAAGCCGGGGCCCGAGTCTATATCGATCGTGGCTATACGTTTAAGACCGTCCCTTCCAACGTGCAGGGAGGTGCGTATATCCAAACCGCCAATGATGACAAAGCGGGGACCAATTCAGCTTCCATCCGTTTTACGGTTAATCAACCGGTATTGGTGTATGTCGCTCATGGCGATCGAATTTCCTCGAAACCCTCATGGTTGAGCACCTTTACAAATACCGGCGCGAAACTTGTGACCTCGGATGCGACTTTCAGTCTTTTTGTGCGGTCTTTTCCTGCCGGTACCATTACCCTTGGGGGTAATGCCAGTGGTGGATGTTGCAGCATGTATTCGGTCGTCGTCAAACCACAGAGTGGGAGCGGTACCGTCACACCCCCGCCGCCGCCTCCTGCCTCCTCTTCCTCCTCCGTCAGTATTTCGAATCTGACGGTTGCTAGTGGCCAAGCGTACGTGGTGCCCACCTCGGGTCTCCAAGCCGGGGGCCGAGTTTATATCGACCGTGCCTATACGTTTAAAACTGTCCCTTCCATCGTGCAGGGAGGCACGTATATCCAAACGGCTAACACCGATAAGACAGCCACGACTGCCGCCTTCCTCCGTTTTACGGTCACTCAACCGGTATCCGTCTATGTGGCCCATGACGGGCGGCACCCTCTGCCTTCGTGGATGGGCATCTTTACGGATACGGGCGCGGATCTGGTGACCTCGGATACGACCCTGGACCTTTTTGTGCGGACCTTTCCCGCCGGAACGATTACCCTTGGGGGCAATGCCAGTAGTGGAGGCAGCATGTATTCCGTCATCCTCAAACAGTGAAAATCACTTCTATACCCAGCTTTGAAACCTACAATGCTTGCCTGGAGCAGAGGCCAGTAAGAATAGGAAGATCACCTCTCCCGTCGAGGGAGGGGTGATCTGCCGAGTTCAGGTTTTTGAGATTTCCACACTAGCCACGATTCCGGACACTCCCCGAACACAAGGAATCATTTGTTGGCTATTTCTAGACCACACAAAGTGCCAATCCAACAATCTTAATTGTCTTCATCACTATAAATTTGAGTAGGAAAGATATGTTTGTTGGATTGCTCTCAGAAAAACCTTCAGGTTATGTTTAAGATCTCTCTCACCACAGCGGAGAATCCCATGTTTGGAAATTGAGGTTTCTTGTTTATTCTCTGCTTATGTTTTATTGTTTTGCCAAAAATGGGGGTAATTTGCTAGAGCTTCTCTCGGCATATAGGTAATAGACCTTAGCTACCCATTCATTGTTCACGTTGTTCAAAGAGGCAGAAAGAACCAACTTATCGATGGCTCAGCCGGGAAATTCTTGACAATCCCGATAGACGAAAAAATGAGAGGATTTTTTTGGCAGGAAAATTGTGGTGAAAAACAGCTATTCAGTTTTACGGGATTTTGTATGGTCATCGAAAACTGCCTGTACCACTATACTAAACACTATGATACCCGCTGACTTTCAGTTTATTCCAGCGTCCCGTGAGGACAATCTGGATGATGCTGGCTCAGAAATAAACCCTCTTGAGACGCCCCTTATATTCCGAAGAAATATTTGGCTTTAATCTATCCCAAGTTCAGTAGATAAAATTTTTATGAAAAACCTTTGGAAGTTATCCCCCATTCTTAAAGGAAGTTTAACTTGGGTGCCCCAATTGAATGCGGTACGGATACAACGTGCCTCCACGGGAGGCTCTACTTCTCCGCGATACTGTTATTCCGTTTGGCTCAGACATTTAGTTTCACTTAGTAAGTGGGGTTTCAAAGTGAAAGGTTCCTGTATAGGTGAACTGGGACCTGGGGATAGCATAGGTACTGGATTAGCGGGGTTACTTTCTGGAGCGGTTCAATATGTTGGCCTGGATATTTTCCCCTTTTCAAAAAAGGCAGATTTAAATAGGATCTTTGATGATTTGGTGGAGTTGTACTCTCAAAAGGAATCTATTCCCGACCAACATGAATTTCCAGGGGTTTGCCCGCCGTTAGGTTCTTATCATTTTCCTGATCAACTAATTGATTGGACAAACTTCAATGAAAAGGTTGAAGGCATCCGCACTGAGTTAAAAAAGGATGAGCTTGCTGGTCAATATGTCATGTATCGAGCGCCTTGGATGTCATCCGGAGTAATTCGAGAATCGAGTCTTAATCTCATCATTTCACAGGCAGTATTCGAACATATTGATCCTCTTAGGGAAACTTACAAGGCCATGTTTTTATGGCTCAAGCCAGGTGGATTTGCAAGTAATATAATCGATTTTGGTTCTCATGGGCTGGCTCCCTTCTGGAATGGTCATTTGGCGTATTCTGATTGGGAATGGAGATTGGTTAAGGGGAAACGGGAATTTCTTTTGAATCGAGAACCATTGAGTGTTCACCTGGCTTATGCGAAGGAAGCTGGATTTGAGGTGTTACACGTTCAGCGCTACTATGATGAAACCGGGCTAGAAACCAATGACTTGGCTCCCCGGTTTCAAAACTTCGATGCAGAGGATTCAAAAACTCGTAGTGCGTTAGTTGTGTTGCAGAAAGCTTTTTGAAAAATTATATTTATTATCACATATGACCAATGCTCGGTTATCAATCGGATACAGCCAGCTTCCTACACAAGTCTATCATACTCTGGATTGATGATGGGGAGGATCGGTTCAGGGGGGGGTTGGGAATGGATTGACGGAAAAGCCTCTGTGGCAAGGATCCGAGTGACGTTTCCAAATTGAGCTGCATTGTGCAGATGGCCTCGCCACGAAGATGTTTACCGAAATTCAGCAAGTTATATTCGAAAAAAGTATCTGCCAGCAGGTTGAAAAGACGAAGCGTTTTGGGTTGCCATGAGAGTTGCAAGACATCCACCACAACAGAAAGGCGAGACGGAAGAAATTTAAAGCCACGACCGATTCGAAGCACTCCAAGCCAAGCGCACCGGATTGGCTCAACCCGGGCCTTTGCGCTGAGGCCTGGAAGCCTACTTTCAAAGGCCCAAGGACAGCACAAGAAGACTCCACGAAAGCATGATGAGCCCAAAAATCTAACCCAACTTCTTAGCCCAACTAGGTCTTTCCATGTAGTCAAGCATTAAGGATACATTGGTCTTTATATTATGCTGCTTTGCCACTAACTTTCGTCCCTGTTGCCCCAGGCGAGTACGAAGGGTGTCATCCATGCCTAACCTTATGATGGCCAATGCCAAAGCACTTGGGTCATCTGAGGGCACTAAAAGTCCCGTTTCTTCATTGTGCACGATTTCTGGGATTCCCGAAATTGCACAGCTAATTACAGGTCGTCCGACAGCCATGGCTTCCATAAATACGGTAGGAATCCCATCCATATCACCCGTTTGATCTTTTCGACAGGGCATAACAAAAAAATGACATTCTTTTAACTGCCGTGCCACTTCTGCCTGTGATATTGGTCCAGAAAGAGAAATATTTTCTTTTAAATCAAGCTGTCTAATTTGCTCAATTAATACTTCCTTTAGGGGTCCCCCGCCAAATATTCGCAAATGGAAGCTAAAATTTTTTTCGCGCAGTAATTTGCAAGCATCAATTAGTGTATCCACCCCCTTTTTCTCAAAATAATTGCCAATAAATAAAAGCTGAAGTATTTTACATTTAGAAGGAAAAGGTTCTGGAGTAAACAAATTCAAAAATATACCAACACGAACAAGATGTATATGTGTGCATTTGGGAACTATCTGGCGCAGTTTGCGTATGCCATAATCACTCACACCAAAAACATCGCTTGCATGGCGAATTTTCCAGCTGAGTGTATCGTTGCGCAGCTTAAGAGTCGTGCAGTATAAATCATACGCATGGGCAGTGAAAGAGAAAGGAATACCACTGACACTTCCCGCTATTCCAGCGCAGGTAGCTGTGTGGGTGGCAAATGGTGCATGAATTCGATCAATCTTCATACTTCTTAGGCGCCAAGCCGTGGCTAGTGCCTTCGGTGTGATGACAAAAATACTAAGATGAGCGTAAGGATTTAGCCCCGCGGCCCAATGGAGCCCAACTAGGGTCACTAAAGCACGCAAGGGACGCCTGATGAACATTAGAAAAGCTATAAATGCGACTTCCATATCAATCAGAGGGGCAGGCAAGACAGCCTCCGGCTTCAAGGTTCCAACTTTTCCATGATGGACAATAGAGCCCGCTGATTTATACAGGGGTGCCAGAACTAATTTATGGCCTTTACCTTGAATCTCTGCCATTTCATTGACGGTAAAGGTCGACAGACAAGAACAGGAAGGAATAATATAGGCCATTCGTATAGCCATCTTACTTTCTCCTATTTGCAGAATAGAATTCTTCCAATCTGCTTTACGATAGACCTCCAATGTTTACTCTAGTTAAGCGTCCTGTTCCAAATTCACGTTCAGCTAATTCCTGAAGACTAGGAATTGTTGAGTTTGAAGAATTTACCCTAAAATATAGTAAAGTGTGTAGATCCCCGGAAGTTTGAAACTAAAGTTTTGAGTGATTTTGTCGAATCTTCAAAGGGAGAAGACGAATGATCATTAATTTTGGAATCTGGGGGAGTGAAATGGAATATTGTAATAATCATCACGGGTCCATGAAATCTTTCCGCCCATATGCATTTGTTTTAATTGTATTTTTTGGCATTGCAGGAGTAGGCGAAGCTATTGCCAAAGAATATTTTGTGGCTGCGAGTAATGGAAATGACAAAAATTATGGCACCATAGAGGCGCCATTTTTTACGCTAGAGAAGGGGGTAAGCCTCCTATTACCGGGTGACACCCTTTATATCCGAGGGGGCACTTATACTAGAAACCACAAATTGTGGGAGCCGCCGAATGGCATATCATGGGAAAATGCAACCACAATTAAAGCTTATCAAAACGAAAAAGTCATTATTAAATCGTTACCAGGTACTTCTGTTTTCCGTTTCAAGGACGACAGCCAATACATCATCATGGATGGATTGACGGTTGACGGGGGAGGGCCGGGGCATGGGTTAACCGGGTATACGATGGGAACCGGCAGTCATCATTTGCGGATTATCAATGGCGAAGTTAAAAATACAAACGATAGCGCGCTACTGGGCAGCGAGGCAGATTATATTGAGATTATCAACATGAAGCTTCATGACAGTTGGCAGGGAACCGCAGGATACGGTGGTGGGGAAAAGTCTTATGGGTTTTATCTGAATGGTGATTATAATCTCGTTCAGGATTGTGAAATTTATAACAGCCATGGATATGGCATCCATATGTATAGTACTAATAATCAACCTAGCCACAATCGTATCATCAATAATCGCATCCATGATAATGATTTGGCCGGAATTATTGTCACGAAGGGGATCAACAACCAAGTCATTAATAATGTATTTTGGAACAACGCCCGTGGGATTGAGGTCCTCTATGATGCCACCAACACAATCGTATATCATAATACTTCTTATTCAAATTCAAAGGGAGAAATCCTCCTTGGGGATCGAAGTAGCCAGTCTATTGTAAAAAATAATTTGCTTGTCGGGACTAACACTCAACCCGTATTGCTCGTTGTCGATGGCACAGGTGCCTCCAAGATTGAAAACAATCTTATCTTAGGGGTTTCAAAAAACCCAAGTGAGTTAATGAAAATTTATGAATCATCCGCAATTGCAGGCGGTAATCTTATTGGAGACTCATATAGACATGGTTTAAAAAAAATAGATACTTTTGATTTTCACATTACAGAGACTAGTTCAGCCATTGGTGCTGGATTAGTTCTAGCAGATGTGAAGGTCGACATGGACGGGGTTTCACGAAATTCCACTGCTGGTTATGATATAGGCGCCTATCAATTTGGCGGCGGCATTTCTCAGGAACCTCCAACTTCTCTAAGAATTGTGAATAAATAGCAGGAAAAAATTGAAATTCTGACCACCCGGAAGTGTTCTAAGGAAAACCTAATGTTGTCTTTATATAGAATGTTCCGCCAGGACAAAAGCTAAACCGAACCTTATTATTAGTAATTGGTCCACCTCTTTTAGAATATTTCAAAGCCTATTGAGCAAAAAGCTTCAAGTGAACTTCGGTAATAGCGTGGAAAATTTTAAATTACCCAAGTAAACATTTGATTGCGAGAAGTTTTAAAGATAAATAACAAAATAATGCTGCTATGAGCCGAGGTGCCGTTGTTGGACCCAAGGTTTGTCGAAATGTATGAGTTTCCACTCATGGTGGAATCCTTTCCGAATTCCGGAGTTTAAACCTCCCTATCCATGTTATTTCTATCGCGTATTGCCCGATGCATTCCTTGCTCCATTGGCATTCCTGGTCCCTGTGTTGACTTCTTTTAACTTTTAGGTTCAAGTCAACCTAATGTGAGGAGCCTCTTTCTAACGGCATGGGTGGAAAACCCATTCTGTTTTTCTGGTCAGACAGTTTCATCCCACTCTATTTATCCTTTACGTTAGTGATACCCATTGCAAATACAACTAGCCATAAAAATCAATGCATTCCGGCTTGCGTTGCCCCTCAATCTCGATTATACGTCTTGATGAAATAATTTCACTGTGAAAATTAGTATGTTGCCTGCTTTATGAAAGAAAAATTGCTACGACTTTACCACCGTCTTCCTGCCCCTGCCCGTTCAGTGGCAGCTAGTCTGCATGGATATTACCTCCGTTCATGGCGTTATGGTCCAGAAACGGAGAGGTTGATTGGCGAGGCAATTGATCGTGAGCACTGGAGTCTAGGCCAGCTCAGGGCTTGGCAAGAAGAGCGTCTGGCCCATGTATTACATCGAGCGGCTACCCGGGTGCCTTATTATCGTGAACAATGGGCCGAACGACGTCGTCGGGGTGACAGTGCCTCTTGGGAATACCTGGAAAATTGGCCGGTCCTTAAGAAGGAAGCTCTTCGTCAGAATCCGCTTTCCTTTGTTGCAGATGATCAGAATGTGCGACGTATGTACCGCGAACAAACCAGTGGAACCTCAGGTACACCTTTGACATTGTGGTGGAGCAGAGAGACTGTGCGAACATGGTTTGGTTTATGTGAGGCTCGTCTTCGTCAATGGAATGGAGTCAGTATTAAAGATAATTGGGCAATTTTAGGAGGCCAATCCATTGTTCCTCCTAATGCATCTAAGCCACCGTTTTGGGTGTGGAATGCTCCAATGAACCAGTTGTATCTTTCTGCAAATCATATAAGTCCCAAATCAGTTCCAGCTTATATTGATGCTCTGCGCAGATACGGAATAACGCACATGATAGTCTATCCATCTTCAGCTTCAGTGCTAGCGCGCGAGGCTTACGAAAAAAAATTAATAATTCAGGGAATTAAAGTGGTTATTACCAATGCCGAGCCCCTTTTGCCATGGCAACGCGATTGTATAAGCCAAGGATTAGGCAGTGAGGTCCGAGAAACCTATGGTATGGCCGAGGCTGTTGCTGCAGCATCTGAATGTCCGGATGGAAAATTGCATTCTTGGCCGGAAGTGGGCTGGCTTGAATGTTTTCGGGATGAAATAGACGAGCCTGCGCTACCCGGTTCTTCTGGTCGTCTGCTCTGCACTGGTCTGTTGAACACAGATATGCCTCTAATTCGGTATGAGGTTGGTGACCGAATTAGCCATGTTGCCGAACCTTCATCGTGTAAATGTGGGCGTACGCTTCCGGTTTTATCAGGCATTGAAGGTAGGACCAATGATATGTTGATTGCGTTGGATGGGAGACGAGTCTTTTGGGTCAATCCTGTTTTTTATAATCTGCCTGTGCAAGAGGCACAAATTATCCAAGAGGGCTTGGACTGTTTGCGTGTAAAATATGTACCCGCAGCAAACTTTTCAGTTGAGGTCGAGCATGCAATTAGCGCTCGGTTACAAGAGAGAATGGGGCGGGTAAAAATATTTATGGATCAAGTGAGCAATATACCTCGTGGCTCAAACGGGAAATTCCGTGCCGTGGTTTGCAATCTGCCTATCGAAAAGCAATAAGTGCTTTCAATCAATGTTCATTTTCCCCAAATATTAACAAAGTAACCAGGCGCTTCACCCAAAAACATCTTATGCGGCTTGCTGTTTTCACCAGCCAGTTTCCAGGGCGGGTTAATACGTTCTTTGCCAGGGACATTCGACCCCTTTTGGAGGCGGGTATCGAAATTGACATATTTCCGATCTACCCCCTCGATCCATCCCTGTGGAAGTTCGTTCCTGACATTCTTGGTGAAGATTTTTTCCCCCGGAAAAGGATTCATCACCTCGATCTTCCTCACGACCTTCGATATACTAACCGGATCTCGTTCCCCCAGCTTCGGATTTTTCTGAAGGATACTTTTCATATTACCGCTTCAGCTCTGAGATACGGAGTAGGCCCGGTATCGAAGAGCGCTTACGTATTTCTGAAAGCACTTGCCTGGAGTCATCAGTGCTCTGATAAATACGATCACATTCTGGGGTATTGGGGAAATTATGCAGCAACTTGCGCCTATGTCTTTCATCGGTTGATGAATAGGAAAGTGCCTTTTTCTATTTTTCTCCATGCTGGAACCGATCTTTACCGAACGCCGGTGTATATGAGACAGAAGCTGCTTTATTCCAACAATATCATCACCTGTACGGAATTCAATCGCAAATTTCTGCAGGAACGTTATTCAGACATTTTTCCATTGATCTCAGATAAAATTTTTGTGCACCTCCATGGTTTGGACCTTTCAGTGCTCACTTTTGACCCTAAAAATAGGCCACCGGGAAAAATTCTAGCAGTCGGCAATTTTTCTAAAAACAAGGGTTTTGATTTTCTATTGCGTGCAGCATGTGAGCTGAAACATGGTGGGGTCGATGCTGAGTTTATGCTAGTGGGTGATGGTGAAGAAATGAATAATTTGAGGAAGTTGGCGAGTGAATTGGACATTTCCGAGAAAGTAAGCTTTCCTGGTTGGATAATGCCTGATGAAGTGCAGAGTGCGATGCGGAAAGCGACTATCCTCGTTCATCCTTCAACTGGTTTAGGAGACGGAGTTCCCAATGTCATCAAAGAGGCTATGGCTATTGGGACGCCTGTAATTGCTTCGAGGGTGGCCGGCATTCCCGGTATGTTGGACGATGGGAGGTGTGGCCTTTTGGTGCCCCCTCAAAACGTCACAGAGCTTGCCAAGGCAATAAAGACCCTGCTTGCGGACCATCCATTACGCCTTCAATTCGCAAATGCTGCACGCGACCATACAGAGAAGCATTTCGACCTTTGGAGAAATGGGCAATGTTTGGCTAACCGCCTTCTTTCGACTACACCGCTCTAAAATTGTTCCCAACACGAGATTGGAAATTTTGAGTAATACAGAAACTAAGAAACAATGGATAATCTTGATAGTCATCACGTCTAATCTCCAAATTCCAAATGGCTTGAATTGCAATACTTCCTCAGAGTGTAATTTGACTCGGCATTACTTGGGTTAAAAAACATGCACCTTGTATTTTTGACCCAATACTTCCCACCTGAAGTTGGAGCACCACAGGCGCGACTTTCAGAGTTATGTCGTCATTTTGTCCAGCACGGTCATTCTGTCACGGTGTTGACAGGCATGCCTAATTATCCCCAAGGAAAAATTCTCGACGGATACGGTGGAGTTATTCGACGCGAAACTTCTGGGGGGATAGATATTATTCGGACTTTCATTTATCCGACACAAAAAGCTAACTTTATCTATAGATTAACGAACTATTTTTCATTTGCCCTGTCGTCAGCTTTCTTGGGTTCCTTTGTTCTTCCCCGAGCTGATTATTTGTTTGTCGAAAGCCCCCCACTTTTTTTAGGGTTGTCCGGATTTTGGTTAAGCAGGTTGAAGCGGACGCGAATGATTTTTAATGTTTCAGACCTCTGGCCTGAATCGGCAGTGGAGTTAGGAGTTTTGGATAAGAATAGTTTTGCCTATCAATTAAGCGCACGACTGGAAAAGTTTTGCTATCAGCAGGCATGGCTGATAACGGGCCAATCCAAGAGTATCATGGCGGACATTCGGACCCGCTTTCCTGATCGTCCGACTTTTCATCTTTCCAATGGCGTTGATACCAAAGTGTTTCATCCTGACAGAAAGACCCAGGAAGCCTCCGAAACAATAGGCAAGGGCAAAGACTGTATAGTGTTATATGCCGGGTTACATGGTCTGGCTCAAGGCTTGGAGCAGGCACTGGCTGCGGCAGAACTGCTTCGGAAAGAGGACGATTTGAAGTTTGTACTTATTGGAAGCGGCCCCAGGAAAAATTCCTTGGTTGAGCAGGCCAGACAGGATAATTTAAATAACGTATGTTTTCTGGAATCCCGCCCGGCCCGGGAGATTCCGGCGTTGGTTGCCGCCGCCGATATTATATTGGTTCCACTAAAGATGTACATCACTGGAGCGGTCCCCTCCAAGTTATACGAAGCCATGGCTAGCGGACGTCCAGTGATATTGGTTGCGGGTGGCGAAGCAGCAGAAATCGTGCGCGACCACCAAACTGGAATGGTGGTAGAGCCGGGAGATGTCGCCAGCCTGGTACAGGCCATTCGGACTTTGTTTACCCAACCTGACCTTCGTAAGACCTTAGGAGAGAATGGTCGTCGAGTGGCTGAACAATATTTTGATCGGACCACCATTGCCGGGCGCTTCATTGACCATTTGGAAACTTGCTTATGATGAAGATTTGTACCGTGGTAGGGGCCCGTCCCAATTTTATGAAAATGGCGCCGGTTATCCTCGAACTCAATCGGCGTGGATTGCGGCAATTTTGTGTGCATACGGGACAACATTATGATGCGCAAATGTCGACGGTGTTTTTTGATGAATTGGGTATGCCCAAACCGGATGCTTTTTTGGGAGTAGGATCTTGTTCGCATGCAGAACAGACAGCCCGTATTATGGTATCTTTCGAGAAACTCTGTCTGGAGCAAAATCCCACTCTGGTTGTCGTTGCCGGTGATGTTAATTCGACACTTGCCTGTGCGCTCGTTGCTGCCAAACTACACATTCCGGTGGCTCATGTGGAATCGGGCTTGCGCTCGTTTGACCGTTCCATGCCCGAGGAACTTAATAGGATCGTGACCGATCACCTTTCATCTATACTTTTCACGACGGAACCAAGTGGAAACGTTAACTTACTTAAGGAGGGGATTTCCTCAAGTCAGATTCACTTTGTTGGAAATACGATGATTGATAGTCTGATGGCCCATCTTGATAAGGCCCTGGCTGGGAAACCCTGGCAGCGATTTCATCTGGAACCCGACTGCTATGGTTTAGTTACCCTGCATCGGCCTGCCAATGTCGATGACCTTCCCACTCTTACCGAGATTGGCTTGGCCCTGCAGAAAGTTTCTTCCGATCTGCCTCTTTTGTTTCCCGTGCACCCCCGAACTTGTGACAGACTTAAACAAGCCTTACCTGATTGGCCTTCTATTACAATCATCGAACCATTGGGTTATTTGGATTTTTTGGCCTTAATGGCCAAGTCTCGGTTGGTTCTTACCGATTCAGGTGGAATTCAGGAAGAAACCACGATTTTGGGTGTACCTTGTGTCACGATACGCCCCAATACCGAACGTCCCATTACCATAGAATCGGGAACTAATCGGCTGGCAGGAGTTACCAGGGAAGGTATTGTCGGGGCTGCCAGAGATGCTCTCTCTCAAAAGTCTTTACACGCCGTATCACCCTCGCTTTGGGACGGAAGGGCGGCCGGTCGGATTGTTGATGTGTTAGAAAAAGAGCTGGGAGGATAGCTAAACGATCAGTTAAAGCGACAGAAAGATATTTGATATCTCTGATTCCGACCAGTCATTTTTGTGGCGTCGGTGGGCTTGCTGATTTCTTCCCTTGTTTTCTGTAGAATTTTCTCTCTTTGTGATAATCTGGCGGATTGAAGTCGGCGCTTCTCAATACGTGATTGGAAATGGCATAGTTTTATTTTCTACTTTGCAGCCAGACTTTTAGTGAGAACCTCTAGGCCTTTGAATCGTTCTCGACAAACCTCTTTCAACCTGCGTTTTGCATTTGTTATTTCTGAAGCACATTAATATTTAAAATAGAGGGGGTGGTGCGGGGAGTATGATTACCCACCCACCTGGTGAAGGGAATTGTGCTGTGCGTATGGCCTATCATCGTTTGAGGGTTTGCAAGGTGGATATCGATATTTTAAAGAAAGATGATAGCTTCCGGAAAAGATGAGTGAGATCGGGCTATTTGATTTTGCCTGGACAGTGTCATGATGAACTTCTTAACGAACTCACTCAAATCGCGATCTCTTCTCAATATTTAGATGTTCGTAAGAAATTCATTTTTAGGGGCAGTCGCGAATTTGGGATGCAGGTGGTGCTATGGATGATCAATCCTCTGCGTCCGAAAAAGTTGAAGAAGCTCGGATTCAAGCCGCCTATGCCAAGCGGACAGAAAATACTTTTTATTCGTGGTTTAATCCAAGCTATGTTTTTATGGTGCAGGAACAAGAACGGCGGATGCTGGTTGCTCTGAAGCAACATGGGTTTGCTTGTTTAGATAACATAAAAATTCTTGAAATTGGCTGTGGAAGAGGATATTGGCTTAGAGAGTTCATTAAATGGGGTGCCAAGCCCAAAAATATTACAGGGATAGATCTTCTTTCAGATCGCGTAGAAGTAGCTAGAAGACTCTGCCCTGAAGGAGTAGAAATTGAATGTGGGAGTGCGGGGAAGCTTGGTTTTAGGGATGGGTCGTTTGATATCGTTCTCCAGTCTACGGTTTTTTCCTCCGTACTTGATCCCACTTTGAGGCAACAAATTGCCCTAGAAATGCTCCGAGTTATAAAGGAAAATGGAGCTATTCTCTGGTATGACTTTCATGTGAATAATCCCAGAAACCCTGATGTTCAGGGGATAAATAAACGGAAAATCAAGCAGCTGTTTTCGGGCTGTCGAATTGAACTTCGACGCATCACTCTGGCTCCCCCTCTGGCTCGGTTGCTTGCGCCTTATTCCTTATTGGCTTGTTACCTTCTCGAACGATGTAAAGTATTCAATACTCATTATCTCGGAGTCATTCGTAAGGTATAGGCATTCTTGTAAGGAAAGATGCTGTGGTTGGGGTCGAGTTTCATCAAATTGGGCTTAGGTAAACGAGTAAAAACCCATCTCTCTTCACTTTTAAACAGTTGATGTAAAATTTTCTCTATTTTCCTATTCATCGATCGAGGTAAGACAGGATGAACCAATTTTTACCCTTTCATGTTCCTGATATTGGGGAGGAAGAAATTCAGTCGGTGGTCGAGACCCTCCGTTCAGGGTGGTTAACCACAGGTTCAAAGACTAAGCAGTTCGAGGCGGAGTTTGCGCACCGGGTAGAAGCTCGACATGCTGTGGCCCTGAATTCCTGTACGGCTGCTTTGCATCTTGCCCTCGAAGCCGTTGGCGTGACAGAAGGCGACGAGGTCATTGTGCCCACCATGACCTTTGCCGCCACAGCAGAGGTGGTGCATTATCTCAAGGCGAAGCCGGTGTTGGTGGATTGCCGGGCTGATACCTTGAATATTGATGTAGGCCAGATTGAAAAAGCGATCTCGCCGAGAACAAAAGCGATCATACCTGTTCATTATGCTGGTCAGCCCTGTGAAATGGATCGCATTCTGGAGATTGCCAGAATTCACCATTTGAAGGTTATTGAGGATGCTGCCCACGCTCTTCCGACCCGTTATCGTGGAAGGATGGTCGGGTCATTGGGAGATATTACGTGCTTTTCTTTTTATTCAACCAAGACGATCACGACTGGTGAAGGGGGGATGGCCACGACCGAAAATGCCGAATGGGCAGAGCGCATGCGAATTTTAAGTCTGCACGGCATCTCGCGGGATGCCGTTAATCGATATACCCCTGAAGGAACCTGGTATTACGAGATTTGCTATCCTGGGTATAAGTATAATTTGACGGATATTGCGGCAGCACTAGGAATTCCCCAGCTACACAAATGCGACCGCTTTGGAACGATCCGCCAGCGGTACGCCAGCCTCTATAATGAAGGTTTTAAGGATATTCCGGAAATTACGGTACCCCATGTTGCCGACGATGTGGAGCATGCCTGGCACCTCTACGTCATTCAGTTAGACCTGGAACGGTTGCGGGTCGGACGGAACGAAATGATTGATCTTCTGAAGAAACAGGGCATCGGAACGAGTGTGCATTTTATCCCCTTGCATCTTCACCCCTATTATAGGGATAATTACGGGTATCTCCCCAATGATTTCCCTGTGGCTAGTTCCGTATTTGAACGCATTATATCTCTCCCCATTTATCCTAAAATGACAGAAGTCGATATCCAAAAAGTCATTGAGGTGGTTATAACCCTTATCAAATCGCACAGGCGATAAGTAATTGAGATATTGAGACTTAGATTCTTGAAGCTTTTTAGTGGATACATGGTATGTTCCCCCCCTCCTTATGGTGGTAGCTCTCCTTTTCCATCTAATTGGAAAATAACAGAGATCAAAATCCACATTCCAGCGAAGTGGTTGCAATGTCCATTCAGGAGTATCGTTGATGACTAAGCGTGTGTTTGACACTCTTGGTGCGTTTTTAGGGTTAGTGGTGTGTACCCCCCTCTTTGTCGTGCTCGCCCTCCTTATTAAAATGGATTCCCGAGGGCCTGTCTTATTTCGACAGGTGCGCGTGGGTCGTGGGTTTCGGCCATTTTGTCTGTATAAGTTTCGCACGATGGCATTGGACGCCTCCCAAAAGGGAGGGGAGCTGACCATCGGCGAAGATCCGCGTGTGACCCGCATTGGACGTTTTTTGCGTCAGTTGAAACTTGACGAGCTTCCTCAGCTGTTCAATGTTTTGATAGGGGATATGAGTCTGGTCGGCCCACGTCCTGAGGTGGCTTATTATGTCGAAAAGTTCAAAGAGGACTATCACGATGTTTTGACGGTCCGGCCTGGTTTAACGGACCTGGCTTCTCTGAAGTACATTGATGAACAGGGTATGCTCGGAAAGGTAGACAAACCCGAAGATGAGTACACGAATACCATCCTGCCGGAAAAAATCCGATTAGCCAAATTATATATCGAGCATGCCTCTTTAGCATTTGACCTTGCCGTCATTGCCCAGACGTTATTGCAACTGCTGGGCCTGCGAAGCGTCATTTTAAAGGTCACCGATCGTGACAATCATGATGAGGTGGCTTTTCTTGAAGGATCCGTAATTTTCCAGCTTATTACCAAATATCGGCGACCCATCATTATTACGTTGGATCTGGCACTGATTGTGTTGGCCTATTATCTGGCGTTCTGGTTGAGATTTGACGGCCATATCCCCGAAGACGCCAGCCAACTTCTGCTCAAGACTTTGCCAGGGCTGCTTGTAATTCGTGGGATTGCCTTTATGATCTTTCGCCTCAATGAAGGCCTGTGGCGGTATATTAGTATTTGGGATTTAAAGAAAATTACGGGTGGGGTGTTGGCTGGAACCATAGTATTCTATGGTCTCGTCAAATGGGGATTCGGTATCACCGGCTATCCCCGGTCTATCTTTATTATCGATAGTATCCTGTTGATCGGGTTTCTTTGTGGGATCCGGCTTGCGGTTCGAATCTTTCGGGAACGGAAGGTCCTGAGAAAGACAAAACGAGTTCTAATAATTGGGGCCGGCGATGCAGGGGAAAACATCGTTCGGGAGATGCAATCACATTCCACTTCCTCCTATACGCCCATTGGATTTGTGGACGATGATGTCTCGAAAGTAAGCAAGCGCATCCATGGTATCAAAGTTCTGGGAACACGCCAGGATCTGTCACGGATTCTTCACACGCACAAACCCGAGGAAGTGTTGGTAGCCCTGCCTGGGACAAATTCAGCGGTTCTTCGAGATATTACCGCACTGCTGGCCCCCTTTAACGTTCGCATCAAAACTCTCCCGAACCTAGGCGATATCCTGGAAGGCAAAGTCACGATCAGTCAAATCCGTGATCTCGCAATTGAAGACCTGCTTCAGCGCCCCCCCCGTGGGGTTGGATCCTCAGCCAGTGCGAAATTTAATCGATGGGAAGCGGGTCTTGGTAACAGGGGCTGGCGGATCTATTGGTTCGGAACTCTGCCGCCAAATTGTCGCGCTTGCCCCCAAAGCACTTATCCTATATGAACGGCACGAGAATAGCTTATACGCCATTGCAGGGGAGCTGACCGACCAAGGTAACTCCGGTGTGCTTCATGAAGTGTTGGGAGATATCACGGATGTTCCCCGTCTCCATGAGACATTTAAAACGTACCGCCCGGAAATAATCTTCCATGCGGCGGCTCACAAGCATGTTCCATTAATGGAGGTGAACCCGGGGGAGGCTTTCAAGAACAATATCCTGGGGACCCGTTTAGTGGCCGAAGCGGCCGCCCACTTCGGCGCCGAGCATTTTGTGTTGATTTCGACAGATAAGGCTGTGAATCCGTCCAGTGTCATGGGAGCGACCAAGCGGGTAGCGGAATTGGTTGTCCAGGCCATGGCGAGTCACAGTCAAACTCGATTTCTGACCGTTCGCTTTGGCAATGTCTTGGGCAGTAATGGCAGTGTCGTACCCCGCTTCCAAAAACAGATTAAGGCCGGTGGACCAGTCACCGTCACGCATCCGGAGGTGCGCCGTTACTTTATGTTGATTCCAGAAGCAGTGATCTTAGTATTGCAGGCTGCAGCCCTTGGCGAGCAAGGGGCGATTTATGTCCTGGAGATGGGAGGACAAATTAAACTGGTGGACCTTGCGCGTAACCTCATTCGACTCTCTGGTCATGTGCCGGAGAAAAATATTCCTATCCAGTTTATCGGCCTTCGCCCCGGAGAAAAACTCGAAGAAGAATTGGTTGGGGAATGTGAGCAGGCTGTGCCTTCATCAATTGATAAAATCCTCAGGATTCAATCGGGACAATCCCTTGATCCGGCATTCTTGAATAATATTCTGAGCAAGCTGGAGGATGTGCAGATATTGGGTCATTCTCCCTCGGTGATTGAACTTCTTCTTCAGCAGCTGGTGCCAACTTTTCACCGTCCTGAAATTTTGGAAATGGCAGCGATGAGTGAGGAATATCAAATTCATTGATGAGGCAAGCTAGATCCTGCGACTGAAAGATGGTGGATGATGGCATGTTGATTCGATTCTGGTGGAGAACTTAAAGGGGTTAAAGTCAGGGTCGTTCTAAATTTCCAGACCAATACTTCCGACAGGGGATAAAGTTCAATTTTTATCGGTCTTGATAGAAATTCGTTTTATGAGGTAACATTTATGGTTCGGATGAAAAATATATTGATAAATGTACCTAAGCTAAACTTGGTACATTGAGGGTTAATAGTTTTTCGCGTGATGCTATAAGTGTATGAAAAATATAAAATTTTTAATGATGCGGGGAAGTCCTATTTTAAGTTCCTCTATCAGGACGTTTTATGGTGCAATTGAGTGACCATAGAGGGGTCAGAGAGGTTCGTTACTTTATGAAGGAATATAAGAGGATGAGAATTCTAATTGTTGTGACCACATTTATTCTTCTGTGTGGGTGTAATTCAGGGTGGAAGGGGATGAAAACAGTAGATGCTTCAAGCCTGGAACCCAATGGTTACCCTGCTTTGGCTGGAAAAACTAATGTTGAACATCCATCTATGGGTAATGGGAAGGAGCATGAACAAATTAGCGTTGATGATCCGCGTTATATCATCCAACCCGGCGACCAATTGAGCGTAAAATTCTTCTTTAATCCGGAGTTAAACGAAGAAGATTTAGTTGTGCGGCCTGATGGACATATTTCCCTGCAATTAGTTCATGAGGTTAAAGCCGCAGATCTCACCCCAGCGCAACTCAAAGGCGTTTTGGAGAAAAAATATGTTGGGCAACTAAAAAATCCAGAGATTGCCGTCATTGTTCGTTCGATTCGGGAGCCTTATAGAATCTATGTCGATGGAGAGGTCAAAACACCGGGGGAATATGAAATGGTTGGATCCCTAAGCGTATTGCAAGCAATTGCGCGTGCCGGGGGCATGAAGGAAGACACGGCGAAGAAAAGCGACGTAAAAGTCATCCGAGAGGATCAAGATGGTCAGAGGTTTGTCATTAATGTGGATTTAGATGGGGCCCTCAATGGAGGTGATTTGAGCCAGGATATTCGACTGCTTCCGTCTGATATGGTCTATGTGCCCAGGTCATTTTGGTAAGTCAATATGTTTGCAAGTGTAAGAGTGTAAGAACGCTACTTGAATTTCCAGGCTCAGCCCTTTTCTATAATTAATGAGTTTATAGCATTTTAAGAGATTTGCTTTGAAAGGGGATGAAAGGAATACCGTGAATATTATAAAGCCTCAATTAGCTTTTCGACCTTTCTACAGACATAGTCTAGTTATGACAATCTCATTGTCTTTTTTACTTGTAATCATTGTGTTTGGGGGTACCCTGGCTTTCCAGGGTTTCTCTTATGCGGACCCTGGGGGACCAGTGACCGGAACTGCTTCGAGTCCGGCAGATGTTGAAAATTCCGACAATCAGGTATTTTCGATTATGAAGCAACAACTTCGTTCTTACCAGCAAAGTCTGGAAGAATCCGAGGGACGTCTTCAAGATTTTCAACGGAAGCATGGAATAATTTTAATTGAAACGCAAATGAATCATCTTCTTCAACAGCGTAAATCTTTGGACGACTCATTAAAGCAGGCCGAAAATCAAGTAAAGGGCTTTCAAGAGAAGCTCGCCTGGATTCAGGATCAGATAAGCCAGATTCCTGAACAGATTCCTCTATCAAGTTCGGCTTCAGAGCAAGGTGTAGTTGGTGGAGCCAAGAATAATTTATTGAGCCTCCAATTAAAAGAACAGGAATTATTAAACAAATACACCGAGAATAACCCCCATGTTCAATCAATTCGAAAAGAAATGGAATTGATTAATCAGTTCATAAAGGAACAGGAGTCTCAGGTGGCACGAAGTGTTTCCACTGGCAAGAATCCGCTCTATCTTGAGATGGAAATGCAATTATTTCACACTCAAGCCGACCTCGTTTCGGCTGAAGCCCAAAGTGGCGTGATCAAGCAACAAATTGCTGAAGTGGACAAGGAACTGAATAGGCTGAGAAATTTGGGGCCGGAACTCGATGAACTTCGGCGCCAAGTCACAGCAGATGAAAAAAATTACATCAATTACCTCACCAAAGTAGGTAAAACCCCACCACAAGATTATCAAATTCAGGTCGGGGATCAGCTCGATATTAAATTCTTTTTTAATCCCGAACTCAATGAAACAGTTCTAGTCCGGCCTGATGGACGGATCGCCTTGCAGTTGGTTGGAGAAATTACTGTTGTTGGACATACTGTAGAACAAATTCGAGCGATTTTAATCAAGACGTATTCTGGGCAACTCAAAAATCCCGAAGTAGCCGTCCTTCTTCGCTCAACAAATGTGCCTGGAGAAGATTCCGGCACAATAGCAGCAGAAGGAAATTTTGTAGGGAAATAACATATGGAACCTGAAGTTTATGCAGCGGATGAGGGTTTGCCTTACCCCTTGGGAAGTCTACGAGATATCCTGACCGCTCTCTTTAAGCATAAAAATAAGGTAATCACTATTTTTCTGTTGGTTTTTGGGATTGTCGCAGGGTATGTCTTTACGTTGGTCCCTCTCTATGAGGCTAAAACGAGTTTGCTCTTGAAGGTTGGGAGGGAACATGTATTCCGTCCTGAAGTAGGGAAAGAAGGTCAATTTGTTAAATATAATGAGGAGGCTGCTCTTCAATCAGAAATGGAGATCATTTCTAGTAGAGACCTCATAAGACGGGTCGTGAGTACTTTAGGTGTTGAAAAAGTTTATCCGGAATTTTTGGATCCTTCATTGGAGATTCAAGACCCTTTAGAGAAGGGTGTGTCCACTTTTATGAAAAATCTGTTGCCCACCCCGGTCAAGGGTTCGAGCGTGCTTGAAATATCATATTTAAATCCCCGACCTAAGGTAGCAGCTGAAGCACTCAATCTCCTTGTTGACTTATTGAAAGAGAAGCATCTTCAAGTGTTTAGCGATCCGAAGGCTTCGTTTTTAACGAAGCAATTACATACCTACCAGGAGAAATTGGAACAGGCGGAAGCAAATCTTCAGGCGTTTAAGCATAGGCATGATCTTTCCTCCCCTCTTGTCGAACAACAACGCCGTCTTCTGGATCAACGGGCCACACTGGATAGTGAATACAAAACGACTAAGAATAAGCTGCAAGGATTGGTAGGTAAAATCGCTTCCCTGGAAACTCAGATGAAAACTATTCTCGATAATATTTCTGTATCAACGGTGGAAGAAGGGGGTAATCTGGAAAAAGCCAAGGCGGAATTGTTTGCTCTGAAACGGGAAGAACAAAAGCTTCTAGCAAAATACACCGAAACTAGTTTTCCTGTTTTGAACCTTCGAAAAGAAATTGACCAGGTGGAACAGTTTATTCTTGCCGAACAGAAGAACGAGCGCGCTAATACCATAGCAAGCGGAAAGAAAGCGATGTACAGCGAGCTTGAAAAGGAGAGGCTGGGAGCCGTGTCTGAGTCAACGACCCTCCAGGCAAGCAGTCAGGTGATTGCCCTTCAAATCGAGGATCTGGACAAAAAAATCCAGAGGCTTGATGAATTAAATAAAGAACTGATTGTCCTTGAGCGGCAGAGAGCAGCAGATGAGCAAAATTACAATTTGTATCTTACTCGAGTAGAAGAAGCGAATGTATCTGAAGAAATGGACCGGCTCAAAATGGCCAACATTAGTGTAATCCAACGCGCCGAGGTACCCGGTGGGCCAGCGGGACGTTCTCCAATATTGCTTGTAACTTTGGGAGCTATTTTGGGGATATTGGCTGGAACTGGATTTGGACTTCTCCTAGAGTACTTTCAAGGTGCCTATACTCGCCCGGAACAAGCGGCAAACGATTTAAATCTCCCCCTCCTGGCTACTTTCGGGCAAAAGCTGTAAACAGAAATTTATCACTATGTATCTAGCGTTTTACGGTCTCAAAAAAGAACCATTTCATACTACTCCTGACCCAAATTTCCTTTATCTAAGCCCCAGCCATAAGGAAGCGATGGGGGCGATTATCTATGGAATTGAGAGAAGAAAAGGCTTTGTCGCCATATATGGCGAAGTCGGCGTAGGAAAAACGACGATTATTCGTGCGTACCTTGAAAAGACAAGTGACCGAAAACAGAAAACAGTCTACATTCTTAATCCAGTTTTATCATTTCACGGGCTTCTGACCGATATATTTCGAAGCCTTGACCTTGTTCCGTCTCATGAAGATTCGGCTGAAATGGTCAATCAACTCCAGGAAGCATTGATTCAGGAATACCGGTCGGACAGCACGGTTGTGCTGGTCATTGACGAAGCTCAAAATATGCCGGTTAAAACCTTGGAACAGTTACGGCTGCTCTCTAATTTGGAAACATCCACAGACAAGCTTATCCAAATTGTTTTAATCGGGCAGCCGGAATTAACAGCATTACTCAATCATCCTACCTTGAAGTCCTTGAACCAACGCATTGCCCTTCGTGCAACGATACACCCGCTGCAACCCAAAGAGAGCCAAGCATATATTGAACATCGGGTTGCACTGTCTTCAACCACCGGGGCCCCTTTATTTACGCAGGGAGCCATGAAGCTTATTATTCGCGAGGCTCAGGGCATTCCACGTAGAATTAATATTCTTTGCGATAATGCCCTGATCACTGGATATGGTAGGCAACAAAAACCGGTTTCTGTAAGCGAGGTGCGGGAAATTCTTGCTGACTTGGATGGCTCTCGTTCATCTTATCTTATGAAGTGGGCGGTCGGTGTTGCCGTGATCATACTTTTGGCAATTGGGGCTTTTTTGTTAAGCCCGATATTCCTTCCTGGAACCGTGGGAGTATCCCAAATAGGCTTGAGCGAACGTGATAGCCAGAATGCGAGGGCGACCTCCTCTGAAAAAATGTCCGAAGAAAACATAGGGCAAATTGAAGAGCAGTCAATCCCTATGGCCTCATCTGTCTCTCAAATAGAAAGACCCATTCCTCATGCGGATAAAGGGGGAGTGGATTCCGGTCTGACAAAAAAATCCGTCGAAAAGGTAATAGAAACCTCCAAGTCTGATGGTAAACTCAGGGATCAAACCGGGGTAGCTTCAAAGCCAAGCCAGGGTTCACCAATTACCAGGGCGGTCAAAGAAGGGGATAATTTGAGTCAAATTGCCAACGAAGCCTATGGTTCCTCAAGCCGGCAATATGTGGAATGGCTCCGACGGCATAACCCACAAATCAGCGATCCCGATATCATTCTTCCAGGTCAAAAAATTGTGTTACCTGAGTACGTGAAAGAATAAGACAACATTATGAGTAAAATTTACGATGCCCTTCAGATTGCGTATGGAGAAAAGCTGGCTGCCGGCAATGAATCAAAAAAGGAGCCAATAGAAGTTCCTTCTGTATCCATCCCGTCCCCTTCTTTATTACAAGTTAGAAATACAACGTCTTGTCCAAGGCTATATGGTGAATCCGAATTAATGGTCATGGCACAAAATATCGCCGCATTACTTCCAAGTCCTGACAAAAACGTCATTCAGTTCATCGGGTCAAGAAGGGGAGAAGGCACCTCCACCCTTGTTCGGGAATTTGCTCTGGTTTCCTCTCAGCACAGTAATAAGCCTGTTCTTCTTGTCGAAGCAGATCTTATGCAGCCTTGTCAGTATCAGGCATTCGGGATCGAGGCTAAAACTCCTTTAGATCATGTATTAAAAGATGGGAAGGCGCTTGATGGTGTCGTTTCTCAGGTTGAACAATCGAATCTTTTCCTAGCTACATTATCTTCTAAAGTTCAGTCAGCTCTTACGACACGCACTTTTTACAATCCTACTGATATGTGGAAAATTGTTCGTGAGCAGTTTTCCCTCATCCTCATAGATTCTTCTCCGGCCAATGTCACAGCAGATAGCTTGGCGCTTTGTGAAACCGTTGATGGTATTGTGCTGGTGGTTGAAGCCGAACGAACCCGTTCGGCTGTCGCAAAAAAGGTCAGAGATCAGATTCTTATGCAGGAAGGAAATCTTCTTGGCATGGTATTTACGAAAAGGCATTTATACATCCCAGAATCACTTTATAAATTCATCTAGATTTTTTCTTTTTCTCATTCTGCTTTTTTCTCCTCAATCGTATGATTACCTATTACTTCTTCCCTTGTTTCCTTTGAGAGACACATCTTCAGTAGGCTCTGTCCTATTTGGACGTCGTCCCTTTTCCATATTTCAAATTTCTGTCATTGGTCTTGGAGTGCTTTCCAATTATAAAATGGTCATGTTTAAATAGGTGCCACTTTATTGAAATAGCCTAACTCATCTTTTAGGGGGCAGAAGACAGAAACACCTCACGCCGTAGGAAAATGTAACTTCCAAAGAGAAGACTAACTAGAATCATGGATGTCCGGGTGGAATGGAGTCCTTCGATTACTTGGGTCGTCAACTCACTGAGGCAGCCGAGACCAAGATAGAGTAAGTAGCCCCAGAATGCCCATAAGTTTTTTTTCAAAAAACCATATCCCAATGCCCAATGGATAAAAGGGTGTTGGTATTTCACCAATTCTCCTGCCCATCCGCTGAATGTAGTTCCGAAAATCTTGAGTGCATAGTGAGGGTAGCTGGCTATCCATACTAGATCCAAGGTGCCTGCCAGGACTAAAAGCATCCCAAACCCTTGGATGTCCCGTCCCTGGTCTAGGAAAGATCGGAACGGATGTTTTTGAACAATCATCTCCAAAAAAAGAGTCCGACGAAGAAAGTGTGCTCACAAATTGGAAAACACTTTTATTCAGCAAGGATTATTTCTATGAGTAGCAATAATATTAAGAAACGATCTTAGATTTAGGAAGATTGCAAGGTGTTTTCTATATCGTTGACGATTTCTGGGGACAGTGGCTTCTGTCTAGGATCATACCGCGCAATGACAGTCCCTTTTCGGTTGATAAGGAATTTTTGAAAATTCCATGTGATCTCACCTGTAAAGTCGGTGTCTTCGGTGAGATAGCGATAGAGAGGGTGCTTCTGTTCTCCAACCACCGTGATTTTGCTAAACAACGGGAATTCCAAGGAATATTTTGTATAGCAAAATTCGGCGATTTCCTTGTTGTCTCCAGGTTCCTGTTTGCCAAAGTCATTTGCGGGAAAGGCCAAAATCGTAAACCCCTGATCACGATATCGCTCATATAATGTTTGTAGTCCGGCATATTGCGGCGTATTCCCACAAAAGCTTGCCGTATTTACGATCATGATGACCTGTCCTTTGAACTCGTTGAGTGAGCGAGGTTTATTCTCAATATCTTCCATGATGAAGTCGTATATTTGTGATGCCGGCTTACTCTTTGTGTTATCAAATGTTGATGATTGTTGATTTGAAGGAAGTACTTGAGGCGGAGGTTCATTGGCAACGGCTTCACCTATTGAGTTGGTATAGTCTTGGCCACAGCCGCCAAGGGTTACCAGACCACACAAGCTGGCCAATAATGCATAACGCGGAGCAAATGGATTGGAGTATGGCATGTAAGATCCTCCTCAAATGATCGACAATCAATCCTTCTCTGACACCAGTCTAATCCTCAATTTCAGGTCAAAGCAATTGCCCCGGATGAAAATGTCAACAGTGTCATCGTGTGTTCGGACTTTTTCCTAATAAACACGCACAGGGTTCGAGGGAAAGTCGAAGACACCGGTGCTTGAAACTATAATCGAAGATAGGTTTAATCAGAGAATTTCCTTCACGTTTTCAATAGCCATGGGCATGGTCGATCGAGTGGGCTTTGTAATCGTGAGACTTGTCCCTACGGAGGAATTCAATCGTTGGAGTCCGTTCAGCCTTGTTAGACCATCTATGGTCGGCATTGGGAGATCAAAAAATCCCATCACCAGACTGCGTCTCTAGAATCGTACTTTCAGACAGACCATCCGCATTAATGACCCTCTAGAAACTGGTTTTCCTAATCTGTCGCAAAAAAACGAATCCGGAATTCTTCGACATTGATTATTTGAGTCCGTTTCCCCCCTAGAATGCCAATTTAAATCAGGGGCCATTGTCTCTATATGGTTTAATGTCTCTTGGACATCATATCCCTACAGTCCCTCCGGCGTGAAAGGAAAAGGGTGAAACCTTAGACAATCGGCTGTGAAGAGAGACTATGGAATAAGAGGCATGTAAGGTGAAGGAAGCAGACCATCCTAGCATGAGCGAAGAAAGCCAATGCAAATGCGAAGCCTTTCTGGTGTACGTTGTTTTGTAGGAATCCGTGAGGATCTATATTAATTTTAGGCAGTGTGTGAATCCTCAAGCCAAGGAAAGATTTGCTCGAGGATCAGGTTCTTCTTCCCGATTCCACCAATGAATCGCTTGAATTCCCCATTCACAAATAGGGCTAAGGTTGGAAGAGATTGAATCTCCAATTCGGCGGGAATGAGAAAATTCTCCTGCACGTTCATTGCGAGAATAAGAAGGCGTTTCCCAAATTCTACCTGGATGTGCTCCAATTCTTTGGTCAGAGCGCGGCAATGTCCACAGCCTGGTTGCCAAAATTCCACCAAAACCGGCACGGTCGACTTTTCAATTATCCCATCAAATTTGCGGTCTTCAATGTTTGAAATCATCTCATCCATTATCCATCTAAGCTGATTTTTGAGTCTGACAAAATTGGAATGTTTAAACCATGCGTCACTCCCGCATTTAGGTGACGGTTTTCCGTAACAATTGGTTTTCGACAATCCGGGATTCTGGCCTGGCAAGGGAACTCACCATGCCAAACAATTCTCCCATGGTAGCAGGAGAAATCGAATGAAGCGCTAATCATACGCTTCCGGGATTGGGTGGATTCAAAGCCAATTCCGCCTCTTGATGTTTTGCTGGAAATCGTTCCCGAGTTGATATACGAGCCCCTAGTACCCCATGCTTTTCAATGACTCCCACCCGCAATCCCAATTTGCTCACTTAATCGGCGGCCCCTTGACCTGCCGGACGTCTGCCGATACATAAAAAGTCAGCTTCTTTGGTAAACATCTGCCTGAACGATTGGGGTTGACTAGGATTTGCTAAGAACTACCAGTTACTCCAATACAATACTCTGCTGCACAAATTTTTTAATATTGGAATCGGTTGTAACGATAACAACCGTCCAAGGGTATTTCGTGTCGCAAATCGCGTTCAGAATGGACTCCCTTCGGGAAGCAAAAATTTCATGAAGACCCCCATCAATAATTACCAGCTTTGGACGGGCGATCAGGGCCCGGGCCAATAAAATTTGAATCGTTTGACTTGGAGAAAAGTTTTTTCCGCCGTATTGAACCATGCCTTGTAATCCGTCAGGAATGTGTTCGATTTCCTCCTGTAGGCCCACCAAATCCAATACCCACAACAAATCTTCTGTGGCCAGATTTTTTCGTCTCAGGGTGACGTTTTCCATCAGGGTGGCCTCAAAGAGGGTCATATGTCGACTCAAGACGAGCCCGCGAACTCCATTGATCTCGTCGGGGTGGAGATCACGGACATCGATGCCATTGTACCGGATGGATCCTTGCGGTGGATGATCCAATCCGGCCAGCAGTCTGGACACCGTCAGCCGTTGGGATTCCGTGACACAGACGATGGCCCATTTTTCACTCGGGGCAAGGTCCATGTTGAGTTCCAGCGTGGGTGGCCATGGCGGAGGCAGGCCCCGCACATGGGAGAGGGAAAGCGCCAATCCTTGAGGAGAACCGGTGGCCGGCAGTTGGACAAATTGAGTGGTCGGTCTTTGATCCTTGGGAAGAGAAAAAATATGATGAATTTCGGTCAAGGCAGTTAAAAAATAAAAGATGACATACGTGCGTTTGATCACCGATTCCAGATTTAACAGGAGGGAGGCAATAATGACTTCCGCCGCGACAAGTTGACCGAGTGTCAGTTGCCCCTTGCTCATTAACCAGCCTGCTGTGCCCAACAGGCCGGTGTGCAGGATCACCTGAAGAAGGAGGGATCCGATGTATTGTCGAACAAGAATGCGAAAACGCGATTGTCGTGTATGGACATACGTGTGGGCCAGGGAATCGGCTTTTTGCAGAATAAGGTCGCGGCTCAGGCTGGATTTAAAATGGCTGAGGTTGTCGGCAATTTCCTGAAACCAATGGTAGGTGTCATATTTTGCCTCGGACATGTGTAGGGTAGCCCGGAGTCCTCCGTGCCCCAAAATGCCAATGACGCCCACCGCGAGCAAGAGGAGAAGATCAAAGAAAAGAAAATACGGGTGATACAAGGCGAGCAAGGTCATGCCGATGACTCCTCCGACTGCCACATTGGTAAGATCCACTAATAACGCGGCAACGGCTCGCTGCATAAAGATAATTTCAAAAAACCGGCTGGCGTATTCACTACGAAATTGGGTTTCCTGAATCGACGGAAAGGTTCGCGCAAAGGCCAGAGTGAACCGGACAAAGATACGACGTTCAAGGAGATCCGTGGCGAAAAATTGAAGGGCTTTGAAAATCCCGACAAATAAAAGAATACCGGCCATGATACTGACCAGGGTGACTACCATGATCGGTTGAATGGCGAAGGCGAAGGTATTCACCAGCTCTTGGACCGTGAGAGGAATAATCAGGGAAAAGAGGCCCACGGCCAAGGCATACATGATGATCGTGAGCAGGATCTGGCGTTCCTGTCTGAAAAAGGTAGCCACATGTTGAAGCACTTCCTGATTCATGGATCGTTCGGAATGGGAAGAGCCATTGTGCATCGCGTGTCCTTGACGTCCTCAGGTCGCAGGCTGTGTCCATTCGCCGATAGCCCATGAATAAAAAGCTTTGGCTTGTTGATATTCGGCCTGTGCCTGAATGTGAATGATTTGGGCCTCGACCACATTTCGTTCCCGAAGATTGACAAACAATAAATTCGTGGCACCCATTTGAAAGCGTTTTCGTTCACCCTTCACCAGAGAACGGGCATAGGCGAGGGATTGGGATGCCGCCTCTATGCGTTCTTTCGCCCGGTCCAGGGCCGACCGGGCGTTGTCGATATCCAGGGCTACCTGTTGCACCCGATACCGTTGCAGCCACACTAATCGTTCAGCCTTGGCCTCTAATTGAAGCTTTTGGCCGGTGGCGTCCTGTTGAAGAAAAGGAAAACTCAATTGCACGCCAAATCGGTACCCCAGCCCCAGCACAAACTCTCCGGGTTTGCGTGTGGGTTCGGCTTCCGCACGAAGATCAGGGAGCAAATTGTTTTTGGCCACGCCAAGATCAATGTTGTTACGTGCGGCTTCAAGGGACACTTGAAGAATTTCGGGTCGGCGTTGTTGTGCCAGCTCGGTCTCGGGTTCTCCGCCTGCCTGCTGGCTTGACGCATTGTGGATCGGGAATTCAGGAATCGAATACCGGTCGAAGGAGAGAAGGGCATTATTGTTCCAGGTGAACAGGGAGAGTTTGAACTGTTCCTGTTCGGCTTCCCGTTTGGCCTTAATGAGGTTTTCCAATCGACGTTGGACTTCCTGGTGGGCTTCAGTGACGTCAAATTCCGCGACCGCCCCTGCTGCAGCCTGACGGGTGAGTTGCTGCAAACGTGCCTTGGCCACGTCCAAGGCTTCCTGCTGCAGTACCACAATCTTCCCTGACCCGACCCATTTCCAAAATTGTGTCGCCGCACCCAAATACAGGTCCTGACGCGTTTGTTGAATGTTCAGGGTCGCTTCTTGTTCAGCGAGTTTGGATTTTTCCAATTCGCCGCGTTCGGGGTTGGTTCCCAAGCCTCGAAGGAGAGGCAACACGATGCCGAGGAGAGGTTGATTTGTGCGTTGAACTCCAAGGTCGGCCACCTCCACGTCTCCGATACCGGTGCGCCAGCCTGCAAACCCTTGAATTCCCCAGGGATGGCGGGCCTGGATCAGCGTGTCGTTAAACCCCACACTCTTGGTCTGCCCGTCTTTCACGAGCCGTTCCAATTCCCAATCATTGACCAAGGTCGGTTCAAATGCTCCCATGGCTTTTAATAATTTGCCTTGCGCCTCCAGTTTTTCCGTCCGGCTTCCATGCAAAAGGGGATGTTGGGTTTCCACGAGTGTCAGCACGGTTTCCAGGTGGAGCGATCGGGATTGCTGGTTTGGCGTAGGAGTGACATCCGGTCCCGGGGCAGCCCGGAGAAGAGGCGCAAGCAGTTCTAAAATCCCCAAGAGGCCTAACAGGATTATATGTGGTCTTGCCATGGGTGGTCCTCCCTTGTGAATGCCGAGAGTGAATGGTTTGGGATCTACTAAATAGAAGTTATTTTCCGGGTCTTCCGGCCTTGGGCAGAATGGAATGTGGCAAAGCTATGTCATGTTTTTGGTAGTCAGCCGGGAAAAGGTTCACGCGGCGCCAAATTTCATACCAGAGAGGCACCCGGTTCAATAGGACCCAACCCATCACTTGGGTGCCTTGCCGGACTTGATTTTGCGGCGGCCAAGGTGAGCCTGCCGGATCCGGAACCACCCAGAATCGGAAGCGACCTTGTGCGTCCGATGTCTGATCCACGACACGAATGCGGCCATCGAATGTGCCCGCCATCAACTCAGGCCAGGATGGTAAGGGTATGGCTGGTATGCCTTGAAACATCAGAAGCACGCTTCGATCCTGTTTGAGTAGTGGGGCATCCAAGGCGTCCGCCCACATCTCCACGGCACGAGTGGCGGTGGTTGGAACAATCGTGACCAATGGATCGCCGGGATGTACGATTTCACCAGGGCCCACTCGGGCCATTCGCACCACCGTCCCATCCATGGGGGCGGTGATACGGCTGGCTGCCCGTCGTTGGACGGCGTTGGACTGCGTCAAGGCCAGGTCGGCCAGTTCCTTCGAAGCGTTGGCGGCCTCGCCCAGCGCCGCAGCCCGTTGTGACCGGGTGTCAAGAATTCGTTGGATCAGCTCTGCTTCAATTTGAGTCCGCCCATACGAGAGGGCTTGTCGTGATTGGCCCACTTCCTGAAGAGCCGCTTCACTGGCTCTGAGTTCGGCTTGAGCGGCCGCTTCCGCTTGAATGGCCAGCTCGAGGTCCCGCCGGGAGAGGAGGCCTTCGGCTTCTAGGACTTGGGAACGCTGTAAATTGAGTTGAGCCGTCTGGGCTGATACTTTTGCGGCCGCCAGCCGTTGTTCGACACTTTGAATCCGCCGGGCGGCTTCCTGCACCCGGGAATCGGCGGAGCGGGTGGCCGCGTCGCTTAGCTTTTTCATTTCCTCGATTTGGTTCTCCAATAACTGGGACCGGGATAACGCCGCTTCCCGTCTCTCCTCTAGAGCCTTCCTGGATTGGTCCAGGCGTGACAACAGGTCGGGGGCGAGAAATTTGGGATCGACATCGGCAAGTTCAAGCAGGAGTTCACCTGTTTTCACCATAATGCCTTCGTTAATTTTCCAGGTCATAATGCGCCCTTCTATGGGCGCATGAACTTCCTGCGGTCGTTCGGCAGGGGAATAGGCCGATAGTTGGCCCTGAGCGGTTATCGTTTGGGTCCAGGGAACGAAGACAAGAATGAGAGTGAACAGAAGAAAAAAACCGATGGCGAGACGGGTCGCCGTGTACAATTTCGTCGGGATTTTCACCGCCGCCCATGATTCATACTGCGGCGGACGACCGGTGACTCGTAACGGAGAAAGACTTTGGCGGGAAACGAGTTGAGAGCCGGATGGTTTTGTGGGAATAGGAGGCAGATCCATAAGTTCAGACATCGAGAGTTTGGGGGTTGATCATTTTTTACAAGATGTCAGCCCACCTCAACCTTGAAAGGGGGTCGTATACGATGGTTGCGTGGTGTGACCTATTCCTCTGTTTTTGAATATTAAGTCTTTCCGGCTATTAAGCCAAGTACAATCGATGTGCGTGTATCAATCAGTGTATTACCATTATTCATGAACATTTACAAATTCATGATTTGTCATTGAATCATTTAAAAATTAGATGTATGCTTCAGACATGGAATGGTTGAATTACCATCATCTGTTGTATTTCTGGGTTATCGCTCGTGAAGGCAGTATTAAACGAGCATGCGAAGAGTTGAACCTCTCCCAACCGGCGCTGAGCGCTCAGCTACGGTCCTTGGAAGATAGTTTGGGAGAAAAGCTGTTTCATCGTGTGGGGCGAAGCTTGGTTCTGACTGATGTCGGACAGATGGCCTATCGGTATTCCCAGGAAATTTTTTCCCTAGGACAGGAATTCACCAATCTCATAAAAGGCCGACCAAGCCAGCGTCCGGTGAAATTGGTGGTGGGCATTGCCGAGGTCGTTCCCAAGATGGTGGTATATAAACTGTTGAAATCCGCCTTTGCCGTATCGGATTCCGTGCAAATTATCTGTTGGGAGGGTCGATTGGAACGGTTATTGGGAGAATTAGCGTTGCATACTCTGGATATTGTTCTCGCGGATACGGCCATTCCTTCTACTGTCAGAATACTGGGACATAGCCATCTACTCGGGGAATCCGGTGTGTCGTTGTTTGCTACCACAAAAATCGCAGCCAAGTATCGGAAAAATTTCCCCACATCCCTCGATGGAGCACCCTTCCTGCTGCCGACCGGTAATGCCATGCTTCGTCGGGGAATGGATGAGTGGTTTTCCGCAAAAGGGATCACTCCCAGGGTGGTGGGGGAGTTTGAAGATGGCGCGACCATGAAGGCATTCGGTCAGGCAGGAAAAGGAATTTTCCCCGGCTCAACCGTGGTAGATAAAGAAATCAGCCGCCAATACCTTGTTAAAAAAGTCGGAGACGTGCCTGACGTCCGTGAACAATTCTATGCTCTTTCCGTCGAACGACGTCTGAAACATCCGGGTGTATTGGCTATCGTAGACTCGGCTCAAAAAATCATTTTTCGGGATTCCAAATCATCGTGAAAACCGGGTCTTTGAACTTTCTCCTTTCTGAAAATTTTTAGTGCCCTTGCGACGGTGCTTGAACCCGTCCCGATTTCTGCCGGTGGGCTTTCTCACTCATATCCGCATTGTCGGCTCAGGACCTTTCAGGGTTCTTTCTGTCAGGGTTTTTTAAGGCCAACAGGCGCTGGCCTTCTGCCCGGTGCATGACTGCCATTTCACGGAGGTCTCGAGCCGCTTTCCAGCGTGAGGAAGCTACATGCATGAGGCTGGTCCGTTGAAACCCTTTGGGATCCATATGCGGTTTGAGCATCAGAGATGTGGCCCGCTGTTCTATGCGGACAGCATCCATTTGAAGTTCATCGGCTTGTTGATCATAAATTTGTGCCATTTCCAGGAGATCGTCTCCCGTCCAGGGTTTCGGGTCTTCCGTGTCCGTGGCTGCCATTACATGCCCCACCGGTGACAACAGGGAGGATTGCTGTCCCTCACCAGCTGAAAACATCATGATGCCAATTCCCCCTAACACGCCTACTAACACATACGCAAAAACCTTCATTGTGATCCCTCCTTGTTGGGTTGTTTCTCGTGTAGATATGACAAATTTTAAAAAATAGACGGGAAGAGGTCAAAGTCAGATTGAGTTGTTGGGAACATCTCACTACCGCCGTGGGAGGGAATATTCCCCCCACAGCGGGTTTTCTCCATTCTTCATGCGTTCAAAAGTCTAGGATTCCGCCCCTGGCTGAGAGGGTCTGCCGGATGGTCTAGAGCCGCCAATTCCATCCGGCCACTTTTGGGCTAACTTCATGGCTGCCTGGTCCAAGGCTTCATCCATGGCGACGATTCTCAACGTTTCAAGCGCCTTCTCCTCTTGAGGATAAATCGGGCTCGTCATGGCGGATCCTCTGACTCTGGGATACCGACTCGATGCCAGTGGAACATCCAGTTGGTCCAGCATGGCATGGGAGGTACCTTGCGACTGGAGTAAAAGTTTCCCGGAATTCACGTCCAAGAACCCTAATTCCACCGTTCCGTGGTTTTCCGTTTGATGACCGTTTAACGTCCCAACTTCGGGAAGAACATCGAACTGAGCCGGACCTCTAACCTCATTGCTGGAGGGCAGAACTACTAAAACCATATCAATCGGGTGAGTTCCTCCCATGCCCTGAATCAGCGATGCCTTTTCCCCGGCTGGAATATCTTCCACGCGAATAACCTCCTGCATGGTGACCGGCATGAGGCTTTGCACTTTTTGTTTTACTCTGGCCGCAAACTGAGTCCAGGAATCCTCGGTGAAGGGCAAGGGCCCTTGGGAAGAATCACCATTGGCGACGATGGCCAAGCCGACCGGTAGCCGGCCCTGAGCGTGAGCTGAAAATTTTTCCTGAATGACTTTAGACGATTGAGGCTCACTTTGATAGTGATTCGGAAGTCGAGGAGGCGGAGAAGCGCTACACCCGCTGATAACATATAAAAGAGTCATTAAAACTGTGAAGTAGAGAAGAAACATCAATCCTGCCATTATTTTTTGGAAACGGTACTTCGCCTCATTAATAATTGGGAAAGCCAATGTGCCGCTTGGTGGACTTGGGTGAAAATTTTTCATGGGAAGTCTCCTATCACCATAAGTGCGATTTAAGAGTGTGAACAATCCATAAGTGGTGAGTCATGGAATGGCCAGCGTATCACCGGTGGACTGCAACAACAGGGAGGGCGGAGTTGGCACATCCCCCTCCCATCTGCCTTGATCATGAGGCCAGGTTCCAATCTGTGTCTGCTTGATCATGGCCATCATTTCGGGCCAATGTCCAATCGGGTTCTTTTTCATTAGTGTCCTGGGAGTCATTGTTTGCGAGTGTCCAGTCCACCATTTTCTCCAGGACATCTTCGTTGCCAGCTAATGTCCAATCCACATCCTCTTCCGTGACTATTATTCCATTGGCCAGGGTCCAGTGCGTCTCATCGTCTATAGAAGCGAAAGAAATGAAGCGTTCCCCGAGACCTCTACTGCCTAAAAAAAGCATTACAAACATTCCTGTAACCGTCATTGCGAGTATCCAACGATAGCGATTGGTTTTGTTAGATTTGCTAATCATTGCAAGGCCTCCTTTGTGCCTGAACGGGGTTATGGCACCCGGTTGTCTATTATTGTTTCTCATACCTCTATTGAATCGTAGAGTCTTTAAGATAAACAAATACATAAATATTTGCGTAATCATAAAAATTCTGGATGTCAGAAAAGTTTCGTTTTCTTTTTAATGGGGGATCATGTCTTGGGGGGTATGGAGGGTTAACTCAAGCGCCGGTTTTATTGAATTCCAAAGGCCTAAAATCTGATGGTTCAAAGCCCGGATGGCTTTGTCTGTTGATGGCCAGGGGACAATGCCAAGCCAAGCCAAGCCAAGCCAAGCCAAGCATATTAAATTATCTTCTTGGCAACTAAGGAGAAATACACTTGGAAAGAAAAATGGAGGAAGGCAGTTGGTCTCCGTAATTAGGAACGCTTCTTGGGGATTTTTGCAGTTGACTCAGGATGGAACAGATGTCCGGGAGTCAAGAATGTGTTTTTTTCAAAAACGCGGTGCACAACCGTAAAAATATCCCGGTCTTTCCGACTCTTTTCCTGTCCTCGTTTCTGCAAGTTTCGAAGTGGCAGCATGAGGCGTGGATTTGATTGCAATTGCTTTTTGTGGCGGTCAAGAAAGGCCCAATACAAGTTGGTAATGGGACAATTCGTTTTGGGGTTAAAGGCGCATCCGGTGCACAAATCACTCATGCGATGGATGTAGGCCGCTCCCGAAATATACGGTTTGGTGGTCATGAGCGGGCCTGTTCCGAAGGTTCCCATAGCCAGGACATTTGGTTCCACGACCCAATCAAAGGCATCAATATAGGCCACCCAGAACCAATCGGTCAGTTCACGAGGAGACACATCGAGCAGGGTGGCAATATTCGCAAGGATCATGAGCCTGGTAATGTGATGGGAATAGCCATGTTCCCAGACCTGACCGATAACGTGATCAAGACAGTGGAGGCCGCTTGCGGTCCCCCAAAAGGCGGCGGGTAGAGGGTTCGTCGCTCCCAAGAATGACGGAGTTGCTCCTCCATCCAGATCGGGGACATTCCTGGAAGATTTCCAATTTTGAGTGCCCCATTTTTTATATCCGGCATCACCAGGGACGTCGGCTTTGGGGAAGTGATTCCGGAACCCATCGGTTGCTTGATGAACATGCCGGACAAATTCACGCCAGCCTAAAACCTGCCGGATAAAACCTTCCTTGGAAGCCAACGGGAGCTTCAAGGCTTCGACGTCTTTGACAACCTGCCCGGGCAGCAAACGATGAGTGTTGAGAAGAGCCGCCATGCGGGTATGAAAGAGCGTCTGTTCTTTTTCGGCCATGGCATCTTCATAGGGTCCGAAATGGGGGAGACAATGTGTTTTGGCCCAGTGCCATTGCCGGAGGGCATCTTGTTTTGTTCCCGGAAGAAACTCTGGATGAAGCGTGCCGGGGTGGTCGGCAAATCGGGATTCAACGAGTTTGACGATCTCGGTCTTGATAGGATTGGGCGGAAAGCGGAGTTCCTGCGTGGGGAGCGGGCTTCCTTTCCAGGGTTTACGATTTTCGGTATCGAAACTATATTTTCCGCCTAAGGGGCTTGTTCCTTTCATCAGGATGCCAGTCCGTTTTCGAACGAAACGATAGAAGGTATCCATGCGCCAGGGAGGCTCTTTACCCGCTCCTTCCTCAAAGTCATGCCTGGAGGTCAACCAACCTTCGTGAGGGATGAAGGTGACCAAACCCCTTTTGACGAGAGGGTCAAGATCCTGCCTGACTTCCAGTTCTGCTGGTTCCATGACTCGCAAAGAGCCTAATTTCTGAATAAGGGGTTTTAGCGTTTCTCGCAAGGATTCAGAGGTTATTTGGTAGCGAATGGCCACACCCCGCTTCGCTTGTTCGATGGCGAAGTGACGCAGGTTGAGAAGATGAAAGGCAATTTTTTGCTTGTGGTAGGGCCTTCTTTTAAGTTTCCAATGCGACTCGATGAAGATCACACCAAGGCCATGAGGATCTTCCCGGCTCAAGGGGCCGATGTCATCGGAAAGTTGGTCCTCTAAAACGAGAATCCAGCTCCGCGGCCCTTCTCTGCTTGCATAGTCGTTCAGGGTTTTAAAAAATTCATCCATTCTCGGTCGGACCATCCCGGAGTCAGAAATGAAGCAGGGCTCACGCGATCTCTGCATGAGCCAAACACATGAATGCCGCTGCAATCCGCTCGAGGAACCCGGTCAGGCGCGGCCGGTCAGGCGTAACCGGTTTCTGGCAAACCAGTCATACGCGCGAACCAGAAGTTTGTTGATCGTGGGCCGTCTGGCCAATCTTGCGAGAGCGCGCAATCCGATGGCTTCCCACATTTCCCTGAACACCTCGACCCCGGTCATGAGCGTTCCATCCGCCCACCGGGCATGAATGACTTGGCCCAAATCACATGGACTTAATCCGTGTTCTGCCGGAAGATAGGATGAAGCGGCAAAATCAATGAATTTGAGATGTTTCTTCCGGTTAAATATTTTCATGAGATCGATCTCACGACGACAAATTGGACAGTCGCCATCAAAATACACGGTCAAGGGATAGGGTTTGGTTCCCCCGGGATGGGGCGTGACATCCCGGGGCACATCGGGGGATGTTTGGCAGTATCCCGTACAGGATTTTTTATTCATGGTGCCCCTTATGACGGAACAACATGCTCCCTTTAAAAATTCGAAACAGATAAAACAGAGAAGGGAACAGGAATAGTATGCCAACCAATAGGGCACCTGCGATGAATTGAAGGGTGACCCCCGGAGCTGCGGTATTGAAGACCGTCAGGTGGGGGGGGATTAAATAAGGAAATTGTGCGATGCCCCATGTCCAAATCGTCAGGGTGACTTGCAGGATGGCACATGTCCTGGCCCACCAGTAGCGCTGCGTCAGGAGCAAGAGGATAGCTATAATGGTCAAACTGCCGACGCCGAGTTGAATGAATCCTCCCCAAAGGCTCGTCGTTACCTCTCCCCAGAGGCGCGGTGCCCCGGACCTTCCCAGGTACAACACGGCTTCTTCCAGTATGCCCGCCAGGAGGACCGCGGTAATCGCCCGTTTCCGGAAAATCTTTTGCAGTGCGGGATCGCGGGTTTCCAGAAGGAGATAAGTGGCTGCCAAATAAGAAAACAGCAGGAGAGTCAATAATCCCATGCCTAACGGAAAAGGTTGTAGCCAGGGAGCAATGTACCCTTCAAAAAAGGTTGCAGGGTTGACGGGAAAGTGGCCGGAGGTAATGGCACCAATGATAATGCCCAGGAGAAGAGGGCTGATGAGACTGGAAATGGCAAACAGTTGATCCCACCTGAGGTGAATGTCATCATCTTTAATGTCATAGTGACGAAAGGCAAACGCTGACCCGCGAAGGACGATGCCGATGACCAGGATGGTCAGAGGAATATGAAGCGTGGTGGAAATGTGCACATAGGCCCGCGGAAAAGCCGTGAAGACGATGGTCACGATCAGAATCAACCATACATGATTGGCCTCCCAGATCGGTCCGATAGCTTCTCCAATCAGCTGGTGTTGCGCCCGCCTTGTGGGACCTCTGGCCAGGAGATGCCATACTCCGGCCCCAAAGTCTGCCCCACCCAGCAAGGCGTAAAACGTCAAAGCGATCAATAAGACATTGGCGAGAGCGATTTCTAATTCCATCAGACCGGTTGCGTCTCCTTCCGAGGGGGTGTCATCTCAAACTGATCGGGGGTGGCTGAGACATGGCGCCACATCAACCAGATCACGATACAGGCCAGGAAAACATACAAAGCGCCAAAAATCATCAGAGGAATGATCAATCCCGGCATGGGTGTGACGGCGTCTGCGGTTCTCAGATATCCCACAATGACCCAGGGTTGTCGGCCCACTTCCGTCGCTACCCAACCGGCTTCGATCGCTAGAAAACCTAACGGCGTCGCCAACACCATCGCCTGGAGGAACCGCCGGCATTGAAAAAGATTCTTCTTGTACAGAAGCCAGAGGCCCCAGAAAGCCAGGCCCATCATCAAAAATCCGATAAACACCATGAGTTGAAACGCCGTCCTGGTTATTCCAATGGGCGGCCAGGTTTCCTTGGGGAAATCTTTGAGACCTACCACCTGGCCATTGGGATCCGATGTGACCAGCAGGCTCAAGGCATAGGGGATTTCCACCACATAGTCAAACATTTCTCTTTTTGAATCCCAAACTCCGCCGATTCGAAACGGCGCGCCCTGTTGCGTCTCAACCTGGGCTTCAAATACCGCCAATTTTAAGGGCTGAAATTCTGCCACTTGTTTGGCGAGGAAATCTCCGCTGAGCGGTTGAATAATGGCGCTGATTCCACCGATGACCAATGCGATTTGCAAAGCCGATTGATGAAACGCATGGCCGGGTTGGCGGAGAAGAAGGAACGCGTGAATGCCGGCCACCGCAAAACCGGTAGCCGCAAACGCGGCAAGGATCATATGCGGGGCCTGCAATAAGCCTGAAGGATTAAAGAGGGCCGCCACGGGATCGATATTGGCCAGAACTTCGCCATGCATCATAAATCCTCTGGGGGTATTCATCCACCCATTCGCCATGACGACGACGACTCCGGACGTAATTCCACTCAACGCCACCACACCTCCCGCCGCGAGGTGTGCGCCCGGGCTCACCTTTTGCCATCCATAGAGATAGATCCCGAGAAAAATGGCTTCCGTAAAAAACGCAAATCCTTCTATGGCGAAGGCCGGTCCGATGATGGGACCGGCCCATTCCATAAACCGAGGCCAGAGTAGGCCCAATTGGAACGACAACACGGTTCCCGTGACGGCACCAATGGCAAAAAAAATGGCCGTGCCTTTGGCCCAGCGTTTGGCAATGGTCAGGTACACGGCTTTCCCTGTTTTCAGCCAGCGCCATTCGGCCACCACCATCAGGAGCGGCATGGCCATACCCACGACCGCAAAAATAATATGAAACCCCAACGACATGGCCATTAGGGATCTCGCAGCGATTAAGTCACTCATTTAACGAATATACTCCAAAGGGGGAGGTGGGATCTCCTCCATGAGCCCGGGTCTTTTGATTTGGTGTCCAAAAGGTCATTTGTGTCCTGGACGGGTCCTTGAGTCTCAGTGTGCATAGACGGTTCCCACCCATAGGAACGTGGACCGAAGAAAAGCCGAGCCAATCAACTTTTTCTCCCGAGAACATGCGCACACTCAGGGCGGTGGGGCCGGCTTGAGTGTTTTCAAGTAGGCTTGGACGTCGGCAATCTGCTGGGAAGTTAAGCGATCTTCCCACGCCGGCATATTCCCACGTCCCTTTAAAATCGTAGTCCAAAACATCCCATTATTTTGGAGGATCGGATTCTGCTGCAGTGCCGGACCATATTCACCTTTAGCCAGCGCCCCGTGGCAGGCCTTGCAGTTTTTGTCGTACACATCATACCCCCGGTCGGCTAGCCCGGATGGAAATTCCCTGCCCTGATAGTCGGGGATAGAGGCGACCTGGGAATTCCGGGAAACACCAGATTGGTCTTCTTGTACACTTTGGTTTCTAGCCGGTTGCGTGGAAGACATATGCGATTCCCCGGAGACCTTCAGTTGGGTCAGCATTCCACGAGGATACTTCCGATCGTCAGCCACATGGGGCACCACGTGGCAATGAAATAACCAGGTCCCTGCATGGTTGGTGACAAACTCGACGACTTTAATTTCCGCAGGTCCGATGGAGATTACTCCGTTGGGATTGTCCCATCCTGGAAGCCGAGGATTGCCAGCATTTACTTCTATCCATTTTTGACCATGAAGGTGCGGAGTATGAAACTCGAATCCGATATTGGCGAGAACAATGCGAACCCGGTCCCCCACATTGGTTTTCATAGGACTGTAATCAGGGGCAGAACGGCTATTAATTGTGTGAGTATCGTAGTGGCCATCATCATTTGTGTCCCACTCGTCCCAAAATGTGACAAATTCCTGATCGACTTGAGGCCAGGTAGGATCTTCGACAACAAATAAACCATACATGCCATGATCCATATGGTTCGCCGTGTCGAAATGGCAATGATAGAGATAATAACCGGGATCTTCAGCCATCCATTCATAGGTGTAGGATTCGCCGGGCATCTGGAGTTGCTCCCGTCCCATGGCTCTTTGACCATTTCCGTCCATATTAAACGGATGCACACCATGGAAATGCATGGTGTGAGGAAGGTGATGCGTGTTGGTGAAATGAACCTTGACCAGGTCGCCTTTGTTGACACGAATGACCGGGCCGGGAACTGAAGGCTTTTCTCCTTTTAGGGCATAAGCCCAAACTGGCACGTCTTTCTTGGGATCCTCCAGTAACGTAATAGTCATTTCTTCGACCGTGATGGAGAATTCTTTGACGGGCACTTCTTCTGCGTAAATGATGTGATCATAAATTCCCCAAAACATGATTGAAAGAGTAATACCCACGATAAAAAGTTTAGGCCCTTCAAACAATTGTTTTTTCACGATGTCCTCCATTGGACTTGGTGGATCTTTCACGGTACCTGAATGCAAGGAGTCGGCTCACGACAATTCCAGGTTTGGTCGACAGCATCTGAACGTCACTGATGCCTCGTTCCGTAAATCCTCCCTCACGAAAACAAAAATAGAATTCCCACAATCGGGAGCAATTACTAGAGAAATCCCAGCCTGGGTATGTGATCTCGGTTCCCGAAAAGATTATTCCTCGCAAGCGTAGGTCGATCTCGTTAACTCTATAACCGACAAAGGACCACTCATAGATTATTGGGAGATAGCCCCACAAATTTTGGTTGAAAGGCACCATCAGAAGTCCCCTTGAAAGTACGGGAAGACCCTGATTCTCATTTTGCCAGTCTTGGAGGAAACAAGTGGATCATTGAGCCAATCCAGAAAATGCTTCCAACGCCCGCTCACGGGAATCCCTGAGTGTGACGATCGGCAGGGGATAATCTTCTCCGAGGTGCACCCCCGCTTCCGTCAACACTTTTTCAGACGCTTCCCATGGATTATGGAGGTATTTGTCTGGTATCTTTTTTAACTCTGGGATGAACCGGCGAACATACTCACCATTTTGATCAAACTTTTTCCCCTGCGTGACGGGATTGAAAATTCTAAAATACGGTGCGGCATCGGCTCCACAGCCTGCAATCCATTGCCAGCTAGCACTGTTGTTGGCAAGATCGGCATCAACCAATGTATCCCAGAACCAGTCCTCCCCAAGGTGCCAGTGCAACAGAAGGTTTTTGACCAGAAACGATCCGACAATCATGCGCACGCGGTTATGCATGTAGCCGGTTTCCCACAGCTCACGCATGCCGGCATCCACGATGGGGTAGCCGGTTTGGCCTTGTTGCCATTTTTTCAGAGCCTTCTGATCTTTACGCCAGGGAAATTTATTAAATTTCTTTTGCAAATTTTTCCGGGGGAGTTCGGGGAAATGGAAGAGCAGACTGTGGGAAAACTCCCGCCACCCAAGCTCGCTCAGAAACGTTTCCCCGTCCTTCCGCCATCCTTCCGCACCCATATGTTGTTTGGCGGCATACCACACCTCATTCGGTGAGATTTCTCCAAAATGCAGATGCGGCGATAATCGGGAGACATTATTTCCAGAAGGATAGTTCCGGCCTTCTTTGTACTGTTTGAGGCCGCTTTTGAGAAATGCTTTCAGTCGGGCCTGAGCCCCGGCTTCCCCGGGCTTCCAATGTTTCACAAGTTTTTTGTACCAGGGAATATTGGGCAGCAGTTCTAAATCTATTAGTGCCATACCTCTGTGTGTGGATAGCCTTAAATCTTTTGGGACTTTGGAGGGTCGTCGTGGTTCATTGCCCTTTCCGAGACATCCATTTTGATAAAAGGGCGTGAACACCTTATACGGGGTGCCGTCGCTTTTGAGCGCCGTCTGGGGTTCAAAAAGAAGAGCCCCGTTAAAGGTGTGCACCTTGATTCCTTTGGTCTGCAATGCCTCTTCAATGTGGGCATCGCTGGTGATTCGCCAGGGCTCGTAACACCGGTTCCAATAAATCGCTTCTGCGCCTACCCCTTTGATGAGGTCCACCAGTATGTTTTGTGCCGATCCTGCCTTGAAGCAAAGCTTGTCCTCCAAGGCTTCGTTCAGTGCCTTGAGACTTTCATGCAACCACCAACGGCTGGCCCCGCCTAACTTCCATTCACCGCAATTTTCCTCATCCAAAATAAATAACGGGACAATAGGTTGTCCTGTTTGGTGGGCGGCCAACAGTGCCGGATTGTCCTTGATGCGTAAATCCTGCCGAAACCAGACGACGACTGGGAAGGTGTGTGTTGTCATGCCTTATGCCTTGAACATTCGTAGCCCTGATTTCATGCCCCCTGTCATGTTTTTCTTCATGCCAACTGGTTGTGTCGGACCCTGAATGGCTTAATTGACCGATCAAGCATTTTCATTTTTTATTTCAGGTGCCAGGTTACTCCTTTGCCGTCTGATAATCAAAAAGCGGTTCAAATACGAAGCCTTCCGGGGTAACTTCTATCAGAACAATAATGATGTCATTCGGAACTTGGTAATTCAGAACAGGCTTAATGTTTGAGAAAGAAGTTTGGGATGCAAAGGCTTTTTGGAGGCGCTTTCTGGATAAACTGATGGCGTGTGGATTGCCGCTGAGGCCATAATGCAAGACATCCTCCTGTTCTCCTATCTTCATCTGTGAACTCTGATAGGCAATGTCCAAGTCCCCAGCCATCTGCACATGGATCACGCTTTCATAATTATTCGTATTTTCAAATGTGAATTCCCAATGACCTAAGGCAGGGCGGAACCGGCCATTTTGATGGGATTCCACCACCATGGGAACGACCTGTATTTCTACAGTCGAACCGCCCTTCGTAACGGTGAAAACGCCATCTGGTGAATGTAGTTCCCTGAGGACCATACTACTCTCCTGGCTCCCTGGGCCTGGCTTGATCGATTGATCAGCTGTTATTCCTCCCACGTAAATCGATTCTCCGGCGTAGACTGAACCTTGGGCGGTGGTGAGATCCCTGACTGTGTCGAGTATGACGGAGTTCTTGCTGACTGGCTTTGCCAGTGGGAAAGGCACGCCAGCAAAAAAGACGACGTAGAGGATTGAGAGAACCAGGAAAATTTTTCTCATCAACATTCCTGAGGGTTCTTGTTTTGTCTGGAAAGGTGAGGAAGTGGATTATTCCAATAGCTTAAATTTCCACCTGGTTGTTTTCTTCTTTGGGCGAATTGTCTGAGGAGTGATAAGAAGGCCATTGAGCTTTCAGAAACACGACAAATCCAACAAGACCTACAATGACCAGCAACACCCCGAACAGTTCGAGATTTTCCATGATGGTTTCCTTTGGTGGAGATTTATTCGATGCATTTATGATGAGATCGGGACGTTTGCCCTTTCTTCTTTAATAAGCACCTTCTGAAAGGAGCGATCTTTTCGTCCAAGGGTCGCTTCGTCTTCGATGGCTTTCAAGAAATCATCCGAACCATGCACTGGCGCATAACTCATGGTGACGATGACGTCCATCGAGGGGGCATTCGCCGGAGTCGGAAAGCTGAATTTCTCCACCCGTTTTTCTTCAGGCTTCAATGACGTATCCTTCAAGATTTTGACGGCCTCAAAATCAAACACGGTTTGGGCACCCTCTGGATCGATATATATGCGCTCATAAAAACGTTGCTCACCATACACTTTGTTGAGATTTTTCCCAAGAATGGTCAGGTCGAGCACGATGCGAGACCAACCAGGGTGGGGCAAGGGCAGATTGTGAGGGACCAGGCTGTGGATGGTCACTTCCACTTGGGATACCTGCCCTTTAACATGGGTCGTGAACTGCAATTCAACTGCATTGGCCCTCACTTTTCCAAACCTTCCTGGAAAGCTATGATTTGCAATTCGCCTGGATGGTTCCCCTGTGGCCGATTCACCAAATGCCTCCGGCATATGACAAGCCTGGCAAGTTTTCCCATTCTGTTCAGCCTTGGTCTCTTGCCAGGATCCCAACCAGTCCGAATGTGTGATGGCACCGTTGTGAGAAGGAAGAGATTGGTGACAAGGCACGCAATATTGAGACTGCGTATACAGTTCAAGCTTCTGTGAATCATGAGCGAGGTTGTGTTGGGGATTGTCATAACCCCCAAAAAGCGTCTTACCCAATGAGAAAATGGGGTGAGGGGGACGGGTGCTGGAATCGACCTCGCTAATCAGGTGGCATTGCGAACAGCCGACTCCGTCAATCTGCGGATCTTTCGATTTGACCTCCTCAACGAAATCCTGAAACAGGTGCCCGTATTTCAGAATATGAGGAGCATGGCACTGGAAACACATCTTTTGCTGGTCCGTTGTCGCTCTTTGAAGATAACGGTCCAGGGTGACTCGAAAGGGCGCAGTTTCAATAGATCGGGATTGTGCGGAGGACTCCCATTCTTCAAAGGCACGTAAATGGCATCGCTGGCATTTATTGGACGGCGGAAAGGCTTTTTCCAGTGGCTTATCCGGAACGCTGGAATTATTGCCTGCCAGAGCCTCTCGCAAGATTATCTGGTTAAATGAAGCCATGACATTGATCACCAAAATTCCACAGATAACCATGACACCCAAAAAGAGCGCCAGGTTCTTTTTACAAATGAGGAAAAGTCGGTTCATGATTTTTTCGAAAGATGAGGAATGGTTTCCAAGGGTTTCGTGCGGAATGTCAGGAGACGGGGAGTCGTATATTGGTCGATAATTTGTAAAGCCTCATTTCGCTGCTTTTCTCCAGACAAGGTTGACAAATAGCGGCTCTGTAATTCTTTTCCGGGTTTCGGCATAAGAGCATAGCTAATTGTGGCCTCGATGAACGCCGGAGTGGTGTCTTCCTGGACTGCAATATTGAAGGGAATATGGCGGGTGATACCGCTGTTGATCAAGGGTTGTGGTATTGGTCCTCTTAATAATTCTTCAAATGAGCGTCCGAATGTTTTGTCCTCTTCACCAATGATAGCTCCTGTTTGATCCTTTACCATAACTTTGACAATGAATTGCTTGAGAACAGGGTCCCCCCCGGGGAACATGTGTATCAAGCTGCCATTGGGTACATGCAGAATACCCTGAACCGAGAACGTGGTCTGTGTGATCTCGATATTGAGGCGTGATGTCCATTCTGCCTGCACGTTGCGATTACTCAACATGATTCCCGGCGCCACAACTCCCTGAAACCAGTGGCGAGCCAGGGATCTGGAATGCGTCCCCCCCTTGTCGGTGGAACTGCCATAAGATTGTTCCATGTGGCAATTTTGGCAAACCAGGTCCTTCAGAATGGCTCCGTTCAGATGTGGTTGGGTAACATCCTTGACCTTGCTGAAGTGACAGGAGGTACAGAAATTCGCTCCTTCATAGATCTCCGCCTTTTGTGATTGATGGGCCAGGTTATCCTCTGGATCACCGTACGGGCCGAAAAATGTGGATCCAGGAACGAGTTGAAATACCGGATAATCATCATCCTTTCCCCCTGAGGCCTGGATGAGATGGCAGGACGCACATCCAATGCCTTCCACTTTGATGTGGTTCGGTCCTCTCTGGACTTGGTCAATAATGCGATCTGCATATTGTGGGAAGACGGTGACGGCTGGGACATGGCAAGCCAGGCATTTTGTTCGTTGTTCAAGAGTGGGCTGAGTCTGAAGCCACAAACCAAGCACAGTCCTGAAGACAGGAGACTTCAGGGCTGTGCCATGAAGCAGGGCCCCATCCATCCGTCCAAACGAATGAAGATCCTCACTACGTTCCCTCATGCCTTTCCATTCTTCAAAATGCCGGTCATGGCACTGCTTGCACTGTGTTGAGGGGATAAAGATCTTCTCAATTTCATCGAGCCATGTGAGATCCTTTGTCGATTGTCCCTCTTCCTGTGACCATACCGGGCTGGGAAAAAACTCCGCAGCCACCAGCGATAGGCTTAAAACAACCACGAAGACCAAGTGGAATGTGGTGGGTCTCATATTTATCAATACATACATTATCTTGACCCGAATAGTCTGTGAGCGGGATCGGTCGGCAGCATCCTTTGACGTATTCTTTTGCTGGCGTTCCATCATTCTTTATCATATCGTGCACTTCAGGAGCTCAAACAATCAAAATACTCAATCCTTCGACAGAAACTGCGGTGGGTTCATTTCCATATTTGGTGGGTACAGACTTTCGTCAGACATTCCGCCCATCAGTACTGGGATGTCGTCCATAGTTTTTAAGTAAATTCCGCTTTTTATCCGCCAACCGATCAAAGATTTCGTGGTCCATCTAGACGTCTACTTGATGGAAGATAACACTCTTTTTCGAGCCCAGCCTTGCTGTGTGTGGCGAAAGTCAGCAACGCGTAAAACAGAGATTTGAGATCTCAAGTTAGGAAAAATTATCCAACATTGGACAAACATTTAGTTTAGACCACCCCAGAAATGTTAATGTTTCGCATGAATTGTCGGAATTGTATCCAGTGATCAAATATCTTCAAATAAAAAATACGGGAGCGGAGACCATAAGGCACATGCGTTCTATTGATGGGACTCTGAGAGGAGTAATGATTTTACTAGTAGGGTGGTTTGGCGGGTGCAACCTCCCGGAGCCACCTCATACCGCTGAGTCTATTCCAACTGTCTACGCAGATTTACACATGCCGGATGGTTGGTGGGCCGACAAAGCGATTATTGATGATGGTCGTCAATTGTACCTGGGTTTGAATAAATCGAATGTCAACTGCGCACAATGCCATGGTAAAAACGGCAAACCTGTGATAACCGCAGCTGTGAGCTTCCTCGATGTGGATAAAATGAAAAGTTATTCGGACTCCCAGATGCTGTGGCGAATTTCCGAGGGAGTGCCCTACAGCACTATGGGAGCCTTTAAGGATAAGCTCTCTCAAGATGAAATTTGGAAGGTCATCGCGTTTGTGAGCTCGTTAGGAATGGATGGTTTGCGATATGACCCCAATTCGAAAAGTTGGATTCCCAACAAGGTGCGTCCGGGAGGAAATCTTTGAGGTCTATGAAAAGGTCAAAATCTTGTGCTCCTATGCTCCACTCGACCTACTCAAGCAGGTTTCGTGGTGGATGGGTTCAGCACTCATATTTTCTTCTATCAACAGTCCTGTTGCCTCATCAAGCATGCACCGTCCATCACAAAGATAGGCTTCTGATTGTGAGGCTCCTCGAGTGAAGTCTCGTGACGAAATAAGTTTATTCAAGGGGCCATGGTCTCTCGTCACATTTTCATAATAATAAACGCTCTGCCTCTTCCCGAGGATGTACCTTATAGAAATTTTCGATATGTGAGTGGTCCTATTTGGTCTATCAGAATTCCGTATCCGGCTCGCCTTTAAATGGACCGAGTATTTTTGAGGTAATCCACCCACCATACAATTCACCCGTATGTATTTTGACCTTTTGCTTTCCCACATAGCAGGCATCCACTTTTCCGGGAAAAAATGCCAAATAATTGGCAATATTCTTATACCTTTCCCCGGGATTAGGGTAACTCCATGCTGCATCTATCGACATTCGTTTCCCGATTTGTATTGACCAATATCGTGCCATTCCCTTCCACTCGCATACGGTTTGTCTTGCGCTCAGTATCAGGTAGGCGATTCGGACATCAGTGGGTGGGAAATAATATGTCGGAGGGCTTCCGGTTTCGAGAAGCCGATAGCCCTGAGTTGTTTCAGCCAGAACCAGTCCACCAAACTCAACTCTAATTTGTTGATGAACCCGCTGTAGTCTGGGTGGACGAGGGTAGCTCCAAACAGACTCTTGCCCGCGCTTCGGAATCTGCATTTTCGGGTTTTGTTCAAAGATGAGTTTTTGCATTGTATTGTCCTAAGCTATGTCTCTTTTTAATTGACGGCTGATGCCCTACCCCCATATTAACATTTTCTTGAGGAGTCCTTTCCTTTATTTAACTACATCACCCGCGAACTCTCCAAGGAGATCCTCAAAAACCCTAGACAATTCTGCAAGACCTATGTGTTGACGGAGAGTCCTGTCGAATGAAATAACCAGCCGTCTCTAGAACGGGATAGTGGGTGAATCAGGACCTGGCGGCCATGAATAACGGAAAGTTGGTGGAAAACCGGTTTGTGGGAAAATTCATGCAACCTCTCGGTACATCGAAATTGGACTTGGGAAAAGTATAAAAGATATCTGCCCTATATCGGCAGGTGGGCGCGACAGGGCAAAACGATTACCGGAGGTGACGGGATCATAGTTAGTCGAGAATTACATGGGCGCAAAGACTGAAAGAGCTGGAATACAAGAATGTCCGACGACTGAGTAAATTGTTAGCCAATTCTCGCGGGAATATAGGACCGTGAAAAAACGTATTTGCAAAAAAACACAATTTCGGGTAGGACGTAAGACAGGGCAAGTCTTGCGTCAATGAAAGGAGCAGATGAATTACATTTTTTATTTCCGATTATTGGACTCACTCCAGGTGAGCCGTCTTTCGATGAGCCAGTAGGTGGTGCCTAAAGCCAATACCACCGCAGCAGTCCCAAAAATATAGGGCGGGGTTATTTCTTTAAAATCGAATATGATTACCTTTCTGGTGATGGCCATCAAAGCGGTCGCCAACACTAATTTGATGTGAATGACGTCTTGGCGAATATAGAGCGTAATGTTCATGAAAATTGCTATGGCAATGATTGGGGCTAACGATGAACTAAATATTGGAACAATATCCCGAATGGTGAACGTGGTAAAGGTGGGGGCCACTAGTTGTTGATAGAGGATATATACGACATCAACCACGCCCCAGAGAATGGTAAAGACCATGAGTACGGCCAGAACCTTTACGGCTCCGCGAATAGTGTGATGAAGAATTTTCATAAACCGATCTTCTTCATCCAGGGAGAGTTCTTCCTGGCCGATTTTTCTGATCCGCTCCTTCCGGAAATGATCCATCAAGGAGTCGACCAGGCTCACCTGACTGCCCAAAAATGTCGTATTGAAATTCTTTTCCTCAAAATCCTTGAGTCCTTTGACCGCCTCAAAGTCCTCGCCGGAGACCCGTTTAAAGCCCATGCTCCAGTCGGCATATTCATGCTGGTCGATGGGCTTTTTCTTGACAATCTGAAAATTGGTATGCCGCGGATCGCGTTTGATGGTTTTGACTAATTCATCAACCACGCCCTCTTCACCTTCCAAGATTTGAATAAAGGTTTTATTGCCATAAAGCAACATTCCGGTGATGCCTAAGCGGGCATTATTTTCTCGGGCCGTTTTCAGAATGTCTTCTAAGTCACCCTGAGACATGGCTCGTGTGGCCGAACTCAAATAGGTGATTTGGATCATGGGCTCAATTTCCTTCCGACTACTCTCTGAAGGTTAAGGCGGACGTCGCAAGCTGTCATTGGCGTATAGCGTAATGGCTAGTCCTTACCCGTTTTCGTTGAAAGGCCTCCTTGAGAGTATGTCTCAGACTTCGCGAGTTTTCATTCTCTCCCCGCTCGTATACTCTCGTGTGGTTCAGATGTGTCCACGATTTCAGGGATAGACCACGACAACGCAAGATGAGCGAAGCTTGAATTTCAGAACACCTCCGTAAGGTCGTGGGTACCTATTGATTTTCTGACTCACCGGTGGGCAACGGTCTGTCTATCAGCCAGTAGGTGATGCCTAAAGCCAACACCACGGTCGCCGTGCCGAAGATATAAAGCGGGGTGATTTTGGAAAAGTCAAATATAATGACCTTTCGGGCAATCGCCATCAGAGCCGTGGCTACCACTAATTTGACATGAATAACATCTTTTCGAATATAAAGGGTAATGTTAATAAAAATCTCTATTGCGATGAGCACTGCCATAAAGGCACCGAAGGTGGTGACAATATCCCGAATGGTGAACGTGGTAAAGGTGGGGGCCACTAGCTGTTGATAGAGGATATATACGACATCAACCACGCCCCAGAGAATGGTAAAGACCATGAGTACGGCCAGAACCTTTACGGCTCCGCGAATAGTGTGATGAAGAATTTTCATAAACCGATCTTCTTCATCCAGGGAGAGTTCTTCCTGGCCGATTTTTCTGATCCGCTCCTTCCGGAAATGATCCATCAAGGAGTCGACCAGGCTCACCTGACTGCCCAAAAATGTCGTATTGAAATTCTTTTCCTCAAAATCCTCGAGTCCTTTGACCGCCTCAAAGTCCTCGCCGGAGACCCGTTTAAAGCCCATGCTCCAGTCGGCATATTCATGCTGGTCGATGGGCTTTTTCTTGACAATCTGAAAATTGGTATGCCGCGGATCGCGTTTGATGGTTTTGACTAATTCATCAACCACGCCCTCTTCACCTTCCAAGATTTGAATAAAGGTTTTATTGCCATAAAGCAACATTCCGGTGATGCCTAAGCGGGCGTTATTTTCTCGGGCCGTTTTCAGAATGTCTTCTAAGTCACCCTGAGACATGGCTCGTGTGGCCGAACTCAAATAGGTGATTTGGATCATGGTTTGAATCCCCCTTATATTTTGGCTAAAAAAACCTCATAGAGCTCACAATACAGATCAATTGACCGTTCAAAAATTTCACTTGAGGATCTTCAGGAAAATTAGTATGAAATTGGCTTCACTATCCCCAAGCCTCGGCCGTTTATTTTTTTAAAATTATTTAATTGGGATGCCAGTCAGATTGGGTACGTTTGTTCGGAAAAGGCCTGGTCTTCCAGTTCGAAATCCGGATCTCCAATCGTCACAATTCCAAGGTGACCATCCACCATCAGTTGATCTCCATTGCCAATGAGTTGAGTCGCATGGGTAATGCCATTCACACAGGGAATGCCAAGCTCACGCGCAATAATGGCCCCGTGAATCAACATACCCCCACGTTGCTCAACAACGGCGGAGGCGAGAAGAACCAGATGGGTCATGGTCGGTTGAATGGATTCACATACCAGAACGTCGCCTTGTTGAAAATTTCGGAACTCTTCAATGCCGTTCACGACACATGCCGGTCCCTCTGCCAGGCCGGGGGAAGCCGGTTGTCCTATGAGCTGACGGGGCTTTTCGTTGTTGTCCGAGGTTTGATGCAAGGCTTCTGATTCATCTTCGTCAACGTGAATGGGATCGTGTTGGTGATCTCGAAGTAGTTGGCAAATAAGGGGTGCAGTTGTTTCACTTGGATTTTTTCCGGTCAGTCGCCCGGCTGGGCGTAAACGGTGAGCTCCAAGATGCAACGCTCGAAGGAACTGGCTTTCAATGCGTCCCAAAAGAATATTGTCATCATCACGGAGGCGCCAGCTGAGTTGGCCGATGGCGATGACCTCCCGGGCTTCATCCTCGCGCGTCATTCCTACAGCCTCTATCAAACGCTGTTGAATGGCCATGGAGTTGATCTTTCCATTTTCCTCCCTTTGCGCTGGTTTTGTTGTGGCGAAAGTCTCGACCTGGCATATCAAATTGAACAACGAGTCCGGCCGATCCACCAGACGTTCACCATTATAGGAGGTGTCCATAAAGGTCGTGAGAAAGCGATCGAAATCCCTCAGAAAATCAGGCCCACCTTGGATATTCATAATTTGTTGCTTCAGAGCTTCCCAGTTTTCTGATGACTTGTCCGATACGGATATCGCACTTTCCTTGAGTTTTCTTTTGAGGAGGGGAATATTTTGGACCTGTTGAGCAATGTGTTCAAGAGCGGCATTGCGTCGCGAAGCAAGAAAATCCTGTCCCCTGAGGAGCAGCATGAATTCATAGGGGTCCCGGGGCTGAAGGGCATCATTGTAATAGGCCCCCAAATAGCGTACCCCATGGGCAAGAGGAATAAAGTCTTTCTTATAAATTTCCCTCCAGGATGTGAGGGTAGAAAGTCTTTCCTCCATACATTCCGCAAGATGGCTGTCATCCAGTATTTCAATGTTCTGGGTAGCCAATTGAGCTCCAAGGCGTTCAAGTTCAGGAATTAATGTTTTGGAAACTTTTTCTGCCAGTTGACGAAGTTGTGGGAGTTTCGGGCGAAGGGTCAGATACCAGCCACGGTCATCTGATTGGACGACAGACAGACCGGATGTAATGGGACGGGCCTGGAGGACTGACAGTATGCCACCTTGTTCCGCCCATTCCATATCGGGAGGCCATCCGAACAATTCCTCCACTTGTCCAAGACGTGTATGGAGTACTTGTAGATCATGATCACTCAAGAGGGCAGAGTCATGTTGTTCGCTATTCCGGACCCCCGCCTTCCACTCGACGACTTCCCCGGAGCTCCGGTTGAGTATCCACCGGTCAGGTTCCAAGAGTCCGTCAACCAAATTCGAGCATGGGCCCGGGACCGCTTCCACAATTTCCCTATCCAGAGCCTGGTTTCGAGGATCACGCCCAAAGGCGACGCCGGAGTGTTCAGCAGGAACCATTTCCTGAATGATGACGGCCATGAGACTGTGGCGTGGGTCGAGGCGTAATTCCTTGCGATACAGCAAGGCCGCATCCGACCAGAGGGAGGCCCAAACCGCCTGCACGGCTCGAATCACCGATTCCTGGCCTTGAACATTCACGATCGATTCATGAAGCCCGGCAAAGGAACGTTGAGCCGAGTCCTCCCCAGGAGCCGAAGATCTCACGGCAAGGGGATGTCGCGAATTTAGCCGGGATAGAGCCTCATAGACGGCTTGCTCAAGCTCAAGCGGAGGGGGAGTTCTCAAAAAGGCTGATCGGATTCGCAAGGCCGCGTCCCAGATTTCTTCCCAGCGCATCTTGTTCAAAGGTTTCCGTCCCAACTCCATGTGAATGACATTCGGCAGATCTGAACGAGAAAGCACGTGTTGATAGGCAAAAACGGTAAGGCAAAAACCCGATGGAACCTGGACACCTGCAGAGATCATCCTTGTGAGAGCAGCCGCCTTTCCTCCAACCACCTTCACATCATGACCAGCCGTCTCGCCAAGGGAAACTATCCAGGTATTTTTTGGGGAATCCACTGTCGGACCTCCTGAAATCGTTCGACATGAAAATACCTCACGATTTCAATGCAAAACAGTGCCACGGTTGGTGCGCGAACGAAACCGGAAAGATACCCATGGCGCGCTGTCAATAAACGCGACCAGAATTCGAAGTCCATGCCTTCCCCAACACGTTTGGCCTGTCCTGTTGCAGTGACGGCTTCCACATTCATCATATTGTCGGGATGCTGGCACCGATTGTCGATCAGGAGTGCGACCCGATCGCTTTGGCTTAGTAGCTTGAATTTTCTTGTGGTGACGGGGGTGGCAAAGACAGCGGTAGCCAAATCTTCTGTCATCGAAAAAGCCACTAAAGAACCATATGGATGTTGTTCCCCCTGTGTGCACAACACCGCGAAGGGCTGAGAGTCCATTAGCCGCCTAATTCGAAGAGAAAGAGACTCTCCAGGTTCTTTGGACGAAGGGTTTTCGCCATCATATTCAAAACCGAGCGCAGGTTCTTCGATCACGTTCGTTCCCTCTTTGTATTTTGATATTATTGAAAGAGATATTTTTCAGAATGTAAGACCTGTTTTTCTGTTCAAATCCCGGCCATTGACAGAATGCGTGTTTGTGTGGCTGTGGCATGACGCTGCTGAATGATCGTTTGGACAGAAAAGTCTGTTCCTTGAAAAACGACGGGGGGTTGGAACCTTTCTCTCAACGCCAATACGGTCCTGAACTTTATGGCTGAGATATCCCTTCAGGCAATGGTCCAAGCCAAGTCTTGTTGAAGTGATAGGTATACTATCATTAGTGAAGAAAAACAATTTCCACAACATGAAAATTTAAAAAATACCACTGAGACAAGGGATAGCCTGACGGTGGGGGTAGTCCCAACCCTTCATTCCGCGGCTAGGGGAAAGGCCTATTTCAAGTCCGAAAAAAAACTGGAGAGGGCTGACATCCTGGATCAATGTTGGGAGACAACATGTCCATCTGGTTCGATGGAGTTTCTGTAAGTGAAAGTATCAGGCGAAAATGCCAGTCTAGCTTTAACTCCAAAGACCAATCAATTTTGAAATAACAACATATGAGGCCAGCCCCCGGTTTTAGCCGGGGGCTCAGGGTAAACTGATCATTTTCCTAAAAGAACATATGACTAATTCGGCATTTGAGCGGTAAACCAGGTCGAAATCCCTTTCATCCCATTACGCTCTACATTCGAGCCGTCCCACACGGCAAAGGCCACCGGAAAGCTTGAACCGGATTTAAACTGGACATCGCTGGGATCATCAGTGGTCAGGGATCGTTTCATGACGACCCGCCACGTTGGTCCATTGCAGCACCCTCCCTTAAGGGCACCATACGGTTCCCATAATCCGTTGCCCAGCACGTTTTGTGAGGCCTGGGTGGTGAGAGTGCTAAAGCCGTTGGCGTTCAGATCTTCTACTGAACTGATCCGCAGTGAAGGGTCTGACATGATATTTCCAGACCAGATGCCCTCATTAAACGGGCCGGAGCTTCGTCCGGTCCGATTCGTATACGTGACTCCTCCTGACGGCTCCTCATAATAGTAGTCCCAGGCGATTGCGGGGTATTGTTGATCCACGTCCCACATGCCGGCCACTCCCGCGCCAAGGTCTTTTTGCCATTCAGCGTTCCATCGCCAAATATTCACGGTCCCCCCCGATTGACCCATGCACTGAAATGGGGGCGCTCCGGAATCCTGAACCGGAAACTGGATGGCCATTTGATCCCTGAAATCTTGAGGCCCAATGGTGGTATTGTTGAGGGTCTGGTCACCCCAGTTGGCCCAGACTCCAATGTCTTTCCCATTGGTCGCCATCTTCACCATGACCGTCTTCACGGAGATATTGGGATGCATCGGGGTGGTAATGGTCTGACCACTCAGTGGAACGACGACTCCAGGGACGGACTCCCAAACTGGGTTTGCCGCATCCATCGCGATGTCACCCTGGATTAAAGTAATGGGAATCGTTACCGGTTGGCTTACGGCTAGAGGGATGTCGATTATGGCAAATGCAGCGGCTGCAATCAGAATTCCAGGGAGGAGCATGATTGAGATTGTTCGGCGTGGATGCATAGGATATTTCATATTGTTCCTGTTGGCTATGAGGTGAATTCCCAAAAATCCAATTCAAGACATGTTTGTTTTGGAATGTTGTCATGGCATCGGTGGCAAATCAGCACCATGCTTTTTTAAGCCTTGGCTTCTTTGATAGCTTGACTTCTGCAAGCCGATAACGACTCCACAGACCGATAGAGGCGATTCCGCCTGCCAAAATCATGAAAGTCCCCAAAAGAAATGTAAACGGTTGGTTCATGCGATTATTCCTCCTTGTGATGAATGGAAAGGGCGATGAAATCTTTGCAAGGGACAAGGATTCAGGTTGTTGTCCCCACAAGCTGATGCTCACCCCGTGAATGATTTTTCTCCAGGCAGATTCCATGGCAGGGCTCCAGGCATCCTCCGCCAACTCAGAAAAAATGTCCAAATACGTTTCCGACATCCTGAGCAGTTGACTCGGTTCCAGGTGGCTCACCGTTGTGGGAAGCAGGTCTGTCCATTGTTCTCTGATGGGTGATTGAATTTTTCCGCATGAGCGGATTTCCCTGATAATCGTATCGAGGATCTGGACGATTCGCCTGCTGAACGGTTGTAGTCCCATTGAATGGAGAGAGGTTGTGACCTCAGGATGATCACGCAACAGCCGATGGAAAAGTTTATCGGCAAAAGCATCTTCAGCGTCCTTAATCCATCCTAGACCACATTCCAGAATATGAATGTCCGTATCTGAAAAATTGGGGGTAATTTGGTCCATGTCAACGCCTTTCCTTATGGTCTCTGAATGGTGCTCCATTCACATTGTACACCCTGGGATTTGAAGGAGGCTAAAGGAGGCCGAAGGGAATTGGAAAACCTTAGACAAGCGGACCGTTCACTCTCTGTGTTTACTTGACTGAAGGCAGACGGTCTCAATGACCAGAAATCGAAATTGGAATTTTGTCGGCCGAGGGAAATTCTAGAAAACGGGGAGGATGCCGCATATCATGCCTCCAGCCATTTACGAATATCCTCCGCGGCACGCCGACCGGAAAAGAGGGCGCCATCAATAGTCCCGGTGGCACAAAAATCCCCACACACGAAGACTCCATCCTGAACATGTGTCTGACGGGATAATGGATTAGGAAATGGTGGGACCTGGACGGGTTGAGCGGATGTGATGTGATAGGCTCGAATTGGCTGCCAGTCTTCGACTTGTGAACCAAACCATTCACCCAATTGTTGGCGAACTCCGATGGCAAGGTCTTCCTTGGAAGGATCCGAATGGTTTAAGACTGAAACGGAGATTAATTGCTTTTTGGTCGTGGAATAGGTCGGGGCAATCTGAGTGAGGACACAGAGATTATTGATTGGACCGACCCCTTCTCCGTTTAATAAAAGATGTGGCCCCGAATAGGGCGGCTCAGGGGCCCCATAGTAGAGACAGGTCACGCGGCGATAGGCGGACGATGTAAGGCCGGGAACAAGTCTCATTGCGGCTGGTCCGTCGGTGGCCACGACAACAGCGCGAGCGGATAGGGCTTCCCCGGATTCCAAGGTCACTGATGTTTTCTGAATGGATGCGACCCTGGCTTGAGTTCGAATCCGTTCTGCCGGAAGACGGGATACTAATTGTCGGGGAATGGCTCCCATGCCCCAGGCGGGAAGTGAAATGTCTCCGGACGCAAACATCCGTAAGGCAAATTCTGCCATACGACTGGAAGTCTGTAATTCCGGATCCAAAAAAACCCCACCAAGAAATGGTCGAAAAAATCGTTCGATCATGGAGGAAGAAAATCCGAAATTTTTGAGATGTTGGAGTGTTGAAGTTTCGGGCCTTTGAAACAGATCGTTCAAGGTTTCAGTACCTGCTCGATAGCGGAATGTGGCCACCCGGATTTTGTCTGAAAGGGTTCCGATAGGGGTGAAGAGCGCTTGAATGCTCTGAATGGGATGTCGGAAGGGATCCGGCATTCGATGCCATTTTCCAAGACACCGAATTGCCGCACCAGGAAAAAAATGTTGGAGCTCGAGGGCCTGATACTCCAATAGGCGTCTGGCCTCAGGGTAAGCAGTAGAAAAGACCTGGAAGCCCCGGTCTAGAAGGAAGCCATCGACGTGATCTGTGCGAATCCGCCCCCCTGCGTCTTCGGATGCCTCCAGAAGTAAAAAATCGATTCCATAGTCCGCTATGGTTTTTGCGCAGGAAAGTCCGGCAAGGCCGGCTCCGATAATGAGCACATCAACATTCATAGATGAAATATCTTTGGGTCAGCTGAGGAAGAAAAAAGATATGTTTGTTGTGTCGAAAGATGTGCAATTTATGGCTCTTCTAACACCTCAATCGAATTGCCGAAGGCATCGGTGATGTAAACCGAATTGAGTCCGTCCCGATGGGTGACGAGATCTCCAAATTTGTTGGCATCTGGGCGACTGAGCGCAAAATGTGAAGGATGTTCCTGAGGGAGGACCAGGGCAAGCTTGGTATTGGCAAAAGCCAGAAGCGCCCAGGACTCATCGATATAATCCACGCAACAATTGAAGCGAGAGGTATACCATTCGACCGCTTCGGCCACGTTCGGGACGGGAATGGCCACATGGTGGATGGAATCCAGTTTTGGAGGTCTGGACGAGGAATTTGGCTTTTTGGTCAAGGTGTTTTGCCCTTTGGCAGCCATGCGCTTTTGCTTACCTCTCTTCACGTGTGTTTAAGGAAAGAAAAAAATAAAACCCTATGAAAATTGTTGGATGTGCTCTATCAGCATTTTTGAGACCTTTTCCAGGTTGAACGGCCAGGCATAGATGAGAGTAATCTGTGGGTGTTTCTTGCGAAGTTCTTCCAGTTCTTCGGGGATTTCACTTTCGGAATGCGATCCTCCCGGAGTAAACATGGTCGAGACCACGGTAATCGTCTGGGCCCCCTGGTGTATGAGGGATTCAACCGCTTCGGCGAGTGTTGGTCCGCAGAACTCGTTATAGGCCAGGCCGAACAACGAACCATTTAAGAGTGGCTTCATGGCGGCCCCAAGGGATTCGAGTCCAGCCTGGTAAGGATCCGTTTCAGGAGTCCGGGGCCATGTGCGAACTTTGATGTCCAATTCTAATTCTTCCGGCGACATGGGGCTGCCGGTTGCCCTTCGCTGGGCTTCAAGGCGTTTCAGTTTTGTGATGAGATCAGAGGGGTATCCTTTGGGAATGCCTCCGTGTCCGACAAGAAGAATGGCTTTTTTGACTTCTGACATGTTGTGAGCTCCCTATGATTGCCCGGAAATGGATGATGATGGGTGGAAAGTCGTGGCGTTTTCACCCATGCCAGTTCGTAGTTGCAATGTTTTGACATCCTGGACTTGGGTGAAATAGGTAATGTTGTGAGTGCGAAGAAGAGGCACATACGGTTTAAACCCCGGTCCCCCCACCATTACCGCACACGAAGGCTGAAGAAGTCGAGTGATCTTTTGTAGCCAGGACCGTAGTATTTTTTCTTCTAGTTCTAGGTTGCAGGAAAGGAGAATGAGCTGTGTTTGTTTCCGGCGCAGGGCCAATTCCAGCATCTCAAATGCAACATTGGGCCCGAGATAGATGCTGTGCCATCCAAGCCCTCGCAGAAGAATCGCCGCAGTCAGTGGAGCAATTTCATGAAAGTCTCCAGGCACACAGGCGATTAAGGCGTGCGGTCCTCCAAGAGGAGGTTCTTCTCGTAGAACGTTAATGAGGTGTTGACGCACCAACCGGCTCACGCTTTGTTCCCCCCTCAGACTCATCCCTCCTTGATGCCACAGGTCGCCAATCAGACGCAAGACCGGAAAAATAATGCTATCCAGGGCTTTTTCAAGCCCCAATTGATTGATCCATTTCTCAATCATGGTGGTAATGGCCCGTACGTCCTGGTGCCGGGCCAACCGAATCATGTCCTGGGTGTCATTCCAATAGAGAGAGGCTATTCCCGAGAGATTGAGAGGGACTTGATTCATCGATTGTCGGAGTTCGCGCTCACCGGCTTGCGCCAATTGCCCAATGGATTCACCATGATCCAATTGTGATTTCAAGTACAGGAGGAATTGAATGTCATCTTCGGTAAAGAGTCGATAGCCGTTAGGGCCTCGCTGCGGATGGACCAAATGGTAGCGTTCTTCCCATTTCCGGATCACGTGGGTGCTGAGTCCAGTGGTACTGGCCACAGATTTAATCCGATAGGTCTGGGAATCTTTTAGATTGTTAGACATGGTTACGTAACATGAGTTCCTTGGGGTGCGGGTTGAGGTAGACCTGGTCAACTAAATAGGGTACCTCCAGGATGCGCACATAATGTTTAATGAGCGTGAGCGGCACGGCCAGGGGGGTGAGTTGCCGGTGGTAATCCTGAATGGTTTCCTGCAACTCGGCCCGTTCAATCGGCTTCAGCTGTTTTTTGAAGTGGCCCGCCAGATGCTGGAGGACATTCACATGCTTTCGTACTGTGGCCTTGCTTTTCAGCGCGTCCATAAAACGCGGGCCATAGTGACTGGCCAGGGCATCGGGTGTGTACTGGCCTGCCTTTGCGATGAGTTGTCCAAGGTCGTGATAATGCGAACGGCTGTGGGTGAGCAATAAATATTTGTGACGGGTATGGAATTGGACAATGGCCCCACGGCTGATCCGATCCTGTTGATAGAGGGTTTTCCACCTCCGATAACAGAAAATGCGCTCGATAAAGTTTTCCCGAATTGGTGCGTCGCTCAACCGTCCTTCTTCCTCCACAGGGAGTAGGGGAAACGCTTGTTGAAAGGCGGCTGAAAAAATACCGGTACCCTGTTTTGAAGGTTGCCCTTTCTCGGTATAAACCTTGACCCGATAGACTCCGCAACTGGGGGAACTTTTTTTAAAAATATATCCATCCAAATCACTTTCCTGTAACTCCTGAACCCGGCGCTGACTAAAGGTCTGGAGTGTCATGGTGTGATCAATGTGGGAGCGGATGGTCAGGAGTTGTGGGGCATCTGGATTCCCTGCCAAATGCATGGCCTCTCGCGGGGTGCCTAGTCCCGCTTCTACTTCGGGACAGACCGGAAGCCATTCGACAAACGGGGCCAGCACATCTGTGAGGAAGGCATCCCGTTTATGTCCGCCATCGTATCGAACCGTGTCGCCGAGCAGACATTGGCTGATGCCCAATCGCGGCTTATGCTCTGAAAGGGACTCAGCCAAATTTTTGTCAAGTTGAGTCGTTTTGTTGTGAGGCTTGAGATCGATGTCGATTAATCGTGTGGTCATATGGATATGTAATCCCTCTCCTAAGGGGTGATGGATCCGCGTGACCCGTGTTGCAGATATCTCAATTCTTCTCCGGCGTTGAGTACCCGTTCATGCACCATCAGCCTCCCAAGCCGCCCCAATACTTTTCAGCTTCATCAACACTTCGGATTCGGTGACCCAGAGGGATGGATTGCTGTCCTGTACACTTTTAATCCGCTTACATGGCTTGAGGAGTTTGCTCCATTAAAACCGATTCACTGATTCGGACCAGGCTCACGGTGCGTTCACCTTGTGGTCCTGTGAGTCCCAGTCTTACGCTGCTTCCTATTTCTCCGCGGATGAGCCCAACCGCTTCCTGGTAGGTTTTGCCGGCTACGGGGACCCCGTCGACGGTCAGAATTTCTTCCCCATGATTCAGCCCGGCACGTGCGGCGGGCCCGGACGGATGCACGGCGCGAATGATCAATCGAGCTGGTTCTCCAATTCGACCGGCTGTGATATGCAATGCAAGTCCCACAATTCCCGAGGGAGGGAGTGTGTTGGGTCCTGGAGGACTGGCATGAGGATTCGTGGTGGCCGCTAAATCAATCGAGCGGACATCCTCACCCAAAGCCCATGGTGTGCATACTATCGTCGAAAGGACCAGGGCTCCTAAAATTTTGAGACACTGATTTACATTGGTATTAAAGGGTAAGCGTATCGGCATAGAAATCTCCTTTATGGCAGTGTGGATGACAGGCCGGAAAAACCGAGAATACACAAACCCATGAGAAGGACAAGAGAATTTAATTGCACGGAACGCCGATGGAGGCCATCTCTTTGTCGTTGAAGGAGAGGTGTGGAAATCCCTTTGAGTTGTTTGGCTTTGAGCTGATCGCTGAGTTCATTAATCTGGGCAATCAGAGGAGTCCGGCAATACTGCTCGATCGCCAGTATTCCCAACCACAACGTAGCGGGGACAAGCACCACGGGTCCGAATCCATGGAAAAAACCCAGGGCGAGGCTGGTGAACCATCCAACGGCGGCACTGAGCATTCCCAATCCGTAGTAGGGAGGAAACAAACTTCGCACGACTCGTGCAAAAGCATCGGCATCCAGCGTCCGTGAAAGCACGGGTGCTGTGACGAAGGAAAGAAAGACAATTTTCCCCACCAACACGGCGCTGGCCAACAAATTAAAAAAAATGAGAATGTGTTCAGTCATCGCGTCACCTCTTAAGAAACATTGGCGAGCAGGCTTCGGGACACCCGCAAGGCCTGGTCAAAATCAGGTAGCTGTCCCATGGGTACCATTTCAACATATCGAATAATGCCTTGATAATCCAGCACCACAACGGCGCGATGAAGAATACCGGGTTGTTCGAGGAGCAGACCGGAACTGGCCCCGAAATGATAATCAGGGGCATCAGATAAAAAGGTCATATTGTGAATATTTGCTTCGGTGGCGAACGTCTGCTGGTCCTCATACGTATTCGTGCTCAATGTGACAAAGGTCATCATTTGATCCAGGCCGCCATTGCGTTCACTAAACCGGTGTGTTTGTTCATCACACACCGGAGTATTCAATTGGGGAACAATGCTTATCAAGGTGACGTGACCCTTCAAGGTATCAAGGTTCACGGCCTTTCCATCTTTTCCGATTACGGTCACAGAGGGGATGAGGCTGCCTTTCTCTAATGAGAGAGGCGCTCCCAAGACGGAGGATCCCCAGAAAAGAATAACCAATCCGGCAGTCAAAACTGGAAAACACACCATGAATAAAATGAGCCAACGTGATTGTTTTTTATCTGTGATGTTCATCGGTTCGCTCCTTAGCATAAATGCGAATAGTTCAGCTATGTTGCTTGAGGTGATGGTTTGCGAAATATTGATTGTAACGCTTCCTGGAGGGTGGGATAGGAATAAGAAAATCCACTCTTCAGGGCTTTTTGTGGGTGAACGCGTTGGCCAGTTGTTAGCATCGTGGCGAGCTCTCCCAAGGCGGTTTCCAATATAAATTCCGGAACCGGGAACCAGGATGGACGGTTCATGGATTGTCCCAATGTCGTACAAAAGTCGCGCATGGTGACTAGCTCGGGGGCGACTCCATTGACCGGTCCGATCAGCGTAGAGCGGGTCATCACAAAAAGAATGAGACGGGCAAGATCATTCCGGTGGATCCACGAAACATATTGCGTTCCGGGTAAAACGGGACCGCCCAGAAACAAGCGAAACGGCAAAGACATTTTTGCTAGGGCTCCGCCATCCGGTCCCAACACCATACCGAATCGGATTGGAATCACCCGAAGACCCAAGGCTTCGGCTTCCATAACCGTATTTTCCCAAACCTGACAAAGATCAGAAAGAAAGCCTTTGCCAGGAGTAGAAGATTCATTCAGCTCTTCTTCACCTCTGGCTCCATAGAAACCGACTCCTGATGCGGAAATAAATGTGTGTGGTTTGTTTTTCCAGCTCGAGATGGCTTGAAGCAGGGCTTGTGTCGGTTGCACCCGGCTGTCAATAAGCTCTTGTTTTCGCTTGTCCGTCCAGCGGGAATCCGCAATCGGTGCACCGCATAGATTAATGACGACATCTGCCCCCTCGCATTCCCGAACCCATGGTCCCTGAGTCACCCCGTCCCACTGGACGAAACGACTTTGTGGGGCGGCAGACGCGGTCTGGTCCCCTGCATGTCGGGTAAGGATGAAAACGGAATACTCTGCATCATGTAGTACCCGGCAAACCTCTCGTCCGATAAATCCTGTTCCACCGGCAATGACAATTTTCATAATTAATCCTCTCTGGAATCTTCCCTCATTCAGATCTTTAAGGAGCAGATGAAGGAGTTCGATCGACAGGAATTCTCAACTAAATTCGCCCTTAATGGACAAAGTCCGGATTGAAAATAGGATGAAACGTTGGAGGAGGGGCAATCGATGGTTTCATGAGCAAAGCGTCCTTGAGTTTCGCACCTCATAAGAACCGGGTTTGGGGCTAAATCATCAATGGGATCCGACCCTTTTGCCCTCAAAATCTTAAAAGTTGTGTTGAAATCTTGTTCATGGTCCCAATCGGGGTGCCGGTCAAGCATCCTCCCTGAGATGTTGAGACCCACATCACAGTCCCGGTTTATTTAGTCTCCAATGATTCGGTATCCCGTGCACATCGAAAGCCCACACCATGAGTCTTCAGGGCAAACCCTCCCTTTCCCCTGGCTGCCGTTCTGATATCGGCCTCCAAACTATGCCAGGAGCCACCCCGAACGACCTTCAGAATTCCTGTACCCGGACCCTTGGGATTTCGATCTGGAGAATCTTTGTAGTAGTCCTCGGCGTACCAATCCTGGACCCACTCCCTGACGTTCCCGGCCATGTTTTGCACGCCATATGGTGATGCCCCGCCTGGAAGAGTCCCGATCAATTGAAGCGCATTTCCGTCATCCCATTCCCGATCATAGTTGGCGAGAGTTTTCGTGGGAGTGGAGTTCCCCCATGGATAGATGCGCCCATCAATCCCGCGGGCGGCCTTTTCCCATTCAGCTTCGGTTGGAAGACGTTTCCCTATCCATATGCAGTAATCCTCAGCGTCATTCCAGTTCACTTGAACGACCGGCAAATGATCGATCCCCTCTTCCTGGCTTAGAGAGACCTCTCCATACACGTTCAACGGTTCCCTATGTCCGGTTGCCACCAAAAACTCTGTATATTGATGATTGGTGACCTCGTACTTGTCTATGAAAAATTCATCCAAATAAATTTCCCTTTGTGGGAATTCGTCCAATCGACCAGTTTCCGGAAGGCTTCCGCGGAGAAAGGGACCCTTAGGAATTTTGATCATCGGTGCATAATCCCATTGTTCTTCGAGATGAAGTGCCCATGAGGGTTGTGCCAACCCTATGGACAACAGGAATACCAATAATGACAGCAGGACCATTATTCTTTCTCCATTTGGCTTTTTCGTTGGATCTCAGCACTCAATTGATGTATTTGTTTCGTTAAATTTCTCACCTCTTCTATGTTGCCCTCATGTTGCGCCATCATGGCTTTCCGCAACAGGTCGCGACCTTTCATGAGGTCTGCCTCCGCGGCAGTTTGAATTTCCGGAGAAGCCAGAGTCCCTCCCAGGGCGGCTTTGTGAAAGGCATCCCATGCATTATCCATGGAATGACTAGCATCATGGATTAGATGTTGGGCTTCGGCGAGTCTATCCTGAGTTGGCCGGATTGGCTCTGCTGCTGCGGGTTCGGAGATTGTGACTAGCAGTACGATCGCAATTGGCATTAGGTATTTCATGACAGCCTCTTATTAAGAATTTTCTCCTCAATCTTCTTTGCCGCCACTCCACTTCAGAATTTTTTCGGATAGGGTGCGATCACGTTGATTTCCTAAGACGTATTTTGGGTAAGCTTCGGATTCTGGTCTCCACTCGGGGACACCCCATTCGCACTGTCTCCTGTTTTCTTACTGAAAAGGAATGACCGAGAAGTTGGTTTCTCGTTGAACTACTTGATTGTGCTTGCCAGCATAAGACGGCTCGCAAAGAGTGATGGGTGACGAGGCAGATCATGATGATGCTGCCTCGTCAGAATCTTATCCGAAGTGCTTACATCATCTTTTTGATGACCTCTCGGGTGGCTTTGTACTCCGCATTTTCCGGGTCCTCCTGGAGGGCTTTCTCTATTGAATCAAGCGCGTCTTTCCACTTTTCTTCTCCCATGCTGATCAGAGCATGCATGAAGTGATATTGCACGTACTGCTCCGGTTCTTTGGTGGCTGTCTTGGCACACCGGAATCCCAGGCCCACACCGTAACTGTTGTTCATGGGTTGATTCCAAAACCGATGCGTGGTGGTAATACTGGTAACTGGCGCGTTCCAAGACCCACCGCGGATCACTCTCTTTTCACCGGTCGTGAGCCGGTCAACATAGAGACCGGTTCCCCCGAGCCATACCGGTTTTTCCGGACCAGTTGTGTTCATGATGAATGGGCCCTTCTCATAAAACCGGGGATCATACCAATCATAAACCCACTCGAATGCATTTCCGGCCATATGATGGAGTCCATAAGGGCTGGCTGCTTCAGGGAGAGAGTCGACCGGCATGGTGGAAGGTTGATTCCTTCCGAAGTTGGCGAGCTTGGGGTCGAGCTGGTCTCCCCATGGATACTTGAGTCCCTGCGGCCCGCGTGCGGCATTTTCCCATTCAGCCTCGGTGGGGAGGCGTGCCCCCTTCCATTCGCAAAAGGCTGTTGCATCATGATAATTGACTCCGACTACTGGCTGATTAGGCTTATTGAGACGAGGGTCGTCCCAGTAAGCAGGCGCAGGATGGTTGGTGTCCTTCATGAATTCCTTATACTCACCATTGGACACCTCATATTTGTTGATCATGTAAGAGCCCAACTCAACCTGGTGTGCAGGACCTTCATCATGAAAAGCTTCCGCGGACCAGGGTTTCAACTTCCCTCCCTTGGCCGAGGTCGGCATGACCTTATCGATTCCCATAATGAATTTTCCGGATGGAATGTGGACCATTTCGTTCGCTAGCACAGACCCGAATGACATGAGAACGGCCGGCACGATGAGGGCGGATGCGAACAATCGAATTTTGAGTTGATCGCCGACTTTTCTTGTTTCAGCGAGTGAGTTTTTAAACATCATCACTTCATACCTCCCAGGTGGATCATAAAATTAATAATAGATTTTAATTGTGACACTCCGTCGCATGAACCGCCGGCCCGGCCTGCACATTACACACAGACGTCGTTACCTCCTTGCTCTCTGAGTCCCTTTTTTTATTAGTCGATGTTACGTTTCGCTTCATTTTGTTTTAACCGGGCTGGCAGCGGCTTGTTGCTGGGCTTCCGGGTCCTCCCATCGGTCGGTTGCAGGATTATAAGCCTGCCCCCTGAGTGCAAAGTTCCGCTGGTAGGCAATAATCTTCCAGATCTCCTGATCAGACAACTTTTTGGACCAGCCCTCCATCGAGGTCATGGGAACTCCCTCTTCGATGCGCCAAAACCAGTAGGAATCGGAAAACCTCTTAACTCTCTTGGCATCGGTGAGATCCGGGGCACCCCTCTTGGTAGGCTTTCCATCTCTCCCGTGACATTTCGCACAATTCACGAATGGTTTCGTTACACCCTGATACAGTAAGCGACCTTCCGACAAAACCACTGGGTCATTCCACCATCCTTTTGGCATGTGCTTGTCGGCGAATTCAAGCGGAACGTCTAAGGTTGGTCGCGAAGAAGTCCCTCCTTGACCGCACCCCATTATAAGGAATACGGCTAGGTAAGTGAAATATAAATTGCCTCGCTGCATCATTATTTAGCCTGTGGATAAATTATTGATTAGAGAATGTTTCATGGCCGCTATCTAGAATTTGATCAATATGTACAATGAAATTTTCTATTATTGGAAATTCCTGATCCGTGCCTGTAAAGATAAATAAAAAAAGATTACCTGTCTCCCTAGTTCATCCCTTTGAAATAACCTGCAGATTGGCAAAGGGACGTCTTTTCTTGGGCTGCGGTTGTGGCAGGGTCTTTGAGAGTCGGTGCTTTATAATTAGCGGGTCGATCACATCACCGCACTGGAGACACTTGGCAACAGGAATTTGAAAATGGGAGGTTTCCTCGTCTGGGGAAACGCAGAACGTACTGACTAAGAGTCCTGCGCATCTTGAGCATGTCGATGGGGTTTCAGGGTCGGCAATAGATCTGCCAATTGAGCCAATGTTATCAAGTTTGTTTTGGTTGTACATTTTAGCTCCTCCCTTGAATGATCATCACATAAGTGAATCGTTAATAGTTAATGTTTGTCTATAGTATGTTTAATGTTTTAGCACTTAGTATAATGTTTGTCAATTATTTTGTATTTAAATATTTGACATACATTAGACTCTAATTGTAATTTCTTAATATGGCAATGTATAGAATTCAACGATTCTCAAAGCTTACGGGAATTTCGACACATGTCATACGCGCTTGGGAAAAACGTTATGGATTAGTAGATCCAACTAGGGGAGCCAATCGCTATAGGCTCTACAGGGATGAAGATGTTCGACTATTCAGATACCTGAAATCGCAGGTCGACCAGGGGATGAGCATCGGGCAGCTAGCAGAGACCGGGCGGGAAACACTTCTCAGGCTGGCTCATCAGGACTGGGTGAGATCCGCGGCTGAGACGCCGCATTCCGAGAACCTAATCTCCGAATTGATTCAGGCGATCCAGGAGGGCAATCGGCTCGGTTTTCAGCGAAAACTGAATGGCGCATTGGCTGTCATCCCGTTTGAGGAAGCGCTGCACCGATTTTTGCTTCCTCTACAAGAGAGGGTTGGCCAGCTATGGCATGACGGCGTGATGGGGGTCGCCCAAGAGCACTTCGTCTCAAACCAAGTCAAGCAGAAAATCTTTTCGGCCCTAAATCAATTTCAATTATCAGAGGGAGATCCGCATGTGGTTGTGGCCTGTCCGGCCCAGGAGTGGCACGAAATATCGGCCATGACGGCAGCCTACCTGTGTGCGGTGCGTGGATGTCGCGTACACTATTTAGGGGCCAATCTTCCTATTCCCGAACTGGCAAAATTTTGTGAACAATTCCGCCCATCTTATGTTCTCCTTTCCCTGACGGTCGATCGTACCCTTACAGAGGCCAAAATGATCGTCAAGGAATTAGCCTCACTCATTAAACCCCTTGCACCGATCGGCGTAGGCGGACAATTTGCGCAAGCCCATTCCTCTCTTTTTTGGGATGAAAAAATCACGGTCTTTCCAGACATGCAATCGCTTGATGCCTTCGTACGCTCTCTTCCTCACTAAAGGGGTTTTTTCCTCTTCAGTTTCGGATTTTTGATGGGTTTTCCCGTGAAGCGATTTCCCTACTGATCTTCCTCTCTCCATCTCTCGTTGGACATGTTTTGGTTTGTCAGCCGTGCATTCACCATGTCCATGAAATCCGGATTTCATGATCTGAATTCAATTTCCAAATTCCTTGAACCACCCGATAGTCATTTCTGAACTTCATGCAAACCGAACAGTTCCGCAATTATAAAATCACGCTATAAATTTCCAGAGAAATGGGTGAATAAAAAGCTCTGCCTCATTGCCAGGGTAGCGAAGGCAAGTGACTCCTGTAATTAGACGAACTTCTGACCTTTTAGAAAAGGGACAAGGGAAAAATGCGCGTTGGTCAGGAGTGGGCCGGACTCCTGGGCGGGAAAGCAAAACCTAGAAAATCGGGTAAAGGTATGGCTTGAAGCTAATAGAGGACAGAGTAGATTTTCTTCTCAATTTAAACGAGTTTTCCTGCTTAAAATTCCATAGGGAACTCAGGTATAAATTAATGCTGTCTAATGTTTTATTGAACATTGTTTGATGTTGTGAAGTGTTTGTCAGTAATTTGGGGGGTAAGGGGAAAGTTGATGAGGGAATTGATATGGAGGATTTGGTTCTCCCCGACTTTCAACATTTAATATCTTACAACCGACAGGACGCCTTATGAAGAATTTCAATTTTAACAATTTAAAGTTTTTACTCATAGGAACCCTCGTTCTTGCCATGGCGTTTCCGGTCCTGGCGGCAGTATGGCCGACCACAACCATCGTGGTGAAGGATAATGGTTATCACATTACCTCTGAAAGCCCATCCGGCACCTTGACCCCCGGTTTCACCATGGACGCCGGAATGACCAACACCATTACCTTGAAGAACGAAGACATGACACCCCACGAATTCGTATCCAAGTCGTTCAAGCACATGGATGTGGAGATGTCTGGGGAAGCCGATGTGGTTAAGGACGGAGCCGCTAGCGGTTGGAAGATAAAGCCGGGGAAAACCGTGGTACTCAAAGTCACGCCCAAAGTGGGGGAAAACTTTGGTGGAAGTTGGGAGGTGTTCTACTGCCCCATTCACGGGAAGGGGAGCATGAGGGGGGAAGTGGTTGTCGCAGATTCCAGGACTGGGACCGGCGCGTTCTAACCTTTTAGGGCCATAAGAAACGGGGTCTCTGGTTCACATCGATTCAGGGGCCCTGTTCTTTGTATACCTTCGATAGGTGCATGTAACTCAGGTCTATTGACCAGCTCCATATTTGACATCAGTTTGGTTGTCTGATAAAAATGATGGAAAGTGACGATGACGTCGCTTTATAATTTAAATAGAGATTTTGGACAATGGGCGTCCAATTCCTCAGAGGGATTGGGCGTTTTTTTTTAGTCGAATGCGAGAATTGGGTGATGAATCGAGGGAACTGACATTTTGAAACGACAATCTTCCCAAACGAATGATTTAGCTATTAGGTAAGAAAAAGAATTCATACTCCATCTTTCGAGGAGCGAATGGTGGGGAAGGTGGCAAAGGCGCCACTGCCCGGGCAAGGCGGAAAAATCCGACCGTAGTTCAGGCAGGTGGCGCTTTTTTTTTGGGGGACAACTGAATAACCTGGTAAGGAGAACGTCATGCATACGGTGGATGTCGAACGGATGGTTCAACTGGCAGAGAGGAAAGTGGAGTACCTCCGAAGCAATCCCATCGGATACCTCGTCTTATCCGCCCTGGCCGGCATTTATCTCGGGTTTGGGATATGTTTGATTTTTAGTGTGGGAGCTCCATTCTGGGCTGAAGGTTCTGCCGGATTGAAACTTGTGATGGGCGTGTCATTTGGCATTGCGCTCACCCTTGTCATCTTTGCGGGATCGGAGCTATTTACCGGAAACAATATGGTGTGTGCTCTTGGTGTTCTGGCTAAGTCCATCTCGATGAAAGAGGCCGGGCTGATTTTTTTCTGGTCGTTTGTGGGCAATCTGGCCGGATCATTGGGATTGGCCTGGTTGGTCGCGTATTCAGGCGTGGTGGGAAAGGCGCCGCAAAGCGAGCTATTGCTGCACGTAGCATCCCTTAAAATGAATCTTCCGATGGGGGAACTGTTTATTCGCGGGATTCTTTGCAACTGGCTTGTGTGCTTGGCTGTATGGTCGGCTGCTCGCACGACCAATGATGCCGCCAAGATCATGCTGATTTTTTGGTGCCTCTTCGCGTTCATCGGAAGCGGGTTTGAACACAGCATTGCGAATCAATCGCTACTGGGGATCGCGTTATTCCTTCCACATGGTCCGGATGTTTCCTGGGCCGGGTTTTTCTGGAATCAGATGTGGGTGGTATCCGGAAATATCGTCGGTGGGGTCGTGTTTATGGGAGGTGCCTATTGGATCATCAGTCCTGTCCGTGGGTGGATCAAGAAAACAGAAAGGGTTGTGGAAGGTGTGTCACCTGACTCGTCACGGCCGATCCATCTACCAGCGGAGGGGAAATTATTGCCTCAGCCCCTAGTTGTTGGTCGGAGAAATTAGGAATTACCACGGGTGGTTGATGGAATCGAGAAAGGAACGGGAAGGGATTCGGATGAATAAGATTGAAGTGCTCAAGGGAGAAAAAGACGGCTTGGACATCAAAGAGGATATTGCCCGATATGCGGAATTAGGGTGGGAGGCGATTCCGGATGAAGATATTCAACGATTGAAGTGGTATGGATTATTTTTGCGAAATCCCACGCCGGGATACTTCATGATTCGCGTGCGGATTCCAGGAGGAAGAACCACGTCGGTCCAGATGCGCACATTGGCGCACCTCGCAAACACCTTTGGAAACGGCGTGTTGGATCTGACAACCCGTCAGCAGTTTCAGTTACGCCATTTGAAGATTGAGCATGTACCGGAAGTGTTTCGTCAAATGGAGGAGGCGGGCTTGTACTCCTTGCAAACCGGCATGGATAACGTCCGTAACATCATGACGTGTCCCGTGGCCGGGTTAACGGCGCAGGAACAACTGGACGCCACGGATTTGGTGAAGCGGCTCACAGAAGAACTGGTAGGGCATCGGGCCTATTCGAATCTTCCCCGAAAATTTAATATGGCGATTACCGGCTGTCTCGACAACTGTTTACACCTTGAAACACAAGATCTGGCTCTGGTGCCCGCGACGGTCGAGGGGGAGGGCAGCCCGATCACCGGATTTAACCTGTTGGCCGGAGGCAAACTTGGATCCGGCGGGTACCGCATTGCCACCCCCCTCGACGTGTTCGTGACTCCCCGGGAAGTCGTGGCGGTGACCGGAGCCATCCTTCGGGTCTTTCGGAATCATGGATGCCGGGACTCCCGTACCACTGCCAGACTGGCTTTTTTGTTGGATGACTGGGGCGAAGAACGTTTTCGTCTGGAAGTTCAGCGGGAGGTGGGATGGGAATTGTCGCGAGCGGGGACCGATGTCCGGAAGTCGGCAGTCAACGATCATATGGGTGTCTATCGGCAAAAGCAGACAGGCTTGAACTATGTGGGGCTCAAAATTCCCGTCGGCCGTATTCAGGCGGATGATTTGCACGGAATAGCGGGACTGGCCGACATCTACGGCACGGGGGAACTCCGTCTGACGGCCAATCAAGCGGTCATCATGCCTCATGTTTCAGATCGCGTGTTGGGAGACCTGACGGAGGAGCCCCTCTTGCAACGCTTTGTCTACAATCCCACGCCGGTGCAAAAAGGCTTAGTCAGTTGTGTGGGAAGCGACTACTGTAATCTCGCAGTCATTGAATCCAAAAGTCGAGCGGTGGAAACCGCCAAACGAATTGAAGCGATGATCGGCACGGAGATGAAACCCATCACCATGCACTGGTCGGGATGTCCGGCAGGCTGCGGCAATCATCTCGTCGCCGATGTCGGTCTGTTAGGGAAAAAGATTAAAGTCAAAGGTCAGGTGCTCGAAGCGGTGGATATCTTTGTCGGTGGCCGTTCCGGCCCCGATCCCAAGCCTGCCATCAAGTTATTGGAGGATGTCCCGTGCGACACCCTGGCGGAGGTCCTAAGCGGAATTCTTCCGTACCACTCGCGGGAGAAAATGCATCGGACAAAGGCAAAAACCATAAGTAAGCGCAGCGTATCGCGGCGGGCCGTTGATCCGGAAAAGACCACAAGCGGAAGGAACGAAACCGCGGCTACGTTACTGACCTCTCCAAGTATAAATTAAGCTCCAACCTGTTTGGGAATTTCTGCTACCTATTAGGTAGACGTAGCACGGTTTCAAAGCTATTCTGATATTATGTCCATAGCACCTGCCTTTTAAAGGACATGATTAAGCTTCTTGCCAAACTCCTCCGCGTTCTAAATTCAGAAACCGACCCAGGGCAAATTTCTTTGGGATTGTGTTTTGCGATGATCGTAGGGCTCACCCCACTTGTGAGCTTGCACAATCTCTTTGTGGTCCTGCTGGTATTTGTTCTGCGTGTGAATCTTTCGGCTTTTCTGTTGGGGCTGGCGCTATTTACGGGGATTGCCTATCTGCTTGATCCACTTTTTCACCAGCTCGGGCTGGCCGTTCTGACCGCCCCGTCCCTCGCAGATCTATGGACCTCACTCTATCAATCGGTGTGGTGGCGACTGGAGCATTTCAATAATTCTATTGTGATGGGCAGCCTGGTGTTTTCCGTGGCTTTGTTTGTCCCTGTTCTTCTGCTTTCGAACCTCCTGATTCGGCGCTATCGCCAACATGTCATGGTTTGGGTCCAAAAAAACAGGATTATGCAAATGTTTAAAGCCAGCAAGTTGTATCGTACCTATGAAACCCTTTCGTCCTGGAGGCCGGGCTGATGACGAAATGGATTCGGTGGTGGGGTCTTGGGGCATTTGTGGTGTTTGCGGCCATTGTGGGTTGTGTGTGGATATTTTTTGTGGATGAGTGGGTGAAAGGAGCAATTGAAAGTGCGGGGACCAAAGCTGTGGGAGCCAAGGTGGAGGTAGATGAGGCCGATCTCAGCCTGTTTCCGGCAGGACTTTCCTTGGCGGGACTGCAAGTGGCCAATCCCAAGTTTCCCATGACGAATGCGGTGGAAGTGGCCAGGGTGACGATGAGTCTAGACGGACTGAACCTGTTTCGGAGAAAAGTCATTGTTGAGGAAATGACTGTGGAAGGGGTTCGATTGGATACTCCCAGAACCACTTCCGGCGCCGTTCAGCCTCTCTCAGATGTGTCTCCTGAAGAAGAGTCCGGAATGTTTTCTCTTGCGCTTCCGGCTCTAGAAGTGCCTGACGTGAAAAATATTTTGGAGAAAGAAGATCTGGAAACCATCCGGTTGATTGAAGCGCTGAAGGCGGATCTGCAGCGGGAACAAGAGGCGTGGGAATCACGACTGAAGAATTTACCGGGAAAAGCTCAGCTTGCCCAATATGAGGAACGCATAAAAAATTTAAAAAAAGCGGGGAAGGGGGGATTAGAGGGCTTGCTGGGAGGGGTTGGCGAAGTGCAAACGTTGAAGCAGGATATTGAACAGGAAATTGAGTCGTTAACAGGCGCCAAAAAGGAATTTGAAAATACTGTGGCGTTGTTTCGTACCCGGTTGAAGCAGATTCAAACCGCACCACAACGGGATATTCAACACCTCAAGGCCAAATATAATTTGTCTCCGCAAGGATTGGCCAATATGAGCCAAACGCTATTAGGGCCTCAGATTGGATCGTGGGTTCACCAGGGGGCGTTTTGGTATGGGCGAGCGAAGCCGCTTCTGGAAGGAGCAAGGACAGTGGATGGGGAGGTCGGTCCTCAGGTGCACAAGCCTTTGCGGGGGAAGGGCCTGGATGTGCATTTCAAGGAAGCGCATCCGCTCCCCGACTTTCTGATTCGTTTGACGAAGGTATCAATCGATTTAGACTTAGGGGAGTTGGCAGGGACTGTTCACAATATCACCACCGATCAACCGATGTTGGGGCAACTCACGACATTCGCCTTTTCCGGGGACCGGTTGAAAGGGGTTCAGTCTGTTGCATTGGAAGGGGCTCTCAACCACGTGGAGCCTGCCGATTCCAAGGATCAGTTTACGGTGCAGGCGAAAGGGTATGAACTCACCAATCTCGCATTGTCCAAAGATGCCAAATGGCCGGTTACCCTGACGAGCGGGATGAGCGATATCAATGTGAACACGGAACTCAAGGGCCGGGCCTTGACGGTTCATGGCGCCGGGAATCTTCGTGGCCTTCACCTGTCCGCAGGAAGGGAGGATGATCCCAATCCTTTGACCAAAGCGCTCAGCTCTGCCGTGACTGATATTTCCCAATTGTCTATTCAGGCCGATGTGACGGGGACATTGGAGCAACCTGATGTCAGGATATCCTCCGACCTGGATCGTATTCTTCAGGATGCGGCTGGCAAGATGGTGAAGGAATTGGCTGCGAAGTTTGGTTCTGAGCTTCAGGCGGCCATCTCGGCGAAGATTGCAGAACCGATGCAACAACTCAAGAATGATTTATCCGGGTTTGAACGAATTGCCGGTGAGTTGACGGAGCGGGTCACGCAGCATAACGATGTTCTCAAGAGTCTTCTGGAAAAAGGTCTTCCCAAGAAGGGTCTAAAGGACCTTCCCGACGGATTCAAACTTCCGTTTTAACTGTGACCTCAGATGTGTATTATATTTCACAAAGCTTATTGTAGGCGTCCAAGGCTGCGACTTTGTAGCATTCCGCTAGCGTTGGATAATTGAAGACTGTCGTGAGGAAGTATTCGAGTCCCCGTTCGGTATGAAGGATGGCCTGTCCGATGTGAATCAGCTCGGTGGCTCCCGTCCCGATCACATGCACACCCAATAGCCGGTGATCCTTTCGATGAAATAACAGTTTCATCATGCCGTTTGGATCACCCATGATGGTGCCCCTTGCGATCTCGCGGTAACGGGCGACTCCCACCTCATACGGAACTTTTTCAAGCGTCAGTTGTTCCTCTGTGGCTCCCACCATAGAAATTTCCGGAATGGCATAAATACCAACAGGAAATAGGCTCGTCATTGGTGTGGCTTCCATATTGAAGGCATAGCAGGCCGCTAAACGGCCTTGCTCGGAAGATGTGGCCGCCAGGCTTGGAAAGCCGATGACATCGCCCGCGGCCAGAATATGCGGGACAGTCGTGCGATAGTGCGAATCGACTTGCAGACGGCCACGGGCATCCACGGTCAATCCGGCCTTCTCGAGGTGGAGTGTCGATGTGGCTCCCGTTCGTCCGACGGAATAGAGGACCAGGCCTGAGACCAGTCGTTTCCCGGAGGCCAAATGAATCACGACTTTTGAGGATGGTGTCCTCGCGATTTCTAATTTTTCGACAGTTTCACCCAGGCGAAACGTAACCTGGTGGTTTCGCATCTGATAGATGAGTTCATCGACAATTTCGCCATCCAGAAATTCCAACGGTCGAATTCGTGAATCCACGAGGGTCACTTCGACGCCAAGTGCGCCTAACATTGAGGCATATTCAATGCCGATGATCCCGGCTCCAACCACGGTCATGGTTCGTGGAAGCTGTTGCAGATGGATGATGCTATCACTGTCGAGAATATATTGGCCGTCAACGGCAATATTGGGTGGAGGCGTTGGCATGGTTCCCACGGCAATCAGAATGTGGGCGCTCGACAGGGTTTGTGAATGTTGGTCGGTGTGAACCAACAGGGTGTGGGGATCCACAAAGGAGGCTTCTCCTTGTAAGAATTCCACATCGTTTCTTCGTAATTGATCGTTGATCACCTCACCTTCGATGCGAATGACTTCTGCCACGCGAGTGGTCAGTTGGGCGGCCGTGGGTCGTGTTTTCGTGGTTTCCGGTAAGCGACCCCAATGGTGTTGGGGTCCGGTAAAGGACAAGACGGCTTCCCGAAAGGTTTTACTGGGAATGGTTCCGGTCTCTAAACAGGCACCGCCGACCGCACGCTTCTTTTCAATAACTGCCACGCGTTTTCCTACCTTGGCTGCTTGAATGGCTGCCCGCTGTCCAGCCGGTCCGCTACCGATACAAATCAGGTCGTATTGAAATGGTGAGGGTGTCGTGATTTGGGGGCTCATGATGAAAGAACGAAGGAAGATGCCACAACAGATGATCGCTCAGAGCATAGCGTGGCAAAAGAGAGAAGTACAGGTCAAGCGTATCTGGAATCGGAGGCCGCATGATTGCTGCTGGGGCTACTAAGACTGTGTGATGAGTCTGTCTGTCTGTCCGTATAGGCATTGATGATCGGCGGCGCTCAAGGTTTAGGGGCTCGTGTGAGCGTATGGATGATAATTTCCGGAAAGCAGAACAGCCGGATGGGAAACAGGGAGGTGCCGACTCCTCGAGAGGTGTACCCGCGCATGGATTGATATTCCCATGGGCCTGCCTTGTAGGCCCTCGGGCAGCGGCAATGGGTAATGATGGGTTTGCTTCCTGGAAGGCAGATTTGTCCTCCGTGTGAGTGGCCGCAAAGGTACAGATCCATTCCGGCAGTCGAGGCCTCCGGAATAATCTCCGGGGAATGCACTAAGAGAATTCGGACGGCGTCGGTGGGCGCGAGGCGTATGGCTTTATCCAGGTCGCCCGTTTCGTAATAATGAACATCATCTAATCCGAGGAGCCAAATCGCATCCGATCCCTTTTCCAGGGATTGAGCTTCATTGAGGAGCATGCGGATTCCGCAACGCTCAAGTCCGGGCACCATTTCCAGCCAATCGTGATTTCCCAAAATACCCGTAATGCCATAGGGAGCCTGGATCGTGCTGACCAATGACTCCATGAGTGTCAGTGTCTTGTCATAATGGCCATATGTGAGAAAGCGAAAATCGCCGGTCATGACGCACAGGTCGTATTGCAAGCTAGAAAGAGCTGTCTGAAGCGCCTGGCCTTTATCGATCATCCCTTCGATATGAAGATCTGACAAATGCAGAATTCGAAATCCATCAAAGGACTCGGGCAGATGAGGAATCGGGACAGTGTGCTCGACAATTCGATATTGGGACGTGTTCTTGACGGCCAGCGGCCAAAGCCCAGTCGTTTTTAAGAGGGTTTTGATGAGCCAGGCAATGGCTGGAAATTCCTCCATGTGAATGTGGAGGTGATAGCCTTTTAACAGAAGAGCCGAATAGTGGGCCTGCATTTCCATGCGCTGGCCTGCATGATCAGATCCGATACGGTCCACTAATTTGGCAAAGGCTTCTTGGTCGTGGTGGTGGATCATGTGCTTGTCAGCCAAGTGGGATCAGAGGTAGCATGGTTATTATGCAACGATTAGATCTCATTAATCCTGAGTTGCCCGATATCCAATTTGTCCTCATGGTATTGGCATTATGTACGTCGGATCTCGAAACGATGAATGCCCCATATTCTGTGAGAGAGACGGTTTTCAATCGGTGTTGGGCATTAATGCATGAAAGCCCTCCGCCTGTGAAGACGCGAGAGCGGGTCCTGGATTTGACCCTGAGTGATGAAATCACTCTAGAAGCCTTGGTCCATGTGATCCGACAAACCTTCGAAGAGCATGGTTTTGTTGAATTGACCTGGGATCATCCACCAAGTGAACCGACACGCGAATCGACTCCGGAAGCCCGTCCTTTGGTCGAGCGGTTAGAACAGTGGGAACCTCCTCCAGACAATTTGAATCCTCCAGCATCTTCAAACTAATGGCAGTTGCCTGAGGAACAAAAATAATGGGACTGCGAAACGTGAACCTCGTGATACTTAATGGGGGGGAATGAACAACCGCCTGAAGAAGAGGCGAACAACTCAAAAGGAAATTACCCTGTGGGGTCTTGGTCGCGTAAACCCGTTTACGGATTTTCTGCAGGTCATGAGTTGACCATTTTCACCTGTTTGGGTGTGGTCTGAGAAGAACCAAATGTACCCAGACTCCGGAATTTAGTCTCTCGCTGATTTCGGAGTGCGGCGGGGGACAATTTCTGTAATTGCAGGTAATGGGTGTCGAGTGCCTGGGAGAGCCGGTCGGCCATGACTTTCGCATCGCGGTGGGCTCCTCCCATGGGTTCAGGTATAACCTCTTCGATAACATTAAGTTTGAGTAACTCCGGTCCCGTCATTCGTAAGGCCGTTGCGGCATCGGAGGATTTTGTGGCGTCTCCCCACAAAATGGCGGCGCAGCCTTCTGGGGATATTACCGAATAAATGGCATGTTCGAGCATCAGAACCCGATCGGCCACACCTAAGGCCAAGGCGCCACCACTGCCGCCTTCTCCTGTGACCACGGCAAGAATCGGCACTTGCAATCTGGACATTTCCAGTAAATTTCTGGCAATGGCCTCGGCTTGGCCGCGCTGCTCCGCATCGACGCCGGGGTATGCTCCTGGAGTATCGATAAAGGTAATGATTGGTCGATTGAAGCGTTCCGCTAATTTCATGAGACGCAAGGCTTTTCGATAGCCCTCCGGTTTGGCCATACCAAAATTTCGGCGCATGCGTTCTTTTAAGGTCTTTCCTTTTTCATGACCGATGGCCATGATGGAGCGACCCCTCCATGTGGCAAACCCTCCAATGATCGCCCGGTCGTCGCCGAACAGGCGGTCACCGTGGAGTTCCATAAAACCATTGGTCATGTGCTCCAGGTAATCAGAAATTGAAGGGCGCTGTGGGTGCCTGGCGATTTGGCTATGTTGCCATGGGGAAAGATTGGCATAGATCTCACGTTCAAGGTTTGCCAGTTGTTCGGTCGATTTGACAATGGCCTCCTGAACCGAGACCTTTTTGGATTTGGATTTCACTAACTTGGCGATGCGTTCTTCAAGTTCCTTCAGGGGTTTTTCAAAGTCCAGGTATTCACGCACGGACAAGCTCCTTGGTAGAGGGAAATTATTGGAAGGTGACCGTGGATGCGCCGAGGAGATGTTCCACTTCTTCTAAAAACTCCGGTGACGGAGAAATGCCGATATCCGATAATCCCGACATGCTGGCCGTCAGATTAGGGTGCAAGTGAAACGCCAACGAAATAGGGGTCGGACCGCGGTGGCGTTCGAATATGTCTTTTAAGTCTAGCAGATTGTGGGGGGAAACGTCCTGTTCGTGGACCTTGAGCGTCACATGCTTCACCGTTTCATTTTCTAATTGGGAGAGCGATTCGACTTTGGTGGTTTTGATCCGGGCGCCATTATCCATCAGGTCCACGGTCCCGGTAATCCGAACCACCGATTCCGGCCCCAATAATTCTTCGTGCTGCTTAAAGGTCTCAGGGAAAATAATCGCTTCAACGGTTCCGTGCAAGTCTTCCAATTGGGCATAAGCCATCCTGTGGCCTTTTTTCGTCGTCGTAATTTTGAGACTGGAAATGACCCCGCAGACTTTGACCTCTCGTCCGTCGCCGACGTCGCGAATGGTCTGGGTGGAGCAGGTAGAAAAATGAGTGATCCCAACGCTGTGGCGGTTGAGAGGATGCGCGGTGATATAAAAGCCGGTCAGCTCTCGTTCATATTTGAGTAAGTCATTCTGAGACCACTCGGGAATCTGTGGAATGACGAAACCAAAACCTTCCTGCTTGGGGGCTGCCGGCTCCGGAGCCAGTATTTCAAACAGACTGGTTTGTCCTTCCCGTTTGTTGCGTTGGACCGTCGAGGCATGGTCCAAGGCTTCATCCAGGACCTTATACATGCTGGCGCGCGTGAAACCCATGGAATCAAAGGCTCCGACCTTGATGAGTCCTTCCAGCACCCGTTTGTTGACCTTTTGCGAATCAATGCGGCAACAAAAATCAATAAAGGAGGAAAATGGGCCTTCCCGGTCTCGTGATTCCAAAATCACGTCCACGGCGTTTCCGCCGACGTTCTTGATCGCCACTAACCCGAACCGGATACCCTCAGGCACGACACTGAAATTTTTTAAGCTCTGGTTGGCATCGGGGGGCAGGATGTGTACCCCCAATTCACGACATTCGGTAAAATAGCCGACCATCTTGTCGGTATTTCCCATTTCAGATGTCAGCAGGGCGGCCATAAATTCAGTGGGGAAATGGGCTTTCAGGTAAGCCGTTTGGTATGTCACGACCGCGTAGGCAGCGGAGTGAGACTTGTTAAATCCGTAGCCTGCGAAAAAGGCCATTTGGTCAAATAATTTTTCAGAGAGTTTTTCCGAAATTCCCTTTCCTTTCGCGCCCGAGACAAACAATGCCTTTTGTTTGGCCATTTCCTCATGTTTTTTCTTGCCCATCGCCCGGCGGAGTAAATCCGCTTGCCCCAATGAAAATCCTGCCAACTGGTTGGCGACGGCCATGACCTGTTCCTGGTAAACGATCACCCCATAGGTTTCTTTGAGAATGGGTTCCAATTGCGGAGGGTCATAGACAATTTGGGAGGCGTCCCGTTTTCGCTTGATGAAATCGTCCACCATGCCGCTTTCTAAGGGGCCGGGACGATAGAGCGCGAGGATGGCGATCAGATCTTCAAACGTTTCCGGCTTGATTTTAACCAACAGGTTTCGCATGCCGGAACTTTCCAGTTGGAAAATTCCTGAAGTTTTTCCGGAGCTGAGCAGCTCAAACGTCTGGAGATCATTCAAGGGCAGATTGTTGATGTCCAATGGCGGCTCATCAGGATGTTGAGCATTGACCATCCGAACTGCGTCATGAATCATCGTCAGGGTTTTAAGCCCCAGAAAATCAAATTTCACCAACCCGACTTTTTCCAGATCGGTCATCGTGTATTGGGTCACGATTTCGTCGTTACTTGTTTTGTAGAGGGGCACATGATCCATAAGGGGTTTTTGCGAAATGACCACTCCCGCCGCATGAGTCGACGCATGTCGCGCCAGGCCTTCCAGGGCCATGGCCGTGTCCATGAGTTCCTTCATGTTGGCATCTTGATCGACAAGTTCCTGCAGGCGTGGTTCCTGTTTCAGGGCATCCTGGAGTGTGATGTTGAGTTGCGTGGGAACCAGCTTCGCGACCCGGTCAACTTCGGCATAGGGAAAGTCCATCACTCTCCCCACATCCCGGATGGCCGCTTTGGCACCTAGTGTGCCAAAGGTAATGATCTGGCATACATGCGCCTCTCCGTACTTCTCAATGACATAGTTGATCACTTCGCCACGGCGGTCCATGCAAAAGTCCATGTCGATATCCGGCATGGTGACACGTTCGGGGTTGAGAAAACGTTCAAAGAGCAGGTTGTAGGTGAGGGGATCGAGGTCCGTAATTCTCAGGGCGTATGCCACAAGGCTTCCGGCGGCCGATCCTCGCCCGGGGCCGACCGGAATGTTGCGGGATCTGGCAAAATTGATGATATCCCACACAACTAAAAAATATCCGGCATACCCCATGGCGTTCAGGACAGCCAGTTCGGTGTGGAGTCGCTGTTGATAGGCCTCGGATGGGATGCCCGTTGGGCGTTCTCGTAACCGGCTTCGAAGACCGTCTTCCGCAAGATGCTGAAGGTAGGAATTATGAGTCTGGCCTTCAGGAACGTGATAATCCGGCAAATAGGAGGTTCCGAACTCCAATTGAAGATCGCACTGTTCGGCCACCTGGGTGGTATTCAAGACCGCCCGGTTAAATTCGGCAAATTCCGCGATCATTTCTTCAGTGGATTTCACATATAATTGATCAGTGTCGAACTTCATCCGGTTGGGATCTTTGAGCGTTTTTCCCGTTTGAAGGCACAACATGATCTCATGGGGACGCGCATCTCGTTTATTGAGATAATGGCAATCGTTGGTGCCGACCAGTGGAATGCCAAGCTTTTCATGAATTTCCAGCAACCCTCGATTCGCAGTAAGTTGATGATCCAAGCCGTTGGCCTGGACTTCCAGGTAATAGCGGTCCTTTCCAAAGATTGACCGATACTCATCGGCCACCCGGAGAGCCCCTTCCATATCCTGGTGATTAATGAGCTGTGGTACCTCTCCGCTCAAACACCCTGACAGGGCAATGAGACCTTCCTGATGTTCCTGTAATAATTCCTTGTCCATGCGAGGCTTGTAATAAAAGCCTTCAAGATAGGCCTTGCTGGAGAGTTTAATGAGGTTGTGATAGCCGACTTGATTCGTGGCAAGAAGAATCAGATGAAAATATTCGTTATGCGCAAGGTGCCCTGCACGTTGCGTCCGGTGCCCCGGAGCCATATAGGCTTCACACCCGATAATCGGCTTGACATCGTGAGCTTTGGCCTTTTGATAAAAATCAATGGCGCCGAAGAGATTGCCATGGTCAGTCATGGCGACGGCGGGCATACCAAAATTCTTCACCTGTTGGAACAGGGGTGTCAGTTGGTTGGCCCCGTCGAGGAGACTATACTGTGTGTGAAGATGAAGATGAACGAATTGTGCTGGCACTCATATGGTCCTTCCCTAAAAATTCTAATGAGCACCTCGAATGAAGTCAAATGAAATCACGATGGGAAAAAACGCGCGCGGGCCGGTTTCTGAATTTTTCAAAAATTGCAAGAATAAATTGGAGAAATCCTAAGGAGAATTGAAAAAAAGTAATCCAGAAAAAATGGGCACAAGTATGTGGATAAATCGTTAGGATGAGAATGAAAGCCAAGGGAGAGAACGCGTTAAGCAGATTGCTTATTTGATGGGCATAGTAGTGACCGATGAAACTCCTACCACGGGTTGGGTCACAAAGTTGTTCAGGAAAAGATCCGGATTTCAGAGATGAAATTTTTCTTCCTGTATTGATTCGCGACCCTTTGTCGCGCTCCCATAACTGACATACACGAACTGTTTGTGGAAAAATTACGATGGGACCACGCCCGTTGAACATATCCTGGACATCAATCGATTGAGTATTTGAAGCATTGCTAATCAGGTAAGGGAGGAAGAGAACATGATTCTGACAACTACGCCCAATGTTGAAGGCCATCGGATTAAAGAATATTTAGGTGTGGTGGCAGGGGAAGCAATTTTGGGCACGAATTTTTTTAGGGACTTTTTTGCCAATATTCGTGATATTGTTGGGGGCCGATCAGGGGCCTACGAAAAGGAATTGCGACGCGCGCGTGAAATCGCCTTTCAGGAAATTCAGGAAGAAGCCTTAAGGGTGGGAGCCAATGCCATTGTTGGAATTGATTTGGATTACGAAGTCATGGGAGAAACCGGAAGCATGCTCATGGTGAGTGTAAGCGGGACTGCCGTGAGAGTCGAATAAGTGTTGGGTGACGGACGAGGAGCTGCATATTCTCCATGCTCGGGAATAATTGAACTTGAAAATGTAGATCAACGAGGTTGAGAAAGGAATTCAATATTAATTAATTTTCCCTAAATAAAAACATTGACCAGGCCGAAGCTGGACCGATAAAATATTCAAAGTAATTGAAGCAGAACAAGCAATTTCTCACTTCTGAGACAATTTTTAAAAAAGGAGAACTTCCATGAAGGCAAAAAAGGGTGTGATCGATTTTCTCAATAAAATTTTGACGAATGAACTCACGGCGATTAATCAATATTTTCTGCATGGCGAAATGTGTGGACATTGGGGATATGAACAATTGCATAATGAAATTAGGAAGCATTCGATTGATGAAATGAAGCATGCAGAAGAACTGATTGAGCATATTCTGTATTTGGACGGTGTTCCCAATCTGCAGAAATTGGGTACGCTGAAAATTGGAGAGACGGTTCCTGAGCAATTTAAATCAGATTTGGCTCTTGAACACGAAGCGGTGGTCCTTCTCACCGAGGCGATTACCCATTGTGCCAGCGTCGGTGATTTCACCACTCGACACAAATTGGAAGAAATTGTGAAGAGTGAAGAGGAGCATATCGATTGGATCGAAACGCAAATGGAAACCATTAAGCAGGTGGGAGTAGAGAATTATCTGGCTCAACACATGCACGAAAAATAAGCGTTTCTGTTCCTCCAGATAAACAGGGCTTTCCGGGATTGCCGATGCTTCCTGGAAAGCCCTTTTTCATGGGATCATTGATGACGGGTTTATAGTAGAGAAGTCTGCTCTGGGCTGTCTGATGCAGGCCTTGTGAAAGCGGTCTTTGTCCTGTCTGTTATGTCGACCAAAACCACGTCAGCCCACCCATGAACATTCGGGGAGTGCCCGGGACAAAGTGAATATCCGCAATACCTCCGGCGGGTTCTCCGGGAAGACGGGACTCATAATAAAACTGGGCCTGACGCCAATCGGTATCGGTCAAATTGCGGATGCTAAAAAATGCCTCCAGACGTCCGGTTGGTGGCGCAAGAGGGATTTTGTAGCGAAGAACCAGATCGAAAATCGTAAATGGTTCCAGTTTCACACTGTCATCTTCCGTGCCGGCACGGCTTCCCACCGTCAACATTTGCAACGTTCCCGATAGTCCAATCGGGAGGCGGGCTGTGACTGATGAAAATCCAGTGAACTGTGGCGCCAAAGGGACGGAATCCCCAGTTTTTCGGAACTCGGCATGCGTATATGTCACGTCTCCTCGAATGGTGAGCCAATCCAGCGGGGTGATTCGAGAGCTGAATTCTGTTCCCAGGCGACGCGTCTTTCCTCGCGGTTCCGTGGTCCCTTCATCCCCCACGAATACCAATTCAGATCCTAGATCCAACAGCCAAAATGTGGCTAGAAATTCGGACCAGTTCCACGGGCGGCTCCTGATACCGATTTCATAGCCAATAGCTCGAGTTAAGCTGTTAGTCGACGGATTTTCCACGGCATCACGCGCATCATTGCTGTGAAACCCGGTTCCAACATTTAAGAAAAATTCCGTCTGATACCAGGGACCAAAAACAAGGTTGGCTTTTCCGCTGGCGATGGCATTCGAGGCTGTCCCGTTTGGTCGTTCCGAGCAGTCTGCCCCGCAACGATCTTTCACATTATACGTGAAGACATCCACGCGGCCTCCTCCCACAAAGCGCATCCAGGGAAGGAATTGAAGGTCCAACTTCAGATAGGGAGAATAGGAGGCTTCGAATATATCCGATTCCTGTGTGATCGCCAGGGACGAACGTTTCTGTTGCGTGCCCAAACGCACCTGGATTTGATCAAAGCGCGTCTGAAGTCCTGCCGTCATGGTGCCTTCATAATCGAGCAGGCGAAAAATCTGCCGATAACCGATATCACTTCCGGTCAACCATCGTCGGTCGGTCTGTTCAATCCCGTCACCATTTACCGGATCATTAAGATAAAACGTGAAGTTGCTAAACAGGGACAGGTAATAATATTGAGCCCACAGCCTGGCGAAAACTGTCCCCCCTCCGGGTAGATCGTCATGGTAATCCAATCGACCGGTGCTCCGTATCGATTTGCCCCCTTCTGAAGGATCAAGGGAACCAAAGCGGTCCACGCCCCCGGACCTCACGTCCCGCAAGGGAAGCTGGCCTGACCCGTTCCATCGTCCGTAATATTGGGAAAGCGTCACACTGAGTTGGGATGTGGCTGAGGGGGCAAACGTCAGTTTCGCCAGTCCGTTGTATCGGGTATTGCGATTGACAAAATCATAAGGGCCGTCGGTGTAATAAAATTCTCCCGCAAATAGGGTGCGGAATCTATCGTGAGTGGGAGAAGTCATGAACAGATGCCGTTGGGTATTAAAATTCCCTCCGGCGGATTGAACCATGGTTTGGGGAACCGACTCACGGGTGACATAATTGGCGGCGCCGGCCGTGGCAAAGTCCCCATACTCCACGTGGTAGGGTCCTTTTTTGACAGTAATTTCCTCAACGGTTTCCGGGATTATGAAATTCAAGTCCCCGTATCCCTGCCCATGCGCATGGCTGCGCATGTTGATCGGCATGCCATCCACGTGAAGGGCTAGGTCTGTACCATGATCGGCGTCAAAGCCGCGCAGAAGAAACTGATCAGCCTTCCCGGCCCCGCCCGAATGTTCCAAGGTAATAAGCCCGGGCGCCAAGCGTAATAAATCCGCAGGCCGGCCTTGAGGTTGAAGCAGAATATCCTCATTGAGAATGATTCGATTGGAAGAAGCCGCAATAGGACGTTCGCCAACGACCTCCATCTCTTCTAAAACCGTGACCTCCTCCTGGTCATGGCCTGATGCCGAATCGGCCCACAAGAGGCTGAAGAGAACACAGGCCGGGAAACATACCGCCAGCGCGTGAAGGTGCCGCATTCCCATGGAATTGGTAAAGAAAAAACGAGCGTGGGAGCGAAGGAAGAACCCGCCAGTGACACGAAAATGAAATTAGTAGCACGACTTTTTAGCAAGGTCCGCTACAATTGTCAATTCAAAGTCGTGCGGCAAGGGGGCATGGGGCGGAGAGGAAGCTATGCGGTGTGACAGCAATGTCCTGAGAGGAGGAAGGAGTGCTATTTCACGGATTTTCCCGTGGTCGTCATCGTGAGTTGTCCATGCTTGACTCCTTTGGTTTTAATCAACAGGTTGGCTAATTCAACGAGGGCTGAACTTCTCCCTCTGACCACAATGACTTCCAGGCAATGGTCGTGGTCCAAATGCACATGCAGATTTGAAATGATTTGCTTCCCGTATTCGTGCTGATGTTGAGTTAATTGTTGCAGCACATCTGATTGATGATGGTCATACACAAGGGTAATGGTGCCCACGGTCTCTTTATTTCCGCCCCATTCTTCCCCCACAAGCTGATTGCGGATGAGGTCTCGAATCGCCTCAGAGCGATTCTGGTATCCTTTCCGGTTGATATGTTGATCAAAAGCGGCAAGGAGTGTTTCTTCAAGAGAAACCCCAAAGCGGACCAATGGACTCATTGTCATATTCCTTCCAGGCAGATTTTGGATGCCTCCTATCCTATGGTCTTTTCTGTCAAAAGACAATCGATGGGCCGGACGAGAAAACCGGTCCGAACAGCATGACGACCGATCGGCCTAAAAAGCCGAGGAAGTTGTGAAGTCGAGTAACGAAGGCGGGTGAGTGAAGGCTTAAGTTAAGACTCGTTAATGCCAGAGTACGGATCCTGAGGAAAATGCCATCGCCATACCCAGAATGGTAGTCATCACGGCCACGCCAGCCTGAAGCCCGTTATGGAGCCATGTCAGGGATCGGGCTGAGTACCAAAAAGGAATAGCCATGATCACGGACAGGAGGCCCATGCCGAGTATCGATCCTAACCCGAAAAGAAGAATATACATGATGGCTTGGCTCATGGACAGGGTGGCGTTCAGAGTTAAGAGGATCAGCGCGGCTGATCCGGCCATCCCGTGCATCAGGCCGATCAGCAACGCACGATAGGGAAAACCATGAACATGATCATGGGACGTATTGTCAGGGTGTGTGGGTTCGGTATGCGCATGGGCATGAAAGTGTGGAGGGCGATCCGGATGTTGGTGAACATGAAAATGAATCCGGTTTTTTAATAGTCGTCGGAACACATCGAGACCAAGGCCAATCAACATCAAACCCACCATGAGTTCCAATCCTGCAGCGAATCGTTCGGGAATGATGCTGCCCAACAACAAAACCAGCGAACTGAAGATCAACAACGTCAGGGTATGCCCCAATCCCCAGACCATCCCCTGTTTCACGGTTTGCGCGATCGATCCACTTCGGGTGGCTAAGGAGGCTACGGCTGCAGCATGGTCCGCTTCACAAGCATGGCGCATACCCATTAAAAATCCTAATCCAAGAATACTGAGCATCATAAACCTTTGTGGTCCGGGCAAGACGGTCGGTGTGGGTGCATCCATGCGTGCCGGGGTGCTACGGCTTCTCCCATTAGAACGGAAAGCTTGAGGGCGCGAACCGTGGCGTTTCCCATGTTGACACAGCGTAGGGAATGGTCCATGTCAAATGACACGTCAAGTGCGAAGACGTTTTTTGTAGATTGTTTAATGGGTTTCTTGTCAATCATAAACGGACGCCTAGGGTTTGGAGAATTGAATGGGTTCTGAGGAAAGAATCTCGAAAAAATTCCAAATATTACAAAAGCCTCATGAAGAACACTAAGTAGTGTATAACATATTTCTCACAGCAAGCCGAGTAGGGCCGGTTAGAGAGTTGGTGATTGTTGAGTTGACAAAGGTGTGTGGGATGATTCGTGAATAAATGAGGTGATTATGGCGCAAGTCCTTTCAACCGAAGCGGCGACACCCGGGCTCAGATTTGCTCCAAAGGTGGTATCTAACACTTCAATGAGAAAGACGGTGATATCTTGAGGAAACGCATCTTGAAAGATGGTCCGCCCGGCATGGACGGCATGATTCCAACGAAAATTATGCGGATTGAAATTTGGTGGAGGTCGTTGTGCCAAGTCACGGCCGGAGAGGTGAAAAATGGTGCCCGGTTCAGAGGCACTGGAGCAGGCATCGATAATAGTCAGCTTGGCGGCCCCTTGAGCCTGAAACAGGACATCGATCCCATTGGTGCCTGCCTCAATAATCTGAAGATCGGATTGAGGATGTTTGGAAAAATATGCCTGGAGTCGGTGAGCCACAACGACTCCTATCCCGTCATCCTTTCGATAGAGATTCCCGCATCCAATGATCACATGCATCCGTGAAGTGTAGGAGCATGTTGAGGTGTTCGGCAATGGTAGTCCGGATTTCACAGGCAGAGCCGGAGAGTCCAGAAAGTCGGAAAGGAAGACGCTCTGGGTTACTGACCTAGTGACCGATCCAGATTGAAGGCGGCGCTGATGAGTGCGAGATGCGTAAAGGCTTGGGGGAAATTGCCGAGTGCCTCACCGTGATGGCCGGTTTCTTCGGCATAAAGCCCCAGGTGATTGGCATATCCGAGCATTTGCTCAAACACAAGCCGGGCTTCATCTAAGCGATTGCGATCCGCCTGTCCTGCGCGGGTCATGGCTTCTACGAGCCAAAACGTACAAAGATTGAACGTGCCTTCCTCTCCGTCCAGTCCGTCCTGAATTTCGGACAAATTATACCGATAGACCAGTCCGTTAGAGACCAGGCCTCCTTCTTCCGGCTTCCGATTAATGGCATCCAGGGTTTTAAGCATACGGGGGTCGGTAGGTGACACAAAAAACACCAGAGGCATCACCAAATTCGCGGCATCCAAGGAAGTGCTTCCATATCGCTGGATAAAGGCTTGTCGTTCTGAATCCCATCCCTTGGACATGATTTCTTCATAGATATTATCCCGGGTCTTCAGCCAGCGTTCGCGGTCTGCCGGGAAAGATCGTTTTTCGGCCAGGCGTAGTCCACGGTCCACGGCCACCCAACACATCAATTTGGAATAGACAAAATGTTGCTGGCCCCCGCGCATTTCCCAAATGCCCTCGTCGGTGCGCTGCCAGTTGTCGCAGACCCAATTGATCATGCGCCGGAGATGTTTCCACAGGTCGTACGAAATCGGAGTGCCGTACTTATTGTAGAGATACACGGAGTCCATTAATTCCCCGTAAATATCGAGTTGGAGTTGGTTGTAGGCGCCATTTCCCACCCGGACCGGTCGTGAGCCCCGATAGCCCTCGAGATGCGCCAAGGTTTCTTCGGTGAGTTGGTGGCGCCCGTCAATCCCATACATAAGTTGTAAGGATCCGTCAGGATTCAATTCATGACAGCGGGCTTCCAGCCACTGCATGAAGGCCGAAGCTTCTTCAGTAAATCCGATTCGCAATAATCCATACAAGGTAAAGGCGGCGTCCCGGATCCAGGTATAGCGGTAATCCCAATTTCGAACCCCGCCGATCTCTTCAGGAAGACTGCAGGTTGGAGCGGCGATAATCGCACCCGTTGGCTGGAACGTCAACAATTTAAGAACCAGCGCAGAGCGGTGGACCATTTCCCGCCAGCGACCGGTGTATGTGCATTTCGACAGCCACCGACGCCAATAGTCGACCGTGTGCTTAAATAATTCTTCCGCTTGTGTTTCCGGACAGGAGGTGCTCTGGGTATTGCCGGATTCGACCTCTTGAAGGCAAAAATCGATTTCCTCCCCTTCTTGAAGGGTGAATTCGGTGAAAGTCCCGTCACCATCCTGTATCAGTGGAATTGTGGATCCAAGTCGAAGTGTCAGGCGGGAGGATTTGAAGCGAGCTCCATCTTTGGTGATCGTGAGTGTATGGGTATCTCGACCATAGTTGAATGCCGGACGGCATTCGAGACGAAAGGTCATCGATTTTCTAATGGCTTGCACGCGGCGGATCAACCCGTCCCGGGTGCAGTCAGACGTGCGAACTCCGACCGGCATGAAATCGATCAATCGCCCCACTCCTTCCGGCGTATGAAACCGGGTTACAAGGACATTGGTGTCAGGCCAATAATATTGTTTGGATTTGACTCCGTCCGGAACGGGAGCGATTTTAAACCTGCCACCCTTGGCATCATCCAGAATTGCGCAGAATACACTGGGAGAGTCGAAGTAAGGATAGCAGAACCAATCGATGGACCCATTCATGCCCACCAATGCGGTCGTCTGCATATTTCCGATCAGGCCGTAATTTTCGATGGGCTGATAGGGCATTGTTGAAAACGAGTCAATCTCTTGATACGAAAGAGTCGGGTTGCTGAACGTCTTTTTTGCTTACCTTATCAGAAATTCCAGGATATGTCTGAAAAAAATGAGCCAAAATACCCGGGATCACGCGAGTACATCTATTGAGATATAACCCGTACTTGTTGGAAGGTAAATGTTTTGCGGTCATTCATCTATGAAGATAAGCGGGGGAAACTTTTTCTCAGATGGTGTATCATGGGATCCGGTTGAGCACAGGCGCAAAAATACCATGCGTATAACACGATCCCATCCCCCAGTCGTGGAAATTTATGGAACCGAGTACGGCTATGAACGAATACTGAAGGACGATTTTTTCTCCGTGAATGTTCTGTATCGGAATCAGGAAGGCGATCGATATGTCCTTAAGCTCAGCGACTTTCGTTTTGTGCTGGGCTGGCTGTTTCGCCCCCTGACGGGTTGGATATCCAGGCGGGAATACCGCATCTATCAGATGGTGTCTGATCTCCCGGGCATTCCAGCCCTGGGACCGCGATATGGGAAAAGAGGATATTTTCATCGGTTTATTGAAGGGCACACGCTTCACGAAATAGAAAGACGCATCCAGGAGCAATTTAACGTGGTGGTGGGAGATCCAGCGATGGCGACGTATGCCACATTGCTGGCTCCTGATTTTTTCGATCAATTACGGGTCATTCTTCAGGCGATTCACCGGCGTCGCATTTTCTATGCGGACTTGAATAAACGGGGGAATATCATTTGTTCAACAGAGGGAAAGCCCTTTCTCATCGATTTTCAAATTTGCCTGCCTGTCCCGGTTCGGCAGGGTTGGGTTGGCGCGCTGACTGAGAAGATTTTTCAACGCTTGATTCGGGAGGATCTCTATCATCTGTATAAACACAAACATACGTTCCAACCGCAGAGATTATCCGAGAAGGAACAGCAGTTGGCGAAACGGTCGGAGTTAAATAGGCGATACCACCGCTATCTCTGGCGGCCCTACATTGCGCTGAAACGAATGATCTATCCGCATGGGAGCAATGAAACCATCTGGTATAAGTGGAAGAAGGAAAGGGACCAATCCCCCAGGATGCCCTGATTTTCTGATCGATGTGAGGGGAGGGTGTTCTCCCTCATGCCTCATCTTGAAATCTTCTCTCTCTGAGAAAATGTCCAAATCATATGCAGCTGTTCGTATTATGACTTCGCCGATCTGTTATGCGGGTTGCAGATGCAGCATGCTTTTAATTTGTTCCACAATCACTTCCGGCGCTTGAGAAACGTCGATGAAGGGGACATCGTGAGGTTCCTCAAGCGCAGTGAACTGACTGGCTAACAAGTCGGCTTTCATAAAGTGGCCGGTTCGTGACTCCAGGCGCGGGTGGATCAACGCGTAATTGCCTCGTAAATACACCAATGAAACATGAGGGTGCCCCTCAGTGATCAACTTCCGGTAGGTCTGTTTTAGGGCGGAACACGTAATGACGGCGCGCTGAGATTTGCTTATCAGATCGTGAACCAGTTGATGGATCGCAAAAAGCCAAGGAACCCGGTCTTCATCACTTAACGGAACGCCACCCAACAATTTGGACACATTCCGCCCTGAATGGAAATCATCGCCTTCGTAAAAAGACCACCCGAGATTTCTGGCCAGAAGTTGACCAATGGTGGTTTTTCCTGAACCCGAGACACCCATAAGGATGACGATCCATATGTCCCGGTTCTTTGCTTCTCTCATAGCAATCGTTAGGAGCCCATTTCCTCCAGAAGGGAGACGAGGTCATCAGCATGCTCTTCCTCGACAGCCAAAATCCCCTCCAACATCCGGCGGGATGTCGAATCGTTGATGCCCAGATAATTGATCACTTCCCGATAGCTATCAATGGCAACACGCTCCGCCACTAGGTCCTCCTTGATCATGTCGACCAGGGAAGTGCCTTCCACATATTCGGAATGACTGCGCATCAGCATTCCTTCAGGGGAGAGATTCGGTTCGCCGCCCAGTTGGACGATTCGCTCTGCCAGTTGATCGGCATGGCCTTGCTCTTCATTGGCATGTTGGAGAAATTCCGCCGCCACGCTCTGAGCATGAATGCCTGACGCCATATAATAGTGCCGCTTATATCGGAGGACACAGACGATTTCAGTTGCCAGGGCTTCGTTGAGTAGCTTAATCACGGTGTCCCGGTCGGCGGTATACCCAGGCGTCACCGCTCCCCTTTCCATGTGTTCCCTGGCGCGTTTGCGTAATGTTTGGACGTCTGTGAGAAATGGTTGATCCTTCATTCATGCCTCCTAACGTTGTGACTGGTCTTTATATACAGTAATACAGCTCATGATCCGTCATCAGGCTAGTTCACTGCACACCTGCATGGACAGCCTTCATGCTCTTTTTGAAATTTTCACAGTCCTGTCTGTCAGAGGACAATGTCCAAAATATTCATTTTATTCTGTATTTTATCTAGAAAACGGAAGACTTCAGGGAGAACGTACAGGGGGAGGAGAATTTGTTGAGAGTGGGTCAGCCAGGGTTTCTCCCAGTTCCATCTTTTGGCAATTTCCCTTCTAATAAATTTTTGATTTATTCTTTCTAACGTCATGTTTTAGCCTTCCGGGTAAATGTGAACCACAACCGGCCCGTGGCTTCGGCTTAAGAATGAATGTTGGAGTTTCACCTATCACCATAGGAGGAACGAAGCTATGAAAGCACTTGTCTATAATGGACCGCATGATGTCAGTGTGGAGGAAGTGCCCGACGCCAAAATTGAGCGACCAACGGATGTTTTGGTGAAAATGACCACGACCAATATCTGCGATTCCGATTTACATATGTATGAAGGACGAATGCCCGTTGAGCCGGGCACAATATTCGGCCACGAGAATCTTGGCGAGGTGATCGAGGTCGGCCCTCATGTTGCCCAAGTGCAAGTTGGCGACCGTGTCTGTCTGCCATTCAATATAAGTTGCGGATTTTGCAAAAACTGCGAGAGCGGGTTGACCGCCTTCTGTCTGACGGTCAACCCAGGTACAGCCGGCGGAGCCTATGGCTGTGCGGGAATGGGTCCTTATCCAGGTGGACAGGCGGAGTTTCTCCGTGTGCCATACGGTGATTTTAACTGTTTGCGGTTGCCTGAGAATGCGCAGGAGAAGGAAGCCGATTACGTGATGCTGTCAGACATCTTTCCGACCGGATATCATGCGACTGAGATGGCCGGTGTCCGCCCGGGCGATTCGGTCGTCATCTATGGCGCGGGACCGGTGGGTCTCCTGGCCGCCTACTCGGCCATCCTTAAAAGGGCCAGTAAGGTGATGATTGTGGATCGTCACCCCGATGGATTACGACTGGCAGAGAAAATCGGTGCTATTCCCATCGATGAATCGAGAGTTTCCCCGGTTGATCAGGTTCTGGACCTGACTGCCGGCGAGGGCGCAGATTCAGGTTGCGAATGCCTGGGACACCATACGCACGATCCCCAAAGTCACGAACAGGCCGATATCACGATGAATCATCTTGTACAATCGGTGCGCCCGACGGGACAAATAGGCGTGGTGGGCGGGTTTCAACCTGAGGATCCGAAGTCGGCAGAAGCGTTGGCCCAAAAAAGGCAGCCGGCTTTCGACTGGGGTCTCTTCTTGTTCAAGGGGCAGCGGATAGGAACCGGTCAGGCCAACGTCAAGGCATATAATCGGCGATTATGCAATCTTATTGAGGTGGGTAAAGCAAAGCCCTCGTTTCTCGTCACTCACGAGTTGCCACTTCGGGATGGACCGGAAGCCTATCGCCATATTGATGCGCGGGAAAATGGCTGGGTCAAGGTCCTGCTCAAGCCTGCAGCATGAGAGTGTGAAACTGGTAGGTTATTCATCATGAGCAACCGGTTGGCTCTCATGTGTAATGTGGCACGAAATTTTTGGCTCAATCCTGATTGATGATCGCACCGCATTAGCCGAAGGCCGGGAAGGTTCATTTCAACCTCACCCGGACCGTCGGCCCTAGGGCAATCTGGCAACTCCGTACTTCAAAACAAATCTTTATACATCGCGAGACTCTGATTCAGAATGTTTTGAGCCACTTTTTTCTCTAAAAACTCCTCCACCACCACCGCTTTATGTTCAAGAGTCTTGTACTCTTCAAAGAAATGCCGCATTTCGGAAATAAAGTGTTGGGGTAATTCGGAAATATCCTTAATGTGGCTGACACTGGGATCGCCTGCCGCCACTGCGATGAGTTTGTCATCCGCTTCTCCGTTATCAAGCATGCGCATGACTCCAATGACTTTGGCCGGCACGATACACATCGGGACCACATCAATTTGTGAAATCACAAGAATATCCAAGGGGTCTTTATCTTCACAGTACGTTTGCGGAATGAATCCGTAATTGGCGGGGTAATACACGGAAGAGTATAACACTCTGTCCAGTATCAGCAGGCCACTCTCTTTATCTAATTCATATTTTGCTCTCGTGCCTTTGGGAATCTCAATGATTCCATTCACGAACTCGGGTAATTTGTCTCCGGGACTGGCATGATGCCAGGGATTAAAATATTCACTTTTGGCAAATTTAGTCATCGTGTGTTTCCTGATAAGAAGTGAGAGGTGAATGTAGTTCTTGCTTGCGATATGCGTCGCAAATCTTCTGGTCTCAAATGAATGTCGCGTCAGTTGTTCCTGCACATGGGATCCGGTTTCCGGCTGTTTCTCCGTCTCGGTCTCTCCCTGTACCACAACCTCTTCGTTGAGTGGGTCTTGCGAGCTATCCGGGACTTCGCATCGTTCCTCGCATGGGCGTTCCCGGATACCAATTCAAGCATCTCACTTCGTGTGATTTCCGCTCGCGTGGGAGCACGCAGGGAGGAAAGGCACACGTATTCGAAATGTACGGATTACCGTCCGATGGAGTCCGCTATCCTTGTGAGGGGGAGGATCCAGGAGGAGCCGTGGCTCTAGCCAGAGGACCAAAGCCCGGGCTACAAAGCCCGAGGTTGCACCATGACGATCTTGTGTGTGATGGAGAGTTCCCTGAACAGTTATCGGAAAGATGTCTTCAGTCCTTGGCAAGAATAGCGAACCCTCACTCTTCTGTAAAGTACAGAGAAACGTGTAAGGCTGGAATAGAGGCCGGTCAATTGATTAATCACACTATCCAGTGCGGGAATGTTCGAAGACCGACAAATTGTCTCCGGTCAACGTGTATGCTTTGCCAAACCCCATCACAAACTGCCCACTCTTCGTATGCAGTTGAAACAGAACAAAGTCCGGCAGCTGCCGTAACAGGCCGGCCATCTTGCCATGCCGTTCCTGATAGTCGTCCAGCACAGACTCGTATTCGGGACGATCGGGCGGGATAGGCATGGCCTCACACAGGTAATGCACCCTCGTTCTAGCGAAAATCTGTGACGTCGACTGTTCATCGGCAATGATCATGATGGCGACGGTCCGGTTTGCCAGCAAGTGACGGGTATGTGCTGCCAGTTGACTGACAAAGATGTAAAAGCTGCCAGGAGCCCGGTGCAAATAGGGCGTATAGCTGCAGTGGGGAATGCCGTCCACCCCGACTGTGGAGAGTTGGAGACTCTGCATACCGTCTATGAGACTGGCGCAAACCGTAGCCGGCTGCTCATCGTTCATGGGATGTCACGACCTCCATTGATAGAGTTACAGTTGGAGAGTGGGGAAGCAAATGAGGAAACGCCCATCTCCTTAATATCAGGTTCTATGGCAAATGCGCATACCGAGATTTAATTAATTATCTGGTACGTTTATAAGAGTTGAGAACCGTTCTGCCCTGATAGTCTTGTGTTTCGATAGTACGGGAACGGGCCTACTTGTCAAGGTACTGCCGGACAGAATGGTCGAAAAATGACTGTGCTTTTGGCTGTTTCAAGGCGGGAAAGAATGACGGTTCATGTTTGTTGGAACCTGCGCGTTGGATAGCGGCAGCGGCATCGGACAGTTCAAGGGCAAGGAGTGGCCGCTGTTCAGGAGTGAGTTTTCGGTCTTCGTCAATCTTGTGCTTGGCGAGCCTATCACTTGACTGGGACGGCGTGAGTCAACAGAACTTGGATCGCAGGCCTTCATTTTCATGAAGATATCTTACCTGGAAACATCACTTCGTCACTACAGAATTTTCTGAATTGAGAGCAACCCAGCTGGCGTGAGGCCTCATTTCAAGGGCGATCGGGCAGGTGGCTGTCGTCACAGAGTGACCGGAACAGAATACGGGCATCCTGGTAGGTTCCGTCGTTCTTGCGCACCGCTTGGGGGAGGGTGGCGAGTTCACGAAAGCCCAATTGCGTCCACAGACGATGTGCCACGTGATTCTCCGAAAACACCAGGTTGAAAATCACGCTTCGAAAGCCGAGGAAACGGGAATGATCCAACATAGTCTCTCCAGGGAGACGGGCTAGCCCTTTCCCCCGCCATTCGGGCGCGACGATAAATCCCGCGTTGGCAATGTGATTTTCCCGGCCCGGCCAATTCGCTTTCACGGGAGTGTTGAATAAATAAGATTTTCAAGGACAAATTTGCCCAGGATTAGATTACTCAGCAATGGCTCCGGGTCGGTTCAAAAAAGTCCGTCCAGCAAGGCCGCAGCCGTTTTTTCGCGCGGAGCGTGCGCTTAGTACGTGAGCACGGAAAAATGGCGAGAACGCCGCTGGCGACTTTTTTCAACAGACCCTTTACGTAATGGGCTCCGGCCAGTTCCAAGGAACCAGTTCCGGTCTGGGCAAAAGCCACCACGGTGCCACAGCCTCCAAACCAATAGGCCTGAAATTCTTCATCGGATGGCATCTGCTCATGGGGAAAGGAAGTCCCTTCGTCGACAATTACGTTGTACAGCTGGCGAAGCAATTGGATATCTTTGGGGTTCGGCCAGCGCCAATCGCAAGGCCGAACCCTCCTTCAATTGTGTGTCGATGGGAAAACGGATTGGCATCGTTATGGACAGGGTACCATCATGACCGCCCCTTTTTTTGAGCACGTCGGCCGCAGTAAATGATTTTTTTGAAGGGGAGATCCTGTCTAATCAAGGGGAAGCCTCAGTACCCCCGGCCGGTACTCCCGCCCTTTATGCTGCCCAGTGGAAGGGCATCGTAGCGTACTTTCAGATCGGGATGCTCATTGAGATACCCCTGCACGGCCGCATCATCGGCAAAGACCTCAGGGCTGCGCTGGCGATATTCCTCGATCGTCAAATCATGCTTGGCCAATAACGCAATGAGTTTTGTATTGATATCCGCACCCATTTCCTTCATGGCTTCTGGTGACGGCCGCTGCCCCTCTCCGTATCCTTTGCCACCCTTAAAGTAGTTCGTCATCATCTCGCCGATCTCAATACGGGCCTTCACATATTTCTCCACTTCGGCCGGTTCTGTGGCAAATCCGGTTCCCGCGAAGAGCACAACACCCAAAGAAACGCCGATCATCATTCGCAGCAGATTCATAGTCATGATTTCCTTTCATAAGGTGATTAAATGATTCAGCCAGTCAAATTATATTCCATCATAGCATTCCAACAAACCGCGTGCAGTCTGAGCGCAACTCGGGTCGCTCTATCAATCATCAGCAAGCCACAGGTTCATGGCCGTGACGTCATGACGGTTGTAATCATTTGATAGAGATCGGCGACAGCAGCTTCTTTGGGCAAGAGGGCGACCGCTCCGGCCTTGAGCATTGCTCGTTGATTTTCTCCACCGGCATTGACAGATAATCCGATAATACTGATATCCGGATGATGGGCTTTTATCCGGGATGTGGCTTCAATGCCATTCAGTTTTGGCATATTGACATCCATGATCACCAGGGCAGGTTTCAGGCGTTCTACCAAATCGATGGCTTCCTCGCCGTTCCCGGCTTCCCCTACCAGTTCCAGATCTTCATGGCTCTCCAACATATTCCTTAAGCCCTCCCGCACCATCACATGGTCATCGACGATCAGAATGCGAATGTGGTTTTTTGTGCGGATCTTTGGGAGATTGCCTTCCTCCGGTAGAGATTGATCGTCCGTGGGTTGATCGATGTACTGCCCGTCCGAATCCTGTTGTGGTGTAGAACCCTTTTCCAGTTTTAATGCAATGGGTACAATGAGGCGGGCCGTGGTTCCGTGATCAGGTAGTGATTCAATTTCGAATGTTCCTCCAAGGGTAATCATGCGTTCGCGAATGGAGAAGAGGCCAAATTTCATTGCCTGGTCCGTGAAAGGCTGTGTGGCAGTTCCTTTGGGTGGATGAAACCCCTTACCCTCATCGCGGACGGAAATACGTAACACCCCCTCCTCTTTGCCAAGTGTGAGCGTGGCACGGTCCGTGTCGGCATGTTTTATCACGTTGAGAAACAGTTCGCGGATCGATTGATACAATAAAATCGCCTGTTCCTCCGGGACCTTCCAGTCTTGAATGCCCTCACAGGTCATTTCCACTTTCAGCCCATGATGGATCATTTGACCGGCCAACCATTGCAAGGCGGCCAGCAATCCAAATTCAAATAAGACCGAAGGGCTTAATTCCGCGACGAGCGTTCTGGTGTAGGTGAGGGCTTGATCGAGGACGTCTTCGGTTTCTTTGACCAGACCGGAGCTCTCAGCGTTCAGGCCAAGGGCGGGTCTGATCTGGCCCAATTTCAAGCGGCACACCACTAATAGTTGACTGAGGTAATCATGAAGTTCCGTCGCAATACGGTGCCGTTCACGTTGTTCGGTCAAATTAAGGGCGGCCGCTAATTCCCGTAATAGTTTTTGAGAATTGACAAGCTCCTCAGTTCGATCATTGACCTGTTTCGCCAGTTCCAGCGTAAAAAGTTGCCGGTCCTTCTCGGCACGTTGCAGATCTGTGATATCCAGAACTTCGATGACGTTACCTATCCGCTCCCCTTGCTTGAAAATCTGCCTCGTGTTGCAGCGTACAGGATAAAAATGGCCATCTTTATGGATAAAGACGTCTTCATGATTGGTCAGAGTCTCTCTTAAGGGAGATAGCCCGGCCAGGGGACATTCTTTTATTGGAAATGGGGAACCATTTGGACGGGTATGGTGGACCATTTCATGCAATACCCGGCCAATCAGCTCTTCAGGTTTGAACCCCATCACGATTTCCGTGGATGGATTGGCAAAGGTCACTCGTCCGGCGGTATCAATCATAAGCAGGCTGGTTGAGGTATTATCGGTGATGGTTTTGTTGAGAGCCAATTGTTCATGAAGCGCGATGGTCGATTGGCGAATGGCTTCCCTATCCCGTTGGCGTTCGGTGATATCTGTCATCGTCACCAATGTCGATTCCTCGTCTTCCTTCCCCATCGGATCGAGTCTGATTGTGAGTGGGATGGTCCTTCCGTCTTTACCATGCCCACGAAACTCAGGCTCGGGTTCCATGGATTCGACGCAGGGAATCAATACGAAGTCAAAACGCTCGCCGGCCGGCTGAACTCGAAATTGCCCGGGAATAAGCCCTTCTAATGGCATTCCAATTAACTCTTTTCCGGGATACCCGAACCATTCCTCTATTCGTGAATTGGCAAAAAGAATGGTTCCCCTCTGGTTCACAACCAGCATGCCATTCGGGGAGGCTTCAAATATGAGGCGCCGTTGGTCTTCAAGGGATTTCTGTTGGCTGATATCCCGCCAGATCGAGCGGCTGGAGATTATTTGTCCCGACGCATCACGCACGGCCGTGGTATTCAGGCTGACATCAATCGTTTTTCCTTCACGAGTTCGCAATTGCAATTCGGCATTGTGCTCGACTCCATATTGGCGGAAGTGTTCAAAGGATTTCCGGGCGTTTGGGAGGGAGGCCTTGGTATACCGTTCGAAAACAGATCTGCCGATGATCTCCTCGCGGGAAAACCCGGTTTTTTCCAGAAGGGTTCGATTGCATTCAACAACGCGCTCTGTCTCGGCATCAACGGAGCAAAACATATCCGGGGCATTCTCGTACAAGTCGCGAAGGAGGGCTTCACTTTTTTTCAAGGCTTGTGCGAGCCGGTGAGTGGTGCGTAATTCCTGCAACTCTGCATGGAGCTGTGATCCCAGTTCGAATCGTGTGGCGTCCTGCATTCTCTGCAAGAGAGGTTCGACCAGTGCTTGTTGCTCTCGAAAGAGAATTTCTATGTCCTCTTCAAAAACCAGTTGAGGAGTCTGATCGATGACGGCATCATCCCCGGGGGAAGGCTGTTCACTCGCCATCGGTATCATGGCACCATACGATGCATGAACTTCCGTCCAAAAATGCGCGGTCCGCACAAAGGCGAGGAAAAGCAGAAGCCATTCGAATTGCGAAGATCCCAAAAGTCGCCGAAGGGCAGCGCACCATGCGGTGGAGCGCCCGGGTTCCAGAAAAATCATCGCACAGGCGATGCGCAGGTGTCGCTCCACCATCGAATCGTGAGCCGGCGAGGCCTTGAGGGGAGTACTCATGGTTCCAAGGGCGGACAGAATATCGGAAAGTTGTTCGCCCTCAGGAAACGGCTCGCTGAGCAAGGTGATGACTTCCTCAGGGGTAAGAGGAGGACAGGTTGGGTCGCCGGCGATGTTCCCTCGTCCCAACAAAAATGCGGCATGTCGTGTGACGCAATACCGAACCCCGCAGAATCGGGAGAGATAGGTGAAGAGCTTTTCCTTGAAGCTTGAGGGGAGAGGGCTTTCAAGATAGGCGAATTTTGCCAGATCGAAAAGGCCCCGGGCGACGATCGGCTCAGGGCTGGCCAACCGGAAAAAGGACGGACAGACTCCCATGAATCGGCGGATTTCTTCCCAAAGAGTTTCTAAACCGGTATCCCGGGTATTAGGGGTCACCTTTAATTCCTAATTTTGGTGAAATGGTAACGGGCGTTTTCTAGTCCGATTATACAAGGCTTGGAGGAGATTGGACAAAGCCAAGCTGCCACATCCATCACATCCGAATCCATGCCAGGGTACTCATCTTCAAAATTGTGGAGAACAAATTGAATCGATAAGGGGTTGGTGTCATTAAAAGTCCAGGGAATGCACTCGCTCCCCGGGTCAGCAAAGATCGGTATCGAGTTTTTTTAGCCCATTTTGTACAGGTACTGAGTTGAGACATTTTTTACATTTGAGGCAGGGAAGTGATGTATCGAAAGAAGTTTTGGGAGAGGGGGATGTGTTTGTTAAGGCATCCGCTGTGGCCTAATGTAAGATTAAGCTCCCTTTTGACTTACAGTGAAAAAGGTGAAATGAGGGTGACCGTGGTTCCTGCCCAACATGCTGTGGCCTGGGTGGAAGTCACGAGACAGTAGATATAAGAGGAGCCACAAGCCCAATTTTGTATAGGGAATGTGGCACGCACTTGCCCGACAAATTTTCAATTGAGTGTCCAGCCAAGCGCCAGAATCTTTGCCAATGGTGAGCAATCAACGAAAGGCATTTGTCCTAAGCGACCATGCCATCCTGACCCATTCGGCAAAGCTCAGGGCAAGGTCCACCGAAGGATCTTGCTGAGCCGTGGGGCTTTTCGTCCTGGGCTCAGATTCTTCGGCATGGCCTAAGAATGACAAGGTGGGGGACTGTATTAGGGAACTAAATAATCTTGGTGGGGCGAGAGTTCGTTAGGCTGGGCACAGATTCTTTGCCACTGGCTCAGAATGACAAGCGGGTTTGAACTACAGGAGGGAGCCGGAGGATCTTGGTTAGCTGTGGCATCCTCAGGCTGGGCACAGATTCTTCGCCGCTGGCGCAGAATGAAAACGCCGCGGTGGGATCGGAAGGATAACTTAGGTGAGGACTGTCTGGATGATCTGCCAGGCGTGGAGGGTTTGGGCGGGGGGCCAGGGTTGGGTGAGGCAATTATGCGAGACGAAAAATGGTTGTCCGTCGAAGATTTTTTCGAAGGTGCCAATTGGGCGGGGAGTGTCACCGGATCTTTTCAAGGACGTAGACTGTCTGGTGAAGGCTGTCTATTGCGGAGAGTCTTGTTCCTTCATTTTTTGGCTTTTGGCTTTCTTTCAATGTAATAGTGAACTGATCTTCGTACAGTTCATGAATTTCTTTGCCACCAACATGAAAGGGAGGCCCCTCCATTTTTGATTGGTCATAATCATAGACGATGAGAAGGTATTTCCCCCCCTGTTTAAGGGATTGCTTGATAACTTGCGCGTACCTTTTTCTCATTGGGGGTGGTAGAGCCACGAGTGCTGCCCGATCGTAAATGTAGTCGTAGGTGTGGTGTTCATTGAGTTTGAAAAAGTCCCCGCAGCTGATGATGATATTTTCGTGGGTGTAATGGGTAAAATCTTGATCTTGGGTTATGTGAGGGGAGGAGAGTCCATTCTCTGAAAAAAATTCCTTCACGGCCTGGGCATGCAATTCGACTCCATGGACATGGAGATTGAGCCTATGAAGCCAAAGAAGATCTTTTGATTTCCCGCAGAGTGGAACGAGTACTCTCTGCCCCTTTTCAGGATTGAATCGGGGAAAGTACTCCGTCAGTTTTTCGTGATAGTGTTCCCCGTGGAAGGCTGTTCTTCCTTCGTTCCAGGCTGTTATCCAAAATTGTGGATCCATTTGTCTCTACTCCTTGTCTCTCTGCTTTGGTGTTAGCCGTGAGGCCATTGTGCAGGCGATCGTTGCGAATTTAAGCGATGAAGTTTTAACTTTTGCCCATGAGATCAAACTCGTGACGGGATGGATGATTACTTGTGCCTTTCTCATGGAAAAATTCCAGGGCATGATACCCAACCACTAGAAAAAATGACAGGTGGGCCTGAGGAATATTCGGACAGGAGTTTTTTCTTCCTCTGCCAAATTCTTTACAGGTCAGGCTCCGTCCAAAAGATGGAGCCCTGATAACTGATATCGGGGATGACGGAGGGGGATATTTTTTTAAGTTTAGGGATTAAGGAAAAGAAGGCGTTCTGGGAGACGAGGACGTGTTAGGGCTGGCCTCAAATTCTTCGGCGGGACCGCAGAATGGCAACTAGGCTTTTAATCCGATCACTTGATAGACGGAAAGAGGCCTTTGAATGCCTTTCAATGCGAGTTCCCCGACAGGTTCGGTCGAGATCAGTTTTCCAAGAAGAAAGGCGATCTGTTCCGGGACCAGGATTTGGCCGTGCTGGGCCTCGTTGCAGAGTCTGGATGCCAGATTGGTGACGGGGCCGATCGCGGCATAGTCCGTTCGTCCTTCAAATCCGATCGCACCGATCGTTGCATATCCGGTCGCAATACCGATGCCTACTCCGAGGGGAATGCCGCGTTTCTTCCATTGCTCTTCTAACGAAAGGACTTCTTGGCGCATGGCAATTGCCATGCGCACCGCTTGTTCGGCGTGATTGGGACAGGGCTGCGGGTCGTTGAAATAGACCATGATGCCGTCGCCGGCAAATCGCTCAAGTGTTCCGCCATATTCGGAGATCAGGTAACCCATCGCGGCCTGGTACTCACGGAGGACGGCCATCACCTCTTCGGGAGCCACCGTTTCAGTAAAGGGTGTGAATCCTCGAAGATCGATAAAGATTACGGTGATTTTGCTGCGATGCCCTTTCAGGAAATCCTCGTGGTCGCCCGACATGATCATGTCGGCCAGATTTTGGGGTAAGAACCTGGCTAATTTTTCTTTCTGTAACTGAACGAGTTCCCGTTCTTGTGCACGTGCTCGAATCAGGTTGCCGACGCGAGCCAGGAGTTCCGGTTCGTCGAAGGGTTTGGACAAATAATCGTCGGCTCCGGCTTCCAGACTTTCAATGCGTGCTTCGGTCCCGGCGCGGGCTGTTAAGAAAATCACGGGGGTCGATCGAAGAGTCTTATCGCTTCGAACGGCTTTCAAAAGGTCCTGCCCGCTCATTTTCGGCATCATGACATCTGTCAGGATCAATGCCGGGCGCACGTGTTGAGCCATCTCCAGGGCTTCCGCCCCGTCCCTGGCTACCACGATCTGATATTGTCTGTGCAATATTTTTTTGACGTACCCGCGCATATCGGCATTGTCATCGACCACCAACACCAATGGGGCGTCCATTTTTTCAGCGGGGGAAAGGAAAGACTCATCGTCTTTGTGTTCGTCTTCGGCTGGTCTGGGAAGAACGTCCCGGTTCTCCTCGTCGTCTTGAATGGCAAGCACCTGATCAGCGGGCACGTTCCCGCGAGGCAACGTGATCGTAAATACGGAACCACGGTCGGGGTTGCTTTCCACCGCAATTGTTCCCCCATGCAGCATAACGATTTCCTTCACCAAGGCCAATCCGATCCCGCTGCCTTCATACCGCCTCGTGGCACTGCTTTCCACTTGAGTGAATCGGTCGAAGATTCGCCCCAATTGATCGGGTGGAATGCCGATGCCGTTGTCTTCAACCTCCAGTTCGATGGAATGTTCCTTGGAGGAGAGACGAATCCACACCTGGCCCTCATGGGGATCGCTGAACTTGAAGGCGTTGGAGAGCAGGTTATACAGAACCTTTTTCATTTGGAGTGGATCGGCCTCCAAGGCCACCGGTTGCATCAGGCCTTTCACATGGATGCGACGAGTCGGGCTGGAATCGAAGTTCATAACCACACTGCTCACGAGCGCAGCGAAATCCATACACCGTTTGTTCGGAGTGGTGCGACCGCTGTCGAATTTAGCCAGGTCCAGCAACTCATTGATGAGGAACAGAAGCCTGGAGGCATTCCGTAAGCCGGTCTGGACCACATCTTTGGCTTCTGCGCCGAGTGAAGATTTCAAAAGAGTCTTAAATGCACCCACGGCCAGAGTGAGCGGGGTGCGAATTTCATGGCTGATATTGGCGAAAAACTCACTTTTCAACCGATCCAGTTCGAGAAGTTTTTGGTTGGACGTCTCCAATTCAACCCTTGCCCTGCGCTCAAAGAGCCGTGCTTGAAATTCGGCCCGCTGCAGTCGTTCGTAGAGGGAAACCGAGAAAAGTAAGGCGACGCAGGTCCATACGAGGAAAAACGAGTTCTCAATGGCTGCATCGATATCAGCCGTCACAGAAGGATTGAGAAGATTCAGCCCATAATACGACACAAGCGTGCCCGCTTGGGCGATCAGATGACTTGGCCAGGACACCGGCACAATGACCGCTGCAGCCAGGAACACGAGATTGAGCCCGTTGTAATACTGGGCCGTGAATCCCCCAAGCACGACGGTCATCTGGACGATGCACAGATTGCCAATCAATACCCAAAGGACTAAAAGCACGTTTGGTGAGACGGCAGCAGGTTGGTATCTCACGAGTAAAAAACAGCCGAAGAGCCCCAACTCTAAAATCATGCGTATGTCGAGGATTGCATCGAGATGCTCTCGATGAAGGAGGACGTCGGCTACAATAAACGCAGGGTTGGCGACTAATCCCAAAAGATAGAGAACGGTGAGACGTTCCCAGGCAAACCGGATGCACCAATTTGTGTAAGATTCAGATTCATGGAGCTGCGGACTGTCTTCCTTGGTCTTGACGAGTGCCAAGAAAAAGTTGCGTAGGGTTAACCCCGCTGATTCAGTCTGCTGCACCACGTTAGAACCTATAGCTGAGGTGTTATCGATGTATTACGCGCTCATTGATTCAGTTGCAGTACAAGTCGGCCCTTTCTTTCAGTTTCGCCCTTGGAGAGCTGTGTGAAATACTCAATGTCTTTGCAATACTTGGCTCATCAGATTTTACGGAATATTCCGATGAGCCGGAGGCAGACCCGCGTGTTGTTCAGATTGGTCCAAATCAACTGCCTTATAAGATGAGGGCCGTGCAAATCCCGGAATGAACTGACTAAATTTTGATAATCTCTCTATCAATCAATTCCTCGACCGCGAATATGTCAGCCGCAAGTTTGCCAAACGATGCAACCCGGAAAAAGTATTAATGGGTAGGAAATGGAAGCGCTCTTCTCAACCCACACGTCCGCACCAGTGCATAAGATTTTCATTATCGTAACGGATGACACACCACTTTGGCCGGTATCCGGACTCGGAGTGTTGGCTATGGGGACGCCAACCTTATGAGGTCGACTGATGAGAAAGGAGGAGAGCTGGAACGTCGGGCTCGCGGCCGCCAAGGCCTCCGTCTGCATGGTCTTGAAGAATAAGGCTACCTTGTGGCTAAGGAGAGACGGCTGGACAAAACCATTGCCGGTGTGTGGTGAATCGGCCATGAGTGCGTTGGCGGCGGGCCGTCCGTCCTGCATCTGGTCCATCACGATCCAGCGTTATGGCACCCTCACCATGACGGTGCCTCCCGCCGGTTGTGTACAGCACTATAGATAAAACATCTATTTTCTTCAAATTCGTTAAGCCCCGATTAAATTGAGGAGCATTTGAGGATGGATGTGGGAGAGAAAACAATGGTTGAAAGGGGCATCTGCGGAAAGGAAAGGGTCTCGCTGAGTTTTGGTATCTACAGGCCGGGGCCAGATTCTTCGCCATGGCTCAGAATGACAATTTTAAAGGGGACTATCAGGATGCCAAGTTAGTCTTATTATTTGGGAGTGTGTCTTTCTTGTGTTTCCCTGTTGGCGGAAGGTTAATGATATGCCAGGCGCGGAGAACTTGGGCGATGGTCCAGGCTTGGACGATACATCTTAGCGGGGCGAAGACCGGCTCGGGGGCTGGCCAAAAAAAAAAGGCGGACAGGCTCCCATGTAGCGCCATATTTCCTCCCAACAGGTCTCCAATCCCGTATCACGGAAATCAGTGCTCAAATTTTCCCCTATCTTTTATTAAGTAAAGGTCTGATGACTCCTATTCCGATTAGACAAAGCTAAACGGGATCGGACAAAGCCGATCTACTCCGTCATCACAACCGACTTCATCCTAGGCTACTCATCCCAAGATTGTGCAGATCAAATTGTATTATTCATTAGCTCTTGCCACGAGAACTTCCAGTGGACACACTCGCGGCAACGGTCATCAAAAGACCTAAATTAAATTTTTTTACCTCATTTTACATAGGGATATTTTTTCGGACCATTGATTCAGAGGTGTGATTGATCAGAGAGTAGCTCTGAGGGAGGAGGAGGTGCTTGGTGAGCTGCCAGGTGGGTCCTGGTGTAGTCCTGAATGGATTTCTCCCTTCAGTGATAAGGGTAATAGGAGGGTAGCCAGGGTTCCGTGTGTAGGCTGTGACTCAATTGCGAATGATCCCCCAAGACTGATCATGCGTTCGCGTATGGAGTATAGTCCGAATTTCATCGATTGTTCCGTGAAAGGGGTAGCTGTTCCTTTGGTTGAATGAAACCCCTTCCCTTCATCCCCCACGGTAATGCGTAACACTCCTTCCTCCTTGCCAAGTGTGAGAGTGGCGCGGTTGGTACCGGCATGTTTCATGACATTGAAAAACAGTTCACGGGTGGATTGATACAATAAAATCGCCTTATCTTCAGGCACATTCAGGTCCTGAATGCCCGCACAAGTCATTGTCACATTCAGTCCATGGTGGATCATTTGACCGGCTAACCATTTCAAAGCCGCCAGCAATCCAAATTCAAATAACACCGAGGGGCTTAACTCCGCAACGAGCGTTCTGGAATAGGTGAGGGCTTGATCGAGGATATCGTCAGTTTCTTTGATAAGATTGAGCTCCTGAGTTTCAGGTTTGAGGACTTGCATGGTCTGGGTCAGCTTCAAGCGGCACACCACTAACAGTTGGCTGAGATAATCATGGAGTTCCATTGCAATGCGTTGTCGTTCGCGTTGTTCGGTTAAATTGAGGTCGGCGGCCATCTCCCGCAACCGTTTTTGAGAATTGACCCGTTTGCGTTCGGTGATAATCGTCATCGTCACCAAAGTCGCTTCATTGTTTTCCTTCCCCATCGATTCGAGGCTGATTTGGAGGGGAATGGTCCTCCCGTTTTTCCCACGTCCCTGAAACTCAGGTTCGTGTTCCATGGACTCGCAGTGTGGTGTCAATACGAAGTCTACACGCTCGTCGGTCTGTTGGACTCGAAATTGTCCTGGAATAAGACATGCAAGGGGTTTCCCGATTAACTCCTTGCGGGTATAACCGAACCATTCCTCTATTCGTGAATTGATAAAAAGAATATTCCCCCCGGCATTCCCGATCAGAATGAAGCATTCATCACATTGCCGCTTGAGCTGTTTGGGGTCCACCTGATGGATGATCTTGGTAGGACTTATGTGTGAAGAGGCCGAGAGAAAGAGATGCACATGACCGTCCAATATGCCTTTGTTATCTTTGAACTGCATCCCTATTCCTTTTTGAAAATATGCGGCCATAGTGTGTACCCTTCCGATAAGGAACGCTCGGGGTTCCGTGAGATCGGGTAGTGGTTTTTGGGCATTGAAGGGCAACTATTTTGGCAAGAAGACATGCAGAATTCTGGTCAAAATTGCTCACTTTCAATAAAATGAATCCGAAAGATGGCTGATAACCCCCCATTCCCGGATCAGAGGGATGGGAGTGCCTAATCTGTGAGCACGACATAAAAAAGGAAACTCTTCAGGCGCAACCCCCCATGGTGCGCAATAAAGCCGACGGATTGCGATAAATTGAAGAAGGACAAATGCAAAAGAAGAAAAAGGGGGGAATAGGGATAATCAATGCCGTGGATGACGGAGGTGGATTCCTAGGTGAGTGACCAAGGGAAGCCCATATGTCCTGAGCGATCATGTCATCCTTGGGGCACCGAGAGGATCTCGCTGAGCTGTGGAATCTTCAGCCTGGGATCAGATTCTTCGGCATGGCCTCAGCATGACAAGATCTCTTTATTTTTGGGGAGTGGGTTTTTCTGTTCTAAGCTTGTTGGTGGACGGGTGAATGAGATGCCAGGCGCGGAGGATTTCGGCCACGGTCCAGGCTTGGGCGATGCAGCCACGTGGCGCGAACGGCGGCTGGCTGTCAAAGATTTCTCCCAGCGTTCCCAGTCCGTAATCGTTGAGATGATGAGCCATCGATGCAAGATACGATCGAGCAGCTTCGGGATTGCGATAGACCCGAAAGTGTGCCAGCACAAAAGGACCGAGTAGCCAGCCCCAAACGGTGCCTTGATGATAGGCGCCATCCCTCTGCCGGATATCTCCTTCATATTGTCCTACGTATTGGGGATCTTCCTGCCCCAGGCTGCGTAACCCATAAGAGGTGTAGAGATGTCGGGCGCAATAATCCACAACAGCATGTTGCTGTTTGTAGGTGAGCGGACTATTTGGCAGGGACACGGCGAACAATTGATTGGGGCGTGGGGCCGGATCATGGCCATGCGGTCCGTCCAGCACGTCATAACATCGGTGTAATCGTTCATCCCAGAACCGTTGAAAGGATGTGTGGACGGCCTTGGCTATGTGTAGAAATTCCTCGTGTGGTTCTTTCATGGTCCTGGCCAATTGCCCCAGGGTGAGCCAGGCTTGGTACCACAGCGCATTGATCTCGACCGGTTTGCCCATCCGCGGAGTCACGACCCAGTCTCCGATCTTGGCATCCATCCAGGTGAGCTGTACGCCCGGCTCTCCGGCATGAAGTAAGTGATCGGCGGGATCCATACCGATTCCAAATCTGGTGCCCTTGCGGTACCACGCCAGCATCTCGATAAGCACGGGAAAGATCGTTTTGAGAAAGGCGCGATCATCGGTGGCGTCCACATATTGGCGGACGGCTTCAATATACCAGAGCGTTGCATCAACGGTGTTATATTCCGGTTCTTCCCCTGCGTCGGGGAATCGGTTGGGCAGCATGCCTTGATTGGCATATTGTGCAAATGTGGAAAGAATGCTGCGAGCGACGTCAAAACGCCCGGTGGTCAGGGTGAGTCCCGGCAGGCTGATCATCGTGTCCCGGCCCCAATCCCCAAACCAGTGATAACCGGCAATGACCGTATGACCGGTGTTGTGAGGGGTCAGGAAACGTGAGGCGATAAATTGATCGGCGGCCAACGTGAGCTGTTGGATCCAGTCCGGCCAACTTGGGTGTGACTGTGTTGCGGTGGGTTCCGAATGGAGCAAAGCCATTTCATGACGTCGGCGTAATTCGAAACACGAAGCGGAGGGTCTGGATGGCTTAAGACGGGTGCTGGCCATCCAGATGATCTCTTCGCCGGGTTTCAAGTCGAGAATCCAAGTGCCGATGTGCAGATGATGTTCGCGATCGGGAAGTCCCCGTTCCCGTTCGAGGGGCAGATCGTAATCGTGGTACCACATATGGACGGCTTCAACCGATCCTCCCGAGGCAGATAGAATAAACGGAGAACCTTCTGCGGGTAGAATCTGTAGTCCATGCGGGATGGGAGTGGTTGAAAATTCCGGGAGCGTGTCCAGCGTGATGCCATGGTAGTCCCGGTGATTGATGAAGGCTCGAAGATTGAGGCGAATCGGAAGCGATCCTCTGGTGAAGGAGTATTTCACGTACGTCGTATTCTCACCCTTTTCCATCCATATGCGCTTCTCTACTAATGCGTTGCCGATGGCAAAGGTCCAGACGGGTGTCGTGCCTTCCAGGCGGAAGCGTTCCAGGAATACAAATCCCGCTGGCGACACGGTTCCGCTATGCCAATGGTTGGTGGAGAGCTGAACGATTTTTTCCTGGTACTCCACAGTTTCTTCCAGTTTACTGACCAACAGGGTGCGTCCGAGGGGGGGCTTGAGGGCGGCGAGGAGCAGACCGTGATACCGTCGGGTCAGGGAACCCGCCACGGTGCCGGAGGCGAACCCGCCGATGCCGTTGGTGACGAGCCATTCCCGTCGTTCGGACAGCCACAAATCGCCGCAAATTTCTCGGCCAAAATCTACGACCTGTGGCAGGATAGGGGTGTGTAGGGGAGGTGGGGTGTCCTGATGTTGTTGCCTCCGGTCGGGAGACATATCCTATTCTCCTGATTGTTCCAACAGTTTGGTGACAAGTCCGGTCCAGCCCGTTTGGTGGCTTGCACCTAATCCCGCTCCGTTGTCTCCGTGAAAATATTCATGGAATAACAGGTAATCCCGCCAATGCGGATCCTGCTGAAACATGGCGACTCCCCCGAAGACCGGTCGGTGGCCCGAAGGATCACGAAGAAAGAGACGGTTGAGGCGACGGGAAATTTCCGCTGCGACTTGCCACAGTGTCTGTTGCGATCCCGATCCGGTCGGGCATTCCACAGTGAGATGATCTCCAAAAAAATGATGGAATTTTTGTAACGATTCGATCAGGAGAAAATTCACCGGGAACCAAATCGGTCCTCTCCAATTGGAGTTGCCGCCGAATAAGCCGGTCCTGGATTCTGCCGGTTCATAATCCACGCGATGTTCATGTCCATTCACATGGTGCACATAGGGATGGTCTTGATGGTATTTGGATAAGGCTCGAATACCATACGCGGAGAGAAATTCCTCTTCATCCAGCATGTACTTCATGACGCGGGGGAGTTGCTCCTGATCCACTATCGAGAGCATCCGGCGAACACTTCCATCCGGCAGGCTGGTTGAACAGACATGACGCCGGAATTCCGGGCGGTTTTCGATAAACCACAACAGGCGCCGTTTAAAGCCCGGCAAGGCATCCACCACTTCCGGTTCCAACGTCTCAACGGCAAAGAGCGGGATGAGTCCCACCATGGACCGGACCTTCATTTGTTGAGAATGGCCGTCCGGGAAATGCAACATGTCATAATAGAATCCGTCGGTCTCATCCCATAGGGAGGCTTCGTGATTGCCTTCGCCGATGTGATTGATGGCGTGCGAGATGTAGACAAAATGTTCAAAGAACTTGCTGGCCACATCGCCGTAGGCGGGATCGTGTCGTGCCAGTTCCAGGGCAATGGCCAGCATATTCAGGCAGTACATGCCCATCCAACTGGTGCCGTCGGATTGGTCAATAAATCCGCCGGTCGGAAGCGGCGCGGACCGATCGAAGAGGCCGATATTATCCAGTCCGAGGAACCCTCCCTGAAAAATGTTTCGGCCATCGGCATCCTTCCGGTTCACCCACCAGGTAAAGTTCAGCAGGAGTTTATGGAATATCTTAGCCAACCATACCCGGTCGGCTTTGCCCCTGATGCGTTTTTCAATTTTATACACCCGCCAGGTGGCCCAGGCGTGGACGGGCGGATTCACATCGCCGAACGCCCACTCATATGCCGGAATTTGACCGTTGGGATGCATATACCATTCTCTGACCAATAACCGGAGTTGATCTTTTGCGAAGTCCGGGTCCACGAGGGCTAATGGCACGCAATGAAAGGCAAGGTCCCAGGCCGCAAACCATGGGTATTCCCATTTGTCGGGCATGGAAATGATGTCTTCATTATAGAGGTGCTTCCAATCCGCGTTCCGGCCATCTTTTCTCCCTGCGGGCGGCGGCGGTCCTGTAGGGTCGCCGGCCAGCCAGGTGCGCACGTCAAAATGATAAAATTGTTTGCTCCACAGCATACCGGCAAATGCCTGACGCTGCACATTTTGGGCATCGGCGGAATGGGATGTCCCGAGGCGTTTGGCAAAAAAATCATCCGCCTCCTGTTGGCGTGCGGGGAAAATGGTATCAAACTCTTCGCCCAACTGGCCCTCGGTGGGAGGTAGGTTGGTCAATCTCAGCCGGTAGGTGATGCTTTGTCCGGGCGCAATCAACGGATGATAATGGATCGCACCCTTCGTTCCGACTTGTGCCGGATTCACCGTCCCTTGTGTGCCGGCGACGATAGAGTCATTGATCCCGTCTTTGACATAGGGGCCCGCGTTGGGCACTCCATAGAGCCGTTGCGTGTTGGTGTCATTTTCGGTGAAGAGCATGTCCGGAGTGCCTTCGCATAACAGCCACCGCGACCCGTATTGTTCATGGTCCAAGTGGATGGCCTGCGCATCGCCAAGGTTTTTATCCCGATTGAGAGTGGGACGTGGAGCATGCGGCGTCCAGGACCAGGTATTGCGGAACCAGATGGTCGGCAACACATGAAGTTCCGCGAAGTCAGGCCCCCGGTTATGAGCGGTAATCCTGATCAGGATGTCTTCGTGTGTCGCTTTGGCATATTCGATAAACACGTCGAAATACCGGTTGTCATCAAACACACCCGTGTCCATCAACTCATATTCCCAATCGTGTTTGCCCCGCTTCCGGTTTTCTTCGATCAATTGGGCATAGGGAAAGGGGTGTTGGGGATATTTATACAAAAACTTCATGTAGGAATGCGTCGGAGTGGAGTCCAGGTAAAAGTAATATTCTTTGACGTCTTCCCCATGATTGCCTTCGTTCCCGGTCAAGCCAAACAAACGTTCTTTCAGAATCGGATCCTTTCCGTTCCAGAGCGCCAGTGCAAAGCAAATCTGCTGGTGGCGGTCGCAGATGCCACCGATGCCATCCTCGCCCCACCGATAGGCTCGTGAGCGGGCCTGGTCGTGGGAGAAGTCTTCCCAGGCTTCGCCATTGGGACTGTAATCCTCACGGACCGTGCCCCATTGGCGTTCACTCAGATAGGGTCCCCACCGTTTCCAATGTACCGTCCGCTTTTTGGATTCTTCTAAGCGTTCCTCTTCGATTGTCAGGTGAGGTGTGCTTTTGGACATGGATGGGGCTCCCTATGACAAGATGCTTGACCGGTTATCGCTGGACGATGTGCAGGACATGGTGTTCGGGGTTCGAACTCTCAGCCAGTGGGAAATCAGGTCCGACGTGTGGATGTTTGCAGGTTGCGAGACCTGACATATTTTGAAATGGTGGCAATGTGTCACAAAGATGGGTGTAGGGTTGGTCGCCAAAACAGGTTTGCCCGAGAAGAGGTGGTTAGGCCGCCCAACGAGTATAGTCGAGCCTCCCTGCTCCGTTCCACAATTTTCATGGTCTCCCACGATCTTCACGCCTAGTGTACCACGAAAAAACCGTAAACTGGCCAAGCCATCCCCGGCCAGGAGGGTAGGAAAATCAACCGCCTGAAATTCTCCGTCCGGTCGTGCCATTTTCCTTGACCGGTTCCGGAGATGAATGACAGGAGTCAGGAGAAGTCCGTCAGGGGACTGATACGGAAGCCGTGTAGAAAATTCGGCACCTGATCTATTCCCTTTCCTCCGGCTCCTCGGAGATAATAGCGACGGTGAGTTCCTAACCAAGGCGGCCGGGTTTTTCTCACGCAGGGCAATTTCAGAGGAGAGGGCAATGGCTGAGGTACGCACAACGTCTCCATTTCACTCCGAAGAAGAGCCCGTCTCTTCGACAGGTTCCCCTCAACTGTCATCCTTCGGTCCCGTTCCTGTGTTCCAGGACGAAGTACTCCAGCGAGTAGTCAAAGGGGTGGAGGCGCAGACGGGCGAGAAATTTTTTGACACGTTGGTCGAGGAGTTGGCCAAAGCGCTGGGAGTGAAATATGCCTACCTGTCGGAATTCAATCGAGCCGACGGATGTTTTTATTCAAAAGCCGGATGGTCACCGAAAGGATTGGTCCCTCGTTTCCAGGTGCCGGTTGGTGGTCCCTGTGACGTGGCATTGAATCATCAGGTGGTCCATCATGCCGACGGCTTGGCCGATTGTTACCCCGGTGTCCAAGTCATTAAAGACTGGGGAGCCGTCAGTTATTGCGGCCTCCCCCTCATCAATTCCTCAGGAAAGGTGGCCGGGCACTTGGCGGTGCTCGATGATAAGCCGATGCCCAATGGGGACTATACGGCTTTCATTATGCGTATTTTCGCCGCTCGGGCGTTGGCGGAAATTGAACGGGTGGCGTTGGACCACGCCCTCAGGAAAAGTGATTATATCCTGCGGCTTGTCGATGAAGGCACCGCTTCGACTTCCGGAGGAGAATTTTTCCAGGCTCTGGCTTGCAACCTGGCAAAGGCATTGGGTGTCCGATACGCCTTTGTGGGGCAACTCATGGCCGATGCGAGCCGTGTGAGAACCCTGGCCTTTTGGAACGGTGAGGCCTTCATTGAAAACTTTGAATATGATCTGGAACATAGCCCCTGCCAACAAGTGCTTGCCGGGGAAGTCTGTCATTTTCCGGAACGGGTTCAACAACTGTTTCCCCATGAAAAAGGACTGGTCGATCTGGGGGCCGAAAGTTATTTGGCCATTCCGTTGCTCAACCAGGCCGGTGAAGTGCTGGGGCATTTGGCCGCGCTGGATGTGTGCCCCATGCCTATGGATGCCAGGCTGCTTCCGCTCTTTCGAATTTTCGGCGCCAGGGCTGGAGCGGAATTGGAACGCCAGAAAATCCATGCCAGGCTTGCGGAAAGTGAAGAACAATTGCGGGACCTGTTCGATGAGGCTCCGATTGCCTATGTGAACGAAGGGCTGGATTCCAGGTTTATCCGGGCGAATCGTGCGGCGATGCAGACTCTGGGTATCACGCACGACCAGGTGGAAGGGACGTACGGGAAATCGTTTATCCCCGATACTCCCGAAGCGCAAAAGCGGCTGAAGGAGGCATTTGACTCGATTGGCCGCGGGACGGATACCAGCGGCGTGGTATTGGAATTGCGTCGCAAGGACACCGGTAAGCCCCTGTGGATTCAATGGTGGTCCAGGCCCGATCCTAGCGGGACCTATACCCGGACCATGTTCCTGGATATTACCGACAAAGTCCTCATGGAACAGGAAAAGGCCCGGCTGGAAGCGCAGAATACCTATCTGCGGGAGGAAATCCAAAGTGTGCACAATTTTGAAGAGGTAATTGGATCCTCATCGACACTCAAGAAAGTCTTGCGCAACGTCGAACGGGTGGCTCCCACCGATTCGACTGTCCTGGTGACGGGGGAAACCGGAACCGGGAAGGAGTTGATCGCCAGAGCAATTCATAACCTGAGTCCTCGCAAATCCAAGCCGCTGGTCAAAGTGAATTGTGCCGCCATTCCTGCCGGCTTGATCGAAAGCGAACTCTTCGGCCATGAGAAGGGGGCATTTACCGGCGCGTTGACCAAAAAAATCGGACGGTTTGAATTGGCCGACAAAGGGACGATTTTTCTGGACGAAATCGGCGAGCTGCCTCTGGATTTGCAGTCGAAGCTGCTACGGGTCCTCCAAGAGGGGGAGTTTGAACGGGTAGGAGGGACGCAAACCTTTAAGGTTAATGTCCGGGTCATTGCTGCCACTAACCGGGATCTCGAGCACCTGTCCCGCACCGGGCAGTATCGATCCGATTTGTACTATCGGCTGAACGTGTTTCCGATTCATCTCCCCTCCCTTCGGGAACGGGAAGGGGACATTCCGCTCCTGGCCCAATATTTTGTGCGCAAGTGCGCCATGAATTTAGGAAAAAAAATTGACCGGATTCCGGAATCAATGATGACGGCGCTGCGGCACTATGCCTGGCCCGGCAATATCCGTGAGTTGGAACATGTCATTGAACGGGCCGTCATTCTCACGGAAGGATCTTCCCTGGAACCCATCGAATTGTCTCCCGGGTCGCGGGGAGGCGAGGCGGTCTCAGCTGTCATGACCTTGGAGGAGCGTGAACGGCGGCATATCATGGATATCCTGGAACAGACAGGTTGGCGGGTCAGTGGAAAGGACGGGGCCGCGGAGCTGCTGGGGTTGAAACCCACCACCTTGGAAGCCCGAATGAAGAAGCTGGGAATCACAAGAAAAAAATAGGAGAGATTCCCAATATGTTGTGACCGTCACGAAATATTGGGAAAAATTATTGGGAATACCGCCCACGCACTCATCACTCAACCATTACAAAACCGTATTGAAACCGGCTACTTGGATCCTGTCTGAGTGGCCGGTTTTCTTTTGGCCCGATGATTGCTCAATACCCTTTATATGAAACAGTTCACATCCAACAACAGGAGACTCTGACCGATGGTTCGACTCACGGTCAAAGCCACACAGAACGGAACGACGACTGTGGAAATCGAAGGACGAATCGTGTCGGAATGGATCAACGTGGTCGAATCCGAATGTCAGGGATTGCTGGCTCAAGGCAACCATGTGGTGCTTGATTTTTCAGCGGTGAATTTTGTGGGAGAGGATGGAGTCCGTATGATTCGGCGGCTCATCATCAAAGGCTGTCAAATCAAAAATTGTCCGTCATTTATTCAACCGATCTTATTTACCTAAATGGTTTCGGTGGAGGAGCATTCCATGAGTACAATCACAGCAGAATCGATGGATGGTCTTTTCAGTGCACAAGCGCCAGGTCGGCTCAGGAAACCCGCAACCCCGGCGCTTCGGGTATTCGAGGGCCATGACCGTCACGAATGTCAAGCAAAGGACAACCCCGCAGAAGCGGCCTTGGTGAAACGCGTGCGTCGCGGCGACGAGACAGCGTTTAAGGAATTGGTCGAACGCTATCATTCACCATTACGTCGAGTCGCCATGACCTTCGTGAATTCGGAGGCCGTGGCCGAAGAGGTCGTACAAGACACCTGGATGGCGTTGCTGAAAGGCATTCATCGCTTTGAGGGGCGCTCGTCGTTAAAAACGTGGATCTTTCGCATTCTGGTTAATCGGGCCAAAACGCAAGGAGTGCGGGAAAGCCGGTATGTGGAATTTCCCGGAAAAGCCTCCGGATCGGAAAAGGGGGAAACGGATCAGCTTGAAGACCCGACGGCCATGCTTGGGGGAGAGGGATGGCCTGGAGCTTATTCCGGCATCATTTCGTCACAGGGAGAGGTATCCCCGGAACGACAACTGTTGAACAAGGAAATGGTCAGGCGGATTTACACCGTCATTCAGACGCTTCCGGCCATGCAGCGTCAAGTGATCCAGCTGCGGGACGTAGAAGGGGTAGAATCGGAGGACGTTTGCCGGATGTTAAGCCTGTCCGAGTCCAACCAGCGGGTCCTCTTGCATCGGGCGCGCACTAAAGTCCGTCAAGCCCTGGAGCCGTGGATGGAATCGTCAGCTCCGGGACCCCCGCACGATCCCACTCTGACGCATTGTGCATGATTTGATGGGAACCGGGAAAAAACTAAAACGGTTGAATACATACTTGATGTCTGGTTTCGGCTTCATTATCGCTCCTTTCCTGGAAAATCAGGATGAGGCATGGGAAGGAAACCGAAGGAATCAAGAAACAAGATCACGGGCGATCACTTGTTCAATAAACCTAAAACCTAAAGGAGGACAAAATGAAATTCACTGTCACAAAATCAAAACTGTATGGTTTCGCAGTCGGTGCAGCGGTTCTGGGCCTATTGGCAATGCCAATTGTTGGGCCATATGGATTGAAGAGTGGGAGCGTGAGTGTCGCCTCAATCGACGATGAGACCGACTGGACACTGGCGAACAAGGATGGAACCTCTGAAGAAGAGGCCGATTGGACTTTAACTAAGAACAAGGCCGGGGATGATGAGACCGACTGGACTCTGGCCAGCAATAATAGAAGCCATGAAGAAGAAGTCGATTGGACCTTAGCCTAACTCCGCCAAACGGGAGGACGGACCCACTGACACGTTCTCCCGTCCTATTTGTGCGAACTGGTCTCATGGAATGAACCCTCTAACTGGAAGATTGAAATTTGACACGTACAGCTGGTGTTGTTGGTGGGGCGTATAGAGGAGTCGAATCTCCGGCCCGATGATGCATAGGCCGGGGCCGGCGATGGTCAACTTTTGCCTGTAATGATTTTGCGTAGGCGTTCGGTGGCGCAGGACAGGTTTGAGACACCGATCGGATAGGTGGAATCGGGTTAGTCCAGGAAATCGAAGACGGATGAGAGTTCGATATCCGGCCAGTCCAGCCAGGAGACATCAAGATTAAACCAGGACTCGGATGCCCCATCTGTCATCGCGAAAGTCATCTCGGCTTTCATGGAACCATATTCGCATGTTTGGCCGACCGAGCGGTGGTAGGTCTCGAAGTCACTTGGTGAGGTATAGAGACACATGGCCCAACAATGCCAGTCCATTCCGAATCGACTCTGTGATGATGCGGTTTTGACCTCTTGCGGCGAGTAAAACTTTTTCTTCCCATGATTCCTGACCAGGATTTCACCCACTTCCTTTCCATAAGCCTTTCTATCTTCTGGTGCTAAAGCACACGATGCCATAATCTCTCCTTGTTCAATTCGTTTGGGGAGGGCCTAACCTGAAATTGGATGACCCATGGGCCCACATTTTCAGCCTCACCTGCTCTGAAACCGAATAAAGAAGCCTGTAATGGAAAGTATCGGATTAGAGGAGGAAGAAGTTGAAGGGAAGGGGGTGAAGGAGATAGAACCTGATACAGGACAGAACAGCTGATAGCGAGCGGGTGGATCTATGGTAGGAAACCCTCGCGATTAGCGAAGCCAATGCCTAGCGGGCTGCGACTTCAAGCAGGGTCTCGTAATAAATTCGGATTCCCGTTTCGAATTGGTCGACAGGGATTCGCTCAGCGTCACCATGGATGGACGTCGCGAGTGCAGTGGTGAGCACCAAGGGGAGGATGCCATAGCACTTGGCCCCGCGCAGACGAAACATCCTCGAATCGGTTCCGTACGGAATAATCATCGGAACAACGGTCGCGTCGGGATGGTGCCGTATGATGGTGTTGGACAGCGCTCGAAACATCCCGGTGTCATGAGCCGTGACGACGGACTGACTTGCCGGGTGAATAACCTCGACGTCGACCTCCTCGCCGAGCCTGGACTGCACCTCCGCCAGAAAGGCTTCGGCATCCATGCCTGGCAGCAAACGGGCGTCGAGAGTCGCGACGGCCAGGGAGGGGATGACATTCGCCTTGGGAGGGTCGCCCACACCCGAACGCAACGATGTGAGTGAGACCGTCGTCTGCCTGATGGCGCTCGTGAACTGGTTTGGTGTAAGCGGGCCGATGCGGGTCTCGAGTGCGTCAAGGACTGCATTGGGGACGGTGGGAAACGGCTTACTGAAAAGCCGGGTAAGCGCACGCATCAACTTGTCATTTGGATTGTGATCATGTGGTTGTGAGCCGTGTCCGGCGATGCCATGGGCCGTCACACGGAGCCACAAGGCCCTTTTCTCTGCCACGGAGACACCAAAGACGAGTTTCCCTTTGACAAAAATCTCGCGACTGCCAAATCCCCCTTCGTCGAGGACATATTCCGGATCGAATTCGTCGTAGTGGTGGTCGATCATGTAGCGGGTCCCCATCGTCCCACCGATCTCTTCGTCGTTCACCGCCATGAAAATGATATCGCGGTCGAGAGCAATCTTCTGCCGTGCCAGCGTCAGAAAGGCATAAAGTTGAAGGACTCCTGTGCCTTTCATGTCGATCGCGCCACGGCCCCAGATGTGGCCATCTTTGAGTTGGCCGCCAAAGGGATCCATGCCATTCCAGCGACTCGCGTCTGCGGGCACCACATCCATATGGTGAAGCAGCAGAATAGGTTTGGCCTTGCCCGTGCCTTTGATCCGGGCGGCAATATTGATCTTTCCCGGTGCGGCTTCGTATCGCGTAACCGTGAGCCCCTCTTTCTCAAGAGCCTTCTGAAGGAAGTCGGCAGCCTCGGTGACATCGCCCGGCGGATTGGTCGTGTCAAAGCGAAGATACTGCTGCAAGGTGTCCACGGCCTCGCCAACCGTTTCCTTCCAGTCAACCTCCTGCCCCATTGATGTGGTCGGAAGTACCAATAGGAACAACAGGCAAAAAAGAGTTCTCAAGTTCATGGACATCACCGCGGGTGACCTGTGGGAGTGCACGTTCATTGTTGGCAAAGTGGGGAGCGTTCAGTAGAAGGGAAGACTCCTAAGTTTAAGGAAGTTTGAGATGGGAGCTGCCCAGGAGCGAACCTTAGAAAAAAGGATGCCCTATATTTCAATTAGCCCCATTTAAAAAAATGGGACCATAGATTGAATGACTCAGGCTTTTTTTCTACGATTCAATTTTGGAATTAGACTGATGAGCTCCCAGCTCTTGACGCAACTTTTTGAGCCTAGCCTCAAGGTCTTCTTTTTTGTTGAACAGTACCAAGGTTGCCTCTGCAAGACCGCGCATGAGGTGCCCACTAACCCAATCTAAAGTTGTCTTTAAATCTTCAAACTCGCTTGAGACAACCTGAAGATCAATGGGTTGACGAGGGTGTGTCAGTCTATGTCGAAGTTGGAGGCTTCTCTTAAACTTTTCCCAATTCCCATCATTTAAATCTAAATTAAATGGTTTATTTGCAGATTTAAGTATCATCGAAAGCGTAAATCTGAAGTTGTCTTCCAAGCGCAGAAACTTGGTTTGTGCATAAGATTCCCCTTTGGAATTTAATGAATAGGTTTCTTCTCTAAGGAGAGCTAACTCTGCGTTAGAGAAAGCATGATCCGATTGAGCCGCTCCAACTAACACAAGAGTCTTTGTGATGAAAATGAGTCCATCCATATAGGCAAATGCCGCTCGAACGGCTGTGCGTAAATTGTAGGGAGTTGGAGCCTCCTTAGCAGTCTCAAGAGCCATGTCCAGATCACTTGTAATTGCTGGCAAGAGATTTTTGACAAGATCCTTTGCCCGCTCACGCATCAACCCTCTCCTCCATTAGAAGAAAATGGCTAGAATTGTTTAAAGCCTTGTCTTCGGTCAAAGAATATGACTACTTTTCCTTGCTGTCAAATACAAATTACTCAGTCATCCAAGGTCCAAACAGGCATTGGACTTAAGGAAGGAGTTCCCCATCGGCAGGCCACTTTGCTAGAAAGTCTAAAATTATAAATGAAGGTTGCTCCTGACTTCGCGACTGCATACGCGAGAGCCATCAGTGATAGGAGGGAAGGACTGAGATTTTACAGACGTCCATGACTTAAACGGATTCGTGGTCAGGTCTTGCAATACCACATTTTCATTTTAAAAAAATAGGCTCAACTGGTCATGTAGTTTTTGAAGAGTATATTAAAAGCCGAAGCCAGGGATCCACTCCCTGGAGGCTGGCTCTGTAATCTGCAGAGAGATAGATTACCCCGTAATCCAATGCCAGAATTCGACGTACCAGGGGGTGCCGCCGTCTTCCATGATCGTTTGGACCACAAATGGCATGTGATGCCCTTCTGAATCTTCCACGTTCATCGGCCTGGCCTGACAATGGCTATCGACCACTTTGGTAATAGTGGGAGCCACCATTGCGTAGGCTTTCCTTGTCTGGGTGATCAGTGCCTTGGGGGCCAGATGTTCCTGCTTTTCCAAATTCAAAAGGTTGCGGACCTGCTTCGGTAAATCTTCCGACGAAATCACGGAGCCTCCGCGCTCAGCTTGCAAGATGGATTAAATGGAGAAAAGATGTTCTAGGATCTTTTTATTTTAGTCACCACCCTCTTGATTACCCGCACAATCTCTTCGCACTTTTGGTGGTTGAAGGCATCGGGATGGGGCGAGGCAAACTGCCCCGTATCGTTGTCGAAATACTGGCCGGAGGCCTTCGCGAATTCATCTGTCAAAGCCGCACGCCTCAGTATTTCAGCGCCTATACCGATATCACCACCATCCACTCCGAAAGTCTCTTTCACCATTTTGCTGCCGAGCATCGACCCGGGATTAACTGCGATGATCGTTGGTCCCTTATCCTTGAGCGAAAGCCCCATCGTGCGAGACCACATTGTCAACGCCAGTTTACTTTGCGCATAAGCCGCGTCGTCGGACAGCCTGACCTGTCCGGCCAGCGCTCTCGGATTGACTGGAGACTGAGCCGCTGAGGATACATTGACTACTCTTCCGGAGGAATCAAACAGCGGCAAAAGCCGTTGCGTCAGCAGATAAGGCGCAATCGTATTGACCGCGAACCGCACATCGAGCCCGTCCTTCGTGACCGTTTGGGGCGACTGATAGACGCCAGCATTGTTGATCAATGCATCAAGCCTCGTGTGTTTTTCCGCTACGACCTTTGCGAATGCCTCGACATCGGCCATGCGAGACAGATCAGCCACATAGCTTTCAAGGCGCCCATCACCTGGCAGCACAGAAAGGGTTTTTTTCACTTCTTCCAGTTTTGCCGGATTGCGCCCGTGCAGCAAAACATGGTGACCCATAGAGGTCAACAACCTGGCCGTTGCTAACCCGATCCCGTCTGTGGAACCGGTAATGAGAATGATTTTTTGCATGGGAAAGCCTTCCTCACCCGGAGAAGTCCGGCAATATGTCATCAGCTAGACGTTTCAGTGTTGTCTCGATATCTGTTTGGTTATAACGCAGGTTCAGTGCAATATGGTTGACGCCGATCTCTTCCCGCAATTTCAGATAGTCCCGAAGGTGGTGCGTACCCAATCGGAAGCCTAAATGGATTGGCTGCGGCGGGGTTTCCGGGTCTTCAGCCAGATCGACATAAAAAGGTTGCATGACGGGCTGCGGAGACCTTCCTGCTGCCTCAACCCGCGACTGCCAGTCGCGAATGATTTGCGCCTGTAGAAAGGTATGACGCGGATAGATCATCCAGCCATCCCCGTTCTGCGCGATCCATTCGGGGTTTTGTTGACTTCCCCCTGTAACTAACAACGGCAACTTTCCCGACGCCGGTTTGGGAAGCATATCTATGTCGCCGTTCGGGCTGCCAAAAGCGTTATCAAAATCTGGTTGCTCGTCGCTCATGCGTCTGATGTAGTCAAAGCACTCTCGGAAACGTGCCCCTCGATCCGCGAACGGGATGTTGAGCGCCGGGTATTCATCCGGACGGTCGCCGGAAGCCACTCCAAGGATCAATCGTCCGCCCGAAAGGACGTCGGCAGTTGCTGCGGCTTTGGCAACGTGAGCCGGATGTCGTAAAGGCAGAATGATACTCGCCACCCCAAGAGCGATCCGGTCTGTTAGTCCGGCCAGCAGCCCAAGATACACGAACGGATCGTAGGTCTGTCCCGCGTCGCCAAATGACGGAACATTGTAGGGCACATCTCGTAACCAGACTGCGGAGAACCCGAGTGCTTCGGCGAGCTGAACACGTTCAATGTGGCGGTGCATTTCCGGTACAGGACCCTTGGTGTAGTTCTCAATTGGCACGACCAGACCAAGGCTCAACCGGTTTGCGCGGAACACGGAGTTGTATCCTCGATTGATAGACTGGAATCCGGTTGTGTCGAAGTTCGCCTCCAGTGTCATCTCGCAAAGCCTCCGAATGGTTTCGGCCGTTGTTGATGATGCCTTACAATTCTCAATTTTCAACAACCACTTTACCCATAGCTTGTCCACTCTCTAAGCGAGCATGGGCTTGTCCAACTTCTTCAAGGGAATAACGCTTTTCATCAAGCACAGGTTTGAGGCTGCCAGACTCAACAATCTGAGTTAAGTTACGCAAAATCTCCCCATGTGCTTCTCGTTTAAAATTATGCAGCATGGGAATTAACATAAATACGACATGCAACGACAATCCCTTAAAGTGGGCCACAGTTAAGTCCAGCTCACATAAGGCAACGGTAGAGGCAATTTGACCATTGAGTGCAGCTGCCTCAAATGAGTTCGCCATATTTGCACCGCCAACAGAATCGAACACCAAATCAAATCCTGACCCATTGGTATGTTTGGCAACGTACTGCTCAACCGTTTCAGTTTTATAGTTGATGGCAGTTGCCCCCAGTTGTTCGATCAATGCCAATTGTTTTGCACCGCCACCCGTCGAATACACTTTGGCACCAAAATGGTTTGCCAGCTGCAAAGCCACATGGCCAACGCCACCAGAACCACCATGCACCAGAACTTTTTGGCCCTGCTTGATACCTGCTCGAGTCAAACCTTCGTAGGCAGTAATGGCAACCAATGGCAATGCCGCGGCTTCTCGCATCGACAAATTCTTTGGCTTATGGGCGATTAAGTTGCGATCCGCCACTATGTATTCAGTCAATGTGCCGGGTAAACCTGCTAACCCACCTGCACAACCATATACTTCATCGCCGATTGAATATTCTTTAACACCGTTGCCGACTTCCTCAATCTCGCCGGCAAAGTCGGTTCCTAAAATGGCCGGCGTATCAGGCGATAACGGTAACTCTTTACCCATTTTTCGAATCATGGTATCAACGGCGTTTACGCTTGATGCCGCGATCTTTACGAGAACATGACCGGCTTTTACTTCAGGTTTTTCAACTTCCGTCGCCTCAAATACGGCGTCTTCGCCATAGGCATTCACAATCATGGATTTCATGGCGTGTCCCCTTCCTAATGAATGCAGCTGAGTAAGATCGTCTTGGACTTTTCCGAGCTGCTTATTAATGTTATGTCTAACATACGGAAAAGCTAAATGTTCAACAAGTACGCACATAAAATTTGAATGTTGGGTGGTCTCTGTTCTCCTGGAATTTGTTTAAGCTACCCTGGAGTTATTTTTTGCTTTATGGCCCCAATTCGAGCTCAGCCGTCCTGCCCAATCGGCACGCCGTCTGTACAGTAAACGTCTTATTGAGTTCGAGCGGGACCTGATCGCGCAGCACGTAATAGCAAGCCAGTGGGAGTTTATGAGCCACCGCCTTGATGGCCACCACCCCATGCGTCTGAACCTTCCGATTTAAACCAGTTTAAAAAGGTAAGATCCGGCAATGGTCAATTGACTAGCTGGAGGTGTTTTCCCAACAATAGCCGAGAAAATCGCGTTGAAATTTCTATTTATTCTTTTTGGTTAAGGAACTCACTATGTTGCAAAAATTTCACAAGAAACGCCGACCACTCATCCTCAATCATGCATCATGTTCATTTCCCCAACACCGTCATTTCATGAGGCACAAGGGTCTTTTCTTTGCTTTAATTTTGGGGGCCGGCTTGTTTATTCAAACCCTATTATTACCTATCCCGGCTTACTCTCAATCGGAAGAGGTTTACCCTGAGGGCGATCAGGAATATTTCAAAGCCATTCTGGGACTCGAAAAAGACGAGGAGTATAAAAAGTTTCTGATGGATAGTGTTTCGTACTCGGGTGGAAAGAAAGTGGAGTATGTCGATTATAAAGGTGAGAGGCCCACTGTCGATGGAGAAGAAGGCGAACCCGGTGGTCCTGGAATGGATGCCGGTCATGTCAAACAACACACATATGAAGCCATGCGCAACATGGATTGGTTTAGGAAAAACAATTATCAAAATTTCATCTGGAACGTTGGCCACAATATTTACCCATTAATCATTGCGAGTGACTATGAACCGGGAAAAGAGGGGGTCGGCAGTACCTATTACCTGTACAGAAGAGACCGTCCTGTCGAAACGATCACGCCGACTTCCGTCAGGTATGAGATGGAAAAAATCCTTGCGCACCTCCCCATGGGAGTCTTTATCTTGATCTCTCCCTACTTTGACAATGTGGCCAATCGACCCGAGGGATGGGACGTACCTCTGATTGAATATAAAAAGCATGTTGAAAACATCCAAGAACATTTAGGAAAAAGTGGAATTGGTCAAACTCCCTCGATGAGAGCCATGAAGATGTTGGATATGGTGAATGGTTATTTACAGGAATGTATCGAAAATGGTTCCGGTGATGAACAGTCTAATCGTGCATTTGCTCATAACATCATCCCTTATGTTGCGGATGCCATGAAAGCCGCCGTGGAATTGCAGATACAAGCGGGGTTGAGCGCCATGAGCCAATGGAAAAAAGAGTTAGGTCCGCAGGAATGGGACAAACTCCATGTGTTAATTCCGGTTGTGTGGCCCGTGGCGGTCGGCAATCCACGACGGCAGATTTTTGAACATCTCATGACTCCTGAGCGGGCTAAAACCAACATCTTTGAGGTTCATGCAAGCTCGCACGATGAGGCCCGAACGACCTTAGGCAGAATAAAAGGTGATTCGGTGATGGCCGGTCTCACCTTTGACAAGAACACCCGCTTTGGCATGGGCAGTTACTTGCGTTTATCTTCGCCCACGGATCTCGTTGAGGGGGCCACGAGGGAAGAATTGAAGAAGTACCCTAAAACTAAAGAAACTGTTCTCCCAATGAAAACACCCGACAGCAATTAGGAGAATGGGTTTCGTTCAAATCACGATTCGGGGTCAGATTCCGGGACAAGTCCTGTAATACGATATTTTCATTTTGGAAAAGGCTCCACAACTGGTCATGTACTTTTGGAGGCGAACAATAAAATCAGCCGCCAGGAAGAAAGTCCCTGGCGGCTGGTTTGTCTTCGGTCAGTTGCGGGATTACCCGGTAATCCAATGCCAGAATTCGACGTACCAGGGGGTACCACCATCTTCCACAATCTCCTGGACCACGAACGGCATGTGATGTCCTTCTGAATCACCGACATCCATTCGTCTGGCCTGCCCTTCGCTATCCACCAGGATAAAATTATCCTTGGTGATGGTGGGGGCTACCATCGCATAGGTTTCTCCCGTCGGCGTGACGAGGGCTTTGGGGGCCAGGTGCTCTTCCTTTTCCAGGTTCAGCAGGTTGCCGACCTTCTTTTGTAATTCCTCCGACGACATCACGGTGCCACCCAGTTCGGCCTGCAGTGGATCGGGGTTGCCGGTTGTCGCCAGGGTGACCAGTCCTTCTGACGCTTTTCCCATGACGGCCGATGGTAATTCGCTAGCGAAGGCGGGGGCTGCTAATGCAAGCGCCATGGCTGCCATCGTGGTGATTGTGGTTTGCTTGAATGATGGTGAGTGTCTCATGATTTGCCTCCTTTAATTATTGGTTGTTTTGGCTTTACAGATTTCGGGTAGATTCGCCAAAAGCCTCTACCTCCCCTGGTCCCTCCTTACAAAGGAGGGGCAATTTGAATCATACGGAATTTATGGTTCGAGCCTTTCTTTCATGTTGTTCTCAAAGCTAGCTCTAGAAGGCTCCGGTCCTTTCCTTGTCATCCTGAGAGGAACGAAGGATCTGTGGCCAGGTTGATCGAGCTATGGCTTAGCTAGATGCTTCGCGCAGTTCAGCATGACAATTCTGTTGAGGGTGTCCTCACCCGGTCTTCTTGTCATCCTCAGACGTTCAATTGACCACATCGGGATTCGTCTGTTCAGTGTAATGAACGCTAGGGTAAAGAACTTTATGGATGATCCGGAAATTGTATGAATGGTTTCATGTTTCATGCGCCACCAACCTTACCTATTGGCCCTTTCTTTCCACCTGTAGAGTATTCTGGTTTCCTACTCTCTCCTGGACGATGAGTGATTGGTTGATGGATGGGTGCTCAATGATCGAGACGGTCCCATCGGGATCCTGTATGTGAACTTTCGCGACTTCCCGCTCTTCCCCCAGGCCGAAGAACAGCGTCGGGGATTGATCCGATAGCAATCCGACGCTCGTGACGATTTGTTTCGTGTAGGACCTGCCGCTCGTGGTTTCTACAGTGACCTGAGTCCCTAGGGATTGCACGCTATCGGGGAGGGCTATGCCGATGCCGTTCGCCGTGGACCGGTTCAGAAAGGCCCGCACCGGGCCGTTCATGTTGAGCCAGATGACGTCGGGTTTCGTGTCGCCATTCAAATCTGCGATCACCGGCGCTTGTCCGAAAAACGGGTTGGTGAGTCCCAGATCGTCCACATGGACGAAGCTGTTGGTAGGGGATGACGGAACCTGGAGGAACGATTTCCCCGGCAGTTTCCAAACTTTGTGCACAGGCCATTTGATGTAGTTCTGGGCCGTCAAAATATCGAGGTGTCCGTCCAGATTGATGTCTTCGAAGACGGTTCCCCAGGCGAACCCATAATCCCGTAACCCATAGGCTTCCGTGACATCGGTAAAGACAAGGTTTCCGTCGTTCCGTAACAGGAGCCATTGGGATTCCAGCCGCTGAACGTCCTTGATGTCCCCCTTGAGAAAGTAGTGCGAAATGGAGGTGCCGACATTGGTAAAAAACAAGTCCTGATCGCCATCCTTATCCACATCCCCCACGGCCAGACCCATCCAGAATCCGTAGCCGGAGTTGGTCGCGATAGGCGTGAAGGTGGTGTTCCGCTCGTTTTTGAAGATTTCGACTTCTCCCGTGTTCTGTGCGACCACCAGATCCTGCCAGCCGTCTCCATCCAAATCGACGAAGACCGACAGAAACGTATTTTGCTTGGAGGCCGTGCCGGAAGCTTCCGTGATATCCGTAAATGTGAGGTCCCCGTTGTTGAGCAGCATGATGTTATGTTTGGCATGGGTCGGGTCATTGAAAGTGGCGCTGTGAAAGGCCTTCTTGCTGACGAACACGCTGACGTAGAGATCCCCATGCCCGTCATGATTGATGTCGGAGACCGCGATCGTAAGCGGGACGGCGTCGGGTTCAAGATGGAGTGGAATCCTCTGCTGCGTAAAGATTCCGTGATCGTTAAGGTAGAGCGAGATCCCGTCGTCCCTGGCGATGAGCAGGTCCGTATCCCCGTCATGGTCCATGTCAATTGAGGTGGCCCCATAGGTGGCGATGGTACTGGACAACCCCGATCCTTGGATGATGTTCACGAGCCGGCCATGCCGGTAGGTGAACAGGGCGTCCTCCTGCCCACCGCCTCCTCCGACAAAAAGTTCCATCGTGCCATCCTGGTCCACGTCGATGACGGCAGCCCCTGAAAACGGATGATTGAGCTGATCCCATTGGTGTACGAACTCCACCGTAATTTCCTGAAATGGTTGCACGTCAATGGGGTTGGCAGGGTGCGTCAATTTTTCATGTGTCGGGATGCAGGAGGCCGACGTGAGCACGAGTGATGCGACCAGCAATCCCTTTCCCCATAATGTATTCTGTTCTTTTTTCATGATGAGCACTCCTTGGAAAGCAGCGTCGGTTTGCTTTTTGGCAGGCATTGAATTTTCTTCCCCCCAGTCCATTCAAGTGGAATATTCGTTACAGCCTCCAGAGAGTGTCGCCAGGGTCGATGACCGACCACAGGAGGGAAACAGGAAAGGGACGGAATGAATAATGGCGATATCCGAGGAGGGTTGCCGTCTACCCGGAAAGAGGGTGTCCTTGAATGTTTGGTTGTGCAGGTTCCGGGCCTTCGGTACAGTAATTTTGTCCTCCTGCTTCCCATGGGGGCAAAATGGGAATAGTCTGGGGCAAGGAAGGAAGAGCTGGTGTTGGGTTGTTGGCACTGGGACCTCGTTTTGCAATCTTTAGGAAAAGATGGAGGTGGACGTGAAGACACCAACTGAAAAAATCGGATTTGTGGGGGTAGGGCGGATGGGGGCCAATATGGCTCGCCGGCTTCGGGATGTGGGCTATCCGGTGACCGCGGTTTTTGATGTGGACGGCGAAAGGGCCAAAATCCTGGCCCAAGAATTAGGCTGTGAGGCCGTGTCCACTCCGGATGAGGTGGCTGCCTTATCGAATACGATTTTTACGGTGGTGACGGATGACGGGGCGATGCAGGAAATCTTTTCAGAGGGTCATCCGAAGAGTCTCTTGAAGAATGCCGAGGGTCGATTGTTTGTGAATTGTGCGACGCTCTCCCCTCACATTCACATGGAAATCGAACAACGCGTGGAAGCACGAGGGGGGCATTCTCTGGAGGCATGTATGGCCAGCAGCATCCCCCAAGCGCGTGAAGGCACGTTGTACCTTATGTGTGGTGGAACACCTGAGGTTTTCGAACAAGCCAAACCGGTTTTAACCACCTTGAGCGCGCAGTTACGTCTTATTGGCCCGGCCGGGCAAGCCGCCAAAGTGAAGGCTCTGGTCAATATGGTGATGAACATCAATACCGCCGGTTTGGCGGAGGGGTTAGGGCTTGGAGATGCGCTTGGGCTGGATCTGACGATGTTGCGGGAAGTGTTCAGTCAAACCGGGGCGGCATCACGGGTCTTGGAAACCGATGGAGCCGATATGCAACATCGTGATCACGAATGCTATTTTTCGGTAGCCCATGCCGCCAAAGATTCCGGCATTGCCTATGCGCTTGCGGAATCCGTGGGACTCACCCTGCCTCTGGCCAAATCGACCTTGGAACAATATCAACGATTGGTGAAGTTGGGGAAAGGGGAATTGGATAAATCCGGGATTGCGGAACTGACCTTTAAAGACCGCTGTTCGCGGTACTAGTGTCAGACCGGTTTTCTTAGTCCCACGGCTTAATGAAGCTCTTGTCATCCTGACCCATCCGGCAAAGCCCAAGGCCAAGTCCATCGAGGAATCTCCCTGAGCCGAAGTATTTTTCGCCGTGCACAGATTCTTCGCCGTGGGCTCAGAATGTCAAGTTACTTTTCGCCCCGGAGTGCAACGAAGGGTCTACCTGAGCGGTGGCATCGTCGACCAGGGCCCGGATCCATCGCTTTCGTCTCAGGATGAATGGTCGGTTGACCACTGTTGTCGTTCCACACGGTTGCCCCGCTGACTGAATGGTAAAAACACAACGTTGGTCATTGATTCCTCCATTCAGTGGTTGTGGGTCAACGGTTTGTTAACCAAGGAGTGATTTGCCATATTCCTGGGCTTGTTGGACCAATTCCTCAACTGTTTTTATGGCTTTTCCCACGCTTTTCCCTACCGTCTTTCCGGCTCTCTCCGCTGCGGAGCGAGCTGTGGTTTTAGCCTTTCGAGTATTCTTGTTGACGGATTTTCTGGTCGAGGCCACTTTCTTCGCGCCCGCCTTTTTTAATTGGGCCGCGGTTTTCTTTGCACGCGAGGAAACGTTGGCGGATCGCTTTGTGGCCGTTTTCTTGGCTTTGGAGACTGTGCTTTTTGTCCGTTTGGTTGCGGCCTTGGCTTGCTTGGCCACGGTCGCTGATTTTTTCTTTGCCGCTGACTTAACTTGGGAGGCCTTCTTGGATGCTTTTTTCGCCGTGCTCTTAACCGCTTTTTTTGCAGCCATCGTCTGCTCCTTGTGTGTAGGTAGAGGTCATTAATTGATAGTGATAGGTGAAATGTAACCTGGAATCATGGAAATCACAAGTCAAAGAACCACTTGGTTATGAGTTTATTGCGATTCGTGGTTGGAACACATGTGTCTGTTGACTGCTTGTTGGCCTCTCAATGAATAGTTTTTCAATCCGGCAAACAAGAGATCCTTCCCCTTCTTTCCTCTTCAAAGGCACGGGAGAGGGCGTATAATAGATAAGGGGGGTGAAGGAGGGATCTATGAAAATTGGGATGCGGTGTATTCATTTGGCGGTTTTGTTGGTTGGCCTGAGTGGGTGCGCGACATTTTCCTCCTCCCCCTTTTCCACAAATCAGGAAGCGAAGGTGATGGTTGGCGCGTCGTTTGCCAACGTCAATCAAGACCCCTCTGCACATATCGGACAGATTCTCAAGGTGGGTGGAGTCGTGCTGTCCGCGAAACGTCTCGTAGACCGGACCGAAGTGATGGTGCTTCAGATCCCATTAGACAGCGATTCGGTTCCCAAATGGGATCGGACCAAGTCTCAAGGCCGTTTCATTGCCACTCAGCAGCCTTTTCTTGATCCGGCCACGCTTCCTGAGGGCACTCGCGTAACCATTATAGGAGAAGTCACCGGGCAGGCCTCCGTGCGAGTGGATGAAGAAGAAAAAGTCTATCCTGTTCTTGCCATTCAGGCCTTGAAAGTGTGGCCGATGATTCCACGAAACACGTATGGGTATGGTCCCTATTGGGGGCCGTATCCTTACTGGGGCCGGAATTGGGGATGGTATTGGCCCTACTCTCCGTATGCCTTTGGGTATGGCCGACGCAACTTTGGTGGACGCGGGAGTTGGCGGTGAACGTTTTCCAAAATGATGCGGATTGACTCTTTTGTATAAAAGAGTCAAGGTATCATTCTTACCAAAACATTGGGATCCGAAAGGAGAGTAGCTGACTGCCAGGGTTTCCCATAGTTACACAATTTCTATCTCATGCGTAATAATGGGGACATCTTTGCTCTTCTACTCTTTAACATTCTTTTCAGGGAGGTTTTTATGACCTGGATATTATCAGGAGTATTTTCTGTACTGTGTGTAGTTGGTGTATCAGGATTGTCCATGGCGGGGACGGCGGATGATAAACAGAATCAAGCTGAAGAGAGAGCCCAGGCAGCCAATGAAACTCAGGAGAGAGAGATGAGAAATATGGAAGAGGCGGCCGAGAATATCACAGAAACGCAAAAGGAGCGGGCAATTGAGGCCCAACGTTCCACCCAACAAGAAGCCGGGGGAATCGTGGATCAACTCAGAGAAGGGGCAAAGGGGGAAGTTAATCAAAGGAGTAATGATATTAATTCAAAAATAGACAATTTGGGGAAATAAGGGCACAAGTATGACCGGCCCGTGTTTCGGCTAGAGTAATATCAGAGTTATATAGACGTGTTGAGGCCTGCCGAGTGTGTTTCTCTCGGCAGGCCGTTTTTTTCGTGTAACGCCTGGAAGAGATTGTAGACAATCATCCATGTTCCTGCGTTTGATGAGGGTTTCCCCAAAAATGTTCTCTGCGTGTGGGCCGTAGTCGTTCAGTCACAAGGGGAATAATCGTGAGAGTTCCGACTGTTCTGAAAGTCGCGTTATTGATAGGCCAATGGCCGCTTTACCGCCAAGGAGCAGACCCTCCGCAGACACGACCGTACCAGCCTTGTTTTTGTGGTATTCCTTACCTTTTCCTGCTGTGGCCTTTTTCCGCATCTCAACCTTTCTTAAAAGATTATTTGTTCCCACGTGCCCGCTCTAAAGTCGACCCGCATGTGTGGTAATTCCCGTTCAACAATTCCTAAGGGGATTCCAGGGAGATCCATCCGGTCATCCGTAACCCGAACGTTTGCCATTCGCATGTTTAAAAATAAGACTCAGGTAAGAAGGAGTGAACATATGCCTGTATTACTATCCTGGTTGTTCTTCGCGGTCGTGCAATTTGGTTTGTCTGGTTTAAGCTGGGCCGCCGATGCTCCTGTGTTCGGGACCTTTGCCCTTTATGAGGTGGATAAAGATTGGAAGGATTTGCCGATGGAGGAAAGGCAGAAAGGCGGGGAGGAGGCCAAAGCTCTGTTGGAGGCATTCAAAAGTCAGGTGACCGTGGATGGCTATTGGACCTATGGATTGACGACAGAATCCCATTTTTTGCTTCGGCTGCATTCTGCTGAACTCAAAGCCAACCAGCAATTACTGACCCAACTTCGGAGTACCGGTCTTGGCCGGCATTTGGATTTGGAGTACACGATCAGTGGGGTGACCAAGGGGCTGAATTATGCTCCGGATTTTCCTGATTTGCTTCAACAATTGAAAGGGGCGAAGTACGAGGGTGATCCATCTACCTATGCGATTATGATCCCCATTCGGAAAAATGCTGAATGGTGGAACTTGTCCAAAGAGGATCGTGTGGCGCTGATGAAAGAACACACCATTCCCACGGTTGCTTATTTAAAAACGGTGAAGCGGAAATTGTACCATTCCACCGGGATCTCGGATGTGGATTTCCTCACCATATTTGAAACCAACAATCTGGTGGATTTCAATGACCTGGTCATTGCATTGCGGATGGTTCGTGAGGATATCTTCAATGTTCAACTCGGAGAGCCGACGATCATCGGCACATTGAAAAGCTGGAATGATATTGTCGACTTTCTTGTGAAATAGCCGGATGACGGCCTGGTGATGGGCCCGTCATCCTTGAGGCAACCAACCTTGGCATCAGAGGTGAAAGGATTTGAACATGCCAAACATTCTTCCCACGGTTTCACATCTTCATCATTCAACCTGTGTGTCTGTTTAAGGAGGTGCTCCTATGAAACGCGTATTTCTGATGTGCGCAGGTGTCGTGTTTCTGTTTGGGATCGGTTCCGTATCGTTTGCGGCCGGGATGGGAGACGAAATGACAGGGAAGACCGAGACGATGAAAGAAGAGGGCATGAAAACGGCTGATGACGCCATGGGAGACATGAAGGGGAAAGGCGAAGAGATGTCATCTGACGCCAAAGGGAAGGAGATGCCTGGTGACATAGAAGCCCAGGGTAAAAAGAAAATGGGCAAAATGAAAAAGAAATCCATGAAAGAGGAACCGATGAAAAAAGAACCGATGAAAAAGTAACCCTCATTCCTTTTACGCATCTCTAAGAAGGCCGGCTGTGGACTGACTCTGCGGCCGGCCTTCCTTTTGGGACACAAATAGGACCAAGATCGTCATTGTTGAATAAATAATCAGTCCCTTGCGCGTGAGATCCCGTGATTTTTATTTGACAATGTCCAAATTATGCCGCTCACCTTGACGTTTTGTCTGTCCAACCAAAACCATTCGTCATGCTATTTTGTGAATAGGCATCCTGATTGACCAGCCCATGCCCCTAGCCTGACCACTCAAAAAAGAAAGTGGTCTGTGGTGCCAGCAATGAGAACTTCCCGGTGTTCCCTGAATCTTGAATATTTCTTCGCGAAGTTCTTATCCCTTTTATCTTTCGGTAAGGAGCGCTAATCTCAATGACCCGACCGGTTGCTTCTCTCGCCCTCGACTCGACTGTTCTCTCAGCGACTCATACAGGATTGCGGAAATGGACTAACGTGATCGTGTTCCTGCTCTGTGTTCATTCTGGATGGATGCCTAATGCCATCGCGGTCGAAGATTCCTACATCGCCGGGTATGCCGCCGCTGTTCTTCAACATGAGTTCAATGCGACCAATGCCTCCTTAATCGTCAATGACGGCGTCGTGACCGTCTATGCCGTTTCGCTCGGGACGTTGGATCGAACAAAAGTCCAGACCGCGCTGGAAAGCATTCCAGGTGTCAAGCGAGTAGAAGTTCTAGAGGGCAATGTCGACTCCGTAACTACCCCAACTCCTCCATCGGATGCGATCACCCAAGAAATTCCCAAGCCCGAGTCCAAATTTCTTCCGAATGGTCTTCTCTTCGATCCGCTTCATGCCGACCCACGTTGGCCGCACTTCTCCGTGGCTTACCGGGACATTTCAAAAGGTACTGAACCGAGCAAAACCGGTTCGGCAAATTTTGGAGAAACGTTCGCGATCTACCGGAATGCTGCGCCATTCGACGGACAATGGGAAATCGCGTTCCAGGGCGGAGTCTTCAGCGTGTTCGATTTGGACGCGTCGTCCAAAGACCTCGTCAATGCCGATTATACTGCCGGCCTTCTCGCCAGTTATCGGACCGGTCCACTTTCGGGCTTCCTTCGCATCCATCATCAAAGTTCACATCTTGGTGATGAATTCATTCTCAATAACCAGCCGAATAGAATTAATTTGTCCTTTGAAGAAATTGATGTGAAGTTGTCCTATGAACTGCTCGAATGGTTCCGGGTGTATGGCGGCGGCGGGATACTCATGAATCGAGACCCCAACGGGTTAGGACGCGGCTCAAGCCAATTCGGGGCCGAATTAACGAGCCCTTGGACGTTCTTGAGCGGCAAGATTCGTCCGGTGGCGTATGCAGATTTTCAGATTAATGAGAGAAGCAATTGGATTATCAACCGTTCATTGATGGCAGGGCTTCAATTCGAAAATGCCCGCATCGGCGATCGCAAACTTCAACTCTTAATGGAGTATTATAAGGGTGCTTCACCCAACGGCCAATTTTATACTCAGCAAACTGAGTGGATCGGAATCGGCCTTCATTTGTATTACTGACCCCAACCTATCGCGGCTTAGAAGTCATTGGAGAAGAAAAAGAAAGCCCTGTCTTACCTCGCGGTGGGAAATTTCCACACGCCCGAAAACATGTGAAATTTGTTTCCTGGTTTGTTCTGACATTTCCAAACGAGGTTGTGTTGAGAAGGAGTCCAGGACTGGGCATTTTTTGCGTGGGAGTCAAAAGGGAAGGAAAAAAATAATTTCGGGAAAGACTTTAAAAATTGTATCGGCATGCGATCTCTTGCTACAGTTCTTCTACTATTTCATAGACAGCATTAGAGAAATAAGGACACGCAACATCGAACAAGCCTGACATTTTTATGGCGAAGAGTACAGTGGAACACGATTCGAACGCGAACAATTTTCTGACATTGTATCGGGATATGCTGCTCATCCGACGCTTTGAGGAGAAGTCGGCGGAGATGTACGCCTTAGCGAAAATCGCGGGCTTTCTGCATTTATATATCGGGCAGGAAGCGGTCGCCGTGGGATGTATGCATGCGATTCGCCCAGATGACTATGTCATAGCCTCCTATCGTGATCACGGGCATTGTCTGGCCAAGGGGTCGGATCCCAAAAAAGTGATGGCTGAATTGTTTGGAAAGGCCACCGGCTTGTGCAAAGGCAAAGGTGGCTCGATGCATCTCATTGATGTCGAGCGTCACTTTATGGGCGGGTATGCCATCGTCGGTGGGCATTTGCCGCTTGCAGTCGGGCTGGCGTTTGCCTCACGGTATCGGAAGGATGACCGGGTGGTTCTCTGCTTTTTTGGTGATGGAGCGGTTCCCAGCGGACATACGCATGAAGCCTTCAATCTGGCTGCCTTATGGAAGTTGCCTGTGATCTTTATTTGCGAAAACAACCGGTACGGGATGGGGACGCCGGTTGAACGCGAGATGCTGCTGTATAAAGACATTGCCGAACGGGCCAGGGCGCATGGCATTGACGCGGAACAGGTGGATGGGATGGATGTGCTGGCGGTGAAGGAATTGACTGAGCGTGTGGTGAAAAAGTTGAGAAAGGACCCTCAACCCTACTTTATTGAGGCGTCGACCTATCGATTTATGGGCCATTCAATGTCCGATCCCGCTCACGGTCATTATCGAACGAAGGAAGAAGTTGGAGAAGCACGTAAGCAGGATCCATTGATTTTTCTCAAGACCCGGATCCTTCAGGAGGGCCTGGCTACGGAGGCCGACTTTAAGCAGATGGATAAAGACGTGATTAAGACGGTGACCGAATCTGTGAAGTTTGCCGATGAAAGCCCGTTTCCTGAGGCCGGTGCGCTGCATGAAGATGTTTTAATCGAGTGAAAATTGTGCTCTGACAAAGGCTAAGCTGGAAGTATGGGGCTGGTATCTCCTTCATCAAAGCAACACGATGATCAACCATTCTTGAATGATGACGAACCATGTTGATTTCCTATAGGGAAGCCTTGAATCAGGCGATGCGTGAGGAAATGCAACGGGATTCTCGCGTCTTTTTAATTGGGGAAGAGGTCGGGTATTACCAGGGGGCCTTTAAAGTGAGCAAAGGCTTTGTGGAGGAATTTGGGGTTGAGCGGGTATTAGATACTCCGATTACCGAAGCCGGATTCACCGGGTTAGCCATTGGCGCGGCGATGGCCGGCTTGCGTCCCATTGTGGAATTGATGACTTTTAATTTCGGCATTCTTGCCCTTGACCAGATTGTCAATAATGCGGCGAAAATTCGCTATATGTCCGGAGGCCAGTTGTCGGCTCCCATGGTGATTCGCGGGCCGGGGAGTGCGGCCCATCAATTGGCCGCCCAGCATTCGCAAAGTCTTGAAGCCTGGTTCTGCCATGTTCCCGGACTGAAAGTGATCGCCCCGGCGACGCCCTCCGATGCGAAAGGTTTATTGAAAAGCGCCATTCGTGATGAGAACCCGGTTATTTTTATCGAAGCGCAACTTCTCTATGGCACGAAAGGCGAGGTGGCTGAGCAGGATTACACCCTGCCGATTGGCAAGGCCGCTGTGACCCGAACAGGAAGTGATGTGACCATTGTGGCCTATTCAAAGATGGCCTTGCTGGCGCTTGAGGCCGCGGAAGCTTTATCAAAGGAAGGCATCAATGCCGAAGTTATTGACCTGAGGTCATTAAAACCCTTGGATACTGAAACCATTCTGGAATCTGTCCAGAAAACCGGGCGGGTCGTTATTGTGGAAGAGGGATGGGAGTTTTGCGGGTTGGGCGCTCAGATTGCTGAGACCATCTACTCAAAAGGATTTGATTTGTTAGATGGGCCTATTGTCAGGGTCGCCGGTGAAGAAGTCCCCATGCCGTATGCCCGGCCGCTTGAAGATCTGGCCATTCCGGATCAGGCGCGGGTCATATCGGCGGTGAAACAGATTCTATAACATGGAACATATTTTTGAAGTGGTTGTTCCTCAGATAGTCAGCACGGCAAATTCTTTCGAAGGATTCCCCTGTTATAAATAGGAGAGGCTTATGATTACGCGCGTCGTCATGCCCAAGCTCACGGACACGATGGAGGAAGGAGTGGTGGTGGCTTGGAAAAAGCATGAAGGGGATGCGGTCGACTCGGGAGACATTCTGGCAGAAATTGAAACGGACAAAGCCGTCCTTGATCTGGAATCCTTTGGGTCCGGTGTCCTGAAAAAAGTGTTAGTGCCCGAAGGGGAAACCGTGAAAGCCGGGAAGCTCATTGCCGTGATCGGAGAAGAGGACGATGACATTGAGGCCACGCTGGCTGAGACTCCTGAGGACCAGGCTGTAGCACCAGAACCTCAAAAAGATTCTGCTCCTTCTTCACGAAAGGAAACGCCTTCTTCTCCTTCGCCGGCACCATCCATCCCGGCCAAGGGCGAAAAATCCAGCAGTGCTAAAAAGGAAATCCGGGAAACTAAGGCTGATACGAGCCCGGAGGCAAAGATCAAAGTGTCGCCCCGAGCCAAGGCGTTGGCGAAAGAACAGGGGATTGATTTGTCAACAATCAAAGGCAGCGGCCCTGGAGGCCGGATCGTTGAAGCCGATATTCAGGGACAGATGGACACCCCCGGGATTCCTGAGCGTGAAACGAAGGATATTCCCTTGAGCCAAATGCGCAAGGCGATCGCGCGAGTGACCACGTCCAGTAAGGCCCCTGTCCCTCATTTTTATCTCACCACCGAAGTGGCCATGGATCAGGCCGAGCGGCTTCGGAAGCAGATGGAGGAAGTGAATCACTCCCCCTTGAGTTTAACGGTCTTGTTCGTTCGTGCCGCTGCCCTGGCTTTGGCCCGGCATCCTGAAATCAATGTTTCATTCATGGGCGAAACCTTACGGCGGCATGCCACGATTGATATCGGGATCGCGGTGGCCTTGGAGGAGGGTCTCATTACTCCTGTGATACGGGATTGCGCCGGGAAAAATATTCTGCAAGTCGCTGAAGAGATTCGTGATCTGTTTGTCCGGGCCAAAGGCCAACAACTCACTCCCGAAGAATATGCCGGGGCCACGTTCTCAATCTCTAATCTTGGGATGTATGAGGTGGACAATTTCATTGCGGTCTTGATGCCGCCCCAAGCGGCTTCTTTGGCCATAGGCGCGGTAAATATTGTTCCCGTGGCACGAGGGCAGGCCATCAAATTATCCCGCCGAATGAAAGTTACGCTCTCCTGCGATCATCGAGCACTTGATGGTGCGCAAGGGGCACGGTTTCTCCAGTCATTTAAACGGGCGTTGGAAAAACCCTTGGAGCTTTTTCTTCCGTTAAAAACCCCAGCAACACATCACAAGCAGGCCGGCCAATAATTGGTGTGTCGGTATTCAGAAGTTTCAAGGCAGAAGTCATTGGCTGCCATTCGTCAGTGAGCGGATAGTGTGCCGTGCTGAAAATGCTCCATTCTCCTTCTCTTTTTTTTCTTGCCCAACCCAGGCCTTCTCGTACCTCGTCCCCTGTGCTGACTCGACGGTCGGTGGAGCAGGACACGCTACGGGAAGTCAGGATTGACCGCAGATGGAATGCATGAAAACAATAGGACTTCTCGTGATGACAGCTCTTCTGATAGTGGTTGGCGGACCGGACGTTGTCATGCCTGAAGAGTTAAGCCGAGGGCGCGATGGAGCGTTGCTTCAAGCAGCGGAACGAAATGATGCAGCCACGATCCGCCAATTGTTGCAAAACGGGGCAAGCCTTCATGCTCAAGATGAAAAAGGGCAGACGGCGTTACTCCTGGCTGTTGATCGGAATCATGTTGAAAGCGCAAAGGTGTTGATTGAGGCTGGAGCGGATGTGAATGCGCAGGATCGTCAACTGGACAGTCCATTGCTCTTAGCCGGAGCGAGAGGATACCTTGAGATTTTAAAGTTGGTGTTAGAGGCCAAACCCGATTTTGCAATTTACAACCGGTTCGGGGGAACGGCCTTGATTCCGGCCTGTGAACGCGGACATGTTGAGGTCGTCAGGGAATTATTGCAAACCGATGTGGATATCAATCATGTGAATCGATTGGGTTGGACCGCGCTGTTGGAGGCCATAATCCTGAGTGACGGGGGATCCAGACATCAGGAGATTGTACGAATGCTTATTAAGGCGGGTGCCGATATGAACCTGCCTGATGGGGATGGCATCAGCCCGCTGCAACATGCCCGGACCAAAGGTTTCACGCGAATCGTGAATATGCTGGAATCGGCTGGAGCCCGGTAGGGGTGTAAGATATATTGACAACGTTGCAGCCTGAACAAGACAATCGTCAGGTCAGCACATGAATGATCTCATGTTTATCAAAGGAGTGTTTCATGATCGGCAAAAACAATCTGCAATGTAGATCGGGAAAAGGTTGGTATCTATCTGGAATGGTTACCCTCAGTCTAAGCGGACTGTTCATCGCGGGCGTGTCGGCGGCCGAGCTGCCGCGTGAGGCGGTCCTGCCACTCTCTCTGGCCACGAAGGCTGCAAGTGCGGCGGTGGAGCAATGCACAAAAGACGGATATCAGGTGAGTGCGGCGGTCGTCGATCGGGCGGGGGTGGTGAGGGCGTTATTACGGGAAGATGGAGCCGGCCCGCATACGGTGGATAGCAGCCGCAAGAAAGCCTACACCTCGGCCAGTCTGAAAAGGCCCACGGCAGAATTGGGCGAGTTGATTGCCAAAATGCCGGCAGTTCAAGGGTTACGGGATATGAACGAGAATATGCTTATTCTGGGCGGTGGGCTTCCCATAAAATTTGGCGGAGAAGTCGTAGGCGGAATTGGTGTTGGCGGCGCCCCTGGCGGTCATCTGGATGCTGCATGTGCCCAGGCGGGACTGGAAATTATCGGCGCGTCCGGGCAAGACCAAAAAGAGAAATAGGTTGAATGTGCGGTTTTCTACAGGACTGGATCACATGACTCGTTCAGGAGCCGACTGACTGTTGCTCATGGCTTCCTGAATAGAGCCGTACAGTTGGTTAACGGCCGCCTCTTTGGGAATCAATAGAAAGGCGCCCGCCTGCTTCATCGCCTCCTGATTGGCGTCGCCGGTATGCATGGAAAGGCCGATCACGATCAAATCCGGGTAAGCGATTTTGAGGTGTTTCGTCGCTTCTATGCCGTTCATCCCCGGCATGTTGATGTCCATGACGACCACATGGGGGATTAGGCGATTGGCCGCTTGTAACGCTTCAAGCCCATTGGCAGCTTCGCCGACCACTTCCACATCCTCATACCCCTCCAATACGGAGCGCAGGCCCTGACGGACCATCGCATGATCATCAACCAGCAACACGCGGATACATGGAAGAGGGGGTCTCACCGATGAGGGATATTTTGGGCGGAATACCGGGTGATCATTGACCGTGACGCCTTGCGCGGCTTTTTCTTCTCTCACCTCTGAGAGGTTTTCTTTCGCGTCCGACTTCGGCAGCATCAGTATGGCCGTGGTTCCATGTCCCGGGGATGATTCAATACGCAAACTGCCTCCTAAAGAAAGCATCCGTTCCCGGATACTGAAAAGCCCGAATTTGGTCGATGGAATATTATCGGCGGCCGCAGCGGTCTCAATAGCCGCAGGATTAAAGCCAATCCCGTTATCCTGCACGATAATTTGTAATCGTGTCTCCTCTTGAACGAGCTGTACCGTGACCTCTCTGGTGCCTGCATATTTCGATGCATTGATCAGGAGTTCACGAACCGATTGAAAGAGCAGAATGCGCTGGTCATCAGGCAGTACCAGATCCAGAGGTTCCGGCAGGCGGACATGAACCGTCAGATTGCGTTTTTTCATGTCCTCGGCCAACCATTTCAACCCTTCGGGCAATCCATGATCCCGCAACACCGGCGGGCTTAAGTCGGCAACCAGAGTGCCGGTATACGTCAACGCCTCAGATAAGATGTCGTCGACCTGTTGCATCACCTCCGCCGCGGTGGATAAAGACGGTCTTGCTTGCTTTCCCTGCCCGAGTTTTAATTTCCCCAATACCAGGAGCTGCTGCAGATGATCGTGCAGCTCTGTCGCCAGACGTTTCCGCTCCCGCTGCTCGGCCAGATTGAGTTCGGTGGCCAGACTGCGCAGGCGTTCTTGTGACTGGATCAGGTCCTTGGTCCGTTCCTCGACCAAGTGTTCCAATTGATGGGTAAATCTCTGCAGCCGCGCCTCGCTCTGGCGTAGCGCATCCTGGACATCGCGCAAATCCGTAATGTCGGTGTTGGTGCCGAACCAGCGGATAATGTTCCCGGCCGCATCGCGAATGGGGAGGGCGTGAGAAAGAAACCAATGATATTGACCATCTTTGTCGCGCAATGGAAATGTATCCTCCCACGGCTCGCCGGTATTCCAAGACCTTTTGAGCCCCTCGACAACCCGTTCCACATGATCGGGGTGGGGGACTTTCTTCCATCCCCACCCTTGCATCTCTGTGAGTGAGGTCCCGGTATAATCGAACCATCGCTGATTGAACCAGAAGATCGAACCCTTTTCGTCGGCCATCCAGGCGAGCTGACTCATGTTGTCGGCTAGAGTGCGGAAACGTTCCTCGCTTATCAGCAGTGCCTGCTCGGCATGTTTGCGAGCCGTGACATCAATTGCGGCGCCGAACCATTCAATAATCTCTCCATGGGCATTGAGAATCGGAATGGCGCGTGAAAACGTCCAGCCGAGTGTGCCATCGGTGCGGATGACCCGATGCTCGAGTTCAAAGAAGCTTTTTGTCCGGATGGCCCTGTTGATCGTGTCCAGTACATATGCCTGATCGTCGGGATGGATATATCTTTCAAGCCACATGCGGCTCGGCTCTAATGTGTCAGCGACAAATTCCCGGCCTTCACAATGCCGCAGTTCCTTCCAGTCAGGACTCATGCGATATATGACATCGGAGGTGGCGCTGGTGAAGGCACGGAAGCGCTCCTCACTTTCGCGTAACGCCTGTTCGGCCTGTTTGCCTTCGGTAATATCTTGCACCACCGTAATAGCCCCGACCACATTTCCGGTGAAATCCCGAAACGGCACGGCGGACACCAGGTGATGGTGCTCCATGCCCTGCTGGTCGGTGTAGATGAATTCCATCCCGGGATCGATGGTCTCCCCGCGCAATGCACGGGCACCCGGCCACTGGTCCATCGGCACCGGCTGCTTTTGCACCTGGAGCCTGCGCCAGCGCGTAAGGGTGCCTTGGTCCGGGGACAGGAGAACTTCTGAGGAAATATTTCTCATTTGGGAGTTTCTGATCATGAACTGTCCATCCGTATTGATGACACCGACCCCAACCGGGAGTTGCTCAATGATCGCCGTCAGTTGAGATTTGCTTTCGCGCAATTTTACTTCCGTCATGCGTCGAAGGCGGGCCAGCTTGACATGCGATTCGACCCGCGCCAGCAATTCACGGGCACTGAAGGGCTTGATCAGATAGTCGTCCGCCCCTGCCTGCATTCCCTCGATACGGGCTTCTTCCCCGGCGCGGGCTGAAAGGAGAATGATGGGAATATCGGCGGTTGCCGCATGGGAACGCAATCCCCTCAGTAAACCGTACCCATCCAATCCAGGCATCATAATATCGGTGAGCACCAAATCCGGTGGTTGTTTTTTGGCGATTGCCAATGCCTCTTCTCCATTGATGACCGCTTCGATGTCAAACCCGGCCTGATTGAGCAGGCGACTGACGTACTCCCGCATGTCTGCATTGTCATCTGCTACAAGAATACGCCCACCTGTTTGAACGCCGTATAGCGCAACAGGCGCACATGTGCTGGATGGAACTGCGCGTTGGCTCATGGCTGGTGAACTGACGGTTTCACCGGGTTCACTTGCGGGGATATGTCCCGGTAGCCACCGTAAGGCCTCTTCGACATAGGCCTCACCCCGCACAGCGGTAGACGTCAGCGCGCGCGCCGCCTCGATGCGGTCGGCGGGCAGGTGGGCCTTTCCCCGCGGGATAGAAATTGAAAAATGACTGCCGCGGCCGATGTGGCTTTCCACGCGCACGCCGCCGCCGTGCAGCTTGACTAGTTCCTGCACTAATGCCAAGCCAATGCCTGAGCCTTCGTGTGAGCGGCCACGGGAACCATGGATGCGGTGAAACCGGTCAAAGATACGGGGCAATTCCTCGGGGGGAATGCCTGTGCCCGTGTCGCAGACTTCCAATATCACATAACGGTCTGGATCAAGCTCTGCCGAATCCTGATCCGCTGATGACTGTACGTCTTCCTCCCCCCTGCGAGTGTTTCCCTTGCACTCATGGCCCATTTTCAGACTCACCTCGATCTCGCCCTCGAAGGTGAATTTGAAGGCATTGCTCAGCAGGTTCAGCACGATTTTTTCCCACATATCATGATCGACGAAAATCGGTTCAGGAAGAGGAGGACAATTCACGATCAACCGCAGGCCGGCACGCTCAACGGCTGAGCGGAAGACGCTGGCAAGATCCGCCGTCAGTGCCGCAAGATCGGTCGGTTCATAATTGGCCTGGATGCGTCCCGCCTCGATGCGTGAAAAGTCCAGCAGGGTGTTGACCAATTTCAGCAGCCGGAGGCTGTTCCGGTGGGCAATGCTGACCGCGTTGGCGGCTTCCGCGGGTAGAACGCCATGCACATTCCCCAGAGCATCTTCCAGCGGGCCCAGCATCAACGTCAGGGGCGTGCGAAATTCATGGCTGACGTTGGAGAAGAATGCGGTCTTGGCGCGGTCGAGTTCCGCCAACGCTTCCGCGCGTTTACGTTCCTCCTCATACGAACGTGCCTTGTTCAAGGCGTTAGCCACGGCCTCGGCCAGAAGGTCGAAAAATGTGCAGTAGGGCGCATCGAGAGGGCGTCGCGAACTGACCCCGGCAATAAGAAAACCAAAGGGCTGGGCCAAGCCTGACAGGTTGATGCGGAGCACGACGGCTGTGTCAGGACATTCTTCATACGGCCCGCATGGTGCATCTCCAAACAACTGCCTTAATCCGTTCACAACCATGCTTTGAGTTTCCAGTCCGTTCTGGAGTGGCCAGACCATTTTTTCAGATGAATCGAAACTGATGACTGGCGGAGTGACGGGTAAACCGGCTTCGACGCCCGTGCAATCAGCCAACCGGGCTCCTTTGCCGTCTTCCTCCAACCGGTAGAGGATCGCAAAGGGGACATCGAGTTCGGCGGCTGCGATTGAGTCGCCGATCACGCTCAGGGCCTCGTCGATTGAAGTCGTTTCCCCGCTCCGTTCGGCCAGTTCGCGCAGAACTTGGAGCCGTCGTTCGGACAGTGTGTGCTGTGTGAGTTCCGTGACCGGATGAAAGAGGCCGCCAATGCTGCCGGACTCATCGCGGATCGGACTGAAGGAGAAGGTAAAAAAGGTTTCTTCGAGGAAGCCAAGGCGATCAAGAAACATGCGCTGGTTAACCAGGAAGGCTGTTTTGCCGTTGGCGGCGCTTTCAAACGCTTCGCCAATCGCCGGCCATGCCGAATACCAGCATTCTTTAAAATCCTGGCCCATCGAATGGGGGTGTTTATCACCGCAAATCGGCCAATAGCCGTCGTTGTAGATCTGGGTGCGTTGCGATCCCCAGGCAATACTGATAGGAAAGTTTGACGCGAGCGCAAGGCTGACAGTCGTGCGCAGACTTTGGGGCCAGGAATCGATTGGACCTAGCGGGGTTTTGGACCAATCCTTCGTGCGGACGAGCTTACCCATCTCCCCGCCGCCGGTAAGCCACTCGCCATCAGCCTGTTTTGTCCCGGGATTACTCATGGCTCGTGACGCAGATGATGGTTACGCACGGCTGAAGTCCCGGCCGCAGTGTATTGGACAGACGTACGATTCGTGGCAGGCAGGTCGGCGAGCGATCCACATAGTCCAGCCTAGTTATGTTGTTATCTGATGGCCGATTCGACCAAAAGATTATTGTCATTAAGGGCTGGGCTGCCGTTGAAGCCCAATGCCCTGGTCTCTCCGTTCAATTCCATAGCTGGAGCGCTGGTCAATAAAAAAGCATTCGCCGTCGATGAACACCTGCGCATTTGCGGTCTGGGGAGTCACGGCAGCCGCTAAAAAATCGACAGGCACTATATCAAAAGAGGGCTGCATGCTCAAAAAACGTGTTTAGCTGATTCTGGTCGGGGAGGCCCCGGAATTCGTTTGAACCATTGTTCTGAAGGCCCTCTTTCTCCCTTCCCCGAAAAGTTCGCTGATCAGGTTACGCCGCATCAAACTCTGTAGGAACAGACGAATTTCCCATTGCAAGCGGAAAATTATCCAGTTCAGCCTGGGCGTCGTATTATTTGGGATCAATAGGTCGCTGTAGACGATCATCACCAGCTCTTTCCTAACCGCAACTGTGGAAAACAGATAAACGGCCTCCGGTCCACCCACACACGAGAACCGTGCCACCAGGCAATTGAAAAAAGCGCGCTCAATGCCCCAAGAAACACAGGAAATTGCCTGCGATAGCTTTACCTAAGCCAGTCCGCATTTGGCTAAGGGGATATTGAAGTTGGTGGAGCTTCACGGGGTCATGTGGATGCCGCATGGAGCAGGGAAGGTTGAAGAGAATCGGTGCTGTCCAACCTGCAAAAAATAAGACAGGATTACCTGTCAGATCCTAAGAGAAAGGTATTATCGATCAAGAATACTCTTGAGAAAATAACTCCTCTCTCCATCACATCCGTTAAATATGATTATCGGCAATTGTAATCTAAACACGGAAAAGCTTATATGGTCAGCCGGAGGACAGATATCCTCCGGCATCTTGTTGCTCATCCTTCCTCACTTTACCGTAGGAACTTCAGAATTCGTCTGTAGAATTTCTCTTGTCCTAAAAAACAAGAGACTTAATTCGTTCTATTTCATCAGGTCCGAAACCGTGAACCTTTTCTATGAGGTCCTCATCCCTTTTGACTTTACTTACAAAATTCATCGCCATTCAACGGTATGGCTAAGGATGGCTTTGATTTTTCTTATAATCGTGTAGTAAGTCCTGGTTCCACGAGATCCTTTGGTGCACCTATCATTCCACCAATTCCTGCTGCGGACGCTCCAAAAACCAGCGCAATAAATGTCCAAATGGAAGCTTGGGACACGGCTTTAGCTGTGGCATTGGCGGCCTCAAGAGCTTGTTCCTTAGCTTGCCCTTTGAGCTCATTGTACTTGGTTGTGGCGGTCTCGTAGGTTCTCACCCAACCATCTACCGTCTGCTCTGCTTCCTGCCGACTCATATTCGTTCGCGCGACCAACACGTTGGTAAGGGCATCCTTGTCGATTTCCGAAGCGGCGTTCTTTCCCTCTCTGATCATCCGTTCAAGTTGGGATATCAACTCCTCATCAGTTTGGTTCGGGTTGGCTGCTGTTGTTTGAACCGATACTTTTAAATTCTCAGAAGAATTTTTTGCCTTGTTCTCAAGGGCCTGAGGTTGCAACTTCTCTTTTCCCGTTTGGCGAAGGAGTAGCTGTGCTTGTTCTTGTATGTCCTTCCACGTCATGTCAGCATCTTCGAGGTGCTTCGTGGCGAGACCGGTGATATTAGGAGCCACTGCCGCTATGCCTTGCCCTGTGGCGGCAAAAGCATCGCCCATGACTCCAAAACTGCCGGTGAGAATACTACCTGCCGCACTGGTGAGAAAGTATATGGCCACGAGAGTTGCCGCCCCCCAGGTAATAAACCCGTGAAGCAATCCATCGGTTTCTTGCGGCATGCCTGCAAGGCGCCCCGCCACCCAGCCTCCGGCGAAGAGAGCAATTATGCTGACAACTACCCACCAGATGGCCGCCCCGAGACTAAAGGATGATGCCGACGGTGTCTCTCCGTTCAAGGGGTCAATGGTGCTTGCGCCAATTCCGATACCAAAAAGGCTCAGTGTGAGTTGAACCACCAGAACGATAATGATTCCCGCAAATATTGCGGCCCATGAGATCCGTCTTATCGCCGCGGGGCGATATTCTCTCGGGTCTTGTGTTGGGACTGTAGCCATAAGAAACTCCTCCGTAAAAATTTTAATGTGTTTTAGGTATCATTTTACGATAGAGGATACGGGGGGGACTGAATACATACAAATTGTGTTAGTCACGCTGGAAGTTGGCGGGTTTAGAGCACTTGTGGTGCGGTTTTAAAATGAACATGAGAATATTACGCATGTTGACTATTCGTCAGGTGGCGATATACCGGCACTGCTATGGTCACCGATTATCCTCTTTCACACAAAACCGGATGGTTTTCATAAAGAAAACAAAGGAAGTCAGTTGTTGAAGGAAGGGCAAGGTAAGGAATGTTTTTTGCGAAGACCGTGCATGAGGGGAAAACAGAAATCTTGTGAAGAGTATTTTAGGAGAGAAGGGAGGGAATGTAGGGATGAAGGCCCAATATTTAGGACATGTAGTGTTTTACGTCAAAGATCTCGAACAGTCTTTGATATTCTATCGTGATGTGGTGGGGTTCCAGGAAGTTGGAAAGATTTTCGGAGGAAAAGCGGCGGCGCTTTCTTCCGGCCGGACTCATCATGAACTGCTGCTAATTCAAGTCGGCGATGTGCCGGGACCACCATCGGGATCGAGGCGGGGCCTCTATCACATTGGTATTAAAGTTGGGGAGAGTCTTGATGACCTTCGTGCTGCTAAGCAGGATCTCGATCGGGCCGGAATCCCGGTTGGGGGGATGAGTGACCACACTGTCAGCCAAAGTCTCTATCTTCAGGACCCCGATGGAAACGAAGTGGAACTCTATGTTGATGCGCCGGAGGTGGATTGGAAGCGCAACCCGGAATTGGTGCTGGCGCCGATCAAACCCCTGATGTTGTAACCTTTTTGCATAGTTCATCCGAAGGGGCGCAGGCCTCGGCATCGGTTTATTCTTCGAGCTGTCTTACATAGGAGCATATTATGGCAACAACGAAACCCACTGAAGGCCCTTCACCTCAATTATTTTTTCAAACCGTCAATGGGCATATGCGAACGGCAGCCCTAAAATCCGCCCTCGAACTGGAACTGTTTTCGGCCATCGCGGAAGGCCATCGCACCCCAAAAGCCTTGGCTCACCGATGTGGAGGTTCTGAACGAGGGCTGAGAATGTTGGGAGATTATCTGACAGTGGGAGGTTTTCTGACCAAACAGGGGGAAGAGTATCAGTTGACTTCTGATTCCGAATTATTTTTAACGAAGACGTCGCCTGCCTTTTTAGGGCCGACTCTGAATTTTATGTTGTCATCTCCTCTCGTGGAAGGATTCAAACAGCTCACTGCTGCGGTACGCAAAGGGGGAACGGTGGTCGGGGAAAAAGGAACTTTGGCGCCGGAACATCCGGATTGGGTGACCTTTGCCCGTTCCATGGTGCCATTGATGAAAGGTCCGGCGGAGTGGATTGCTTCCTGGGTAAAGGAGAATGCGCCCGATACCCGCAAGGTCCTGGATGTGGCAGCCGGTCATGGAGTGTTCGGCATCGAAATCGGTCGCAAATTATCAGAGGCCGACATAACCGCTCAGGACTGGCCCAATGTATTGACGGTCGCCAGAGAGAATGCTCAAGCAGCCGGGATTGCCAAGCGTTTCCGTGAATTGCCGGGGAGTGCTTTTGATGTGGAATTTGAGAAAGATTATGACGTGATCCTTCTCACGAATTTTCTACATCACTTCGATGTCGCGACTTGTGACACTTTTTTGAAAAAGGTTTATGGCTCGCTCAAGGCCGGGGGATTTGTCATTACGGTGGAATTTATTCCTAATGAAGATCGCATTTCTCCGGGGCCGATGGCGGAGTTCTGCTTGATGATGTTGGCCACCACTCCCGCCGGGGATGCCTATGTCTTCAGTGAATATGACCGTATGTTCCGCCATGCCGGTTTTGGCGAAAGCCACATGCAGGATATTCCGGCATCCAATGAACGGGTCATCATTACAAAAAAGTAATGGGGCTCTTGAATCTTTCTAAAATTTTGCCATTCAATAATGGAAGGAGAAACCCAAATGCCGGTTCAAGTCTATGGAGTGAATCATATAGTGATTGAAGTTGACGATGCGCAGAAAGCCGTCGAGTTTTATGCGGATGTCTTCAATCCTGAGATGCTACGAGGCGGTGAGGGGGCTGCCTGGTGCAAAATGGGAGAGCATCAGTTTTTGGCAATCTTCGAAGTGAAAACCCTTCAACCGGATCGCACCAAACATTTCGGCATTATGGTCCGGGATGACGCCCAGGTGAAGGAAGTTCGCGAAAAAATCACTAAAAAATACGGACTGGAGGTCCATCCGGATTTTCGATGTGATTTCCGGGATCCCTGGGGCAATCGGATCCAGGTCGGAGATCTGCATGATGAATCCTTGGTCTGGCTCCTTCCCTACCGGGAGGTCCAGGATATCGGGATCACATTTTCCTCGCCTTCTAAAGGTTGACGACCCGAGGCACAAAGGGGAAGATCGCTTTGTTTTGTCAGGGGGAATCGGCGATACTGTATCCCTATGGATAAACGCACGCAGTCGGTTTTGGGAGATCAGTCGTCGCGCTATCAAGCCCTGCTCGAGGTCTCCGAGGCGATCGCGGTTCACCGCGATCTCACCAACCTGATACAGGACCTGGCTCATCGCCTGCCTGGTATCGTTCCCCTTAATTTCATCGGGCTGGCTCTCCATCGGCCAGAGCGAAACACTATCCAGGATTATATTATTCAGGCCAATATTCCTGCGGATATTCAGGGCGGGAAAGAGTGGGCTTTGGATGCCCATCCGAGTGGCTGGGTGTGGCAGGCGCAGCAGCCATTGATTATTTCCGACCTGACTCAGGATTCCCGGTTTCCAATGGTGCTTCCCTTAATGCTTGAAGACGGCGTGCAGTCGTTATGTACCGTCCCGCTGACCACAGCCGTACGCCGTCTGGGATCACTCGACTTCGCCAGTGTTGAAAAGGACACCTACCAGGAGTCGGAATTGACGTTTCTGCTGCAGGTCGCCAGGCAAGTGGCGGTTGCGGTGGACAATGTCCTGCATCAAGAGGAACTGTACCGCGAGCGGGATCGTCTGCAGGTTTTGTTGGAGGTGAACAATGCCATCGTGTCGAAGCTGGAACTTGGGGATTTGTTTTCGACGATGGTCACGTCCTTGCGACGGGTGATTCCGCATGAAGCCACCAGTTTATATTTCTATAACCCGGATGGGGAGAACTTCCATCGACAGGTGCTGAATTTCCCGTTAGGGAAAGGCTTGTTGGGGGGAAGCCATTCCATTGCGCTTGATGACACGCCGGCCGGAGAAGCATTTCGATCACGAAAAACGGTGTGTTGGGATGAAGCCGATCTGCAGCAATTTCATTCCGTCACCGCCCGACAGTTGATCGCGGAGGGTGTGAAATTCGGATGCTGTGTGCCACTCATGCTGCCCGATCGGGTCTTGGGGACGTTGAATGTCGGCAGCACCCGTCCTTCAGCCTTTTCCACGGCGGATGCCGATCTGCTGACGCAGGTCGCCGGGCAAGTGGCGATTGCCTTGGATAATGCCCTTGTCTATCGGGAAATTACCGAATTAAAAGAAAAGTTGGAAAAGGAAAATATCTATCTCCGGGATGAAATTCGGACAGAAGCGAACTTCGAGGACATTGTCGGGGAGAGTCGTGGAATCAAGCATGTCCTCCAACAACTGGGTATTGTGGCTCCGACCGATTCGACCGTGCTGATATTGGGTGAGACGGGCACAGGCAAGGAACTCATTGCCCGAGCTCTCCACCAACTCAGCACGCGAAAAGACCAGGCCTTTGTGAAAATTAACTGTGCGGCCATTCCTACGGGTCTGTTGGAAAGCGAACTGTTCGGTCACGAGAAGGGTGCCTTTACAGGAGCCATTTCTCAAAAAGTCGGTCGCTTTGAACTTGCGCATCGCGGAACCATTTTTTTGGACGAAATTGGGGAAGTGCCATTAGAGTTGCAGTCCAAGATGCTTCGGGTGCTTCAGGAACAGGAGTTTGAACGATTGGGCGGGACGCGCACCATCCGTGTCGATGTTCGACTGGTTGCCGCCACCAACCGCGATTTAATGCAGATGGTGGAAGCCGGAGAGTTTCGCAGTGACTTGTATTACCGGTTGAATGTCTTTCCCATCACGGTTCCCCCCCTTCGCGAACGGCAGGAGGATATCCCGATTCTCGTTCGGTATTTTGCCCAGCGGTATGCCACCAAAATGAAAAAGCCCATTGAGAGCATTCCCGCGAAGGCGATGGAACGTCTGGCAGGCTATCCCTGGCCGGGGAATATTCGCGAACTGGAAAACCTGATTGAGCGTGCGGTGATTCTGTCCCAGGGTTCCGAATTGGCTGTCCCATTATTGGACCTCAAAGCCAGCCTTCAGCGGTCGACTCAGCCCATAACAACATTAGAAGGAGCCGAACGGGATCACATCCTCCGTGCTCTGCAGGACACCAAATGGGTGATCGGCGGCCCTTCAGGCACCGCGGCACGGCTGGGGATGAAACGCACCACATTGATTTCAAAAATGAAAAAGCTCGGAATTTCCCGCCCGACCTAATGGTGTGTAGCCAACTGTGGAGAATGTCTATGCAAGGATTTCTGGATCACATTGTTTTGAACATCGAAGATGATGAAACCATAATTGATTTCTACACAAGAATTCTGATGCTACCGGCAGAGCGCCTCGAAGACTATCGTGCCGGACACGCACCGTTTCCTTCCGTTCGCATTAATCAGGATACCGTGATCGATTTATTTCCCAAGAAGTTGTGGGAGCAAAACACTTCGACAGAAAAAGGTTTCAGCAATCTGAACCACTTTTGCCTTTCACTCAATAAAAAAGATTGGGAGGACTTACATGGTCGACTTCGTGACCACAGGATTGCTATCAGCGAAGGGCCTGTTCAACGGTGGGGGGCGCGGGGAACAGGAACCTCTATTTATTTTCCCGATCCTGAGGGAAATACCATCGAGGCCAGATTTTACTCCGAGGATGATCATGACAAGAAATGTTTTTTGGGGTCATGATGATGCTGTTGGTGCCATAATCCGGCATGGCCGTTCTACACATTCACGCCTTGCCGGTTCGATAAGACCTGCCTTTTTCGCAACCCAGCGCTTCTTATTATTTGTTTTTTTCTCAGTTACAATTCGAAATTTCGTCAATCGGGTTTCGACCATCTGACCCATTCCCTCATTTCGTGTGCAGCAGGTTTTTGGTTTGAACCTGCCGCATGTCATCTCCTTTAGTCCGACTTTCGCCCATCACTCAAGGGTTTTAAATAGTTTTGACAACGGCATGAAGTGGTATGGTGGGATTGTCAAAGGCGAACATTCCACGATGAATACAAACACCTCATTCACAAAGGAATTATTCTATGAAAATTATTCTCCTGAGCATTCTGGCATTGGGAATGGCCACCCCCGTTTTTGCCGATCCGATCGGAAATCCCGAATATAAACATCCTGTCATTAAAGACCACGGCGGAATCGTGGTATTACCCGACGCCGCGCTTCCTCCACAGAAGAACTCAAAAGTGATCATTGACATTACCTCCGATGAAAAATCAGGTGGTGTGCTCAAAGGATTCGACCGGGCGGCATTGATCCTCAATCAATATACCCAAGCGTCGGCAGGGATCGACCATGGTTTCAAAATGGCTGTCATCCTGCACGGGGCAGCCACCAAGGCGGCTCTGACGCACGAAGCCTATGCCAAACATGCCAATTCTTACGTGAAAGATCTGGGGAAGACGCAGAATCCGGATCTGGCATTAATTCGAGAGTTAAAAAAAGCAGGGGTTGATATTTACGTGTGCGGACAAGCCGCGGCCCACCACGGGTATGCCGCGAGCGACATCGCTCCGGATGTAAAGATTGCGGTGTCTGCCGCAACCGTGAACATCAATTTGCAAATGGACAATTACGCATACATTTCATTCAAGAAATGAACTCCGGAATCGTACCTCCCTTCACGGAAGACCGTCATGGCAACAGCGGACACATCCTCATCGGTGTACAGCGGCGGAGTCTGTTATTTCTCGTAACAATCTTGGCAATGGTCATTCCTGGCTTCAATGAGGGTGTGGCCTTTTCGAACGAATTTATCCTCGTCCATACGAACGATTTTCACGGTCGCTATTATCCCATTGAAGTAACGTCCGACAATGTGACCGCGCAAACCGGTGGTTCCGGCGAAGGGGGAGCTGGCCTTACACGAACCGGGCGGGCGGGTGGTTTTGCTTGTCAGGCCACCTTACTTCGTCAACTTCGTGAAGCTCGCGGTGATGAGAATGTATTTGCGGTTCACGCCGGCGATACATTTTCTGACGATCTGCTTGGGAATCTCACCAAGGGTGAGGCGGTGATCCGGCTGATGAATGTGTTGGGTTACGATTTCCTCGCACTCGGCAACCATGATTTTGACTACGGGTGGGACCGAACACGAGAACAGGCTGCTCTGGCCGATTTCCCCATGCTGGCGGCCAATGTCACCTTACGCGAGACCGGTGAGCCGGTATTCGGACAACCCTGGCGGGTGGTGACCCTTGGGGGCGTCAAAGTCGGCTTTCTGGCGCTCGGCTACCACAATACCGGCCATACCACCAACCCCGAAAATATTACGTCGCTGTCTTTTTCCAATGGCATTGATGCAACTCGCCGGTATCTGCCCGAATTGCGGGAACAGAGTGATGTCGTGGTGGTGGTGTCACACCAGGGAATGGCCGTTGACAGGAAACTGGCGCGAGAGGTCAAAGGTATCGACATTATTCTCAGTGGCCATTCGCACAATTGGACCGAACCGCCGGAAAAAATTCGCGACACCTGGTTGGTGGAGGCATTTTCGAATGGGGTGCTGGTCGATGAATTACGGGTCCGGATGAATGACAAACGGGTTGCCGATGTCGAACAAACCCTGCACGTGCTGTGGAATGATCAATGTCAGCCCGCTCCGGATGTGTCGGCGATGATCGATAAGCTGCGCGAACCGCATCGTCAACAACTTGAAGCGGTTGTGGGCACGGCTGGGGAGGATATTGGCCGGCAGTACAAGACAGCCAGTCCGTTCGACCAACTGGTGGGCGAGATCCTGCGTCAGGAGACCGGCGCCGATGTGGCGTTGCTGCCGGGTGTCGGATACGGGGTAACGCTCCGTGCGGGGCCGATCACCCGCGAAACCCTCTATACCCTGCTGCCGCACCCATCAAAACTGGTGACCTTAGAGCTGAGCGGTGCGCAGATCCGCAAAATTCTCGAAGAAAGCGCGACGAACCAGAAACCCGCTGACCCATTAGCCATGGTCGGTGGCTTAATCCAAACATCGGGGATGGGGTGGACGGTGGATTACCAGCGTCCCTCAGAGAGCCGGATTACGGATGTGACGGTTAACGGAAAGCCTCTCGCACCGGACGCTCTCTATCGGGTGGCGACGCACAGCGGCATGCTGGCCGGCATTCACCGCTATACGACATTCGCCCAGGGGCGCAACCTTCGGCGGAGCGATCGTCTTCTCACGCACATCGTTGAAGAACATCTGCAACGGCGTGGCAGCGTGTTTGCGCCGGCGGCGGTTGACGACATCCTGATAAAGAACTGACCACTCTCGATAATTGAAAGATGGCCGAATAAATGCCCGGCGAAATTTGTGTCATCAACCTCGGGGGTGCTCAGCCCGCCATGTGAACTTCTTCATGAGAAAACCAAAAGTACTGTACGAATCCAATTTTTGAATAGAAAACCTTCGCCACTTTGTCCTTGCCCTTTTGACGTTCCCTCGTCACGAGTCGATATATCGTCATTTTTTGATTCGACACACATCCGCTGAGTCACCAGAGCCTTCCTTGAAAAGCTCAATCAATCAAGGAGTTATGTGAGTATTTTTCCATCAGGCAAGCTGGAACGGCTCTTGCCATATGTAAAGGGTAAGAGTTCAACAAAGCTTTGGTGAGAACACACAAGAACAAAACAATCAGATGTATTCATTCACAAAGGAGAGTCAGCCATGAAAGCATTTTTTCAAACAGAAGATCGGTGGGCGCCGGTGATTTTGCGAGTGATGTTGGCGCTGGTCATTTTTCCTCATGGGGCTCAGAAGTTATTGGGATGGTATGGAGGAAACGGGTTTGAGGGCACCATGGGATTCTTTACGCAACAGATGGGTCTGCCCTGGGTGATTGCCTTTCTGGTCATCATGGGAGAATCGGTTGGCGCGCTTGCACTGGCCGCCGGATTCATGACGCGGTTCACCGCGGCCAGTTTGGGAATCATTATGCTGGGGGCCATCGCGACGGTGCACTGGTCCAACGGGTTTTTTATGAACTGGTTTGGCCAACAGGCCGGCGAAGGGTTCGAGTATCACCTGCTCGTCATTGGCATGGGCCTTTCGTTAATGGTGACAGGCGGCGGGAAGTGGTCGGTCGATCAGGTCATTGGAAGGTGGCTTGCACGGCAGGAATCAACCCACGTGGATGGGACTCGTCGGACTGCGGCAGCTTGAGTGATAGAAGTGTTCTAGTCATAAATCTTAAAAAAAAAAGGAATCACACGATGATACAGAACCAAGAAAGAATAAGTCGCAAAGCCCGTCAGGATTGGGGCAGTAATCATTCAATAACCATAAAGGAGGAAGTGATGAACCGTACAATGAATTTCCAGGTAATTGTGTTATCAGCAGTGATGGGTATGTTTCTTCTCATGTCCGGTATCGGGCACGCGGACTCTAAAGGCGTCAGCCATGGACACAAGCAGGTCACCGGAGTCGTGACAACGGAGAAAGGCGGTATTCTCACCGTCAAAACGCCCACGGGAGACTATTCTTTGACCGAAAATGCTTCTCATCGGCATGGCCATGCGGTCCCCAAGGTGGGAGATGAAGTGACCTTGGTGCTGGATGAGAACAACGCGGTCATCGAGGCGCATCCCAAAGGCGAAGAAGGCACACATCAATTCTATACGGGGAAGTTGGTGTACATGGGGAAAATGAATAAAGAGATTAAATTGCAGACATCTGATGGAGAAAAGGTGTTTCCGCTTGGTCGGCTGGAAATCAAAACCAAGCCCATTGAGGAGGGCGCCTTGGTCACGGTTGAAGTGAATGAAGGCGGCACGGTGATCGACCTTCATCGTGCTTCGCATGACGAAAAAAGCATCAATGCCAAAGGGAAAACTCACGAGTAACGAGTCGGGTGTTAGTATTCGGGTGTTAGTATGATGTGGCTCGAACTCTTGCCGGGTGGTGAGAGATCGGGCCCATCTTCTGAGGCGGAGAATCGTGGGAAGAGAAAAAGGCAGAGAGACAACGAAGGAGCCGAATGATGATATCCCTGAATGGAAAAGTTGTCATGATCACAGGGGCCTTGGGTGGATTAGGACAGACGGTGACCGAGAAGTTCTCCCAAGCGGGTGCCAAGGTAGTGGTGGTGGGTCGGGAACTTCCCGAGAAGCTTCCGGAAGGGCGGCTGGGCATTTCAGCGGATGTCACCGATGAGGCTGAGGTTCAGCGGCTGATGAAGGAGACCGTGCAAAAAGCTACACGCATGGATTGTTTGATTAATCTGGTTGGAGGGTTTGCCATGGGTCGCCTTTCGGAGACGGAAGTATCGGTATGGACCAAAATGGTATCCCTTAATTTGGCGTCGGCCTTTTTGCTGTCGAGGGAGGCGACTCGCCTGATATCAAAGCAAGGTTCCGGCCGGATCATTCATATGGCCGCTCAGGCCGCTGTTGATCCATTTCCTGGAGCCGGGGCCTATATTGTTTCTAAGTCCGGTCTTGTTGTGCTGATCAGGGTGCTGGCTCTGGAGTTAGCTGGTTCGGGGGTGAAAGTGAATGGGGTGTTGCCATCCACTATTGATACGCCGGCTAATCGACAAAGCATGCCTGACGCCGATCCCAACGAATGGGTGAAGCCCGAAGCCATTGCCGCGCTTCTTGTGTTTCTCGCCTCTGATGAGGCTGAGGCCCTGAATGGGGCACTCATTCCTATCGGGTCATCATAGGAATGATGTTGGATGAATTGGTTGATGTTTCAATTCGCGGTGTGAAGGGTAAAATTTTATTCATTGAAAGGAGAAGTTCTTATGAGTATTCAACAACAGGTTCAAGCCGTGATCGATGGGGTTTTGGGCGGGAAGCTTTTGGAAACTTTTGATAAGTATTACGCCGACAACGTCGTGATGAGCGAAAACCTAAAAGACGAGCGAGTCGGAAAAGCGGCTAATCGAGAATATGAGCAAAAGTTTTTAGATAATGTTCAGGAATTTCATGGGGCAAAGACTGGACGGGTCATCGTTGACGGGGATCATGCTGCGGTGGAATGGACGTTTGACCTGACCTTTAAAGGCGGAAATCGGGTGAAGATGCAGCAGGTGGCCGTGCAAACCTGGAAGGATGGAAAAATCATTCGGGAAGATTTTTATCACGGATGATACGAGCCGTGTCACGGAAGAGGAAGGCTTATTATTCCCTTTTTGGGTGGCAAAATTTGAAACGGACATTAGCGAGTTAGACGAATAGCACAATCCGTATTCTTTCACATTGGTCACCACAGGTTGTTCCGCCCCGAAGGACTGTGGTGGCCCACGGGAGTCAGGCTTCCTGTTCTCAACGGTTTTGATAAGGAATGAGGTCATGCTCCGAGTTACCGCTCACGTAGAAGACACAACGATCACCCTGCAGTTGGAAGGCCGGCTTGCCGGACCTACCGTTATTGAAGCCGAACGGTGTTGGCAGGTGACATGCGCTGAGAATCCGGGTCGATCACGTCGACTGGATCTGCGGGCGGTGACGTATTTGGATCAGGAAGGAAAAGCATTTTTGAGACGGGTCTTTCAGCAGGGCGCGAGTTTTCTCTCTTCCGGTTGTCTGACCCGGGCCTACGTTGAGGAAATCATTCGATCTGGAAAATAATATTCTGAGAAAACGGATCATCCCGAATATATGGCTCCTCGTTCATGGAAGTCCCTAGAAGGTTTTTCCAATGGTCCGACGCCTCCCGTCTGGCCCACCGGGGGGACGCTCTCATCAGCTGGCGGGCCTTGTTTGAGCGGAGCGAGTTGGTCCGCCCTCCTCAGTCTGGCGTCCCCCGCTTTAATGAGGTCAGACGGGGCGTTAATGGTTTTGGGCCCTTTTGCCGGAACAAAAGGGCCTCGCCTGCCGGGGCGAAACCCGGCAACACAGAACATCACATTGACACGAAAGCGGGGTACACAAGTGCGATGCGTTCACCTTGCCAGGCATTTTTTCTGGCAAACCATAAGATGGAATTCTGATACACAACGTAAAGCTGGAAGGCCACAACCATAAATTCCATATGATCCGAGAAAACAGTATTGCGGAAAGGAGGATGCCATGACGCAGATGAAATCGATTTCAGGAATCTACAAACCGGGGTCCACTCACATGGTAGGGGACGGGTTTCCGGCACGGAATATTTTTCCAAGCCAAAATCTGACCGAAGAAATCAGTCCCTTTCTGCTCCTGGATTATGCAGGTCCGGCATCGTTCCCTCCGACGAATCAACGGCGGGGGGTCGGGGAGCATCCTCATCGTGGGTTTGAGACCGTGACCATCGTCTATCAGGGAAAAGTCGCGCATCGGGATTCGGCCGGAAACGGAGGAACCATCGGACCGGGTGATGTGCAATGGATGACGGCGGCTTCTGGAGTGGTGCATGAAGAGCTTCATGAACAAGCCTGGGCCAGGGAGGGCGGCACGCTCCAAATGATTCAACTCTGGGTCAATCTGCCCAAGTCATTAAAGATGGGCGCACCCCGCTACCAGACCGTGCTCAATGAGGACATTCCGCACTCCAATCTGGGTGGACCAGGCGGTGTGATCCGTGTGATCGCCGGGGAATATGAGGGGCTCAAAGGGCCGGCCAGGACGTTCACGCCCGTGCACCTGTATGATCTGAGTTTGCTCGCCGGACACCGGGCTGAGTTACGTCTTCCGGTTGGATATAATACCGGCCTGTTCGTCCTTAGTGGGAAGTTGGTCGTGAATGGATCGGACAAAGTCGGGGAGGCCGAAATGGCCCTTTGTGACCCGCAGGGGACGCAGGTGGATCTTGAGGCCACGGAGGAGGCAAGGGTGTTGGTGCTAAGTGGAGAACCCATTCTGGAACCGGTTGCCCGCATGGGCCCTTTTGTCATGAACACTGATGAAGAACTCGTGCAGGCTGTGAACGATTATCGTGCCGGAAGGATGGGGCGACTTGAGTAAGCCGATATTCGAGCTCCCTGACTCTCTTGTGAAAAAAGCGTGGAACGAAGGGGAACAAGATGAACGATGGGAAAAGAATGAGTTTCTCAAAAATATGAATTTATTTGTCCGGCTGTAATAATAGGGGAGGACTTGCGTCTACCCATTTAAAGAAGAGGATGTCCTGCAATGAAGATGAAGGAAAAGCACCCTTATGGATGAGCCAATCATTCAGAGAACAGCACAATGTGATAATTCCGGCATGAATGCCGTGAATGGAATTAACCGGAATTGGTGGAAACCAACCAGATGAGTGCAACCATACTCAGGTCCGTTTCAGCTCACTTTGGCAATGGGAACGCTGTGATTCGTAGGATCATCGGGATACTCCTGGTTGTTCTTACAGGATGTGGGCAGGGAGCGACCTCACCCCCTGATCCTCCACCGCCGACGGTGGAAGTGGTGACAGTCACCACCCAGGATCTCCCCGATGAACCCGAATTCATCGGACAAACCGAGGCCTTTCGCCCGGTGGAGATCCGGTCCCAGGTGACGGGCATCATTAAGAAAGTGTTTTTCACCGAAGGCAGGAATGTCAAGCAAGGTGACCGGTTGTATCTCATCGACCCCGTGCCCTTTAAAGCGGCTTATCTGAGTGCCAAAGCCAGAGTGACACAAGCGCAGGCTCGACTGGTACAAGCGAGGCAGGACTTCGCTCGCGTCGAACCTCTCCTGGAAGAACAAGCGGTCAGTCAAAAGGACGTGGACGATGCCGTGGCTGAAGGATTAGCTGCCAAAGCCGCTTTGGAAGCAGCGCAGGGCGATCTGGTCAAGTCCAGGTTTGATCTGAGCAACACCCTGATCGTGGCTCCGATCGGGGGACGTATTTCGAAAAGTCGATTTTATGAAGGACGTCTGGTGTCTGCCCAGACAGATCTGATGACCACCATCGATCAATTGGATCCCATGTATGTGAATGTGTCGGTTCCGGAAACCTATTTGTTGCGGCGGAGGCGTGAACTGGCGGCCCACAGAGTCCAGAGGCCCGATCTCTTTCAATTACGCGGAGTCATGACGTTCGCAGATGGCAGTGTCTATCCCCACGAAGGTAAGTTGGATTTTGCCGATGTGGCCATCCGGTCGGAGACGGGGACCTTGCAGGGACGTTTTGCCTTTCCCAATCCTGAGGCCGACCTTTCTCCCGGTAAATCCTATTTGTATCCCGGACAATTCGTCCGCATCCGGCTGAAGGGATATATCCGGACCGATGCGATTTTGATTCCCCAGCGTGCGGTGCAACAGGGCCCGAAAGGTACGTTTGTGAATGTGATCGGAGCCGACGATAAAGTCGAAGTGCGTGAAGTGGACGCCACCGGTTGGCGTGGGGGCGAGTGGCTCATTGAAGAGGGCCTTCAGCCGGGAGAGCGGATCGTGGTTGAAGGATTTCATCGAATCCAACCGGGAATGCAAGTCAATCCCGTGCCGTTCCGGAATGGAGAGGTTACATCGGACAGCCCGAGCCATGAGAATCCGACACCTTCTGAAACCGCACAGGAGAACTCATGAGTTCTCATTTTTTTATCGACCGACCGATCTTTGCCACGGTCATTTCCATTGTGATCGTGGTCGTGGGATTGGTGTCTCTTCAGATTCTTCCCATTGCGCAGTTTCCGCAGATTACCCCTCCTGTGGTTCAGATCGAGGCGGATTATCCCGGTGCCAGTGCGGAAGTCGTGGCCGAAGCCGTGGCCCGGCCGATTGAGGTGCAACTTCCCGGGATCGATAATCTCCTGTACTACGATTCTTCCAGCACCAACGACGGCCATATGACCATCCGATTGACCTTTGAGATCGGGACCGATATCGATATCGCGCAAGTGCAAACTCAGAACCGTCAACGCCTGGCGGAGCCACAGCTTCCGCCGGAGGTTGTCCGGCAGGGCATCACAGTCAAAAAAGTCTCTCCGGATATGCTGGCGGTGGTGGCGCTCAGTTCCAGTGATCCTCGTCAGGATACGGTCTTCCTCTCAAATTTCGCGATCCTCCGCATCGTGGACAACATCAAACGGCTTCCCGGAGTGGGGGATGCGTTGATCTTTGGAGGACAGAACTACTCCATGCGTCTCATTTTAGACCCCATTCGCATGGCGCAAATGGATGTGACGCCCACCGACATTGCGAATGTTGTTCGTGAGCAAAACCGGGATTTCCCGGCCGGCCGGATCGGGCGTGAGCCTGCCCCCAGTGGTACCGAGATGACCATTCCCGTGATCACACAAGGCCGAATGAGCGAGGCCAAAGAATTCGAAGACATGATTGTCCGGGCCTATCCGGATGGCTCCATGGTACGGCTGGGAGAAGTCGCCACAGTCGAACTCGGCGCGCAGTCCTACGACCTCGAGGGACGGTGGAATGGCAAACCGAATGTCTTCCTGCTGACATTCCTCTCCCCGGGAGCCAATGCCCTTGAAACCATGAAACGCATCAAGGACGAGATGAACAGCCTCACAAAAATTTTTCCGGCCGGGGTCTCATACGACATCCCGTACGATACGACCCGATTCATTGAGGTGTCCATTCAACAAGTGGTGAAGACGCTGGGCGAAGCCTTGATCCTGGTTATTCTGGTGGTCTACCTCTTCCTTCAAAGCTGGCGGGCAACATTAATTCCGGCCGTGGCCGTTCCCGTTTCATTGATCGGCACCTTTGCGGGCATGGTCAGCCTGGGATTTTCAATTAATACCTTGACCCTGTTCGGCATGGTGCTGTCCATCGGGATTGTGGTGGATGATGCCATTGTGGTGGTGGAAAACGTGGCCAGGCACATTCAGAACGGACACCCGCCCAAGGAAGCCGCGAAGCTGGCCATGACGGAGGTGACCGGACCGGTCATTGCGCTCGTCGTGGTACTGGCGGCGGTCTTTCTGCCGGTGGCGTTTCTGGGGGGGATTACCGGAGAACTCTATCAGCAATTTGCCATCACCATTACGCTGTCCGTGGTCCTGTCCGGGATCGTGGCCCTGACGTTGAGCCCGGCTCTTTGTGCGTTGATTCTCAAGCCGAAGCAGGACGGGGAGAACCGGTTTTGGAAGAAATTTAATGACGGATTCGATTGGGTGCAGAATCGATATGTGGGGACGGTGAGCACGATTCTTAAACATGCCGTGCTGTCCCTTGCCATCTTTGGCGTCTTGCTTGTTGTCAGCGGCGGGTTGTTTAAGGCCCTTCCATCCAGTTTTCTACCTGAAGAGGATCAGGGATACTTTATTTCAATCATTCAATTGCCGGATGGCGCCTCCAAACAACGCACGATTGAAGTCCTCAAGCAGGTGGAAAGCTATTTTCTGTCAGTGCCCGAGGTTCATTCAACTGATGCCCTTGTCGGGCAGAACTTCGTCTTTAACACCCGCGGGGCCAATCAAGCCACCATGTTTGTGCCTCTGCATCATTGGGATGATCGCACTCGACCGGACCAACATGTCAAAGCCCTGATTGGCAACGCCTTCAAAAAATTTGCCGAAATACCCGAGGCGCTGATTCTGGCTTTTAACGCGCCTTCTATTCGCGGCTTGGGGGCCACCGGTGGCTTCTCATTACAATTACAGGATCCGAGCGGTGGAGATTTCCAAAAATTTGCCGCCATCACGCAACAATTTGTGAACAAGGCGCAACAAGATCCGGCCATTGGTGCGATCGGCACAAGTTTTCGCGTGTCGGCGCCGCGACTGTATGCCCAGGTGGATCGGGAACGGGCCAAAGCCCTTGGCGTGCCCATTTCCGAGGTGTTCGATACGATGCAAGCGTATTTTGGGAATTTGTACATTAACGACTTCATCAAGTTTGGACGGGTGTATCGCGTGCAGACCGAAGCGTTGCCGGAGTTCCGGTCGAGTCCGGACGATATCTCGAAAATTTATGTGCGTGCCCGAAATGCCAAAGGTTCCACGATGGTGCCGTTGGATTCGGTGGTTAGTACGGAATTTACGAGTGGGCCGGATACGGTGACGCATTTCAACGGATTTAATACCGCCTCGGTCTTGGGTGCCGCGGCTCCCGGATATAGTTCAGGGGCTGCCCTTGATGCGTTGGAACGACTGGCTCAGGAGATTCTGATACCACAAGGGTATGATATCGATTGGAGCGGAATATCGTATCAGGAACGGCAGACCGGAACGGAGTCCATCTTTGCCTTTGCCTTTGGCCTCTTGATGGTGTTTCTGGTGCTTGCCGCGTTGTACGAAAGCTGGTCGGTGCCCTTTGCGGTGATTCTTGCCGTGCCGTTCGGCCTCTTCGGGGCCCTCTCCGCCGTGTGGATGCGGGGCTTGAGCAATGATATCTACTTTCAAATCGGCTTAGTGACCTTAATCGGCCTTGCGGCACGAAACGCGATACTCATTGTTGAATTTGCGAATCATCGCTACGAGGGAGGGATGCCGTTGGTGGAGGCAGCCTTGGAAGCCGTCCGTCTTCGATTCCGGCCGATCATTATGACCTCGATGGCATTTATTTTTGGCGTGGTGCCCCTGGTGATTGCGTCCGGCGCGGGCGCGGCCAGTCGCCAATCCATCGGGACAGGCGTCTTCGGCGGAATGTTGGCGGCAACCCTGTTAGCGATCTTTTTTGTGCCGTTGTTCTTTGTGCTGATCAGGAAGCTCGCTCACCGCGTGCGGAGGAGGTCTGCGTCCTCTCCCGCTGAGGATCTGACCGAGTCCGTCTTGGATGGAGAACCCTAACATGCGGTCGGTCTGTGGCCTCTTTTTGTCCTCCGTGTTGCTGATGTCCTGCGCCATGGGACCGGACTACTCGCGGCCCGATATCAAAACGGCCGACCAGTTCCGCATGTCCGATACTGAAGGGGAATCGATCGCCAATCTTCCCTGGTGGGAATTACTCCACGACGAGGAATTGCAAAAACTCATTCGTGTAGCGTTGGAGGAAAATAAAAATCTTCAGGAAGCGGCCGCCAGTGTCGAGGAATTTCAAGCTCGAGTGTTCATTGAACGAATGGATTTTGCGCCGCAATTAAGTACGCAACTCAATGCTCCGGTCTTAGGGAAGTTCGGCGGTTTTGCCAGACCGGGATTTCCGAGCAACTTTAGTTATTTTGGTATCGGGAATCTGAATTGGGAGATTGATATCTGGGGACGCATCCGTCGGTCAAATGAAGCGGCGTTTGGCGATCTGCTTGCCCGCGAAGAAAATCGACGGGCCGTTATCCTCCAGTTGGTGAGTGGTGTGGCGGGAGCGTATTTGGATCTGTTGCAGTTCGACATGCAATTGGACATTGCCAAACGCACGCTTGATTCCTGGGAAGAATCGGTGAAAATCGCCCGTGCGCGATTACGACAGGGAATCACTTCCAAACTCGATGCCGACCAATTCGAGTCGGAACGGGCCAATGCGGCGGCCCGGGTCGCCCAATTCGAGCGGCAAATGGTCCAGAAGGAAAACGAATTGAGTGTGTTCCTTGGCCGGAATCCCTCCAGGATTCCACGAGGCCGGATTCTCACCGAGCAGGTTTTTCCGCCAACGGTCCCGCCGGGCCTGCCTTCGGAATTGCTCCAGCGCCGCCCGGATATCATGCAAGCCGAACACGAACTGGCAGCGGCCACGGCCCGCATTGGTGTCGCGAAAGCGGAACGGTTTCCCAAGTTCTCGATTACGGGTATTCTTGGCGCCGCGGATCCTCAACTATCAAGTTTGGTGACCGGCACCGGTCAATTTGGACAAGCCGGGCTGGGACTCACCGGTCCGGTGTTCAATGCGCAAATTCTGGGATTTCAACAAGAGGCCGCAGTGGCCCAGGCGAAACAGGCGCTGGCGCATTACGAGCAGACCATTCTTGTGGCCTTCAAAGAAGTGGAGGATGCCCTGGTGGCGGTGCGCACGGCCGATTCTCAACGGATAGCCCAGCAGGAACAGGTGACGGCCCTGCGTTCGGCCTTGCGTTTGGCCGATCTTCGTTATAAAGGCGGCCTGACCAGTTATGTTGATGTGCTCATCGCCAAACGAGACTTATTCGTTGCCGAACTCGAACTCACATCCACCCATCGGCTGCATTTGGTATCGATGGTGCAACTCTATAAAGCCTTGGGTGGAGGATGGTCCCCCGAATCTCCAGAAGAAACCATCGCCATTTCCAGTTCAGCAAAGCAAACACCATAACTGAGAGGGTTGAAATTCCAGAGCCTGATCAGGATTGGCAATAGATGTGACATAAATGTTTGCACCATAGAGACATCGTTTCAGAAAACGGCCCCGCCCATAGTTTTCTGAAAGTCCGTCATGATAGCCCTTCCCGTGGTCTTGGTCTGTTCCTGATAAGCACAGAGCACTAGGCATTCTGTTAAATGCAGAAGCCTTCATTGTTTCTCAGAGGAGAAAGCTGGGCACCTTTTAGAAAGTCCTCTCCAGCTATCACGTCTCGGTTTCGGCAGTATATAAATAAATGCCTGCCTATCAGCTGATGTTCCTTAATTTATGCATTTTATTTCGACGATAAATTTTTGGCAGAGTGAAATCCTAATGGTTTACTGTAGGTAGAAGCCTGCGAAGCTTAAATCTTCACGACGGTGGGCAAAAAACATTGAAAACGCTAGACATATGTTTGAAGTTAATCGAGTGAATTCGATTATTACGTAGTAATACTGTTATATTTTTAATACATATTACTTGAGATTTTAAATTAGTTTTTTTTGAAATTTATGTCTAAATAACTGTTACTATTGTGAAATTATTTGCGAGATTTTTTGTTCGCCATTCGGTATATCTTTTGCTTTATTTATAATGTTATCAGCTGTTCCTTTTAATTAGTGGTTGCTTTGCACGATTCGATTTGTGTATGTTGATCAGCTGTTGCACTTAATATATTTATCTTACGATTTTATAATTATATAATCATTTTCATAAATGCTATGGGTTCGGTTTTAATTTCACATCAATCCTTTTATCTTCCTCTATTCATTTCCGCCTTTTCCAATTCAAATCCTTGTAAAACTGATGATGTGTTACCCGATATTGCAACGTAATACTCGGGGCAGGTAAATCGGTCGGTTTCAAAATTTGTTTTTCAATGAGTGCAGGGCGTTCTAGGTTTTGCTTTTCGTCGAGATTTTTCTGCATCTCTAAGATGGTCGCGAGCGAACCGTCATGAGGGAAAGCGAATGATCTCTTTGAACAGGCAATCCGTTCGGATTCACCTGCTGAATCAATAGGTCCTGTTATGGAATCCGGATCATTTTTATCAATTGCTCGGTATAAACTCAGGTTGAAACTTTGGTGTAACTTTTGCGTTTGAATTTGATTTGAGTGTTTAGCTCATTCGTCTTCAGAGAAAACCTATTACTTCTGCCTGCTCCCTCAGGAAGTGCTCACAAATTTGTTCTCGTTGAAAGGTCCCATTGTTGATCTGAAGGATATTTCATTGGTTATCGTGGCTGGCGTGGAAAATTTTGCCGAAAACTCGATCCCAGTTCTCGGATGCACAGCGTTAACTTTCATCATAAATTGCTCTTATTTATCTCATCTGTTTGAGGCGTGAATGACAGGCATCCTGTTCTATGCATTTTTACTCTCTATTTTGATTGGCACCCTCTTGACTCCATGTCTCATGCTTGGTGCAACCAGAATGGGAATACTCGATCAGCCGGATCTGCGAAAAGTTCATAAAGAACCAATCGCCAGAGTTGGGGGCATTGCCTTTGCGCTAGGTGCGTTGGTTGCCATTGGCTATTGGGCACCTCACCATCAGGTGGTGCTTGGCACGCTGGCGGGTGCCCTCATCATCGTTTGTATGGGGAGTCTGGACGACTTTTTCGATTTGCCGGTTCGTTACAAATTTATGGGGCAGGTGTTAGCGGCTGGAGTAGTTACCCTATCCACAGGAATTTCATGGCAACCCCTTTCGTCCCTATTAGGCGTGGATCTGCCCTCCTGGGCCTCCATTGCCTTGACAATATTCCTTTTGGTTACGGTGACGAATGCCATGAATCTCTCGGATGGACTGGATGGATTGGCGGGGGGCCTATCCTTTGCCAGCTTCGCACTGGTTGCTTATTTGGCCTACCAAATCAATGACAGTTTAGTCCTGTATCTTACGCTTCCGGTCATGGGTGGTTTACTGGGGTTTTTGAGATTTAATACCTATCCTGCACGAGTCTTTATGGGAGACGGGGGTAGTCAGTTTCTGGGATTTGTATTGGGGGTGTCGGCGTTGCTTTTGACGCAGTCTGATCGCTCTCCGATCAGTTCCTGGTTAGTGATGTTTATCTTTGCTGTCCCGTTGATGGATTTGGTCGCGGTCACCCTGCAACGACTGCTTTCAGGGGGATCTCCATTTAAGGCCGATCGGCAACACGTTCATCATAAGTTGTTATCGCTCGGTTTTTCACATCATCAGGTCGTTCTCATCCTCTATGGCTTGCAACTAATGTTGGTAATGATGGCCTATGGAGCCCGCTGGAGTAATGATGGGTTCCTAATGGGAATGTATCTTCTCATACTGGCCGGGTTTGGCACGTTTTATTATGGTGTGGGATCCGGTCGATTGCACTCAAATACTTTTCGAAAATGGAGTAAGGCGTTTTTGTACTGGCGAAATTGGGTCGATTCAAACCAATGGCTTTCCCAATGGTGCCTATATGGTCTGTTGGTCGGCATGATGGGATTTTTTCTGCTGGGGGTGCTTTCATCTTTTTCCATACCTACAGAAATTTCGTATCTTGCTTTGGGACTTGTCGGTTTGGTGTTGGTTGGTATGCTGGGGAATGAGAAATCAATTCTTCTCACTACCAGAATGGCACTCTATCTGGGATCCACGTTCGTTCTGTATTGGGTCGAAGATGTCCTCTCAGAAGCGGCATCGCCGCTGGCGGGACTATTTCAGGGATTTTTTATTCTGCTGATCATCGGGTTGTTGTTAGCGATTTATTTGGACAAAGATAAACGGTTTCAGCCTAACCCCATGGATTATTTATTACTTTTCCTGGCATTAATGTTGCCAGGAGTGCTGAAGTTTCAAATTGGAGCAGTGCATGTAGGCGAGATGATGGCTAAACTCATTGTTCTCTTCTTTGTCTGTGAAGTTTTGCTTCAGGCATTTTCATCCAAGATGCGCCATTTGAGATACGTCTCAGGGGTTGTCTTGCTGAATCTAGCAATCCGTGTTTTTTGGTAAAGAGGAAACCGGACTTATTAAAATCAGCCCGTTTTTATCATGAAGTGGATGAACAATGAATGACCGGTGCATGTTTTCAATTACTCCATTCTGATCCAACGGCGGATCTGTGCCTAGGATGAAGATTCCATAACTCACACCAGCACCAGACGGGGGCAAGAAGATAAGACATCAGGATCCATTCTGGTCTTTGTCGTATGAAACCAGACTGGTTTAGCCATGAACTGCTGATTCAGATGTTTTTAATTTTCATCCACCTTGGGGTTTTTGTAGGAAGGTGAACGCGATTTGGGTAAGGGGCCCATGCTCATTTGAGAGGTAAGACACTATTCTTGCCAGGCTAAGAAAGAGAGATAGTGACAAATACAGAGCTCCCCGGCATCGACTAAACGCAATTCAGATGTTGATGAGGGTTATTATGGTTGCTTCTCATGCGCAAAAAGAGATGAAACCATTTTCCGGCTTATAAAAATTTCCGAGCCGGTTAACATTACTTTTTTCGAAACGTGGACATCCGTCCCCGTCTCACATTGAAAAACCCCACAAGATCGCGGGCTTTTTCGAAGGGGAGCAGTTCCTCATGCAAGCTTTTTTTATCCATTTTCAGGGAAACCCATGAAAAGAATTGATCTGATTGCCGGAGCCAGGCCGAATTTCATGAAGATTGCTCCAATCATCGACGCCCTGAAGGCGGCGGAGGGGCAGGGTGGACCGTTACGGTTTAGACTGATCCATACAGGACAGCACTATGACCGGGCTATGTCCGGAAGCTTCTTTCAGGATCTCGGAATCCCGGAGCCAGACATAAATTTGGAAGTAGGGTCAGGCACACAGGCTGAGCAAACCTCCGCCATTATGGTGGCGTATGAAAGGCTGCTGGTAAAGGACAAAAGCGACCTGACCCTCGTTGTAGGGGATGTGACATCGACTATGGCCTGCTCCATCGTGGCCCGTAAGCTGGAGGTGCCGGTGGCGCATGTTGAAGGCGGCATCCGCTCGGGCGACTGGGCCATGCCGGAGGAGATCAATCGAGTCGTCACCGACTCCATCACTAACTGGTTTTTCACTACGAGCGAGACGGCAAATGACAATCTACGCCGGTCCGGCGTTTCGGATTCCCGCATCTTCTTTGTGGGCAATACGATGATCGATACTTTATTCAAGCAGCTTCCGAACTTGCGTCCACCGTCCTGTTGGGCAGCACTCGGGCTTGAGGCGCAGCGTTACTTTGTCGTCACCTTGCATCGACCGGCGAATGTCGACGGGGATCAGCAATTGTTGAGGCTTTTGCATGCCATTTCCGAGAGCACACACAGGCTTCCTGTGGTGTTTCCCGTGCACCCCCGCACCGCCAAGAATCTTCGCGATCTCGACAACCGGACCCCACAACTCAATTATATTGATCCGCTAGGCTATCTGGAATTCAACTACCTGGTGAAGCATGCTCGTGGGGTAATCACCGATTCCGGAGGCATTACCGAGGAGACCACGGTACTAGGGGTGCCGTGCTTGACCCTGCGTGACAATACGGAGCGTCCTGAGACCATTACGATTGGAACCAATGAACTTATTGGTACCGATCCGAACAAGCTCCCTCCGGCGCTTGCACGATTGATGGAGGGCAAGTGGAAAAAAGGCGCTATTCCTCCGAAATGGGACGGTAAGGCGGCAGAACGAATCGTTGAGCACTTGGAACGATTGCTGTAAAAAATATAAAGCCTCTGCGCTGACCTCAATTCGCTGCCTTAAAGTGGCAGGCATGGAGAGGCTATTGTCCATTTCCTGGACAAGGTCAAAGAGGACAAAATACTATGAATATGGTCCAATTGTTTCATGGAGTCGACCTTTCCGGTAGACCAACATCTTTCGGAAGACACTGAAAATTAATTTGAAGGTTTCTGGTACGGGTCTTTTGTGGGAGGCAGGGGGCATGCCGATCACATTTTCATCGCTCCGGTAACAAGTCTGCAAGTGTAATCCATGGCAAAAACTGCTCTCCAATACTTGTCCGGGGTTTTCTGGGTCGGTTCAGGAAACCTTCTGGGGATGGTGGCTGCGCTCATGACCATGGTCATGGCGGCACGTCTGACGACTAAAGAGGAGTTGGGGGTTTATTTTTTGGTTATGATGGTGTCCCACTTTGCGGCGATCGCCGGAGATTTGGGACTGCGAAACACTGCGACAAAAATGCTCTCTTCAAGTGAACCTTCTGATGTAATCGAAACGGCCAGATTTTTTGTGACCATTGCATTCATCTCGTCCATGATGACCGCACTTGTGGTCATGGCCGCACTTCCTTTTCTCGAAACCCTTTGGCCTTATCCTGAGTTTAGGAAGTATGCTTGGTTGGGGGTTCCACTCGCATTCCTTGCAATTAACTTTCAAATGGTGAACTCTCTGCTTGTCGGGGCAGGTAAGTTTCGGGAATTATCGGCTTTGGGGGTCGGGGCAGAAATTTTGAGGGCGGTCTTTTCTGTGTCGGCATTGCTTTACGGGTTAGGCGTGGCCGGGCTTTTGTGGGGGATGATCCTATCTCGTGTGTTTGGAATAGGCATCGCCTGGCGACTGCTTCCCGATCAGTTTGGTCTCGTGCTTCGACATCCGGCAGCGATGAGGATAATCAAATTCGGAGGGTGGATGTACGGGTGTTCGTTACTATCAGTGGTTATGGTGAAGGCCTCTGACACGATCCTGGTGACATACCTGGGTACGGCCACACTGGCAATTTTTTCGACATCCATGCAATTGCCGAGCGCATTGCTGCGCCTATTTGACTCGATTAGGCCGGTTCTTTTGGGGTATGCCTCCTCAAGGGAAAGTACCGGGACGGACCTCCTGGTCGAATCGATTCGTATCGGCGCCGGGTTACTCGCCGTGGCAGCCACGGTTCTTATTGGAATTGCCGATCCGCTGATGACCATTCTCTTTTCAAGCGCCTATAGTGGTGGCATAAACATCATGCAAGCGTTGTGTGCCTGGGCTGCTCTTTCAATCGTCAATTATTACTTTTCAATAAATTTAGTGGGAACCGGTCACCCGCAGAAGGCGTTTGTGTTGATCATTCCGCAAGTGCTCATCAGCATTGGCGTAGCACTGTTGCTTGTTCCGACATTCCAAGGTCTGGGGGCCGCGATGGCATTAGTTATCACGTCCCTGGTTGGGAACTTTATTGGGGCTTGGGTGGCGGCCGGAAGAAATGGCGCACTGTTTCTCTCACTTAATGCGTCTCATCTCAGAGCGGCTATCCCTTTACTATCGCTCCTTATCGGAGTCAGCATGATCGATTACTCAGGAGGCCTGATGATGGGTATGGTCGGTGGTACATTAGCTTTTCTCGTTTTGCTCCGGGCTGTCACCTATCAAGATGCACGACAATTGTATTGGGTCGTTGCCGGTCGACTTGAGATCGGTGCTTCGAGCGGAAGGTCATAAAAAGGCTCCCAATGAAAGTGTTGTTTCTCACTTACCCGCGGATTGGCCTGAATAGGGGGGGGCTGCAAATTCAGATTGAGGAAACAGCCAAAGGATTGGTCCAACGCGGCGTCGAAGTGATCTTCTACGATCCCTGGCGCAATCAGATTCCTGACGTGGATATATGCCATGTGTTCAGTATAGACGGCTCGGCGATTTCTCACGTCCAACGTTCGTTGGCAACCGGTAAACCGGTAATCGTCTCCTCCGTACTCAACCTGTTTCATCTGCACCCGTTATTGATGCGGATGAAAGTCTTATCGTCGGCGTTCATTCCAGGCATGTATTCTGACCTCAAGCGGGCAAATCTGATGCTCCATGCGGCCTCGAGGGTCATCGCGTTAAATGAAAATGAACGCAACCTGTTATCCACGGTTTTTTCTCTCCCCTCTGAGCGTATTGCTACGATTCCCAATGGACTCAAGGCATCTTTTGCAACAGCTGACCCATTGCTGTTTGAGGAAAAATATGGCGTGAAGGATTTTGTGCTAAACGTAGCGTCCATTGAAGAGCGGAAGAATCAACTTACCCTGATTTGTGCGATGAAACGTATGCCGTATCCCCTGGTCATCATAGGTAACATTCGTTCAGAGCAGGAGGAGTATATTTCCCGTTGCCGCGCACAAGCCAATAAGCAGGTGATTTTTACCGGAAGTCTGGCCCATGATGATCCGATTCTGGCGTCGGCCTATCGTGCAGCTAAGCTTTTTGTGCTTCCCAGCTTCTCCGAGGTCATGCCCTTAAGCCTGTATGAAGCGTCTATTGCCGGTTGCCGGGTCATCGCCTCAAAAAATGTTCCGGTGGCAAGCCCTTTACAGCACCTGATTTCTGTATTCGATCCCCATTCTCCGGAAGGTCTCGCTTCACTCATCACAACAGAGATGGAAAAGCCCCGTAGCGAGGAACTGCAATCCGTTGCACTGGAAATGCCTTCATGGCAACAGGTATGCGAACAAATTCATGATTGCTATGAGAGCGCACTTTCCGGGATGAACTCACGGGAGGGTCACAAGTAATTATGTGAATGAAGATTGGTAGAGAAAAGAGGAAATAAGTATGAAAAAAGTCAAGCTATGGCTCGCAATCATAATCAGTGTCGTTCCAGTAGAGTACATGCGTCGGCTGCTTTATAAAACGTTGCTTGGATATTCAATCGATAACAATTCCAGAATTGGGTTCATGACCATTATTGCGGTAGATAGCGCGGATATTCGCGCGGCGAATATTGGTAAGTTCAATAAGTTTGTTGGGCCATATCGTCTGAGAATTGGTGCCGGAGCTTCAATGGGCAGGGACAATGTGATTTCCTGTGGAGCTTGGGTTGCAGAGAAGAGATTTGCTAAGGACGGCTATGGCCGATTTTGTCATCTTGGAAATGGAAGCGTGGTTACTTCTTCTCATTTCATTGATCCAACAGGAGGATTTAACCTTGGGTCACAATCGTGGATCGCAGGTTCCCATAGTCAATTTTGGACACACGGCATAGGTGTTAAGGATCGATCCATTTCAATTGGCTCTGATTGCTATATCGGTTCTGCTTCTCGATTTGCACCTGGTTCCTCGATAGGTTCCAACAATACCATTGGGCTCGGTAGCGTGGTGGTTGGACAGCACAATGAAGAATGTGCCCTTATTGCTGGTGTTCCTGCAAAAGTCATTCATGCAAACTACAATTGGCGTGAGCGCTACACTCAGTCGTCATGATTTATAGGCACACGATGGCCCTGCTTTTTGTCTCACGCATGTTCAAGAGGTATTGGTGCGAAAGAAAGTATCCTAATGGTGTGGAATATGTTGGCATTCATCTACTACGTTTCCTATTTACCGTCTCGCATTGTCGGGGGTTAAATCCAACGAGCCTCATATTACGTAAAAATTTTGTTCTGGTTCAAAAACAGGATCCCATTGTCTGATCTGCCCTGTCGAATAAATTTTTGTCAACTGAGTTAGGTGATAGTTTATGGGAAATTAAGAGTAGGCTATTACAAGACATATTGAATATGGGATTTTCCCACGAAAGTCAGCCTTGGCATAAGGATACGGTTTTAGCAACGTTGGATGGGGGCATCTATTCAGGTTTTGCTTGGCTGGACATGGCAATGCTGCTGGCGTTGTGGGGACTGGTTTTCATGTGCTCGGTCCTGAGCCTTGGATTTGTCGGATCTGCAGCATTTTTGGCATTGACCACGATCCTAATCGTTCGAAATCCCGGTAATGGTCTGCTCATCTTGCTGCTCATCTTTTACGCTCCCGCGGTGACTGTGGGCGTTCCGAATGTTTTCTCCGTTGTGGTGGCAATGACTTTGGGATTAACCGTGGTTTTAAATCCCGCTTCCCTTGGTAACCTTTTGCTCCGTTCAAGCCAGGTTCTTTTCGCTGCCGGGGCGTTCGTCTTATATGGGGCGGTGCAAACAGTTTTCTCGGAAAACATGAGTTTGGCTCTTCCGTACTACTTGAAGTATATCGAAGGGGTTGTGTTACTCGTGATTCTGATCCTGACGGTGAAAACACCCGCTGATCTCGGCCGAATACTGATGTGGTGGGCAATCGTGGCCGGACTGGCCACGGTTATTAAGGCTATCCATATCATGCTTGGAGATCAGACGGTGCTCTATCGCATGATGGAAGCCAGGCATATTCATGATCAGTTCGGTCTCGAAGACCGCATCAATATTCTTCATGGCGGGGAGAGCGGAAGGCGATTCGTATTGCCCGGTGAAGAGCCGAATTATACCAGCACGGGTCTGGTATTTCCCCTGGCCCTCGCGCTGGCCTTTCACAGTGCAAGTGCGGGGGTACGAAAGCTATTTTGGACTGTCGTTGCGTGCATGACGGCGATTGGATGTGTGGGCACATATAGCCGAAGCGGTTTCCTCGCGACTACTCTCGTGGTGGGGCTTTATCTCTTGCGTGGAAACCTTGTAAAGGGAATCATTCCAGTTGGCGTTTTTGCCGGAGCCCTCGCCATGGCCGTTATGTTCATTCCGGCTCTGAATAAGCGCATTTTTGGTATTGGGGATGCCGTCAACGAGGGCGCAACGGGACGATTTACATTATGGAAACAGGCACTGGAAATGTGGTTTGATTCCCCGATTTTCGGGAATGGCATGTCGGCTTTTTATGATCGGTATCATGTTGCCGTTCATAATAGCTATTTACAGGTTCTTGTCGAAACGGGAGTGGTGGGATTTGTGCTCTTTCTCGCAGTTATCGTCGTGGCCATTTTTGCCGGCAGAAAACTACGAAAGGGGGCTGTGATAGCCGGCGAGTCAAATGACAGACATCTGAGTCGCGTCGCGCTGTCTGGTGTATTCGGCTTCTGTTTCATGATTGCAACGGTCACGTATCAGGATGTAAAACTTTTTTGGTTGGCCTTGGGAGTGTATGCCGCCATTTCACTTGTAGGGCAAGGTTCAAAGTCTGTCGGGTATGCACCGGGGCCTTGACAAATGGCCGTATTAACCCCTCAAGCAGATTGGTAACGAATGAATAGGTCAGGCAAGAGTGTCCTGTTTTTTGTCCCAGAATGGCCAGCGCTTGATAGCGCGATCTTGCATGCGCAGGTTCTCTCGGTCGCATCGTTTTTGAATCAGGAAGGCTATTCGTGTCGTTTTGCAGGTGCTGAAATTACACCATCGCGCGCGCAGGAGGCTGTTGCAGTGATCGCCGCGCAATATCATGTACGGGCTGATGTGCTCCCTGTTCTTTTGCCGCATGCCGGTGCTTGGGGTTACTGGCACTCCTGCTGGCAGGTCTATGCCTCCATGCGCTCGGAACTCGCAGGTGCCGGTATTACCCATGTCTATGCACGGTCGTTTATCGGGTCGATGTGGGCCCGAAGGTTGGCGCGAAAGCTCGATGCGATATCGATCTTTGATGTCCGGGGACTGGTTGGGTTGGAGAAACAACTCACGAGTGGCTCAACGATGAAATCCCGGTTCATTTCCCATCTTGAGTTGCAGCAAGGCCGCCGAGCTGATCGCCTCACTACGGTATCAGAGAACCTCAAGGAATATCTGGAAGATAAGATCGGCCGTCATGATGTGACCGTGATCCCGTCATGTTTTAACGAAGCCAGATTTTTCTTTGACTTGAACGCTCGGAGTGAGATTCGCCAGTCGCTTCATCTCCATCAGAATGATATTCTGTTGTGTTACTCAGGCGGAATGAGTGCCTGGCAAAGAATTGGTGACATCATATCCCTGTTTAAGAGGGTCTGTTCGGCTGATAATAGGTGTAAAGCACTGTTTTTAACCACAAGCCAAGCGGAAGTGACTGGCCAACTTCAGACGGTCCAGTTCCCGGCGGGTCAGTCTTTTGTTCGGGGATGTGCCCATCAAGACGTCCACCGGTATTTGTCAGCAGCCGACATTGGTATCATTTTGCGGCACGACACTCCCGTCAATAATGTGGCGAGCCCGGTGAAGGTAGGCGAATACTTAGCCTGTGGACTTCCGGTCATCCTCACACCGGGGATTGGTGATTACAGTGATATGCTTCCAGCAGCCGGTGTAGGAATGCTTTTGGATGAGAAAACCGATATTGCCGATCAAGTCCTCCAATTCATCCATCAAAACAATTTTGGAAGTCTGAGAGACAAGGCCATTCGTTTCGCTAAAAACAGACTCACCATGTCGGCGAATCTTAATCAGTATCGCCTGCTCTATGGTGGAAGTCCGGCGAACAGGGTTTGGAAATGTTAAGCTGCCTCATAGGAGGTGTTACTGCAAAAAAGATCCGTAAAGGCATCCATCCGGCCTTCCCCTACTGTCTATCCTTGGTAACCAAACGTACGTTATGAAAATTCTTCTTGTCGGACCTTTGCCGCCACCGCTGGGAGGTGCAACGGTTCTATTTGGTCAGCTCGTCGGCGAATTAGGTAAGCGGGAAGATCTGGTGGTTGAGGTCATCAATACGACGCGGATTGAACGCACAACAATGAAAAACCTTATTCACGCGTTGCGAAATCTTTCGGCACTGTTGCGGCGGATCCGTAAGATTGATGTTGTCGGATTCCATGCATCGATTCTTGGTGCTGCGCTCTTCGGTCCTCTCCTTGCGGTAGTGTGTTGCCTTTTCCGGCGGCCCTGGATTTTCAGAGGCTTTGGCGGATTTTATCCTGATTGGTACCTTCAAGCTTCAGCGCCTGCCCGTTGGATTTTTCGTCATACGGTGCTGGCGGCGGACATTGTCTTATTTGAAACGCATCGTTCCGTTAAATTCTTCAGTGCTATCTCTTCACAACCGGTGTACTGGTACTCCAATAGTCGTGTCTTGGCATCCGCGTTGCCCCCGATCAAAGAAATGAATGAACGAGGGGCACGTCATTTTGTGTACCTCGGCCATGTGAGCGAAATTAAGGGTGTGGATAATCTGATTCAGGCATCAAAGGCAGTCAAGAATGTGACAGTCGACGTGTACGGCCCCTTAACTGGGAATGTCGGTGAAGCCGACTTTGCCGAGAGTGGAGCGAAATATTGTGGAGTAGTCTTACCTGAAGAGGTTCCAACGGTACTGGGCGGCTATGACGTTCTTGTCCTTCCCAGCCGCATTCCGACTGAGGGGTACCCAGGCGTGATTCTGGAAGCTTTTACTGTTGGAATGCCGGTCATCGCTTCCCGCATTGGTGCGATAGCGGAAATCGTGGACGAACGAAACGGGATCCTCATTGAACCGGGCCAGATTTCTCAACTTGTCGTGGCAATGGAAATGCTCCGTGACAATCCGAAGCAGTTAACTTCCCTACGACGCGGCGCCCGGGAAGCCGCAAAGGCTTTTTCGTCCGGAAAATGGACCGAGGAGTTTGTCCATCATTGTCACAAACTTTATTCGGGAGGGTGAACCCATGCGGTATGCAACTTTGTCCGTGAATAATGAAGGAAAAATTTCCACGATGGACTGCAGACAATTTGCGGATGACGTGAAGCCTGGCCAATATGAAAGAATAACATTTCAGGGAAGTCGGCTCCATATCCTGTCTCTGTACATGGTGATGAGTATCATGGTGTTGAGCGGTATTACGGACAACGCCGTGGCAGGCGTGCTGACTGTCATGGAATTTGGGCAGAAACCTAACTACTCCCTTTCTACAGATGAAGGCGACATTCGTCAGCTTACCGACGGGAGAATCACATCATTTCCCATGTGGGAGAGAAAAGAGGCCGTGGGATGGTCCGCACGCGCGCCAGTCACCATACGACTTCGTCTTGATGATGGAAGTTCGGTGCAGTCCCCCAAAGCCGGCACGTTGCGGGTGCATACCGTGAAAGGTTTGTATGCAGGTGTAGATGTGCCAAGGCAAGTTGATGTGTATGCGCGGGACAGGAGGAACAATCTCCAACTCGTCGGGTCGCTGGCGCCGGATTCAGGGAAGCTTCCGGACAAGGAGACGCATTGGTTGGATATCGACATCAGTGCAGCCACTGGCGCCTTGATTATGGTCGTGCATGCCACTGGCAAATTTTTGTTTTTGGACGAGGTGGAGTGGCGCCCGTCTGGAGTTGGCCGAATGCCTGCTCAGACAGCAATCGTTCCCAATGTCGAGACGGCATTGAAGGAAAGTACTCACCGGACTCACCAAGGCCTGTTAAACGCCATAGAATCAGAATCCAGGAAAATGGCCTTGCCGTTGGAACGCTGGGCGATGCGAGCATGGGTGCAGGATCCCTGGGCGGCGATCGATCCCGCTCAGGCGAGCGAACACATCAACATTCCCTTATCGGCGCTGGAGATACGAGGTTACACGGAGGAGCGCGAGAATGCTTGCCTAGGGATTGCCGTAGGCGAAGCGGTCGTCACAAGTGGGGTGCGCGCGACGATAGAAGGCCTTCCTGCGGGATCTGTAAGATTATTTGAGGTAAGACCCGTTGTGGCGGCTAATGGACAGCGTGTTTATGATCCACTTGTTCCCTTGAACGACGGTGGACTGTTGACCGTCCAGCCTGGCATCCCTAGCTATATTTGGCTGGATGTGAATTTGACGGCACTTGGCCCCGGCACTCATCGCTTCGAACTTCGCTTTGAAAGTAGCAGTAGTGTTATCTCGGTGCCCGGCAGCGCAACCGTCACGGCCACTGATGTCACCCCCATTAGACCTTTACGCGCGATCAATTGGGCGTACCCTTCAGATATGCCAATCTTCCATAATCCCGAAGCTGCTGTCCGTGATCTGGTGGATCACGGTATCAATGTTTTCGTGACGCAACCGGAAGAAATTCCTGGCTTTGCCCTCGATGGCACCTGGGAAGATAGAGAGGGAGGTCAATTTGTAAATAATGTGGAGCTGGCCAAACAACATGGGATGTTACTCCTTTATATGGGTTGGGATGCAGGAAGGAATCCCCTCGGGTTTTCAAAAACCAAACAGACGATTGATCCTGCTGCGAAAAAGCGACTGCTTGCATGGGTTGGAAAAGTATTTGCCTATCTCTCTGCCAAAGGACTGCCTCCGGACCGATGGGCCTTTTATCCTACCGATGAGCCGAATCGCACGGGTCTGCAATTGGTGAAGGTTTTTGCTGAAACAGTTAAAAGGTGGAATTCGTCTATACAGATTTACGCGAATCCCATTGTACAACGAAGTTCGCCTATCGAGATGTCCGATCTCCGAAATCTAGACCCGCTGGTAGACTTCTGGCAACCTCAAATACCAGCCCTCCATGGTCCTTTGGGTGAATTTTATAAGGGGCTCCGCAAGGAATGGTGGCTTATTAGTAGCCCAAAGTCACCAGCGAAGCTTAATTCACCGTTGCATGAATATCGAATGCTTGGATGGTGGGCATGGCACTATGGGGCAAAGGGCGTGGGGTTCTGGTCATATAGTGATACGACGGGAAGCTCAGCCTGGCTTGATATTGATGGGTACCGCTCAGACTTTGCCGTGGTCTATGAGTCGGAAGATGGCATTGTCAGCAGCCGTCGCTGGGAGGCCTTCCGAGAGGGCCTCGAAGACTATAGACTACTCGCTGCGCAAAGCCAGCGCGTTCAAAGATCTTTGGGCACTATAAACCCGGAAACACTCGAGAGCTGGCAATCTGCTGATCTTGAGGCGGTCCGCCGAACTCTTTTGGGTGTTTCCTCTCAACCGTAACGGTCCAAGACTATTTTTATGCCACGTGTTGCGCACATCTTCAAGATCAGCGGGCCCCTTCGGGGACCGTGCATGTTTTTAAACTTTTGACCTGACTGATATTCCTCATGAACCGTATCTTGCTGTATGCCAGGACTCTGGCCTATCTGAAGATTTCTCAACTTGCCTATCTCTTCTTCCGTCGGGTTGTTCCACAGATTTCCTTTCAGCACGCCCGAAAGCAGATTGTGAGGCGACCGAACATTGCCATTAAGACGAGTCCTTCCGTCTTACAATCGTCTGGAGGAGATTACCGTTTCGTTTTTCTTAATCAAGGCGTGGAGTTTAATGAGGACCAGATGGATTGGGTGTGCCGGGACCGATCAAAACTCTGGCGCTACAACCTGCATTATTTCGATTATCTCCAAGATCCTCGTCGTTCCGTCGAAAGCCGGTGCAACGTCATCTCGGATTGGATTGAGCAGAATCCATCTGGAACGCCGGATGCCTGGGAACCCTATGCGGCATCCTTGCGGATTGTAAATTGGGTGAAGTTCTTCCTTTCATTGTCCCAGGACTCCATTGATAACCGGGAAGAGGACAAGGGGACAATGCCAGAGTCTTCCTCTGGAGTACTTAAGGCCGAATGGCTGAAGAATTTGTACCGGCAGGTGCTATGGCTGGAACGCAATATTGAATACCACTTTCTGGCCAACCATTATCTGAAAAATGGAGTTGCCCTATTTTTTGCCGGAATGTTTTTTGAAGGTCGGGATGCCGACCGGTGGTTGCAGAAGGGTTTAAAGATTTTGCGCGAGGAAATCGACGAACAGTTTCTGGCGGATGGCGGGCACTTCGAGCGAAGCCCTATGTACCATTCGATCAGCGTCATGGATTACGTAGATGTCTTAAATCTGATGATGTCTTCCAGACAAGCCATGGTCTTTCCCGAAATGGATCATGTGAGGGAGAAGACGGTGCAGGCTCTAAACTTTTTACATGACATTTGTCTCCCTGATGGAGACATCCCATTGTATAACGATTCTGCATTCAAGATTGCCCTGTCTCCGTCACGAATTTTTGAGTACGCCAGGGAGGTCATGGGGTACCATGTGCCGGCACCTACAGCAGGTCTTTTCTCTTGTGCCAAACGTGAGAGCGGATATTATGTCATACGCAAGGGAAGCGATATGGTGGTCATTGATTGCGGACCTATTGGGCCTGCCTATAATCCTGCCCATGCCCATTGCGATACATTGAGTTATGAGTTATCCCTCAATGGTCGCCGCATTATTGTAGACAGCGGCGTGTTTGACTATGAGCCCAGCCCCCAACGCGCCTATGCCCGCAGTACAAAGGCACATAATACTGTGGTGGTGGACGGGCAGGAGCAATCCGAAGTTTGGGGAGTGTTTCGCGTGGCTCGGCGGGCCAATCCGTTGTTTGCGCATTTAACACATTCGGGCGATGGGCACGTGAAATTTAAAGGTGCCCATAATGGATACGCCCGGCTTCCCGGGAAGGTGATTCACCAACGGTCAATTGAGTTCGATGGTTCCTCGTCCTGGAAGGTTACTGATGAAGTTCAAGGGGGAGGGACTCACCAAATAGACAGCTATGTTCATTTACATTCTGAGTGCCAGGCCACTCAGATGGGTCAGACAGTCAGAATATCTGACAAGGACGGCATTGCACTCCTTTGCATTGAGAACCTTGGGTCAGGCGATATGAAGGTCGAACAGGGATGGTTCTTCCCTGAATTTGGTGTGGCGTGCAACCAGAGTGTAATTGTCTTGACCCGTACCGGTCCATTACCCCTGTCTCTTACCTACCGAATTACCAAGAACTCCGAGTCTATCTAAGGGCATGCCGTGAAGATTTTGTTTTTGTCACATTATTTCCCGCCAGAGGTCAATGCTCCAGCCTCACGCACTTTTGAACACTGCCGGCAATGGGTCAATGATGGTCATTCGGTCACGGTCGTGACCTGCGCACCCAACCATCCACGCGGCATTGTCTATGAGGGCTATCGCAACAAACTCTTTCACCGTGAAAACCGGAATGGCATTCAGGTGATTCGGTTATGGACTTATGTGACGGCCAACGAAGGGTTTGTGAAGCGGACACTCAACTACCTGTCCTATATGGTTGCAGCTGTGCTTGTTTCCCCATTTCTCTCACGGTGTGATGTGGTCCTTTCCACTTCTCCGCAATTTTTCAACGGGCTCGCAGGCTATTTGGTCAGTCGCCTCAAGCGTGCCCCATGGATACTTGAGATTCGTGACCTCTGGCCTGAGTCTATCGTGGCGGTCGGAGCGATCACCAATCGACCAGTGATTCGGTTGTTAGAAGGTCTGGAGTTATTTGCCTATCGCCATGCCCATCACATCGTGGCCGTCACTGATGCCTTTAAGTCGCATATATGCATGAAAGGTATCCTCCCTGAAAAGGTGACGGTCATTAAAAACGGGGTGGATTTCACCTTATATAAGCCCAACAGAGACCGCACTCGCCTCGCACATGAATTAGGACTTGAGGGAAAGTTCGTGGCTTCGTATTTCGGAACCCATGGTATGGCCCACCACCTAGAAACGATCCTGGAGGCTGCCCAAGCGCTGAGCGAGTGGAAGGATATTGTGTTTCTTCTTGTCGGCGATGGCGCCGACCGGCGTCGGCTTGTGGGCATGCGGGATGAGATGAAATTGTTCAATGTCGTGATGCTTGATCAGCAGCCCAAGGATAAAATGCCGGAACTCTGGTCTCTTTCGCATGTGAGTCTTGTCCTGCTCAAAAAATCCGTGCTTTTCAAGACGGTTATTCCCTCCAAGATATTTGAGAGTATGGCCATGGAGCGGCCGGTCATTCTTGGCGTGGAAGGGGAGAGCGCTGAACTTGTCATCTCAGCGGGAGGGGGGATCTGCATTGAACCGGAAAATTCATCAGAATTAGCCAGCCAAGTATTAAACCTGTCTCGCGACCCGGCTTTATGCCAAGTGCTGGGGGCGAGTGGCAGACGCTATGTGCTGGAGCATTTCGACCGCCGGGTCTTGGCGCGGCGATTTGCTGATCTCATAAAACGTGTCTCTTGATAAACTTCTGTGTCCTATGAGATGGGGCGGCGGAATGTTTTCCATCCCTCATCGAAATAATACTAGAATCTAAATGTTGTCGGGATACAATGAGAGATGTAGCGGTGAAGAGTCCGACCAATTTTTCGTGTCAACGAAAAATAATCCCAGCGGTTCAGAGCAATCACGGCGCTATTTGAAAGAAGCGTTTGGTTTTGCACCACACGTTCTTGAAGATTAATGTGCTGCGTGGTCTTTGAGGAAAAGTCCTTGCTCCACTTTTCGAATACTTGGAGTGCCTCTAACAAGTCAAATGTAATCAGATGAAGGTGGCCATTCGCATTGGTCCTTCGAAGCGGGGCCAGGAGAGTCAACCCCACTCCTTTCTGCGACATGTCCGACAGAATTTCCATGCGGTCATCTATCACGGCAATGTCTTCCGGGCCATACCCGAGCTCATCTTTGATGAGGGGTAAAATTAAACTCTTTCTTAGTCCTTTTAGTAAGGTCTGTGTGGTTAGTTTGTATTTGATTGCGCAATCCCAAAGTTCCTGTGCGGCATAGCACCGAACAATTTTTGTTACATCGATCTTCAGTAATTTCAGTATTTGTTCCGCTTCGGATTTGTGCCGATGGGTCAGTATTGCAATTTGTGCACCGCTATCGATTAGACAATTGCCGGTATCCATGCCATGCAGTGGAGAAAGCGCAGCGTCGATTCGGCCGTTTGTTCCACTGCTTGTGACAAGAACGCCATCCAGATCAACCAACAATAACTTCTTGTTCGGTCTTAGCAACATATGTCTCATGCATGAGGTTGGACGAGCCAGCTTTCATAGTCCCGCCGGTATGGGCTATTTCTCGACCAAGGGAAATGTTGGACTCTCCGTCCGATAAATAGGTCTGGTCGTATTTCTTCCTTATGCGTGACATCGGGGTGATTCGACCAGGCGAGAACTGCAGTTTTGATCGAACTTGCTCCGGCCGTGCTGAGTATGTCCTTTGCTGAGATGAGGGTTTGACCTGTTTCGATAGCATCGTCAATAAGTAAAATGTTTTTTTTGTAAACGTTTGGAGTCAGTTGAGGTGAAAACGGGGCTAACGAGGAATACTGGTTCATGACATATTTGAGCGGAATGTTGAGGATGGGAACTTGATACCATGCCGACGTGATGGTTACTAATCCTGGAATCATTGAAAACTTCTCTTTGATCAGGCTTCCTTTTCTTTGAATACGTATCATTTCCATGGGGATATTCAGTGTTAATGCGATCACCTTCGCCATTAAAAATCCGCCACAGGCAATCCCGATGATCAGCTCGGGTCGGTCCGGAAAAGTTGATACCCGACGTGCAACCGTCCGGCTGAGGGCAATAGCTTCCTCCAACGTCATGAATAACTTTTCCTGCGTGTGTGAGAATTTTTCTGAAATTTCTGAGTCGTTCACGATGATATCGATTTTGGTATGTTTTAATCGATAGGGGGAGTCATTCTTAGATCTGTGGAGTCGAAAGATAGTGTGTTTTAATAACTCCTGTCCAATATAAAAAAGGGTTGGACACGTTTCGGTCATCTGACACTTGATTTTTACGTAAAAAATACTATGTGCTAATACCCATTTTTAGCTATCATGACATGATCCGGAGAGTAACTGTTGCCTTTAGGCCAAATGCCCCGGATTGTTTTTCAGGAGGTTGTTGGAGTAATGGGATATTTTTTCAACGCTCAAGGATGAGGAAGATGTTGTACAAGGTTGGATTGACCAGGGGATCATTTCTGCTTTCCTAATCATGCCGGGTGTTTCGCCCCTTTACAGCTATATCGTGTCGGTCGGCAATCGTAGCGTCACCGTCAATTGTGTGCACCGCTTTTTCCCACGCCGGGGATGATAGACTTCCGGTTTCGTGTTCTGATTCAACGACCCCACCCATAGGCGATGGCTGAGATACGGTCGCCGAGTGGCCGCTTCGACGGTGGTCGTCTCCGCCGCCCGCTTTTCCCCACGATCTGTTAATCGCTTCTTCTCCGTGTCGGTCCTCATCAAGTTGTGGAAAACGGTACCTCGCGCTGGTCCAAATTTCCGGGGCATTCCGGTTTTCTTGACTTAACCCTCTATCCACTTTATTATTTTGTAAACTGTTCCTTTCTTAATGTTGAGTCTCTTTTCTTTGTTCTGTGGTTTTAATTTCAAACTTCTATTATTCAGTTATTGTTTTGGTTTTCATCTCCCCCCATCACTCGTAAAAATATTGGTTCTAGTGTCTCTGCTTTATCAAGCTATGCTGCACAGCATGCCAAAGTATATGTGTGGTGAGCTCTAGTATTTAAGGAACAAGCCTATATGATACGTGATTGGAGAATATGTTTATTACTGAATTTTGTTTTGTTTCTATGCCTACCTATGCACGCAGCACTAGCGATGGTCGTAACGGACCTAAGCGGAGTGCTCCATAATAATGTGAATGAATTTGCTTCAGGAAGTCAGGTGCCCAGCTTTGTCTTTCACGTTTCGTCTCCATCTGACAATGATTTTGGATATGTGAAGGAATTGCCTGGGTTACTGACTTTCAATTCCGTTGTTTCAAGTGAAAATGTCCCTGATCCCGTTGATTTTGGTGTAAATGCGGGAATTTGGTCGTTTAGTGATGATGTGGTGAATATCGGGTTGAAGCCGAACCTCAATGCTGGAAGTATTTTTTTAATATCAGAAGGTCTTGGTACGCTGGAATTTCTTCAACAGGTTTCTGGAATTGATGTGAATTTCCCTGGGATCACGCCATATTTCAATACATTACAAATTGCAAAGAATATTCCATTCTTAGATTTTGGTCAGCCCGTTTTCCATTCCGGGGGCCAGTTGGATGGCCTTGCTGTGGCTCCTGTTCATATCCCCCCGGTAGCTTTGTTGGTTGGCTCCGGGATCATCGGCCTGATTGTGATCGCACGGAGAAGCCTGTTTGTCCGATAATGTCCCAGCGGGGTAGTTTTAAGCTTTCAATAGGAAATCCCACTGTTCTCCTCGTGACAGGGGTTTTGTTGTTTTCTTCATTTTTTCTTGCTAACCCCACGCGGGATTGCCCGCCCAGCATTTATCAGTCGCCTTTTTCATTCTAATGGCAGATAGGGCTATATGCCGGAGGGGGCTTGTTTTTTTTGAGCGGCACACGTCTCGAGTTACCCACACATATGAAACAGCACCTTCACCCTTTTTTCGGCCTCTTGTTGATCCATGGATGAATCCATGCGAAAGGAAATAGGGTAGAAGGGTATGTCCATTCCTTTGGCCAAATGGGGCAATCTTTTTCTCTCTGTCATCATTCTGTATGGATGCGGAAGTGCGGAAGAACGGAAAGCCTCTTTCGTGACCAAGGCTAAAAAATTCATTCAGGAAGATAATTTTCCACAAGCCAGGGTGGCCTTGCGAAATGCCCTCAGGATTGATCCCCAGGACCCTCATGTGTATTTCCTGGCTGGGCAAGTTTCGGAGAAAGAGGCCAATTGGCCAAAAGCCTTTCGTCAGTATGCGAGGGGCGTCGAATTAGATCCTACTCACCAGGCGGCTGTGGGACGATTGGCGCGATTTTATTTAGCCGCGAAAGACATCAAAGAATTGGAGGGCTTATCTGATTCCATATTGGCCCGTGATCCTCATGATGTCTTTGGGCATACTCTTCAAGTCTGTGTGTGGTTTCTCCGCGGAGAGCACTCCAGGGCCCTTACAAAAGCAGACTCTCTTCTTGAGCAACTTCCCACTGATTCCAATATTCTGTTGATGCTCGCCGCGATTTTTTCGGCCAATCGTGAATTGGACAAGGCTCGATCGGTTCTCCAATTAGGATTGAAGGTCCACCCCGATCATGTCGATCTCCTGAATTATTTGGCGACGATCTCGATCGGGATGAAGGCTTTTGACAAGGCGGAAGCTATCTATCTCCAATTGCTCGCCAAAGAACCGCGTGGGTATGCACATCGCGACAAGCTGGCCGGGCTGTATCGGCACCTGGGGAAGCCCGACAAAGTCTTGGCCCTTCTACGTGAAGGGGTGGCGCTGGATCCCAACGATGAGCGGCGTTGGAAGAGTTTGGTTATGTTTGCTGATAGCTCACAGCGGGAAGCTTTGCTGGAAGAGTCGCTTCAAGTCTTACCTCACTCGTTTACCCTCCGGTTTCTTTTGGGTGCGCATTTTGAGCATATTCAAGAATTCCAAAAGGCCCGTAAGATGTACGAAGCGATTGTTCTTGAAGCGGAGACGAGTGAGCAGGGCATAAAGGCGGAAGTTGAATTGGCCAAGCTTGATGTTGCTGAGGAGAATCCAAGAGCAGCGCAGATCCGCTTGGCAAGCGTGTTGGAAGAGTACCCCGGTCATTTTGATGCGTTGCTTCTAAAAGGCGAATTGAATGTAGCGCAAAACCAGAGCAGCCCGGCGGTCGGAACATTTCGAATTGTCTTAAGAGATGAGCCTAATAATAGGGATATTCAGAGGGTATTGGGGCAGGCGCATATGTTGGCCCGAGAGTTTGAGCTGAATCAGGAAAATTTGGAAAAATCTGTGGCGCTCAACTCCCGACAGCTTGACGTCTTTTCGGCGTTGGCCCGCCTCTCTGCTCGACAGGGCCATTTAGAAAAGGCTCAACAATATCTGGAATCCATTCTTCAAGTGGTTCCCACTCATCCTGAAGCCGCATGGTCGCTTTTCCAGATAAAATTGGCTCAACGGCAATGGGCAGAGGGAGATGGAATGATTGCCCGTTTCGAGGAATCAGTCTGGTCTGGCTATCAGGTGGACCTAGCAAAAGGAATTCTCGCTTCCGGACTTCAGCAATGGGATCTCGCTGTGCAGGCTTTTACTGGGGCTCAACAAGCCAAGCTTCATGCGATGGCTCCTTTGGCAGCGTTAATCCATGCGTATCTCGAGCAACGACAGCCAGAGCACGCACGGGATTATCTCCAGAAGCTAGTGGGAAGCCATTCCGGCCATCCATTTGCATGGGGGCTATTAGGTGCCGTGTTCGTTCAATTGCATGATAGGGCGTCTGCCCTTTCTGCGTATCGGAAGCAAATGGAGGGAAATCCCATGTGGGTTGAGCCCTGGAAAGATTGGGCCATGGTAAGTTGGTCTCTGGGCAGAAAAAGAGAAGCGATCGATATGTTAAATGAGGGGTTAACCATCCATGTCCAATCTCCCATTTTGTTGAAGGCATTAGCCTCCTTTTATCAAGCCAATGGACAAATTGACCTGGCGATTCGGCAGTACGAATTGGTGTTGAATCATTCCCCCCATGATGTTCTGGCAGCGAATAATTTAGCGTTCTTATTGGCAGAAGAAAAGGGGGATGTCCAAAGTTTGGCATACGCGGTTGATTTGACCCGGAACTTTGAAGCCAGAACGCAGAACCCGTTTCTGCTTGATACATTGGCCTGGGTGTATTTCAAAATAGGTCTCAATGAGGAGGCAACCAGGGTATTAACGAAAGCATTGAGTAAGGCACCCGATCATGGATTGCTTAACTATCATTTGGGAATGGTGACCCTCAAGGCAGGTGATCGAATAATGGCTAAACAGTATTTTGAAAAAGCGATGAATCGGTCATCGGAATCGGAGGACATGGAAACGGTCCGTCAGGTGTTGGCGGACATAAGCTCATAAGTCCGCTAAGTTAGGTGAACTTCTTAAAAGTAAGGTGCCTTGTGTTTTTTTGAGTGATACGGAGACGATGATGGTGTCAACCTGCAGAATGTCGTCCTCGCCTGGGCTTGCGTTGGATTTAGCTTTTATATCTAATGCTGGTGAGAACAGGGATTCCCTGCTCGAGTGAAGCCTGTTCCGGCCGTGTGTACCCCCCTTTGAAAAACTCTGCCACAAAGGCCCAAGCCGTTCCGCTCAACATCCCCAACACAATTCCAAAACACAATATAAAAGACTTATTGGGTTTGATGGGTTGGATGGGGATAGAAGCCGTCTGAATGACGCTTACATTGGCCATCTGTCTGTTGTCCATTTCTGTGGAGACATGGGCCATTTCAAATTTTTCTACATACATTCGCAGATTTTCTTGATCTTTGTGGACCTCACGTTGAAGGGCATCAAACTGTTTCTCTAATGCATTCAAGTGGACAATTTGAGTGTCGACCTCTTTAATTTGTCTCAAGATAACTTCTTGCTTGGTATTGAGAGAGCTTACTTCAGATTCGGTTTTGAGAAGCGCGAGCTGAAGATCCTGAAAGACAGGGTTTCTTCCCCGGGTGACTTGATCTTTTAGTTGCTCTTCCTGATCTTGGATCGAAGCCTGAATAAGAGCTATTTCTTCTCGAATGTCGGTAATTATTCGACTGCTCTCCTGATATTTTCCTAGGAATTGCTGCTCCTTTCTCTTGAGAGCCAAATACTCATTTCGTGTTTCTGCAATTCGTTGATGAAGCTGTTCGTTGACAGTCATGATGGGAATGTATTCAGCAATATCCTTTAATTGGTCCCTGATAGAAAAAATCTTTGAGCCTAATCCCTTTACTTCATCTTCATTAGATTTCAATCTGCTGTCTAAATTTTGTCGTTGTTCAAGTAACAAAGCCCTCTGGTCTAATAGGGAGGAAATTCTATTCTCTCTTTTAAAATCTTGTAAAACGGTTTCTGACTGTTCCAACTTTTCACGAAATGTTTCAACTTGATCTTCCAAGAAAGAGGCCTGAGGATTGCTAAAAATCGCAAGGTGTTTTTCTTTCCAGAACTCACCCAGTAAGTTTACCGCTCTTGCAGCTATCTCGGGAATGGCGTGTTCAAAATTCACGAGTATGACATTCGATTTCCCGGACCTTGTTACAGAGAGGTTTCCTGAGAAATTTATTAACGCAGCCTCAAGAGGCGAAATGGTTAATTCATTCTCTTCGAAGATTTCTGGATATAGGTTTTTCACCCCAATTGCCTCCACAACTTTTCGGCTGAGATCTCGGCTTGTCAGTATGGTAATTTCGGGATCAATAAGCGTCTCAAGGTCAAAAACCATTTTGGGGTTTTGATCTCCTACCTCTGCGCTGTACATATGCTCCCTGCCGACTTTCACCATAAGACTTGATTCTGCTCGATAAATCGGCGTCATCTTCATCGAAATAATCAAAGAAATAATCGTAAAAAATACGAAGATGGCGATGATCTCATATCGATGCTTGAAAAGTATTGTGAGGATATCCCGAATACTGAAATAATCAATTTCGTGGTTATGGCGTGAAGATTGGGAGGGATGTGTACTCATAATTGATGTATCGGTATTGGGAGGGGAGAATCCTCGTGTTGTCTGTGGTCTCGATCCAAGTTTATTTACTAAACAATGGGATTATAATTTCGAATAGATCCAGGATGGAATGTAATAACGCTGTTTATTGAAGACCATGCCAAGGAGGTTTCCACCACTGTGTGTAATACGATCTCTGAGATTTGAAATGACTTGTGAGCGCGTTTTTTCTGCTTCTACCACCATTACTACCCCATCAGCGGCAGCACACAACTCCAAGCCCTCATCAGAGATATCGATTGGTGCGGTATCAATGAGAATCATGTCAAATTGTTTTCGTATATGGTTCCACAAATCCTGTTTGTTTGTAATGACGTCATGTTGCAGGGTTTCTGCACTGTCTCCAGAGAGCATGGCGAGGAACAAGCGGGAATGAAGGACAGGTGTAATGGCCTGATCTAAATCTCCCCCGTTACTCATGAGATATTGCAAAGGGATTTTTGGAGGAATTCCAAAGAATTGATGTTGCGTTAATTTTTGAGAATCTCCATCGACTAGCAACACGGACTTCCCCTGTTTTTCTACAAGGACTCTTCCGAGCTCCTGAACAATGGTCGAGACGCCTTCCTGGTTCCTGCTACTGATAAACTGAATGATGTTGTGTTGGGGGTCAGGCAGAAGGCCTGAAAGGCGTTGTTCCAGTTGCACCATCTCCCGCCTCATTTTTAGAGGAGGTAAATTGGAAACGACGACCGGTTGCGAACATGGGCGTTCTTCTAGCGGATGGATCTTGATGACTTCAAGTTGATTTTCGTATGCCTGTTTTAATGCCTCGTATACTTTACTCATTAAGCGAATCTCATTCAGAAATATTCAAGGTTTTGCCACTTTGGCCAAAGAAATTTATTGTCTATTCCGCTGGATTGGCTTCAGATGCCAGGTCTGTCTGCGTTTTCACATCCTGAGCAATTTTAGGAAAGGCAATGTCCTGCCCTGGAAAGATCTTTTTGGGATTCCGAATGTTGGGGTTGTACTCCAGGACACGTTGAACATAGCTCGGATGAGACGATCCATAAATCACCTTTATCAATTTTTCTAGGGTATCCCCCTCTTGCACGGTAGCCACCGCATAGGGGGAATCGCGTTTGGCCTCGTTTTTGACCTCATTCGGTTTGAGTTGCGTGGAAGAGTGAGCAAAGATGGCTTTCGAAGGAGGTAATCCCTCATCTTTAACCGACACCAAAGTCACGTCTGCCTCAGTCAACTTGTTTTTTCTCTCGACGCTTTGTAGGGGCGGAAACATAATCTTTTGCCCCGGATACATTCTTCGCACGCTTGTAATATGCCGATTATGTTCAAGAACGAATTGAACTGTCGATGGACTAGAGACCCCATACACATCATGCAATAACTTTGCCATTGTGTCACCCTTTTTCACGATCCTGGTAACGGGTAAAGATGAGGCAACCACTTCTGGCTTACTTGGACTTTCCTTCGATGCGCCACGTTTATGAGGCACAGGGACCGGAGGAGAATTATCCTGGATAGGGATACTTAATGGTTCCTCAGCGGCTAGGGTGGGTTGTCCTGCACGCTCGCTGAGGTTTTCAGGACTCAATCGAACCAGATTGTCCTCACTGACATTCTCAGATGGGATCCTTGCCTCATCCTGAAGTACTGGATTTTCTTCTACCATACTATTTGCTTCAGCCGTCGCGATACCTTCTTCCTGAATTAAGAGCTCAGGCAGTTCTTGTTGGGCCGACTGGATAGATGGTGTTTCCATTTCAACGTGACTAAGCCTCGCTCCATTTTCCGGACTGTCTGCTTCAGCCTTCACTCCACCGTCTTCCTGCGTGGAGAGGTCGAAGTGTTCTTGGTGGAGGGGAAGGATTCCAGGCAATACTGTTTCTGAGGTTGATGGTACCTCTCGGTCATCTGAGACTGGAGGTCCCTCACGCTGGAAGTTATCCGGTGGAATTCCGGCAAGCAGGAGATCCTTTTGATTTTCAGAGTCGATATGTGGGTTGACGGAGGCTTGAGTTGTGATTGATTCGAAATTTGAGCCGGCCCGGGTTCGTAAATTCTCAAACACTTCAGATACTGATTGCGTTAAGAACGTCTGTGCTCTTTCGGTCAAAGTCGGAACCGTTTGAGTAGGAGATGGGGTATTTTCGTCTACGCTGAGGAGATCTTGATCAGATACGAGGTCCTGTTTTGGGTTCTCCTTATCTGTATCCGTTTCTCCAATCCTATTTATTGAAGGGAAATCCGAAAATTTTGATTCAGTCAGGGGCAGGAGTGCGACCAGCCCAAGGACAAGGATGAGAGCCAAACCAATCAGGGGGACTAATTTCCAGAGTGTATGGGCGGGTTGGCCTGTCAGATCACCGATCACCTCTTTGGCAATTTTAGCTGTCACCAAGGCTGTGTTATACCCAAAGGCCGTAACCAGAGCATTATCACAAAGAATATTCAGGCGCCGGGGAATCCCTTTGGCTTCCTGAACAATGAGGCCTAAGGCTGAGTTTGTAAAAATCTTTTTCCCTTCTCCGCCGGCCTTGTCCAACCGATGCCGGATATATTCAAAACTTTCCGGTTTGGAGAGGGGCTGAATGATGGCTCGCACGGCGATGCGTTGCCGTAACTGCCGGAGTTCATACTGATCGAGAAGGGCATCTAATTCCGGTTGACCCAACAGCACAATTTGAATGAGCTTGTCTTTTGGAGTTTCCAAGTTTGACAACATCCGCAGATGTTCCAATGTGTCTACCGGCATATTTTGCGCTTCGTCAATCAAGAGAACCACGGTCTTACCTTCTCGATACTTTTCAATGAGGACAAAATGCAGTTGTTCCAACACTTCGGCATCGTCCCCCTCAATGGGGGTGTGTCCCAATTCACGCAGAAGGGTCTTGAGCAAGCTTGTAAATGACAGGTTGGGATTGAGGAGATATATGGTTTCCTGATTGGGTTGATGGGGTTGATCCAGAAACGAGCGGAGAATCGTCGTTTTTCCAAGACCAACCTGCCCGGTGACAGCAATAAACCCTTTTTTTTCCTTTATTCCATAAATCAGCGAACCCAACGCCTGTTTGTGGCCGGGACTGAGATACAAAAAATCCGGATCCGGGGTGGTATTAAATGGTTTGGTCCGTAACCCGAAAAAATTAAAATACATCGCGTCTTCCTACTACTTATGCGCTTTCGAGCATCGCGCGCTTTTAAATGAACACCTAAATTTCTGCAACTTTCCTATCTTTCGATGACCTGCCCCCTGTCTAATATTGAGTCAACAAACCCAATCAGATGACATTTTCGTTAGTTCAGGAAAGGGAGCAACAATTTTTATTGTTGCTCTCATTCTAAATGCCCCTTTTTAGGTGAACATCCTCGATTGATGTACAGTCGTTTTGATTCTCTCAGCCCACAATCAAACCGATGTCCACAAGGCTTTCCAAAATGAGTTAAGACACTGCACTTGGGGGAAAGAACGGAGATCCGAGCTTCGCAAACTTCTTCGCATGCAACGCACTTAGGGATAAAAAAATGAGAGGTTTAGTTTATCAAGATACGCCATTTTGGGTAAAAAAGGTATGATGAATGAGGCTAAAAAAACATTAAGAAGATGTACTGCATGAATATTGAACGAGTATAACGAAAAATATCAATATATAGCTAGTGATTTCATATAAAGACATAACCCTAATTTTAACGTCAAGCACCTTCTCTTGAGGGGGAAGAATCCGTCCCCGAAAGACTTATAGGGTGGTAGTACATGGTGCTCGCTCCGGTAAAAATACGGGCGACCAAGGCTGCCTTCGTTTTTCAGTCTCTCCCTCGCTGGCTTGCGACGGAGCGTTCATTCCTTCTCCATTATTTTCATAAATGGTTATCTCTATGGTAGCGTTCATTTCACCGATTCCAGGCCCTGAGTACCCCTACCAAAATGTATAGATGTATTCGGGTAGCTTTGTCCCATCGTCGCTTTGAGGATGTTGATTCAAGGGTTGTTGACAGTTTAACTTTAATAGGAAAACTGAAACAATGAAGCCCCAGTGTTAGATTAGCGTGATTTGATCCTGATTGAGGATAGGGGTGTGGTCTGCCTTCATGGCAACAAATTTTGGTTAGAAGCTTCAAAACGATGATGGACGTGCATAAAAATTTAAGACCTGGGGTTCAGATGGATTCGACGGAATAGTATTTTTAACCGAAATTGGACCAGGATGGAAAATTCCCACACACCTTCCCAAGAGGCTAAAAGGGCGGCGGAAGCCAAGTCTGTCGATCCGACTATTGGGCAAGGTCGACCTGAGCCCCAGCAAAACGGCGGAGGTGTATTTGTAGAACGCTTACTTTGTGAAGTCCTCGATCAAACGAGAGATGCCCTGATTGTTTGCGATGTGTCAGGAAACATCATTCGTACCAGCTCTGCCGTCAAACATTACGCTCAAACCCTGTGCTTGAATAGGCCCTTTGAAGAGATTGTTCACCTTTTCTATTCCAACAGGAGAATGCCGCCTTCAGACCTCCCTCTTTCAAATCTCAGCGGAACATTCATGGCGCAGGTTTTAAACGGAGAGACCCTTTGCGGTAAAAAGGTATTTCTGGAAAAACAGGATGGAACGTTTTCCCCGGTCATGTTCGATGCCCGCCCCATACTCACCGAAGGCATGGGGATCATTGGCGCTCTCGTGACATTGAAGGATAGCAATTCTCAGAATCGTGCCGAACGAATATTGCAAAGTCACAATGAGGTGCTGGAGCAGATTATCAGTGGTAATTCTCTTCCGGAGATTCTGGACAATCTCTGTCTGGAAATTGAGCGACATTGTGGTTCAGATACGTTGGCCTCCATACTTCTGCTGAATGAGGAAGGCTGCCATTTGCACCATGGTGCAGGTCCCTCCCTCCCTGAAGCGTATCGACAAGCAATTGATGGCGTGGCTATAGGCCCGGAAGTCGGAGCGTGTGGCGCTGCCGCCTATCTGAAGGAACCGGTCATCATCCCCAATATCAGCACACATCCGAATTGGGTCCAATTTAAGGATTTGGCGGAGCGCCATGGATTACGGGCATGCTGGTCAATGCCCATAATGGCCAGCGATGGTCGTGCCCTTGGCACCTTTGCCCTCTATTATACGGTTCTCCGTTCACCGACGGATGAGGAAAAAGAATATGTGGAATTTCTTGCGCATTCGGCCTCCATTGCCATTGAGAAAGTGGAAGGTCAGGAACGGCTACGACAACAGACACATGCCTTAGAGGTGGTGAATCGAATTGGCAGGATGTTGGCCGCGGAGTTGAATTTAGAGAAATTGGTCCAGTCCGTCACGGATGAGTGCCGTGAATTAACGGGAGGGGAATTCGGGGCGTTTTTTTATAATGTGATGGATGACAAAGGAGAATCGTTTGTCCTTTATACGATTTCCGGTGTCCCTCGCGAAGCCTTTGAACAATTCCCGATGCCCAGAAATACACCGATTTTCGCCCCGACTTTTTCCGGGGAGGCGGTCGTCCGAATTGCTGATGTGAAGGACGATCCTCGTTATGGACAGATGGCTCCCTATCACGGGATGCCTCCGGGTCATCTTCCCGTCAGAAGCTATCTGGCGGTTCCGGTGGTATCCCGGTCGGGCGAAGTTCTTGGAGGATTATTTTTCGGCCATTCACAGCCCAATGTGTTTACCAAAATGGCCGAAACCATGGTGGTTGGGATTGCCTCGCAAGCTGCCATTTCCATCGATAATGCACGCTTGTACCAATCCGCTCAAAAAGAAATCGAGCAGCGAAAACGCGGCGCGGAAAATTTGAGACGACTGGCCTCAATTGTTGAATCATCTCAGGATGCCATTTATAGCATCAATTCGGACGGCATAATTAGCAGTTGGAATCATGGAGCGGAGCGCATGTACGGGTACATGGCCTCCGAAATGCTAGGTCAGTCTCTATCCCGTCTCCTCCTTCCTGAGGCCCAACAGGAAGCCTCTTGGCTCATGGATATTCTGGGGACCAAAAATGGAGAATCTAAACGGGTATTCCTCAGAATGAAAAAGGATGGTTCGGTCTTTTCTGTTTCTTTAACCACTTCTCCTATTGTCGGCGTGGATGGAGGGCTGACCGGACATTCTCTTATTGAACGGGATATCTCCGAACAACAACGCATTGGTGCCGCGCTGGAGGCTAGTGAAGGCCGGCTCCAGGCTATCTGGGAGAATTCTCCAACGGTGAAGTTTGTGAAAGATCTCGATGGGAAGTACCAATTGGTGAATAAACGGTTTGAAACGATTGTTCAATTATCCAGGGAAGCCATTATTGGAAAAACAGATCAGGAATTGTTTCACTCCCGTTCAGCAAGCCAATTGATTGCCAATGATCGGAAAGTTCTTCAATCCGGAACCTCGCAAGAATTTGAAGAGCAGTTGCACCTTCCTGATGGAATTCAGACGTACCTTTCGGTGAAGTTTCCTTTATGCGACGCAGCAGGAGCGCCCTATGCCATTTGTGGAATAGCCACCGATATTACGGCGAGAAAACAGGCAGAACAGGCCCTGCAAGAATTAAACGATACCCTGGAGCAACGAGTGTCTGATCGGACTCGTGATCTGTTGGTCTATCAGGAGAATCTGCGAGCCATGACGTCCGAGTTGGTGGTCACGGAACAACGGGAACGGCGACGCTTGTCCACCGAACTGCATGATTATCTGGCGCAATTACTTGTGGTCTGCCGGATGAAACTGGCTCAGGCCATCAATGAATGGAGCATGGCTGCCTTAAAGACCAATCTGGAGGAAATCGATCAAATCCTTTCCGACTCGCTTTCCTACACCCGCACCTTGATTGCCGAGCTGAGTCCCAGCATTCTCTACGAACTCGGTCTCGTTCCCGCTCTGAAATGGTTGGGTCAGCAAATGGAGCGCCATAGTTTGCGAGTACAGGTACAGCATGGAGACCAGGCCATAGACCTTTCAGAGGATCAGGCGATTTTTGTGTTTCAGGCCGTTCGCGAATTACTCTTTAATGTCATCAAGCACTCTGGTGTGAGCGAGGCCATTGTTTCCCTCAAGAGGACGGGATCCCAGGAACTTCACGTGAAGGTGGAGGATGCCGGGAAGGGGTTTCACCCATCGCCGATTTCAACAGATTATTCCAAACCCGGTCGATTTGGGCTGTTTAGTATTAGAGAGCGAACGGAAGCGCTGGGCGGTCGCTTTGACATCGAATCCGCACCAGGGAAAGGTACTCAGGCTACCCTCGTCGTTCCGCTTCAGCCGGTCTCGCCAACGGTGGTGTCGAACTCAGATTCCCAAGACATTCAAAAACCGCTTGATCCAATCGCGCAAGGGGGTTCAAGGAAAAAAGTTGTACGGATTCTTCTGGTCGATGATCATGCCATGATTCGTGAAGGAATTCGAACCCTGCTCGAACACCATGAAGATTTTGTCATCGTGGGAGAAGCAAAAAATGGAGAAGAAGCTATAGAGATAACCCAACTGGTTCTTCCCGATGTTGTGGTTATGGATGTCAACATGCCAAAGATCAATGGCATCGAGGCGACAAAGTGGCTTACCCAGGAACACCCTTCAATCAGGGTCATCGGCCTGTCGGTTCATGAGGACAAGCAGATCGAAAAAATGCTGCTGGAAGCCGGGGCCGCCATGTATGTGACCAAAGGGAGTGTCGCCAACCAATTGGTCGAGGCCATTCGACGGGTCGTGAATCAAATTGCGTAATTCTAAGCGCGTATCCTGTTTTTCCGACAACACAAGAATTGGACGATCGCTCGCTAGAGTCTTAGGATGGTCACTGTGTGTGATCCTGCTTGGACAGTCCTGGTGTTATGGACAGGACAATGAAGGCGAGCCGACGCCTTCCCGTCCATGGATCATGGGGCAGGCCGGCTCGTTTTCGGGACCGATTGCGACGGATCGGCCGACATTCAGCCTGAGTCCTGCCACCATCCCTAAGGGACGCATTCAAATTGAAACGGGATATACCTTTTCTCTTGAAAAGGCATCCCCCGATGTCAAAACCCATAACTTTCCTGAGACCCTTGTCCGTATTGGATTGACCGAGATTGTGGAGTTTCGCGTGGAATGGCCAACTCTGACTTACATTGACAATGGCCAGGATGTGAATGGGTTCAATGATCTTGCCTTGGGATTTAAAGTTCAGGTCCTTCAGCAACAGGGGTTTAGACCACGGTTGAGTTTCGTCGGCCGGCTGTCGATTCCCACGGGTGATAAGGATTTTTCTTCGGATCGGGTCGACCCGCTCTTCCGGACGATTTTGACGTATGCGGTGAATGAAAGAGTGGGGTTATTCGGGACGGTGAATGTCGGCAGTCCTACTTCTCAGGGCACACGGTTTGTGCAGGTCTCTTCGTCCCTGGGACTGAGCGCAGCCATTCGGGATCGATTAACCGGGTTCGTGGAATATTTCGGATTGTATCCCAGAGATGTGGCGAGTGGGAGTGCAAATTTTCTCCAAACGGGAGTGCTCTATCATTTGACAGACAATCTTCAATTGGATGTGCGCGTGGGAGGCGGCCTGACTCATGGAAGCGATGATTTCTTGACGGGGGCGGGGATCTCGTGGAGATTTTAGCCTTATTGGAAAAGAAGGCAAAGGGCGTCGGGCGAATTTCATTCACCTCACATGAGGGTTGAGCTTGCGGACGAAGGAGAACTCTATTCCCTTCTGAAAAGAAAGTGTAGAATTTTTGCGGTTTCAATGACGAGTTGATCCTGGTTGTGTTTAAAGGCATCGACCAGCTCCAGGCGGGAATGGGCTTCTGAATAATCCGGTCGCAAGCTAATGGCCTGGCGAAGAGCCTTGATAGCTTGGGTGGGGTGACCTTGGGCCATGTAGGTCAGACCTAAATCGGAGAAGGCCTCCGCATCGTAGGGATTGAGTTTTGTCGCTGTGCTGAATGCCTGCTGAGCCTCGTGAAATTTCTGTTGTGCCAATCGTGACCGTCCCAGCCAGTATTCAGTCTGACTATTTCCGCTCCCTAATTGTGTGGCTCTATCAAGCGCTCCTTCGGCCTGTTTCCATTCGTGTTGATCAAGATAGACGGCTCCCAAACCCTGAAATGCACCGGGAAGATCGGGATCGAGTTGAATGGCGGCCCGATATTCCTCAATGGCGCCGTTCGGATCTCCCTGCTGGTTGAGTATTTCCGCCAATTTGAGATGAGTCGCGGGGGAATTGACCTGGAATGCGGGTTCCGCCCGGAGCAATTCACGCCTCCTCCGAAGACCGGCTTCGATACATTCGTTCGTGACCGGTGCGTGGGCGGTGCAGGTCTCTGGCGATGGTGGGCCGTCAGGGACGCCTTGTAGGGGTTTCGGATGAATGGAGGGTGGAGGACCGACAAACCATATCGCTAGAAAAAGCAGAAGGATGGATGGGCAACGGTTGTACGCCTGAGAAGTTGAACGAGTATGCATGGGCCAAACCACTAGGGGATAAAGGGCAAAAGGTCTTTGAAATGCGACGGGCGGTTTTTATGGAAGGAGAAAGAATTTATCGGAATATTCGACAAATTAGCCGGGCTTCGATCTATTCCGTCCATTCTTCTCGTTCCAAACCAACTGATACCCTGTCTCCCAAGCTCCTCAAGTGCCCCGTGAAAGTGACTGCCTCATGCTGAAAAAAAATTTGAGAGGGGGTCACAAAATTGTGTGTTTAGGGAAATCACCTGCCAGCCGTTGTTGGTGGAAACTTGAAGTTTTTCGCCAATCTGTATAATTTTTAAAGGGATTGTGTTAAATTTTGTCGTCATTTTTTACTATTTCAGGAAATTGTAAATCATGCCCAGGAAAAAATCATTCATTAAACCGGTTCATTCAGAATTTCCCAAAGCGCCAACCGGCATTCAAGGCCTGGATGACATCACGGCGGGCGGACTTCCCAGGGGACGAACCACGTTGGTCTGCGGAAGCCCTGGCTGTGGAAAAACACTTCTGGGCATGGAATTTCTTGTTCGCGGCGCTGTCCAAATGGGCGAACCCGGGGTGATGTTGGCTTTCGAGGAAACGGCCGAGGAATTGACCCAAAACGTCCGGTCCCTGGGGTTTGATCTGGATGGCTTAATTAAGGATAACAAATTAATTTTGGATACGATTCCCATTGAGGCCACAGAATTTGAAGAGAACGGAGAATACGATCTCGAAGGATTGTTTGTGCGGCTGGGTGAGTCCATCGACGCCATCGGTGCCAAACGGATTGTGTTGGACACGATCGAAGTCCTTTTCGGCGGATTATCCAATCAGGGGATTATCCGCTCGGAGTTGCGTCGTCTGTTTCAATGGCTGAAAGAGAGAAATATGACCTCCATTGTCACCGGCGAACGGGGAGAGGGGGCCTTAACCCGTCAAGGGCTCGAGGAATATGTATCTGACTGCGTCATTCTGCTGGATCACCGAGTGAGCGACCAGATGTCCACCCGCCGGTTGCGGGTGGTCAAATATCGGGGAAGTATGCATGGCACCAATGAATTTCCCTTTCTCATTGGAGAACATGGGCTGTCCGTTTTGCCCATCACGTCCTTAGTCCTTGAACACAAAGTTTCAAACGACAAAATTTCGACCGGCGTTCCCCGGTTGAATGAGATGTTCGGAGGAGAGGGTGTGTATCGGGGTTCGACGATTCTGGTGACGGGAGGAGTCGGGACGGGGAAAACGAGCTTGGCCTCGCATTTTGCTGATGCGGCCTGTCGTAAGGGAGAAAAAGCCCTGTATTTTGCCTTTGAAGAATCCAGTCCTCAGATCATCCGGAACATGAAATCGATCGGCCTCTCATTGGAGAAATGGGTGAATAAGGGCTTGTTGCACATTGAAGCCTCCCGTCCAACCCTATTCGGATTGGAATCCCATCTGGTGAATTTTTACAATGCGGTGCACACTCATCACCCGACGTTGGTAATCATGGATCCAATTAATGATTTTTTGTCCATTGGTTCAACTCGCGAGGTCAAGGCGTTATTTTTACGGATGGTGGATTTTCTGAAATCCCAACAAATCACCTTGGTCTGCACAGGCCTCAGCGCGCCTTCGGAACCTGCTCAGGAGGCGGAAATCGGGGTTTCCTCACTGGCGGACACCTGGATTCTTCTGTCAAACCGGGAATTTAATGGTGAACACCAGCGGCAACTGTATATTTTGAAATCCCGGGGAATGTCGCATTCTCATCAGGTTCGGAGATATACGATGAATCATCGTGGCTGGCATGTCAATGAAATGTCTGGAGGTAACCGTTAGGACCATGATCCTGGCCGGTTCGCCATGCCCATTGAATCATGAGGTTGGGGAAAAAGGCGTTTGCACAGCAACAAGAGACAGCAGGAAAGATATTGTGAAGAAATTGTGGTGTGTCAGCCTGATAAATGAATCGAGAAGGGTCTTCCAACTATGAGGAATGCGAAACAAGGCACAACGAAATCCCAGGGGCGTGGTGCAAAAAATTCTCCTTACCACTTAACCCTCTATGTTGCGGGACATTCTCCCAAATCGCGTCTTGCCATGAGTAATTTAAAACAATTATGCGACACCCATCTGTCCTCAAAGTATACGGTGGAAATTGTAGATCTTCTCCAGGAGCCCAAGAGGGCCAGACTTGACCAGATTTTAGCTATTCCGACATTGGTCAAAAAATTGCCGCCTCCCTTAAAAAAAATCATTGGGGATTTATCGAACACAGAAAAAGTGTTAGTGGGGCTCGATCTGTCTGACGACTCAGGTGAAGTGATTATCTCAAGCGCCATGGAGCCACCATCATGAACCCTCGCAGGCCATCAACCACCGGGAAGGTCGTTCCTGCCGGGCAAGATTCCGGAATTCGTCTTCGCCTGTATGTCACCGGCGTGACCAGCCTGTCGCTGCGTGCCATGACCAATATCAAATCCATTTGCCGGGACTATCTTGGAGACCTGAATCCTGACCTACAAATTATCGACCTGTACCGTAATCCTTCTTCCGCCCGGGCCCATCAAATCTTTGCCGCCCCGACCCTCATCAAAGAATTCCCGCTTCCCAGTTGCCGGATCATCGGAGATCTTTCAAAAAAGGACCGTGTGCTACATTCGCTGGGATTGACTCCGTCTCCTCCTCTGACCTCATAGGGATCAATAATCGGGAGATATCCATGGCTTCCAAACGTAAACTGTCTCTGGCCAAATACGTTCCTTCAAGTCGAGAGGAAATATTACAGCAACGGTTGAAGGAGGCGGAAGACACGCTCCAGGCAATCCGGGAAGGAGGGGTAGATGCCCTCATCGTCGAAACGGGGGAGGGGGATCAGGTTTTTACCCTCAAGAGCGCCGACTATCCGTATCGACTCATCATCGATAATATGATCCAAGGGGCGGTGATTTTTGATGATGCCGGGATTATTTTTTATGCGAATGCCACATTTGCCGGAATGGTCAATTACGCCCATCAGGAGTTGTTCGGCTATTCGCTTGACTCATTTATTGCTGAGGAAGATCGGGATTTTTTTCGAGCTCTGTCTTCTTCCCATTCCCACTCAGCCGGGGGAACGGGGTCAATTCGCTTGGTGCCCAAAGATCGACATGATCTTGCCGTCTATGTCGGACTTGTCTCCATTAAGATTGATAACCAGTATTTACATTGTGCGATTTTGACCGACCTGACGGAACAGAAGAAATACGATCGGGCCCTGGCGGAGGAAAGATTTTCCAGAATGATTCTGGAACAAACGGGGGAAGCGGTGGTCGTGTGTGAACCGTCCGGCCGAATTATTCGCAGTAGTCGTGCGACCGATAGACTCGTCCAGCAATCAACCCTTCATACCTGGTTTCATGAAAAATTCCAATTTAGGTCCTCTATCACCGGAATGCCTGCCTGCGGAAGTGAGCCATGGAATGAAGGGAGGAATGTGATCGAGGACGTGATTGGAGGCAGGACGCTCCATGGGTTGGAATTGACGTTGCAAGTTGCCAACAGGACCGTGCCGTTGCTCCTCAGTGGCCGACCTCTGCTGGATGAAGACGAGAATACAATCGGGGCCATCATTACGATGGTGGATATTACCGAGCAAAAAAAGGCTGAACAGGCATTGAAGCTTTTAAACGATTCCCTCGAACAACGTATCGGGGATCGCACGCGTGACTTGTTGAGTTATCAAAAACATCTCCGGGAGATGACGTCGGAGCTTGTCGTGACCGAACAACGGGAACGTCGACGTCTGGCCAATGAACTGCACGATTATCTTGCCCAATTAATCGTTGTCTGCCGCATGAAGCTTGCCCAACTGAATCGGGCAGGGTGGACTCCTGAATTGAAAACAAATATCGAGGACATCGATAAAATCCTGACGGATTCCCTTGAGTACACCAGGACTCTCATTGCGGAGCTCAGTCCTAGTATTTTGTATGAATTGGGGATTGTGCCTGCCCTGTTCTGGCTTGGAGGGCAATTTGAACGACATGATCTTCATGTGGATGTCCGGGAGGAAGATAAAGATATTTCACTGCCGGAAGATCATGCCATATTTGTATTTCAGGCGGTGCGGGAACTTCTCTTCAATATCCTGAAACATGCCGACACGAAACACGCCAGGATTGCACTTAAGAAAACAGCAACTCATGAACTGGAAGTGAAGGTGGAGGATGACGGAAGAGGGTTTCACCTCTCAAGCGAATCGCATGATCTTGCCAGGCCTGGAAAATTCGGACTCTTCAGTATCCGTGAGCGTGTCGAAGCCCTGGGGGGGGAAATTCAGATCGAGTCAAAACCGGGGGAGGGGACCTGCATCACACTTCATGTTCCTTATGATTCTTGCCCTCAATCAGAACTGTCTGATAGCCGGTCGGGTCCCGTACCCTTCATGGGATCTCAGTCTTCCATTACGACACGGGAAAAGGGAATTCGAATTCTTCTCGTCGACGATCATGCCCTTGTGAGACAAGGCATGCGGGGATTATTGGAGGTTCAACCTGATTTTCTGGTCGTGGGAGAGGCACAAAATGGTCTGGAAGCCATTGAAAGCACACGAACGCTTCGCCCGGATATTATTGTGATGGACGTCAATATGCCGAAGATGAATGGCATTGAGGCGACCCGAAGCATCTTACGAGAATTCCCCTCGATCCCTATTATCGGCCTGTCTGTCCAGGAAGATAAACACGTACAAGGACTCATGCTGGAAGCAGGAGCTACCTTGTATTTGACCAAAAATGGCATTGCCAGCCAACTTGTCGACGGCATTCGTCATCTGGTTCTCCGTTCCTCTTAGTCTCCTAAACGAATCGATTTCATCTGGCTGTACAAACTGCCACCATTACGAATCAGAAAATTGAAATTCCGATTTTGGTGGTACATCATTCGAGTGCGTATGGCCCTGCGAATGAATTGCCATTCTCGTTGAGGCCGGGAGACCATACGGCAACGGTTAACCGGTTTGAGATCTCCCCGACAATTCCCCCACCCTCGCCACCTTTTCCCGGCAATCCGATATGGAAGGCGTCCCGCGCCGTATCTTATGTCCTGCAGGTCAGCATAAGGCCGTTCCCTCTCTTGGTCTGACTCTAAGTGAGGACCTACTGTTTGGCCCAAAGACAATGCCCTCAAAAAAGAGAAACAATTTGAAATGCTTTGAGGCGAGAAGGGTTCTCATGCCTGTCCTCCCTGGGGCGTTTTTTTCGCCAAGGGTGTGGACAGCCATTCAAAAATTTTGAGGGGACCCCGATGCCAGTCGGGGGGATCTAGGTGCGACGGCTCGCCACGGCAGCGGTATCAGGATTTTGATGAACTTCATCCAAAATGGTGTGATCGTTCATGCAGGTGATCTATGAGTGTTGGGTGTGGTGTTATGACACCAGGCACGCAGCGGAATTACGGGGCTTCATCCTGTTCGATCATCTCAAAGAGACTGTTCACGGGGTTCCTGATGGATTTTGGATAGACAAACCATTTGATGAGATGGCGCACAAAGGAGACAGGGTAGCCTGGAGTGCCTAGCTTGGGGGCAAAGTCATTCCAACTCGATATAGCGGAGGAATTCACTCCGGGCTGCCCCAGAAACCACTGTTCCAGGTTTTGGTCCGTATGAGTTTCTATGACGGCGTTGCGAAATTGACGAAAAGACAGCCTGAAGTGTCGAAGGAAATAGCCGTCAATTCCAATCGGACTGCCCAAAGACAAGCGGTAGAGGAACGGAAAGCTCCCCTCTCGAGAGGCCCGCACTTTATCCGCCATACGGGCGAGCCAACAGCAACCCGCTAACGTCTCTTGTGGTCGACGAAGTTTCATCATGAGTTGAGTGAAAGGACCCGTACGAAATCTTACCTCATTTTCGTCGGAGAGGGATATTCTTGCGGACCGTGTCATGCGGAATTAAAAAAAATCAGCGGAATCCTGAAAAACATGCCAGAGGTTTTTCTCATGGTCCTGGTCGTTGCCTTTTTTTTCGGGAACATTTCCTCTTCCCTGTGCGCCTGTTTCCCAAAAATGAGGCGCTTTACTTTTATTCAAAAAAAGCGCATGGTAGAAAGATACCTAAAAAAAAATTGAGGTCGTCATGGGGTAAATCGTTCTTTTTGCACCCTATCGAAAGTGATCAATACGAAGGCCTTCCGGGGATGCATATGTCCGGAAGGCCTTCGTGTTTTCATGATACGGAAAACATGAACATTCTTAAGGATGAACATGAAATTCTCTGAATAAAGGGTCGTCGAGGATCGGAAGGAGGTGAGACCATGCGAAAAGAGTTTCCAGGCTGGATGATGGTGAAGCTGTGGTTATTCAGCCCCCGTTTGGCAGCTTGGGGGGAAGGAATGGTTGAAGGTCTTATTTTTAGCCTCATAGCCTTGGGAATGTGGAGAGTGGTGTTGGATTGAAAAATCTGTGGTGCCGGGTTGTCCGTTCAACACAGACGCTCACACGAGTTCCCTGTCGAAGGAGGGGTGGATTATGCGACGCGTTGATTACATTGTGGGTTCCCGTGACTTTAAGGGACTGATTGCCGAGCAATTCATGCAAGATGCCGTGTATGCCTATCATCCTGAGGATTCAGCAGAATCACTGGCGCAGACCATGACCGAGGAGGGTTTTGGCAGTGTGCCGATTGTCGACCGTGACCAGCACTTGCTTGGGATTGTCAGCGAGTTCGATCTTCTCCATGCGATTAAGGAGGAGCGGTCTTTGGCAGGTGTCCCGGCGAGGGACTTAATGACTCCTGCCCCGGTGACAGTAAGACGGGAGACGCCGGCTATCGAGATTATTGATCGACTGGAAGGGAAACATCTGATCCGCATGCCGGTGGTCGATGAGGAGGGAAAACTCCTCGGCGTCGTCGCAAGACGGGATATCCTTCTCGGGTATCTGAACGCGACACGACAGACAAAAGTGTTTTAGAAGTGAAGCCTGAGGTTATAAGTTATACCTAAGGAATTTCGGGCTTGGAATGTGACAGGATGTGGGTCAGCGTTTGGCTCAATTGATCCAATAAGATGGGCTTATAGAGGAATGCCGTAATCCCCTGTTCCAAAGAATTTTCCTGGTCAATCGTATGACTGAACCCCGTACAAAGGATGATTGGCATATTGGGGCGTACTTTGAGGATTTCTCGAGACAATTGGTCTCCTCCAAGTCTAGGCATTGTTTGATCCGTGATGAGGCAGTCGAATCCGTGGGGTTTCATGCGAAACTCTTCAAGGGCCTCCAAGGGATTCGTCCGGACTGTGACGGTATAGCCCAGATGCTCTAGAAATTCTTTCATGACTTCGGTAATGGATATTTCATCATCCACAATTAGCACGTGTCCACTTCCGTTACTGATGTTGGAAGGCTTTGAATGAAGGGAGGAGTCGGTGGGTACCTGGTACTCGGGGATGGCGATGAAAAAAGTGGTTCCATCCTTTGCTGAAGATTTTACCGAAATGTGTCCTCGGAGATTTTCTACGATGCCATGTACCACGGACAATCCCATTCCGGTTCCTTCTCCCACGGGTTTGGTGGTGAAAAACGGGTCGAAAATTTTGGAGAGGATTTGGTCGGGAATCCCAGGACCGGAATCACTGACAACGATCTGCACATACCTTCCGGGAATCAGCGTCGGTGGGAATTGGAAGTCGCCTTTTTCAATGATGATGGCATGAAGGTCGATGGTCAGGGTTCCGCCATGGGGGCGAAGGGCATGTTCCGCATTCGAACAGAGGTTCATGATGATTCGATGAATTTGAACGGGATCGGCAAACACCATATTCATGTTGTGATGAATACCAAAATGCAACTCAATGTTTGAGGGAAAGGTGGCCCGGAGAAGAGCAAGAGATTCTTCGATAACCGGGCCCAGATCCACTGGGCGAGGATGGTGTTCGGTTTGCCGGCTGAAGGTGAGGATTTGCTGGATGAGATCCCGTCCACGTTTCCCCGCGATTCCGATTTGCTCAAAATATTTGTATGCGGGATCGCCTTGGGGATGTTTCCATGTTCCCATTTCTGCCCATCCGAGAATCGCCATCAGGATATTATTGAAATCGTGCGCGATTCCTCCTGCCAGAGTTCCGATGGATTCCATTTTTTGTGTCTGTCTCACATGCTGTTCCAGACGTTTTTGCTCGGTGAGATCTCTCCATATGGCGGTCACGCCTGAAATCGTTCCGTCCGACTCGACATAGGGATTCAGCCTTACCTCCATGAAACGCACGTTTTCTTCAGGAAAGGTCAGATCCTGATGAAAGCAGACGACCCGCCCTTTCCGACAGTCATCTAAATGGCTTTGGAGTTGAGATTCAAATAGTTCCGTTCCCACAAAATCCCGAATGTGACGACCGGTGATTTCCCGCGCAGGAAGATTGAAATATTCACAAAATCCATGATTCACGGCCTGCAGGCAATTCTTCTCATCTAAAAAGCAGAGAAAGTCGGAACTGGTTGACACAATTTGTTCATACCGACGGAGCGCTTTGGTTGCGTGATACCGCTGGGTGATATCCCGCGCAACGGCATAGATGGATTTTTCCTGAAGCTGGGGAGTGGCACGCCATTCCAGCCAGAGGTAATTGCCACGGATATCACGGATGCGGTTCTGGAAATCCACCACATCTTTCTCTTCAGCGAGTTGATGGAATGCTGCCTGGGTGGATAGCCGGTCATCCGGATGAGTGAAAAAGATTAATGGTTGGGATAGCAGTTCTTCCTGGGTGTATCCAAGAAGTTTTTCGAAGGCAGGATTGGTTTTTTTCAGATACCCGTCAATGCCGATGCTGCACATGAGATCCAGGGATAGGGAAAAAATATGATCCCGTTGGATTTCCGCCTTGAACTGGCCGGTGACATCGATCGATACACCTCCCAGTATTGGTGGACGGTCATGTTGGAGAATAGGAAATTTGCAGGTTAAATACTGATGGAGGCCGTCAGGGAGTGGAATGTCCTCGATGATTTCCAGGGATTGACCATGAGAGAGCACCCAGTCATCATCGTATTGGAGCTTTGCCGCCGTGTCGGGAGGTAAGACGTCGTGAACGGTTTTGCCTATCCAGTTTTTGAGATTAATATTGAACACCTGTTCAAATTCCGGATTCAGATATGTCAAACGATACTGTTCGTCTTTCATATAGGCCAAACCCGGAAGATGGGCCATGAACTGTGCAAAGCGTTCCTCGCTGGCCTGAAGAGCTTCTGACATCGTGGTGCGGTCGGTAATATCTTCAGCCAGCCTGGTGATCCGATACGGATGTCCCCCTTGATTGTGATTGATGAGGCCGCGTTCATGGATCCAGCGTGTCGACCCGTCTGATTTCACGATTCGATAAATTTCGTTATATTCTCCGCTGATATTCAGCTTCAAATAGGCGTTCCTGATTCGGTCCTGATCGTCGGGATGAAGGGCTTCAAGCCAGTCCAACGGGTTTTGAGCGAGTTGAAGAGCCGGGCGCCCCCAAATCCTTTCATAGGTCGGGCTGACATACAATAACCTTCTTGGTTCTTGAAAGTCGGTCAGCCAAAAAATCCCCTGATAGTGCTCCATGAATTGGTGAAACCGTTCCTGGGCTTCTTTGAGTGACAATTCCAGCAACTCATTTTTAATTTTCAAGCGATGATGTTGGATGACTTCCGTCACGAGCGCCGGCAATAAATTCAAGTAGTCGCTTTCGGACGCCTTAACCAAATAGTCATTCACTCCGGCTTTGAAGGCCTCAATGGCAATTTGTTCGGATCCATTCCCTGTTAAGAGAATAAATGGAGATAGGCATTTCATCTGCCGCAGGGTGCGAAACAGTGTGAGGCCGTCCATGCCTGGGAGTTTGAAGTCGGCGATGATGACGTCAAATTTGGAAGGAGAATGTTCCAGATGGCGAATGGCTTCCTCCGCACTTTCACATTCAAGAAGGGTGTGAACGTCCTGCTTCAGGGAGCGGCGGATCGCGATTCGCTCATGGGAATTGTCTTCGATGAGAAGAGCTGATAATCCGGAATCCTGCACTGGGGACATGGGCTACCCGTTCGTTTAGGCTGTTAATGGCTTGGCATAGGGTTCCACGCAACTCCAGAAGGTCCGTAGGGATTTCAAGAGATTGGCGAAGTTGGCGTACCCGACCGGTTTTTTGAGGAACGCCGTGCACCCGTATTCATATCCTTTGTTCCGGTCGGTCTCGAGGGTTGAATTCGTGAGAATGATGACAGGTAAAAATCGGAACTGATCGTTCGCCCGTATCGTTTTGAGAACCTGATGGCCATCCAGCTTTGGGAGTTTGAGGTCCAGGAGTATGAGGTCAGGATCAGGAAAGATGTTCGATTCCAGGTACTTCCCTTGATGAAACAGGTATTCCAGACATTCTTCCCCATCCGACACGATATGCAGATGATTCCCAAAGCCGAATTGTTCCCACGCACGTTTGGTGGCCAGGACATCGTGGGGATTATCTTCCGCCATTAAAATGGTTAAATTCCTGCTTTCATGCATCATCATAATTTTCTCCAATCGGTACCGTAAATGAAAAAATGCTGCCTTTGCCCAATTCGGACTTCACGCGGATTTCTCCGCCAAGCCTGCTCACCGCATTTTTGACAATAGCCAAGCCGATGCCGGTTCCCTCATATTCCCTGTTCGTATGCAATCGTTCAAAAACCTGGAAAATTTTATCCTGATAGTGTTCAGAGATTCCAATGCCATTGTCCTTGACGGTGAAGGTGATCATGCCATGAGGTTCCTGTTTCCAATTCATGTTCAGAACTTTTGGGGAGGAGTGGTTGAATTTAACTCCATTGGCCAGGAGGTTCTGGAAAATCTGTTTCAGTAGATGTTCATGGCCAAGGACTCTTGGCCATTCAGCTGGTTGATGAATTTCCACGTTTTTGTCGAAATTCAGCAGGAAAAGCGTTTTGGCAATGATGTTTCCGACATGACAGACCTGCGGAATAGAATCCTTGATATTTAACCGGGAGAGTTCAAGGAGATCGGAGACGAGCTCTTCCGCTTCGCATACGGCGGTGGTAATGCCGTTCAAATATTCGGTTTGTTCGGAGGAAACCGTTGTGGACAAGTCTTCCAGCAGAAAATCCGCATAATTATGAATTGCTCTCAGGGGTGTTCGTAAATCGTGTGAAACGGCATAGTTATAGGCCTCCAGTTCCTGATTCTGGTTGGCTAGTTGTTGATTGAGGCGTTTGAGCTCGGCTTCGTGTTGTTTTCTGGCTGAAATGTCCACGATTGAACTGAGGACCATGAACCCGTCCGGTGTGTTGATGGGGTTGAGTCCGATTTCTACGGGGAACTCAGTCCCGTCTTTGCGGCGGGCAAATAGGTCCCGTCCGGCGCCCATGGCCCGGCTACTTGGATGATGGAAAAAGTCAGCCCGATGTTGGAAATGTTCCTTCTGATATCGTTGCGGGACGAGCATATCGATAGAGTGATCCACTAATTCATGTTGTGCGTACCCAAAGAGGGTTTCGATTAATTTATTGGCAAAGATGACCTTGCCGAGATGATCCACAATCAACATCCCGCTCGGGAAGGCATCAACCAGCACACGAAGCCGACGTTCCTTGTCTTCCAAATCATTTTTGGTCAGTTTCAAATCCTCGAGGAGAACAGACATTGTTTGGTTTTGCTCTTTGAGTTCCTTCGTCTGCAAGCCATATTTGACCTCGAGATCTTCTTTGACCGTCTGGAGTGCCTGTCGGGAAGAGATATTTTTCAAGGTCATATATCCAGTTACCAAAACACAAAGAGTCGATAGGGAGCGATTAATAACGGCTGTTTCATATCCAAGCCTTGAAATAGAGCCCCAATACCCGAGAATAATTAAAAACATTGCGCCGATTATCGCGATTCTTGTAGTCCAGAGATGGTTGAGGGGGAAGGTGGCCACGACAACCAGAATGTACAGACTACCCATTCCGACCCCTAGCGGGGTCAAGCAATCCGCCACGAAGATCCCCAATGCCAGTCCCACAATGAGAGCCTTCTGAAGATGTGGCTGTGGCATTCCGGCTGTGACGGTGGGAATCCCCATGGTTAGAGATTTGAATGACATGTTATTGACTCGCTTTTTCCATTGGTCCATACAATGAATGAGTCATAACAGGAAGACCGGGAGGATTCGATGCACGGGGGAATTTGATTTCAGGGGATGGCGCTATCCGGACTGCCGGAGCTGGATCTGATGGCAGCCTGAACCCTCCGAACATCATCACTGGAGGTAGTCTATGGCGCAGAAATTGGACGAAACGGTTCATGCTCGGCGCACCACATGGCCATAATGTGGAGTCCTCACGCAGGACTCGTTTTGGTCAAAAGATGAATACCAACATCCTTCGACCTTTGGTTAATGATGACTTAAGGAACTGACGAATGCGCACCTGAGAAAAATGATTGTTCTATCAAGCCGATTTTTGAGAAGAATGTTGAATTTGCCGGTACATTGGCAAACCTTCGATCATGATGCTCCCTTCCATAAGCAATAGGATCGAACTTATGACATCTCTCGACATGATAAAAATAAGGCAGGATGAATGGGAATGAAGAATATTTTAAATAATGCGAAATAGTAACGATTTTTTTTATTATTCGCAAGGAACATGCATTCAATCTAAGGAGGTACACTTGCTAAAAGTTTTCTTGGAATCCCGTACATTCGATCTCCTTCCGAAATCGGTAGGGACGTAATTCCGAAGGGTGCATTTGGAAGTCCAACTCCACTGGTCCGTCTGGCCTCTTCCAATAATCATCTAATACCAAAAGGTCTGATTGTTTTTGCGGCGCCATTTCGTGACGAGAAGGGCGAGTGGCGGTGGGGCAGGGATTGAACCCATAATGGTTTACTAATATGTAAACGAAGGCCGTATTGGACCGGAGACGCGTATCTCCGACGTGGTGCCCCATGTCATTGCCACGGATTTGACTTGTTGGTTCGAGATGTTGGCTAAACCGGCCACACAGGCGATTCCGCAACCTGTGAGATCCTCCTGAAGAACCGCTTTCATGTGGTTTGGTCCAAAAGCCATGGAAGGATACAGGCCTCTCATTTACAATGACGGGAGAGATAGGCTTTCAGGGCGACAGCATTATTGTATTTCTCGTTCTTGGCCCCAAAAAGAATCGTCACCGGACTATATCGGGCTCGTTGCCAGAGATCCTCAACGGCCTTGATGTTCTGATCAAGCTCGGTGAAATATCGTGTCTGAAATTCGTGCCAGCGGACCGGGTCATGCCGGAACCAGCTACGCAGTCTTGTTGACGGGGCAAGATCTTTTTGCCACAGATTAACGTGAGCCGCCTCTTTTGAAAGTCCACGTGGCCACAGCCGATCAATGAGAATCCGACATCCGTCATCTGGGGCAGGGGCGTCGTATACTCGTTTGATCCTGATGGTTGAGAGGGCTGCTGTTCGGGAACGGCCCGTTCCTTGAAAAGGGGCCTGCGCGGGATGGTTTGAGGGATGTCGAAAGCAATCCGTGGTATGATCATTGACCAATCCGGCCGCCTGCATGTGTGCGTAGATCACGGTACTCCCCACAAATCTAAATCCACGTTTCTTGAGATCTTTTGAAAGAGCATCGCTTTCGGGCGTCGTGGCCGGGACTTGAGACATGGTGTTCCAATTATTCAGCTTGGGTGCCCCCCCGACAAAATCCCATATATAGTGATCGAAGGTGCCGAACTCCTTCTGCACCTTCAGAAAGGCTTGGGCATTGGTAATGGCGGATTCAATCTTAAGGCGATTTCGGATGATCCCGGTATCTTGAAGCAGTGCCGCCCTTTTTCTGTTATCAAATCTGGCCACTTTCGAGGGATCGAATCCGGCAAACGCCCGGCGGTAGCCTTCCCGGCGTAACAGGATCGTCGACCAGGACAACCCCGCCTGCGCACCTTCCAATGTCAGCATTTCAAAATGACGGTGGTCTGTGTGGACAGGGATCCCCCATTCTTCATCATGATAGGAAATGAAGTAGGGCTTTGTTCCCACCCATCCACAACGGATAGGTTCTTGAGCCTGCAAGCGTGGGGTGCGTCCCATGGAAAAATTCTTGCCTTTTCGGAAGACAGGTGCGTCTGAATCTTCTCTATTAGCTAGAAGATGAAAGAAATGTGAGCATGTGGTGTATGGGCAAGGCTACGAATTTCTGCCCATCCTGTCAACGATATGAGGGATCACATGGATTATGACTGAGCGGTTGTCCGTTTGTCGGATTTTGGAATGCCATGATACAGTATCTTTGTACCTTCACAGAGGAGGGAAATCATGCATTCATGGATTTTACAACGACTGACCAGGTCTATTCGATCAAGAAAGTTGGGCTTATCCGTCTGCATGTGGGGAATCGGGTTGTGGGTATTGATGAATGGTTCGGACGTCATCGCTCAAGCACCCAATGTTCCCTGGGAATGCTCCGAATACACTGGTGAGGCTCAAACCCGATGTATGCATGTGTTGCTGGAGCTTCAACAAAATCACATTACTAAGTTAGAAGCACAACTCAATGCCCAGGAGAGGACTGTGCAAGACCTCAAAAAGAAGGTGGACCGTCAGGAATCGTTCGCCTCTCGTGACGCTCGGGTTTATAAACCAGCCCCGCGATACTCACGGTCTCCTTATGTTCCCCCCTATGCCTACGCGCCATTGCGGCCATTCGGAATCTATCTTCAGCCTCCCTGGACCGCTTCACAATATTATGGATTTGGTTCGGGATATTGGGGACAGCCAGGCCTGTCATTTAATTTCCGATATGGCAGAGGCCATAGGCATAAACATTAATCGGTCTCGACTTTTCCGTTTTGTGTCTAGGGCTTGTGTTATTTCAGAGGGGGTGGGTTTTCGATCAATCTCTTATTCACCAAACTGTCCCTTCTGCACATGGCGAGTGGTGGCACTTCCCAATCCACATTATGGAGTAACGCGTCCCATTTTGCTCTTGCAACATTGGATTTGGGATTATCCAGTCCCTCTTCTTCTGATGCGTCGACTCAATGAAACCGAGCCGGTGTGAATCGGCAAAGATTCACGAGGGATCGCGATGCACGGTCTCCGGGGAAAAGGCCTGGGTACACACCGCGATATACTCAGCTCCCTCAGGGCCAGGGGTGCTGTATCGGACCCATTCATTGCGATAGGCGATGACCGCCTGACCGGCATTCACCTCAATCACCCCTTCTTTGGTTTCCACCCGTAATTGACCGGACAGGACGAGCGTATATTCATCGAATTCCGGTGTCTGGCCGGGCTCTTCCCATCCGGAAGGACTTTGCATTCGCGCTATGCTGATCTGGTCTGTGCCGCTATTGACCCGTCCGATAAATTCATCGATGAGTTTGGGTTTATTCCCTGCAGGTTTAATTCTTGTGGGTTGCTCGATCAGTTTAGCCATACTGTTTGATTGACCTCCTGTTCGTGAATTGAAGGGCGCATGGACCGGGGACCTTCCTCCGTCTAAAATTTTTCCCAGGTTTAATGGCCTGTCATTGGCCTCATTTTTGTTGCACGCTTGAGTGGTTGATATCGTACTTCCCATAAATTTGCCATATGTCCAACGAAACTTCTGTACCCTGGACGAACCAATACAATGATAGGCCGCCCCGGATGGAGAAAACAATGTGAAGTCGTTGGATTTCTATATCAAAAGATGAATTCGCAAAATCACTAACTACCCAATATTTCATCACAAGAAAAACTTTTGAAGTCATTTTACAGGTCAAAACCAAACAGTCCTGGCAGCAAGGAAAAGGGCGGGGTCGCACTTGGAATCGACTATTGTAGACAATTGAAATCTGTCTTTGGATGGAAGGAATTTGTTGGAGTAGGTGTGCCGCGTGGGGGCGCGGCACGAATGAAAATACTAATGGGTGGTTGCCGGATTTTTTCTTAAGGGGGGAAGTAATTTTCCGTGCTATATTCGTGTGCGGTGGCCGTTTGGATGTCCTAACTGTTATTACCCGCCATCTGTGCAGGGACATTCGGTTCTTGACCCCGATTGAAGTCCTTTCTGATATTCCGGACCGGACACCTCATTTTTGAATTTCCCGAAATGCCCATCCGCGACGGCCTACAGTTTTGTTTCTTGACACCCCTAATTTCTCGGATAATTTTTACTCATGCCCGCCATCCAGGGAATGGTGAAGGGTGTGAGAGTCATCTCGTTCGTCTTTGTCTTTTAACATTTCGAGAGTCTTTGCCAGGACCTGCCTGAGAACCCTTCGTGAAATGGGCCTGAACGGTTCTGTTTCCCGTGAGTGTTAATGAACATGTTGCAGTCCCGGTACAGCTGCCGGACCATCCTGAAAATGTCCAACCATTTCTTGGGTTAGGGGTCAAGGTCACGACAGTTTGATTTGGGTAGTTGGTTGAGCAACTTCGTCGTGGGCAATTAATTCCGTCAGGAGTCGAAAGGACGGATCCACTACCGCTGACGAACACTTCCAGTTGGGCCATTACCTGGGGAGTAGTGAACTGCAGGGGGGCCGACCATGCGGATACATTGCCGTTGGCATCCCGAGCCCTCACGGTATAGAAATAGGAAATACCCGGACTGATGGTTTTATCCACAAAGCCAGTGGTGGTGGGTTGCCCGATGACTACATTATTCCGAGCCACATCATATCCCGTCACGCCGACATTATCAGTTGAAGCTGTCCATGAAAAGGCCACTTGGGTGCCTGATGTTGAAGTCAACGTGAGGTTTTGGGGTACCGACGGCGAGATCATATCTTGTGGTGGGACGAGTGGGACCGATACGGAAAGTGGACTTGACGATGCGGATACATTCCCGCCGGCATCCCGGGCTTTGACGGTATAGAGGTAAGTCATGCCCGGACTAATCGTTTTATCCACAAAGGCATTGGTGGTAGATTGCCCGATGGTCACATTGTTCCGGGCCACATCATATCCGGTTACGCCGACATTGTCGGTTGAAGCTGTCCATGAAAAGGCCACTTGGGTGCCTGATGTTGAAGTCAACGTGAGATTTCCAGGGGTTGTCGGTGTAATGATATCGGGAATTTTCACACTCACTTCTTCCGAGGGTAGACTTTCGTTGTTTGTCTGATCATATGCCGTGACTGTAAAATAATAGGTCATTCCCTGCGACAAGTTCTGAAAAACAAAGGAAGGGTTGAGTCCGATATTTTTTGTGGTGTTATAGGACCCCTGGGATGTTCCCATGTACACATTGTATCCCTTTAAATCCGGTTCCGGACTTGCGTCCCAGGTTAGTTGGACCGAAGATGCTGAGAAGGCCGGGCTGCTGAATAATCCGATGAACAGGAATGCAAGGCCTGCAACAGTTCTGGTGGCGAAATTCCAGGGGATCATAGGGCGGACCATAGTCGACTCCTTGTGGTATTCGGACCGAAGTCCTCATCCTCTCCTCCCCCTGCGAATGACGCCTTCCCTCGGTGGCCGGACGATCAGGCTTGGGGACCTGACTCCTGGTTTTGCGACCCTACTTCACAATAGGTGTGCCGTTTCGGGAAGAGGATTTCATGAATTGGCGGACTTTCTTTTGCCGTCTGTTGCTCTGGTTTGTACCCTAGACCTCCAAACGGTCTGCCGAACTATATCGGACCTGTAAAGAAAAACTTTAGGGGTAGCAGCGATAGGGAAGTACAAAAAACTTTTGAGAGAAAAATCTTTAAACCAACTGGAGGAAATTGTGTTTGATGCAAAAATATGAAGCTCTGTGAATGAAGGTGCGATCTCCAGAAGAAAATTGCCTTTTTTTTTCTTTCGGCTGCTAGAGAAATGTTGGATCCCCCAGGGAGAGAATTTCTCCTTCATACCTTCTGGTGGCAATCAGGTATCTCTATTGGCAAAGGAGGAAATACACTCGCACCAATGTTTGCATCCGGGCATCCTATCAAAGGAAAAGGCAGGCCTAGGTGATCGCTCTCTGCTAAATACCGGAATGAGTGCTACGGTTGAGGGAGGATGGATTCCCAATTTTCCATGTCGTGTTTCAAAGAGTAGAAAAAACTTCCGATATCCTCGAATTGGCCGCGTTTGACCTTCAAGGTAGGATAAGAAATCAGCAAAATTCGAGGTAGTCGGGGCAAGGGAGAGAATTTGTGAAGAATGGGCGGGAGGTTTTTTCAGATAAGGTGGGGGTAAGCCTGCTTGGTGTTTGTGAGAGGGTCTAACCTGCTGGTTTGTCCGTACGGCAGTTGCCTTCCGGTTATGATTGACCCGTCGTCTGAGGTTAAGGTCTCGCCTCGTCCTCCCGTGTGGTAATTTTTCAGACGTCCCTTCTTCAGGTTAGGTCCGGGGCCTTATGTCGTTACCATTCTTGTGTTTGTAATATTAGTGCTACTGAATTTCCCAGTCTGTGGAAGTGGCTCCGGGAAAGCCCGTGGATGTGATGGTCAAACCGTTCATCAGCCAAACCGCCACTCCTCCATTGCTGCGATTGCGCCAGATAATATCGGCTTTTCCGTCACCATTCACATCGTTTGCTCCCGACATCTGCCATGTCCGCGACACTGTCCCAGGAAAGCCGGAAGCGGCTATCGCCGTTCCATTCATGAGCCATATGGCGGTATTGCCGTCTGTAGCGTTGCGCCAGACGAGGTCAGCTTTGCCATCGCCATTGGCATCTCCAAGGGCTTGAATTTCCCAAACTGTCGGGGCGCTCCCTGGAAAGCCGGTGGACGTGATGGTCAAGCCGTTCATTAGCCAGATGGCCACTGTGCTGCTGGTGTCATGACGCCAAATGACATCGGCTTTCCCATCCCCATTCACATCGCCCACGCCCGCGATCTGCCACCCTAACGATACACCCGCCGGAAAACCTGTGGAAACAATCGCCGTTCCATTCATGAGCCATATGGCGGTGTGGCCATCAGTGGTGTTGCGCCAGAGGAGGTCGGCTTTGCCGTCACCGTCCATATCCTCGATGGCTTGGATATCCCAACTCGTGGCGACAGCGCCGAGAAAGCCTGTGGAAGTGATGGTCAAGCCGTCCATCAGCCAGATAACTACTGCGCCGCTGATGCTATTGCGCCAGACAAGGTCTGCCTTGGTGTCCCCATTTAGATCGCCCACTCCACTCATCGTCCAGTCCATGGGTAACTGGCCCAGGAGGCCCGAGGTCGCGATGCTTGTTCCATTGAGCAGCCATCCGGCCACCTCGCCGGTTTTTGTGTTTCGCCAAATCAGGTCGGCTTTGCCGTCCCCATTCAGATCGTGATTTTGGGGTGAGGTTGGGGGCGTGCTGGAATTACTCACGGTGACTGTGCGGGGGGCAGCGGTGGTCGTATTGCCCGCAGCATCGCGGGCGATGGCCGAGAGGGTATACGGGCCATTCGGCATGGTGGTGGTATCCCAGCTGATGCTGTAGGGACTGCTTATATCCTCGGGGCCGAGGTTGGCACCCTGGATGCGGAATTGGACGCCCGTGATGCCGACATTATCATTGGCGCTGGCCGTGACGGTCACCGTGCCGGAGACGCTGCTTGTGCTGGGGGCGGACAGGGTGACCGTCGGGGGCGTGGTATCCGGAGGCGGGGTGGTTGAATTGCTCACCGTGACCACAATTGATCCTGAGGTTTTCGTATTGCCCGCGGCATCGCGGGCACTGGCCGAGAGGGTATACGCGCCATTGGTCACGGTGGTGGTATCCCAGCTGATGCTGTAGGGACTGCTTATATCCTCGGGGCCGAGGTTGGCGCCCTGGAGGCGGAATTGGACGCCCACGACGCCGACATTATCGCTGGCACTGGCCGTGACGGTCACCGTGCCGGAGACGGTGCCCGCGCTGGGGGCGGTCAGCGTGATCGTGGGGGCAGTGGTGTCATCAGGAGTACCGCTCTCTGATTTCACGATGACAGAATACATGCTCAATCCATCACCGGCATTGCCCCCGAGGGTAATAGTGCCGGCCGGGAAGGACCGCACAAATAGGCGGAGGGTCGTATCCGACGTCCCTAGACTCGTGCCGGTGTCTGTAAAAGTGCTCAGCCACGAGGGTTTCGGGGTGATGCGTACGTCATGGGCGACCGACACGGAGACGGGTTGATTGACGGTAAAGCTGAGGAAAGCGCTCGTGGTCGCAGCTTTGTCATCATTCGCAGTTCGGACATATGCCGCTCCCTGCAGGCCGGCGGGAATGGTCGTAAAGGTAAAGGCGCGGTCGATATACACCCTGCCCCCGGGTTGGAGTCCGGAGGTGGGCACGACATAGGTTTGCCCACTGGCGACGGCCAGGTTTGAAATGCTGAATGCTGAGGGTGGGGGCGGCGTACTGTTACTGCTCACTGTGACCACAATTGATCCTGAGGTTTTCGTATTGCCCGCGGCATCGCGGGCGATGGCCGTGAGGGTGTACGTGCCATTGGCCACGGTGGCGGTATTCCAGCTCGTGCTGTAGGGACTACTCGTATCTTCGGAGCCGAGGTTGGCGCCCTGGAGGCGGAATTGCACCCCCACGATGCCGACGTTATCACTGGCGGTGGCGCTGACCATGACCATGCCGGAGACGGTGCCCGCGCTGGGGGCGGTCAGGGTGACCGTCGGGGCGGTGGTGTCAGCTGGCGGCGGGGATGGTGGCGGCGGCGAGCTTGGGGGGAAAGTAATTGGTACTTCTGTCGTAGGGGCACTTTCATTTCCGGCTGTATCAAAGGCTGTCGCTATAAATCCATAGGTTGTCCCTCCATTGAGTCCGGCGACGGTTGTTGAGGGGGAGGATGGATTACCAGGCATTCCTGAAAATATAGGTTGTCCAAAATCTTGAGAAGGTAAGGTCCGTTTGTAAATTTTATATCCTGCTAAATCCGATTCGGTATTTGCGTCCCAGGTTACCTGGATGGAGGAAGCCGAATAGGCGGGGCTAACAAGCAAAACGAAGAGGAGCAGGGGCAGGACTGCCGTATGTGTGATTTTGAAACCCAAGGGGGTGGTTGGTCGGATCATACTCTACTCCTTGTCGTATGTGGACCGAAGTCCTCATCTTCTCCTCCCCCTGCAAATGATGTCTTCCTTCGGTAGCCGGACGGTCAGGCGTGGTGACCTGACTCCGGGCTTTGCGACCCTACTTCACAGTAGGTGTGCCGTTTCGGGAAGAAGATTTTATGAATTGGTCAAATTTTTTTAATCCTCTGTCTCCTTATTATGTCCTTTATACCCCCAAACGGTCTGCCGAACATTTCGGAGAAGTAAGGGAAAACTTTAGAGACAAAAATATTAAAGGTTGGAAAAACTATGCAGAGGAACTTCGGAGAAAATAAAAAAAACGATCAGAAGGATTATGGAAGAAGAAAAGAAAATTACACGTGCCTAGCAAAGGAAGAGAGCAAGGGCCCGCTAATCCGTGAATTTCCTGGAGACCAATGTCCGAGCCAACAGCGGGAAGGTACAACTGGCTGAACGGCCGAATCACGATAATCATGATTATGCAGGATGGAGGAGCGATGGGAATCTCTCATGGAGCTTGAAATCATTGGGTGCCAAGGAAGGGAGAGATTGATGGATGTTGTGTATGCGGAAAAGATGAGGGAGGCGAGAGAATTCTTCCAGATTGGGGTGAGATTTATTTGGCCTAGGTAAGCCGGGGAGAAAATTTGTTTGAATGGGATTGTTGATGTTGGCCCATGAGGCCATTCAGGGGAGTGGTCTAGGGATTTTTTTTGTTCCGCTTACTGGATTTCCCAGTCCGGAGAAGCAGCACCGGGAAAGTTCGTGAAGGCTATGGTGGCGCCGTTCATCAGCCATACCGCTACGGCTCCATCACTGTTGTTGCGCCAAATGACGTCTGTTTTGCCATCCCCATTCACATCTTCTGCTCCTGCTATCTGCCATGTCGTCTGCACAGTGGCTGGGAATCCTGAGGAGGCAATTGCCGATCCATTCATGAGCCAAATGGCGGTATTGCCATCAAGAGTATTCCGCCAGACGAGGTCGGCTTTGCCATCGCCGTTGAGATCCCCGCTGGCTTGAATATCCCAAGCCGTCGGTGCACTACCAGGGAAACTCGTGGAGGTGATGGTGTCGCCATTCATCAACCACACAGCCACCGCACCGTTCGTGTCATTGCGCCAAATAATATCGGCCTTCCCGTCCCCATTCACATCGCCCATTGCAGCAATCTGCCACCCTAACGAGACACCACCCGGAAAACCAGCGGAACCAATTGTGCTTTCATTCATGAGCCAAATGGCGGTATTGCCATCAAGGATGTTGCGCCAGACGAGATCGGCTTTGCCGTCGCCGTTGAGATCCCCAACGGCCTGAATATCCCAAGCCGTCGGCGCGCTGCCGAGAAAGCTTGTGGACATGATGGTCAAGCCATTTATCAACCAGATGGCCACGGCGCCGCTCGTGTCATTGCGCCAAATGAGATCGGCCTTCCCGTCCCCATTCACATCGCCCGTTCCCCTCAAAGCCCATTCGGTGGGTAATTGGCCCAGAATGCCGGAGGCTGTGCCGCTGGAGCCACTGAGCAGCCACAGGACTACCTCTCCGGTTTTCGTGTTTCGAAAGACCAGGTCGGCCTTTCCATCCCCATTCATGTCCTGATTCTTATGAGGATTCGGGTTTGTGTTTTGTGTGGGAAGGGCAATAGCCACTTCCTCTGCCGGTACACTGATGTTTCCCGATTGATCATAGGCTGTGACCGTAAAATAGTAGGTGAGTCCATCCGGGAGGTTTTGGAAAACATATGATGGGTTGAGTCCTGCATTTTTCGTAATGTGGTAAGACCTTTGCGATGTTCCCATATATACATAATATCCCATCAGGTCAGATTCCGGACTCCCGGTCCAGGCAAGTTGGATGGAAGAAGCAGAGAAGGCGGGGCTAGTGATTATTCCATGTAGAAAAAAAACGAGGGTAGCTGTAATTCTGGCTGCAAAACTCAGGGAGGTTATTTGTGGGGTCATACCCTGTTCCTTGTGGTATTCGGATTGAAATCCAAATCCTTTTCATAGGTATTACCCCCTCCTTAGGGTAGCTGGACGAGATCAAATTTGCATACCTAACTATTAGCTTTGTGATCCAATGCGACTGTAGGTATGCAGGTCGGAAAAATTTTTATGAAATAATAGATTTTCCCAGTGAATGGTGTCCTGTATTTTCCTTTAATCATCCATCTAAATCGGCTGCGTTATCTTTTGAAAAAGTTAAGCGAGATTTGTTGGGCAATTTTCCGTTCAAAAGCTAGTAGATCAATAAAGTGGTAAATTTTAGAGCAAGATGTCATACAGAGGATATAGGGTAAAACATGTAGTTATGCTCCAATAAATAATAAATTTCATGCTGATCATCCCAAAGTTTGAGTAGAGAAAAGACTGTGGAACGACCTTCTCAGGATAACCTTCTGGCAGTCGTCCGAGGATCTATTGGACACCATTGTGGTCTTCCCACCTCACTTAAATAGCCGTGGCACATGACACAAATTGATGAGAAACGGGGACAGCCGGTTGAAGAGGGAGCTTTTCGATTTGTGAGGCATCGTCGGAAAATCGTGGATTGTCCTCCAGGTACCCTTTTGTCTGAATCGAAGTAGGAATGTTTACATTCCAGACGTCCTCAGTCGAAAACTCTGAATCGTTTTGGAACCTGCAAAGCAAAAGAAGGTTCCCCACGCTATAACCCAGGAGCCACCCTCCCAGCATTCTTTTGTTTTCATTTTCATGTCCTTCGCTTCTTCCAATTTTTATAATAGTCCGTTCAAAAAAATAAACTGGGAAGGGTGGGGGGGAAATGTTTCGAGGTCCGATGGGAATATTCAACCGTTCGGCCATGGGATAGGCCGAATTCCTCCACACTCGTTCAAGGTATTCCCTTCGGTAGAAAAATGGGTTGAGGGTAAGACCTATTTCAAAAGCATTCATTCCATAATCAACGCCTTGTTGTCGGCTGCATGGGAAATGAGGGGTTCGTGAAAAAACAATACGGGTAGAAATAGTCGCACCATACGATGAAAGTAGAAAGCATCCGGCTGTGTTTTTTCTGTTTGAAATGTGATGGCACTATCTTGGTTTGTGTTAGGTGTCAATGTCATATTGGGAAAACCACCTGTTCCAGTTTTTCCATGAATCACAGACTATGGAAACAAAAAAATTTTAATCAGCCTCAGGCCCCTACCATGACTGCCAAAAAGGAGTAAAATAGATAAAAAAGGGAAGATTTAAGAAAGGGATGTCTATGGGTAAAATATGTATTCTTGGTGGGGGCAAAATCGGATCGCTGATTGCGACATTGCTGGTGGAGTGTGAAGACTACGAAGTGGTGCTGGGGGATGTCGATCCGGAAGTGGTTGCCAGGCTGAAGGGGGAAATTGCCCATGACCATTTTCAGGTATCATCTGTCGATGTCCAGGATACCACGGCCCTGGGTCGTTTTATCGATTCTGTCGGGCCGGAAGGAATTATTTCCTGTCTCCCGTATTTTTGCAACCAGGCGGTCGGAGAGCAAGCTCGCGCGTGTGGGGCGCATTATTTTGATTTAACCGAAGATGTGGAAGTTACAAGGAAGATTCGTGAGGTAAGTGAGGGCGCGTCTTCGGCATTTGTGCCGCAATGCGGGTTGGCGCCGGGATTTATCAGCATTGTGGCGCATGAACTCATGACACGGTTTGATTCTGTGGATATCGTGAAAATGCGGGTTGGAGCGTTACCGGTGAATCCCAGCAATGTGTTGAAATATTCGCTGACGTGGTCGACGGATGGCTTGATTAATGAATACGGCAACACGTGCTATGGGATTGAGAATAGCCGGGAAGTGCCGTTGCTGCCTCTCGAAGGATACGAAACCATTGCCATTGATGGCCTGCTATACGAGGCCTTTAATACTTCGGGTGGCCTGGGGACATTGGCGGATACGTATGCGGGCAAGGTCCGGACAATGAATTATAAGACCCTGCGCTATCCCGGCCATTGTGAAAAAATTTATCTGTTGATGAATGACCTCAAACTGAATGATGACCGGGAGACCTTAAAGCGTATTTTGGAAAAGGCCGTGCCGAAGACCTTGCAGGATGTGGTCTTAATTTATACGTCGGTGACGGGTCTTCGAAAAGGCGAGCTGTATGAAGAAAATTTTGTGCAGAAAATTTATCCACAGACGATTGCCGAAAGATTGTGGTCTGCGATTCAGGTGACGACGGCAGCCGGGATGTGCAGTGTGGTGGACCTTGTCTTTGAGCGTCCCGGTCAGTATCGGGGGTTTGTGACGCAAGAGACGTTTGATCTGCCCTCAATCCTGGCTAACCGGTTCGGACGGTATTTTCAACCGGATGATTCGTGTTCGTGATGCGCCTATGGTGTGTCAAAGGAAATGGAGCGCGTGATGGATGTCTTCCATGAATTGGGGTTAAAAGCGGTGAATGCCGGCGCGTGTGCCGGCCAGGGGCGTTGGATGTCGACGACCACCGAGGGTCTGCTGGATTCGGTGAACCCCGCGACGGGACAGGTTCTGGCCCAAGTGAACCGGTGCTCCGGGGCGGATTACGACGCCCTCATTCAGGAATCTCAACGGGCATATCGGGAGTGGCGGCAAGTTCCCGCTCCGAAGCGCGGAGAGGTGGTGCGGTTGATCGGTGACGCCCTGCGCGCAAAAAAAGATGCGTTGGGTTCCCTGGTGTCGATGGAAGTAGGAAAGATTAAGGCTGAGGGTGACGGGGAAGTGCAGGAGATGATCGATATGGCAGATTTTGCGGTAGGGCAATCCCGCATGCTGTATGGTTTGTCGATGCACTCCGAACGGCCACAACACCGGATGTATGAACAGTGGCATCCACTCGGCGTGGTGGGAGTGATCACGGCCTTTAATTTTCCCGTTGCCGTATGGGCGTGGAATGCCTTCCTGGCCGCCATCGCCGGCGATACAGTGGTGTGGAAACCTTCCCCCAAGGCCGCCCTCTGTGCTTTAGCCGTTCAGCATATCTGTAACCAGGTGATGGAGGAACAGGGTGCTCCGGGGATTTTTTCCGTGTTCATTACCGACCAGCTTGAATTGGCGCAGAGGATGGTGGCTGATGAACGCTTGCCATTGATTTCGTTTACGGGTTCTGTGCCCGTGGGTAAAAAAATTGCGAAAGTCGTGGGCCAACGATTGGGGCGTAGCCTGTTGGAGCTTAGCGGGAACAATGCCGTGATTGTCGATGAGACGGCTGACTTGGATCTGGCCATACCTGCCATTGTCTTTGGGGCGGTGGGCACTGCCGGGCAACGATGCACGACCACCCGCCGGTTGTTTGTGCAGGAGACACGGTATAAGGAGGTCGTGGAACGTCTGCTTCTGGCCTATCAGCAGGTCCGGGTGGGTAATCCGTTGAATGAAGGGGTGTTGATGGGGCCGCTGATCGATGAGCGGGCTCTGGAAGAATTTCGTATTGCTCTTGAGGAAGTGGTGCAGGATGGTGGACAGATTCTTTATGGCGGGGGTGTGATCGAGGGGCCCGGGTTTTATGTCGAGCCGACGATCGTACGTGCTGAGAATCAGTGGAAGGTGGTGCAGCGGGAGACGTTTGCGCCGATTTTGTATGTCATGCCGTATGCCACATTGGACGACGCGATTACACTCCAAAATCAAGTGCCACAAGGGTTGTCGTCTTCATTGTTTACCCTACATGTGCGGCATGCCGAACAATTCCTATCGGGGCAGGGGAGCGACTGTGGGATTGCGAATGTGAATATCGGCACCTCGGGGGCGGAGATTGGAGGCGCCTTTTGGTGGAGAGAAAGAAACGGGTGGGGGGCGAGAGGCCGGTTCTGATGCCTGGAAAGCGTATATGCGTCGGCAAACTAATACGATTAATTGGGGGACGGAACTCCCGCTGGCGCAAGGAATCACATTTTCGGTGGACTAACCAGGGAGGAGAGTGATGAATCAGCGTTCCGAACTCGAACAGGTGATTACGCGATACATTCACGAATATGCTGCCAAAAACCATGCGGCGGCGATTGTCAAAGATGCGCTGGAGGAGATTGGCATCGGGCTGTTTCCGGTTGTGGATCATATCACCGTGCGCACGTCGTCGATTGATCCCCGGGCCGAGGAATTTCTGTTATTGGGGTATGCCTATTCTGAAACGTTGGAGTATGACGACTGGTGGGCCAAGGTCTACCGGGCACCCGGATGTCCCGCCTTATTTGTTGATCAGGCATATGCGGATGAACGGGGAAAGACGAGTATAATTCCCGGATGGGTCAAGCAATTCGGGGATCGCACCCTGCATCATATTGCCGTGCGCGTGGCGGAGATTGAAACCGGTATGGAACGGTTGACCGCCAAAGGGGTGAAGTTTGCCGGGCAGATTGTGGGGGAACGGGGAGGAGATCTTCGGCAGGTTTTTACTGTGCCTGAGCAAGTGAACGGGCACGCGTTTTCAGTTTTAGAATTGACCGAGCGTCATCGGGGGTTTCAAGGATTTTCTCCGCCGCAAGCCAATAGTCTCATGCAATCAACTGTGACCCGATGACGGCTGCATAAGAAGACGGGAAAGACCGGGTGACCTACACGTCGGCAGCTTCCAGGACAAGTTTGGCGTTTTTGGCAATGGCGCCCGGGTCTTTAGCCACGATAGCTGCAGCAAGGCCCACCGTGGCGGTAGCGACTTTGATCACTTCACCGACCTTTTCTAATTTTTTGATCGCCCGCTTGGCTTTGCCTACCGAACTTTTAATGCTTTGGGCATTGATCTCTGATTCTTCCAAAGCCAACCCCACGGCTTTTGTGGTCATGTCCGAAGAGGAGTTCAAAAGCGACCATTCCTCGTCTTCCAAATCACGCCGTTGTGTCGGGGTCAGATTATTCCAATTGGCAAACCGGTAATTTCCGAGGTTAATGCCGAGATCACGGAATTGTTTGGATAATTCAAAAGCGTCTTCAGCGCTCAAAGGCATCACAGTCCTCGCTTACAGTTTTTTAATGGTTTCCAGTAATGACCGAAGGTCTTTGACGGATTTCCCAACCTGTTGTAGGACCTCTTTCTTTGTCAAATTCTGACGTTGATCAAAAAGTCGTTGGTGTCCATCAGAAATTTCGTCCAAGACTTTCCCGTATATTTGGACGGCTTCAGATCGTTCGTGTACCTGGGACATTCTGAGGTCTTTCCATTCGGCTAACGCGGCTTTCCCTGCGGGATCCTGGGATTCCATGGTCAGAGTCATGTAATAATTTTGGATGGCGGCTTCTTCAGTTTGGAGATCTCCCCCAAATCCGTCTGACACGATGCGGTGTAAGGATTCGAGTACCTGTTGAATAGGTGTGTTGGCTTGTTCGATGAGGTTCTGAAGTTGATCTTGTCGCCATCGTTTTACCGCCACGGTGGTCACGATACCGGCTATTTTTTTAAACGCTTCTGCCTCTTGTGGACTCGCGGGTGCATGAGATTCTAAGGCAGTGGAGAGTTGCGCCAGTTCCTCGGTGTTATCAACCACTTCATCGGCCGCGAGACGCCCCAGGGATATCATGTATGTCTCAATAATTGATTGGCGGAGGAGCAAAGACGTTTTTTGCCTGGCACGATCTTGCGCCATGGCATCAAGATTGGCATGGCGACTTGGGGGTTGATAGCGTTTTTGCCGCTGGGGAAAATCCAGGTAGTCATCAACCAGGGTTGTGTACCGAGCCGATTCTGCGGACAGACTGGCAAAATCTTGAATGTCTTTGAGGTTTGTCGTGCAACCTTGCGTGAAGGCGAGCAGGACCATCACATTGAAAACAATTGTAATGGAACGCAAGCGGGAGAGCGAAGTGTAGCCTGTCATCATCCTTCCTGTAGTGGTTTGATCCGGAGAAGAAACTCCATAGGTAATCGGAAGATGTATGCGTTGATGGCCACCATAGGTGATTGGGAAAAAAGTGTCAAGAGAGATTCACCTTTCTCCTCAGGGCGAACATATGTTGGAGGGCTGGAGGCTTTAGAAGATGATCTTGATTATGTTTCGATCCGAATTTTTTGGGACAATCCCGTCATAAGCACAGTCGCAACCGACCCGCCGATAGGGGGCAGGGGGCAGGAGGTCTCTGGGAGTGATAGTGGGAATCGGTTTGGTAGTAACTTATTCACTGGGTTTCAGTGACAAGGTATCCTGAAACCTACTGATGTTTTTATAGTATGGAAGGATCCTGACATATCCGTTCAGATATCAATTGGGCAGCTAATTCGTGACCTTGTTCATTCCAATGCCCAGCCCCAAGTTTCGTATTCGGGAACCCGTGAAGATGCACGTGATGTTGGTTCGCATGCTGCTGAAAATCATACAGCAGATTGAGCACGGGAAAGCCTTCGGATTCCCCCAGTGCTCGAAGCCGTTGCTCCGGATAATCGAGTTTTTGGGTAGCAAGGCGCTCCTGCAACAACAGTCTCCCTTCCTGGTCGATTTGATCAGGGCTGGTAGCCGTGACCAGAAAAAATTTGGCTCCATGCTCAAGCACTTCCTGATGCATTAATTTCAGTATGGCTTCGGTAATGTCCCATGCCTCACGATGGATCGGTGTCTGGGGTGGGGCATAGACAAAGTCTGCCAGTCCTCCATGGCTAGAGCCCTGTTCCTGACTCTCCCCGATTTGTCGTGCCGCCAGCACCCGCTTGGCCTGGTTGAGTAATTCCAAGGTACGAAAGTGATGTACTCCCCAAAGAAGAAGTTGATATTTGAGAAGCGGCGGAGACCATTCCTGAAAATTGTACACCAGCTTCAATTCTCCCTGATCAAGATGAAAGTACGGACGAGGGATATACTCTGGTTCTCGCAGCTCCGCGCGGGGAAAATTGTCGATGAGATCATTTCCGCTGAAAAACATGGTAAGCACCAGGTCGGGGTCATAGTCCCAACCCCGTGAGCGTAGCGTGATTAATTCTTCAGCATTTCCATACCCTGGAACCCCAAAATTGATGATCTCCACATTGTTCGGGAGTAATCGTTCACATGACCGGAGCTGTTGTTCGACTTTTCTCCCGAAGGTGTCTTCCAGCATGACTTGCCTTGCCTCCGTATAGGAGTCTCCCAGGAGCAAAATCCGGTATGTGTTTTTTGGCTTTTGAAGTTGATGCTCGACATCCCGAAATCCTGCTGAGTTAATTTTGATGTAGGCGTTTCCCTCACCATGAAACCACCCTTCCATTCCCGGTTCAAGAACTCGTCCTCTTTCAGGGTCAAACCCGTGAAATACCGGATAGGATATGTCCAATAGACGAAGGCCGGCTTCCGCAATCAGGAAACCTCCAAAGACGCCTATCAGAATTAGCAGGCCAATTTTTGCGAAGTAATTGAAATTTTTATTGCTCACGGTAAGCCATCCTCCTCTATCACGTCATCGGCCTTCCTCATTTTTTCCTTGCAGCGGGAAACCATGCGCTGTACTTAATGGTAAGTCCTCCGGGTATTGACCACGGGCATATTCCAAAGTGCTTCTAACTCCCCGAAAAGCGTTACAACGGTTTTCGTTTTTGACGAATGGGAGAAAAAACATTTTTCATGACATGGCGGAGGATCGATTTTGACCAAAGCGACGACTTCCACTCCATTATCCGCCAGGGAACTGATTGACCTATTCATATTGCATTGGTGCGCAGAATCAAATTCTTTCAAGTGCCATCGGCGTCTTCGTCTACGGCAAATTTATCCTCTCCAGGTTTAGATCGGTTTTTTACACGTGCGGCTTAAATGAATGAATATTGAGTGATCCCTGTCTTTCACAAGCAATGGGAAGTGAATTTCTGAGAAATCTTGTAATTGAGCGAATGAAGAGGTTCCTCTGAAGTGATATTGAGTTTAAAAATATTGTCGTATGCTGGTGATCATATTTCCGCAGCAAATTGAGTAGTCCAGGACTTAGGATGTGGGCATTGAAAACGGAAGACGGGCCTATCCCTTATATAGCGAGTGTGGACAGTGAGGCTCTCCTGATTAAGCGTACGGACTCGAATTGGTTTCAAAGGGGCAGGTGGTGTCTCATGAAGGAGAGAGGACCGATGGAACGTGAGCCATGAATTTAAACGTGAAGGGGGGCAACTGGTTATTCAAGGGATCTTGATGCCGGGATGGCTTGGCGGCAGCCTGCGGGAGAAAGCGAATTTCCCAGTATGGGATGCTAATAGGCTCAAGCGAGTATCTGGCCTATAGGCCAGACAGAGGATTGCGACGGGATGATGGGTAGAGGGAATGCTCCTGTTCTAGCAGAGTTGGGCTTTGAGTCAGGAGAATGAGGACGTGTGGCCCGAGCTCCCGATGCGATCTGGGCCACAACATTATGAAGGTAGCCTACGCCAGGGTAGGAGCCCCTGAGGTGAAAACATGTCTTCCACGGATGTATTGAAATTAGCTCCTACGGAGAAGATGTCAGTGTAGGATTGTTTTTTTCGTGAATGGCATTGGCCCTCGTTTCCTGCGTGACGGCGTCCTCGGTTCGACCTATTTTTCGCAAGAGGGTGGCGTAATTTCTAAGCGCTCGTTCCACCCGAAAATGATCTTTTCCCATGGTCTGTTCAGTGAGAGTGATGGTCCGTTGAAACAAGGGATCGGCTTTATCATATTGTCCTGTGGTGACATACAGTACCGCTAAATTATTGAGAGGGCCGCTCAAGCTTGAATGTTCGGGCCCTTCTGCCTGTTCAATAATGGCAATGGCGCGTTGGATTAAAGGTATGGCGTGCCCAGGTTGGTCCTGTAGCCTGTGGATTTCTCCCAATTGATTGAGGATGATGGCAACCCGGGGATGGTCCTTGCCAAATCCCTCTTCGCTAATAGCCAGCATTCGTTCCAACACAGGGGTCGCTTGTGAAAATTGCTTGGCCGTACTATAGAGAAGCGCCAGATTGTTCAAGCTGCCGAGCAGATGGGGATTGGTGGGGCCAATTTGCTTCTCTTTGATGGCTAAAGCCCGGAGTAATAACGCCTCTGCCTGGGCATACTGTTCCTGAGCTCGATGGAGGAGTGCGAGATTATTGAGTGGTTCAATGAGTTCAGGTGCTTCCGGTCCTGTGGTCCTTTCCCGGCTGTCGAGAACCCGCTTCAGATAGGGTTCCGCCTGGGCATAGTGGGCTTGCCGCACAAACAGTGCTGCGAGATTTTCCAGGTCACGGATAACCTCGGGGTTATCAGAACCCAATGCTTGTTCCCGAACGGTTAAGGCTCGTTCGAATGAGGCTTGAGCCTGGTCGAACTTCTGTTGAGTGACATATAACGCACCAAGATTACTGAGGCTTGCTGCTAACTCGGCTGTCTGAGAATTTGGCCCTTTTTCATGAATAGCCACAGCTTTCAGAAGGAGGGCTTCAGCCTGTTCGGGTTCCCCTTTCGCATTGTGCAGAATCGCTAAATTGGTGATGGACTGGATGAGGCGAGGGTCCTGTCCTTCGAATTGTTCGGCCAGCTCAAGCGCAGCCTTCAGTTCCTGTTCAGCTTCCGGGAACTTTCCCTGTTCCATCATGGTCGTGCCTTGGTCGGTGTGGAGTTGCCAGGGCGTTTTGTCTTCGCTGCACCCGATGAGGGTCATGATGAGCAGGGTAAGGGACAGGTACCGAAAAATATGTGAGGGTCGAAAAGAAAGAGTCATGAGATAGGGTGTGTCCTTTGGTTCTGAATGAGCAAGAAGAATTGTCAGAGGTGGATTGTACTGAAGGACTCAGGGTCTTGCCAAACTGCGTGTTTCGGTTGAGTTATAAGGAAGGATCCTCTAAGGGGGGGGCTGTGTGAAAATTGAAATAGCATTCCTATGTAGTCCCAGATGCGGGGGATCTAAAGCCGTTTGAAAAAAATTGAGAGTTTTCAGAAAGGGTCCATCCAGCAAGGCCGCAGCTCCTTGGTTTGGCGGAACGCACGGAGGAGTGAATGAGCCAGGCCAAGGGGCAAGAACGCCGATGGAGGCATTTTTTCAGGACTCCCACAGAGAGAGTTGCGTGGGTCCTGGCCGTCGAAAAGTAGCAGAAATAGGTGTATCGGGAATGTCATGAAATCCATGTTTCTTCGAGGCCATGTCGAATAGTTGCTCAATGACATTCCATGTTTTCCCCTCGCCAACATGGCGTTTGAAAAACGTTCGATCCCCAACTTGTCCTCCTCGAACTTCTTTGAGGTGGGCGAGGATTTTCTGGATTCGATCGGGAAAATGATGCGTCATCCGTTCAATAAATACCTGTTCCACGTTATCGTTGAGACGCAGCAGGATGTAGGCAGCATGTTGGGCACCGGCATCGCTCGCGCGCGATAAAATCTGTGGAATGTCGTGTTCATTTAATCCCGGAATGACGGGGGCAATCGAGACCGCGGTTGAAATGCCGGCTTTGGACAACTGTTCTAAGGTCTCAAATCGTTTTGTAATTGAGGGGGCTTGCGGTTCAACTTTCCGGGCAATGTCATCTGAGGCAAACGGAATACTCAAAAAGACGCGCACCCATGCTTTGTTACGCAACTCTTGCAATACATCAATGTCTCGCACGATGAGGGCGGATTTGGAGATAAGTCCAACCGGATTATGAAATTCTGCACAGACTTGTAAACAGGATCTGGTCAGTTTGTAGGTGGCTTCCAGGGGTTGATATGGATCGGTATTGCCGGAAAACACAATCAATTCCCCTTGCCAGGATCGTTTGAGCAATGATTCCTGAAGTTTAGCAGGAGCATTGACTTTGACGACCAGCTTGGATTCGAAGTCCGTTCCGGATCCAAACCCCCAGTATTCGTGGGTGGGGCGGGCATAGCAATAGGCGCAGGCATGAAAGCACCCTCGGTAGGGATTCACGCTCCATCGAAAGGGGAGGTCGGGGCTGGTATTGTGGCTGAGGATAGTCTTCACCGTTTCTTCGAAGATGTCCGGGGTCACCGGTGCAGGCGGCTCCAGGCGCTCGCGGACTTCTGGAGAAAAGGGATTTTGTGGATTGGAGATCGGTTTCATGTCAATCTAAAGAATACGCTGGGTGCTCTTGTTCTAGAGGTAAAGAGGGTACCCTTTCACGTCTGCTGTGTACCATTTGAACATTCTAATAAAATATCAACATCCTATTAGGATTGTAGATGAAAGTCATTGCTCTTTAAAATAAGATTTGTTGCCCGCGTAGGTCAGTCGGGTAAAACAGCGTTTTCCGAAACACTCAAAGGGGATTGTCGAAGTGATTAAAAAAAAAGGCAAGACCCTTTTCACACCTCCATAAACCCGGATTACTCCCCTTATTCCACTTCACCCACGTTCATCCAACTTCACTCCCATTTGGCTCTCTTTTTAACACCTCACACTTGGTTCGTGGTGTTAAGAATCGTGAGAGGGGTACTTTTTCATAAAACTCAGGCCCATTCCCACCCAACGACCCTTTCAGGTGAAGCATGAGCGGAATTTCCTCATATCAAAATGGGAAGATTTCTGAAGATTGATCCCCTGAAACTGGACGAATGGATTAGACAGCAAACAAAAATGCCGATGCCCAGGAAGAAGTTAGGAAGAAACGGAATCGGGGGCAGGATGATGACTAATCGCTTCGGGAATGGACGAATAGATCGAAATGAGTTCGGTCAGATGGAGAGATTCCATTGTATTGCGAACCATGGGGGACGGGGCCACGATACTGAGACGCACCTTATTAATATGCAACGCGTGGTACCACGTAAAAAGGTTCCCTACTCCGCCCAGGTCCATGGTCGGCACTTTGGAAAGATTAAGGATGACGTGGCGGCAGGTTCCTTGTTGAGCCTCCTCAATAAATTCTTCAAGTCTCAGGGTTTGAAGGGAATCCAGGTGTCCGGAAAGAGTCAATACTCTAGTGGTAGGGTTGTTGGAACTATCGAAGTCCTGCATGAGAGGTTTATCGGCAACAAAGAGGAGAGAGTGAAGATTTCTTTTTGGAAAAAGACAAATCATGGATGGAAGGAGCGTGCCTATTTGATCCTGCCAAACTGGATGATTGCATCAAACAACAAACTGTCATGCCGATGCCTGAGATACGATCTTGACTATTTATGGTTAGTTAAATGACTACCAATTACCCATGAAATAACTTCGCTCCCTACGGACTCAATAGAGGCTATCGTGACGAACCCTGGCTGACCAAAGCGGGGGTGCAATATGTATCTTTGGCCAGGATGGAGACTGGAGCCCTTGATCTTCCCCTCCCAACGGTCCAACGAAGGGCGAAAGCCCTAGGGGTGTTTGTATCGGAGGCAATCCGTAAACAATCTCAAACTAAAGGAGGAAAGGTTTATGTGACTCACTAAACGAAAGGACGCGTGGTACGTGGAGTTTCGGTTAGTAAACGAAGATAAGGTTTTATCCTTTTCTCCTGATGGAGCATTAGTAAAGAATGAAACGGTGCAAGACAGGAAGCTTCGAAATGGAGAGTTGCCAAGTTTCCAAACCATTAACAACGATCATATGGTATTAAAGCATGGGTTGAGCCTTGCTGAACGGAGGTGACTGATTAACGTGCGTGTCGCGAAAACAGTCGGTAGGCCCTATCCCTAAAAATGAGCGTGATCGGGTTTTGTGTTAAAAGGAGTGGGCCAAACTCTATGAGCGGGCTGGTCCTCGCCTGAAACCCCTTCGTTTTCTTGCCTATCATTTGGGAATGCAGTTGAGGGAGATTCTCCATCTGACTTGGGAGCAGGTTGATCTCCAAAGTAGATCTCTCACCTTATTGTAGAGGGATATCAAAAACGGAGAGTCTTGCCTGATGCCGTTGACGGTCAATGTCCGACATGCTCTGACAGATTTATTTAAGGGGAAGAGTCTATAAACAACTAAGGTCTTTTTGTATAATGGGCAGAGCCTAGGTTCAATTAAAAGGCATTGAAATCTGCTTTGGGGGATGCCGGGATTCAGACTTTTCGAGTGCTATGACTCTCAGGAAAGCAGGGAGGTACGATCCCAGCTATGAAGGTTGTGGGTCACAAATCGGAGAAGATGTATAAGCGGTACAACAACGTAAACGAAAAGAATTTGCTGAAGACATCTGCGAAACTTAACACGCTATAACCCCTGCCAGTTTACCTTTCTTGCTGGAATCTGTAACATGTAGAGGATGCCCCCGTAGCTCAGTCGGATAGAGCAGCGGTTTCCTAAACCGCGGGCCGCACGTTCAATTCGTGTCGGGGGCACCAAATATTTTTACACTAGGCCCGTTCCTTCTTCAGCATTTTCCTGGCCACGTGTCTGCCTCACCCTTTCTCAGTTTTCCTTCCCGGTATTCTGACCTGAGAGCCTGATTTAATCACGCAGAAACAGTTCGCCTCCATCGAATACGATCTGAATCCACTTCTCCGTTGGGAGAAGTCCAGCCTACGTTTTATGCTTGGAGGTCCTCATGACCCCGATGGCGTTTTTTGTATTTTTTGAGGTCAGCCTCAATACATCATATGTCTGAATCACGCATATGAAAGATTTTCGATTATTATTTAATTTTCATCCTCTATCCACCGATTGATACTTTATTCAACTGTTTCTGTATCCGTTCCAATCCAGGCTGAGAAGCTGGTAGGAAGGCGTTGGCTTTGAATGATCGGTGGCAAGTTTCGTCTATGAATTTGGCCCATGATGTTGTAAAGGCCATCGCGTTGATGAAGCAGGCAAAGCTTATCTAACAAATGTGCTTGGGTATCTTTCACGGGGAATGAGGTGAGTTATGAGGCAGAGTGCGTATCGTAGGAGTATTCATGTCGTGTGTCTGGTATCCGGTTTGCTCAGCCTGAGTTTTTTCGGTTCGGCATTTGGTGATTCTAATGTGGGCGCCATGTCCCAAGAGGCCCAACGAGCCGAAAAACGGGCCTTAATTGTCATCGATGACTACATTATTGGGCCGGAAGACATTTTGGAAATCAGTGTCTGGCGCAATCCGGATCTGTCGAGAGAGGTGAGGGTTCGTCCCGATGGAAAAGTGTCCTTGCCCCTTATTGGAGATGTGAAGGCGGTGGGGCGTACGACTTCTGAACTTCGAGATGATATTACTCAGAAACTCAAGTCCTATAAGGAAAATCCGACAGTGGCCATCGTGGTTAAGGAAGTCAATAGTTATTACTTTTACGTACAAGGCGCAGTCGGCAAAATCGGGAAATTACCGTTGTTAAGCCGAACAACACTCATCCAGGCCATTACGTTAGCGGGAGGGATGGCACCAGATGCCGTACGGAGCCGGATTACAATTTTTCGGTTGGGAATGGATAGCGAGGCGCCGCAAAAATTGGTGGTCAGTTACGACGATATTATTTTGCGGGGAGCTGACAATGTTGAGTTAAAGCCCGGTGATACCATTGTCGTTCCTTCCGAGACCATGGTCCTGATTCCGTAATCACTCATTTTTTCGTTTGATTGAGGTCATATGAGGAACACCTTTCCATCTATAAAACGCAAGCTTTCTCTCATCCTAACCCTGATGGGGTTTTTACTCTGTTCCGGATGTCTGAAACCGGACGTGATTGTTTCCCCGGGGCACCCTGAAGAGGGCTTTGTCTTGGGCCCCGAAGATGTCATCGAAGTGATCGTATGGAAAAACCCCGACTTATCGAGGCAGGTCGTGATCCGGCCGGACGGAAAAATTTCGTTAGCCTTAATCGGTGATGTGGTAGCCAGTGGCTTGACTGCTGATCAAGTTGCCAAAAAAATTGCAGAAAAATTTAAGGCGGTAAAAGAAAATCCATCCGTATCGGTCAATGTGATCGAGGTCAATAGTTACTATGTGTTTGTGGTAGGAGAAGTGACAAAGCCAGGGAAATTGCCATTGAAATCCTATACGACGATTCTCCAGGCCCTGTCCTTAGCCGGTGGATTTACCCAATTCGCTTCCCGAAATAACATCATAGTCGTTCGGACGGAAAAAGATGAGAGGGGCCATGTCACAGAAACACGTATCCCGCTTCGATATTCAGATCTTATTTCGGAAGATGGGGGAGCGTATAACATCACCCTCAGGTCCGGGGATACGGTCATCGTCCCGTAAATCCAAAAAGCCGTTCATAAACCGGATTGGCCAGGTAGACCCTGGGCTCTCGCAATAGAAGGAATATCATGGGTTCCATGTCTGGTCCTACTGCAGCCTCTCACACCACAGATCCAGCTCTTGTCGTCCAAAAATATCTTAAAGATTTTTGGGATTTGGCTGTTCGACGAAAGTGGTTGATTCTGAGTTTCGTCATATTAGGGATAGTCATTGGCGGGACTCTCGCTTGGCTGAAAGTGGATATGTATCGATCGGAGACGGTCATTCTCATCGAACAACAAAAAATACCCGAAAAATATGTCTCGTCGGTGGTCGGAGGCAGTACCGCGGACCGAGTGTCCACCATGACACAACAGGTGTTAAGCCGAACCAGTTTACTGAAGATTATTGAAGAGTTTCATTTATACTCTGACGAAATTAAAGCCCGGGGGTATGAGGGGGTGATTGAGGCGTTACGAACAAACATTAAGATTGAAACAAAGGGCAGTGGTGGCCAAATCGAGGCCTTTAACATATCGTTTGCGCATCGTGATCCGAAGACGGCCATGAAAGTGACGGCCAGGTTAGCCTCTCAGTACATCGATGAAAATATCAGAATTCGCGAACAGTTTATTGAAGGGGCGATGGAGTTTTTAGACCAAGAACTTATCTCGGCGAAAGAAGCCCTAGATCAAAAAGAAAAAGCCTTGTCCGAATATAGGATGAAGTACGTTGGAGAGTTGCCTGCTCAGTTGGAGGCGAATTTCAGGACGCTCGATCGCCTACAGCTGGAAAAAACACGCATCCAGGAATCGATGAATTCGATCAACACCCGCTTGGATTTGTTAGAAAAGACCATTCTGGATTATGAGGCAAACCCCGGTATGGTTGCTAAAACAAAGGGATCTCTCCTTTCGGGGAAAACGGATCCTCTGAGCCAGCGACTATATGAGCTGAACCGCGAATTGGCGAAGTTGTCAAGTGAATACAAGGAATCCTATCCGGATATCATTTCTTTGAAAAAGCAAATTAAGGATGCCGAACAGGAACTGGCCAATCGACCCATGGTGCGTGGGGGGGGGCAGGTTCCATCCGATCCCTATCTGGCCGAGCTGCTGAACACCAAGAAGGAATTAAATTCGCAACTCCCTGCGTTGAAATCCCAGTTAGCCGAAGTTTCCAAAAACATGAAAAACTTGGAGAAGCGGCTTGAAGACACGCCTCATCATGAACAGGCATTGCTAGCCCTGGAACGGGACTACGACAATATCCAGAGGCACTATCAACGCCTGCATGAAAACCGTATCAATGCCAGAATTTCTGAAAATCTTGATAAACGACAAAAGGGAGAGAGATTTCGCATTTTAGATCCGGCCAATTTGCCGACCAAGCCTGAGGGAAAACCCCGTGAATTGATTGCGGCGGCCGGGTTTATCCTCGGAACCGGATTGGGGTTTGGACTCGCCTTTCTTTTGGATTTGTTATGGCCGACGTTCAGGCGTTCGGAAGAGGTGGAAATGTCGTTAGGGCTTGCCACTCTGGCTACCATTCCCAGTTTTAAAATGGCCTATGGGAAATCCATGAAGATGGTCGCAAATGAGTTGGAAGCTCAGAGTGGTGCCAATGGGAAGCACCTTGCCTTATCTCAGTGCGTCGATTCCCTCTTGACAAGCAAAGGTTCTGACACCGATACGGAAGGCCACGATGGTGGGGTCTCTGAAGACCGACCAAAAACCTCTCATGAAGCATTTCTCCCTCAGCTAAATTTAGTGGCCAAATGGCGTCCTCATTCCATTGTGGCTGAGCAGTACCGGGTCGCTGCGACTCGGCTGGATCTTCTGGATCCCGTTGCCTCCAACCAGGTGGTGTTAATTACGAGTGCCATGAAGGGAGAAGGGAAAACCAGCACATCTGCGAATATCGCCTATACCCTGGCAAGGGATTTGGATGAGCCGACACTGATTATTGATTGTGACTTTAAATGTCCGAATTTGCATAGGGTACTAGGTCTCAATCAGGCGCCGGGTGTTGCGGAATATTTTTCTGGGGCTCAAGGGTTGTTGGAGCCCTGTCTACAAAAAATTCCCGATTTGCCGTTGTGGTGCATGTCGGTGGGAGATGTCGGTCGGTATCCGGTTCCGCTTGCTAAGTTGCAAAATCTCTCTTCTATGTTGGAGATGATGACGTCTCGGTACCGGTTTATTATTCTTGACGGCCCACCTGTCTTGCCATTGGCGGATGTCAACGTCCTAAGCGGACTGGCCCATGTCGTGCTGGTGGTGGTTCGGTCCGGGGTCACACCCAAGGACGCGGTGCAGAAAGCGGTTGAAATGATCCAACATACAGGGCCTACAAGACTGGTGTTGACCGATGCCTGGACGCAAGGCGTGCCTTACTATGTGCGGCAAAGGTACATTATTCCTTACTCGTCGGCCAGCAAAAGCTAGAGGGAGCTTTTTGGAGAATGAACGTTCTACGACGGGTCGTATCCGGAATGCGAGAGATGAGGTGTGTGGACGGGTAGTGTTTATTTTGATCTCAATTCAAACTTCTGCTTATTCGTTTTCCAGAATGTTGATGGAAGCGCCGAGGCATATGCTAGATCATGAGGCTCGGACGCATACAGACGGAAAGATGTTGAACAGAGCGGGAACGTTCGATTTAATATGCGGCCAGAGCCCTGGCCGGATATGTTGAACATGCTGATGGGGTGACCTTGCCTCGGATTGTTAGGGTCTCTTATGCGAAGTCGGTGGAGGAGGTTTTTTTTTACATTTGCCCCAAAACGGTGGACTAAACGGCGGGTCCTCATTTTGGGGGATGGGCCTCTGGCTCAAGCCCTGGCACGTGTCTTAGTATTCGATCAGTCTTTCCGATATGATGTCAAAGGGTTTTTGTCGCATAATCCCGCCATAGTAGGAACGACGTTGGTCAATTCCAATGTTCTTGGGACGACCAATCAGCTGTTTGAAATTTCTGAAAAAAATGAAATTGAGACCATCGCGGTCTGCGTGGAAGACCGTCGTGGCACGTTGCCTCTTGATTCTCTGTTGGATGTGAAATCCATGGGGCTTGAGATTGTGGATGGACACCGCCTCTATGAGACCGAGTGCGGGCGTCTGTCAATTGATGAGCTAAAGCCAAGTTTTCTCATTTTTTCCTCTGGATTCCGGAGAAAACCCATTATTATGTTCCTCAAACGTATCGGGGATGTATTAGGTGCGTTTCTTGGGCTCATAGCGTTGGCTCCCTTGTTTGTCTTGATAGCCCTGTTGGTAAAACTGGATTCTCCTGGCCCCGTCTTTTATCGGCAAACTCGCGTGGGGCATCATGGCTATCCCTATGTCCTGTTAAAATTTCGTTCGATGCGAAATGACGCTGAGGCCGAAGGGATTCAGTGGGCGAGCCTGCGGGATGTGCGCGTCACGAAAACAGGAGCCTGGCTTCGAAAGCTTCGATTGGATGAGTTACCCCAATTGATTAACGTCTTGAAAGGGGACATGAGCCTGGTTGGGCCTCGGCCTGAACGTCCACATTTTGTGCAGGAACTGCGTAAATCTATCCCCTACTATGATCTTCGACACACCGTTCGCCCAGGAATCTCAGGTTGGGCGCAAATCTGTTTCCAGTATGCGGGGTCGGTGGAGGACTCACATGTCAAATTGCAATATGATCTCTACTATGTCAAAAATCTCTCGTTATGTTTGGACCTACGAATCCTTGTGAGGACTATTGGAGTCATGTTTACGGGAGAGGGTGCGCGATAAGTGCAATTGACATATCGTTCGTTGGACTTCATTGGAATGACTCCCGGTAGGCAATCTCTAGCAAAAATTCAGGAGGTATACTAAGGGGAAGCCAATGTGTTGGAGTTTTCGACCGTAGTTTTTCTGTCAAGCTTCACCCCAAAAGTTGCTTCTTATCTCACACTCACTACCCCTATCTTACCCTCTCATGTCTTCAAGTTCTCACTTGTGAATTGTGGGAGATCACACGCCCTCCACTTGTTTACTTTAACGGACTTCAGTGTACCCCCTGATAAACCGAAAGGATCTAACAAACAAGTAGAAGGATGTGCATGTATCATGATCCACGGGTTGAGCTTCGATATTGAGGAACATTTTCAGGTTGCTGCCTTTGATTGTGTGGCTCGCCGCCGCCATTGGGAGAGACACGAAAGTCGGGTAGAGCGTAATACGCATCTTATCCTGGATCTTCTGGAGCAACAGGGGATTCACGCCACGATGTTTGTGCTGGGATGGGTGGCAGAGCGACATAAAGGGTTAATCAGGCGTATTGTGGAATCGGGACATGAGTTGGCCTCTCATGGCTACGCGCATGAGCTTATTACGGGGCAGACTCCTGAGGCGTTTCGGGAAGATATTCGTCAGGCCAAACATATTTTGGAAGATATTGGAGGGGTGCCCATCATTGGTTACCGTGCTCCGACCTTCTCAATTACGAAGGAGTCGGAATGGGCCTTGCCGATTCTTGTAGAGGAAGGGTATCGCTATGATTCCAGTATTATGGCGGTCGTCCACGATTACTATGGAATTCCTGGGGCCATCCCAACCATTCACACGATCTCCACCGATTCAGGGCCCATTTGGGAGGTTCCACCTTCGACCTGTAAATGGGCCGGAATCACCTTTCCTGTTGCGGGAGGGGGTTATTTTCGTCTTTTTCCTTATCGGTTGCTCAAGCCACTCCTGCAGCGAATCGAAGCACAGGGCCATCCTCTAATCATGTATCTCCATCCGTGGGAGCTGGATCCTTCTCAACCCCGTATGAGGGGATCCACGCTTTCAGAGTTTCGTCATTACCTGAATCTCGAAAAGGTTCATGGTCGTCTCATTCAACTGATTCGGGATTTTCCCTTCGGGCCGTATCGCAATCTTATTACCTCCTAATTGGTAGTCGGTGTCTGTCAGCAAACGATCCTCATCCTTTATCCAAGGAGGTATTGCCATGGTTAAATGGGTGTTGGTGAAAGTGATAGGAGAACTTTACCTCTATTTCTCAATTGACGGACACGCCAATATTCCCTCTTTAATCGGCTCACGTCTTTATTTCAAATCTCCCCAAATCTTCTAAAGAGAGCAGCAAAAGAAGCGGCCTCATCAGCTCTCGGTGGGATTCGGTCTATTTTGTCATGTTCTCCAGACAAGTCGGCAACAGCTTTCCTGGGCGTAATCCTTGAGCCTGATTATTTTCGGACTTATGGCTTATTTTTTTATTTTTTTGACCGATAAATAACATTATGCATGGTTTTATCGGTTGATTCCCTTGTTTTCGGCTTGGGAGATGAACATGGCAGTACTTTTCAGAGCCTGCGGTGGGGTGTGCTTGATTAGTTGAGGAGGATGTGATTTAGAACATGCGAAATCAGAATATTTTTCGTCCGGCTCTGGGTTTTCTTTGCTTGGCTATCGCTTACCCTTCGAGTCTTGTTTCAGCTGCGCTGACGCTGGAATCTTCTTTTAACCTCACTGAAACATATACGGACAATCTCTTTTACGATGATGAAGACAAAGAGGATGATTTTGGAACCTTAGCGGGCCCGAATCTTGAGCTGAGATACGACAATCCCGATATTGTCTTAGGTGCGACGTATTTCGGCAGATTTGCAGCATTCGTCAATAATCCTGATCAAAATCGCTATATTCAAAACGCCAATATTCTTTTGGACCTTCCTTTCCTTACCAAACGATATAAGAAGTTGACCGTGACTATTGATGAAACTATGAACTTTACCCCGCAATTGGATGCATTCTCTCTGTCTGGAGCGCAGGATGCTTCTACCACATTTTCGGGGAGAGGAACTGATTCTGGAGGTGCGGGAGGAACTGGGGGCGCCTTGGGTGGGTCTGGAATTTCACAGGGAACCGGTGGCACCCAGGGAGTGTTTACTTCACGGGCCAGCGCATTTTCAAATTTGTCCGGAATAACTTTTGGTTATGCCATGACGCCTTCATTGACTCCGACTTTTAGTTACAAAAACCAGTACCTCCACTTTTTTTCCAGTGGGTTCCAGGATCAAATGACTCATATTGGAAGAATTTCATTGGTCTATGGCCAGTCTGAACAAACCACGATCATCCCATCCTATACCTATTTGCAAACAGATTATCTTGGCACACCGACTCAGGTCACCGTTTCGGATAAACTCATTTCCCACCAGCCTCGATTAACCATTTCCCATAATTTTACTCCGTTGTTGACGGGGTCTCTTCAAGGGGGGGCTGCATTTAGCAAACAAATTGGTGCTAAAGAGACTCTGGATAATGGAGCCACTACCCAAGAACTTTCCGATAAGTGGCAGAGTACATTAATTGGGGGAGCAACGATTACAAAAACCTACCGAAATGGAAACGTTTCCATGAATGTGGATCAAACGATTGGGGGTGGTGGGGGGTTGGCCTCCCAAGAGACCCGAACACAAACCATTACGGCAAGGATTCAACACAATCTGAGCACAAAGTTGAATGGCTTTGCCTCTTTCGGTTACGCCAGGAACAAATCGACTCAAGACGGCAACGCCTTTAATACCAATACTTATCGGGTTCAGGGGGGGATCTCTTATGCTTTTCTGAATTGGCTCTCCGGAAATTTGAGCTACTCCCATATTAATCAGAAATCCAAGGGCTTGGCGGTCGGCGATATTAAAGTCAATCAGGTCTTTTTCGGGTTAACGGCCTATGCTGATCCCTGGATTCTAATGCGATAAGGATGGGCAAGAAAAATTTCTGTTGCCAATGCCATGTAGATTGATCCTGCTCACACCATTCCGTATTCCACCAATATGCTCAATCGGACACCTGGATATGAATTCATTGGCCATGCCTCTAACCGGACCCATCTATGGATTTGGTCATCTTCTTCGTTATTCATCTTCAATTCGTCTTTCGAATTAGCCGATAGATTTTTTTAAGCGTTCTCTCGCTATCATCAGGATACTCTCATTCAGCCCTGGAACCTGTGGCATGAACCATTGGTCAGGAACGCATGTGTGGAAAGTCGGGAATTCTCGTTTCGGATTCCTTATTCAGAATTGAATGAAATTTTGATATGAACATTTTGCTTCTAGCTCCCCATCCCTTTTATCAAGATAGAGGAACTCCTATCGCCGTCAATCTTGTCCTCAAGGTGTTATCAGAACGTGGGGATACCATTGATGTCCTCACGTTCCACGAAGGAAGGGATGTGGACTATCCGAAGGTCAATATTTACCGAATACCGGCCTGGCCATTTATTGGCAACATTCGGCCGGGGTTTTCATGGAAGAAGTTAGTGTGCGATGGCCTTCTGTGTGTCAAGATGATCGTTCTGCTTTGTAAAAATCGGTACCACCTGATCCATGCGGTAGAAGAATCGGCCTTTCTCGCGCTTGTCGTGAATTGGATAGCACGCATTCCCTACCTCTATGACATGGACTCCTCGTTGGCGCAGCAAATGATTGAAAAGTATCCTCGCCTGACTTGTCTGTCCAAGGCGTTCATGGTTTGTGAACGCCGGGCGGTGCAGGCTGCTGCTCTCGTGATGCCTGTGTGTGAAGCCTTAGTGACGCGCATTGAACCGTATCACCCGTCAAAAATTATGCTGCTTGAAGACGTTCCTCTTCTGGGAGAACCGACAGACTCTTCCTCAATGGCGACAGAGGATCTCAACGCACCGGGCATCCGAGTTTTATATGTTGGAAATCTGGAAACCTATCAAGGAATCGATTTGTTATTAGATAGCTTTGCGCTGGCTTTGAAGGAAGTGCCACAGAGCACGCTATTCATTGTGGGCGGTGAAAAAAACAGTAGGGATTTCTATCACCAGAAAGCCAAACATTTAGGTATCGACCGGAACGTGTACTTTCTGGGTCCACGACCCCTTGATCAACTGTCTGCGTATCTGTCGCAAGCGGATATTCTGGTGTCTCCAAGAATTAAGGGAAATAATACTCCCATGAAATTGTATTCCTATCTTGCCAGCGGGAAGGCGGTTTTAGCCACAAATTTGGTGACCCATACCCAAGTCATCAATAACCGAGTGGCCATGTTAGCCGACCCGAACCCGGAACCATTTGCTGAAGGGATGCTTCAACTTATGAAGAACGACGATCTCCGACGATCCTTGGGTCTGGCAGCCAAGAAACTGGTCGAAGAAAAATTCAGCTTTCGGGCCTTTCGAATGAAATTGAACGCGGTGTATGACTATCTCGGTGAAACCATACAGCAGAATTCAGAAAGTAATAGATAGCCGGGTTTTCTTATCTTCAGGCGCGATAATGACCAGAGATTTACTCCGATTGGCAAAGGGCCGGTACGATGTGATTGTCGTGGGAGGTGGAATTTATGGCGCGTGCGTGGCCTGGGATGCGAGCCTCCGTGGATTGTCGGTTGTTCTGCTTGAAAAAGGTGATATCGGTTCAGGGACCTCGGCGAACAGCTTGAAAATCATTCATGGAGGATTTCGATACCTACAACATGGGGATTTTTCGCGAATGCGGGAATCGTTACATGAACAAAAGGCGCTGATGCGGATTGCCCCGCATTTGGTCCATCCCCTCCCAGTCCTTATCCCCACGTATGGCCATGGTCTGCGAGGAAAGGAGGTCTTCGCGTGTGCCTTAGCGATTAATGATCTTGTCGGGTTTGATCGAAATCGATTGGAGGATTCCCAAAAGCATATCCCAAGAGGGCGAATTCTCCCACGAAGTCAGGTTCTGGAATTGTTGCCGAATATTCAGGCACACAATCTGACGGGTGGCGGGGTGTTTTATGATGCCATGGTCTACAACTCGGAACGGTTACTGCTGTCATTTCTTCACTCGGCTGTGGCGATGGGGGCGGAACTGGCTAACTACGTCAAGGCGGTTGGGTATCTCAAAGGGAAGGACAACGTTCGGGGGGTTGAAGCTGAGGATATGCTATCGGGTGAGCGATTTCAGGTTGAAGCCAAAGTGGTGGTTAATGCCTGCGGCCCATGGTTGGATCAGACAGAAGATATGTTGTCTGATCGTCCCAGGAACCATCGGATCCCGTGGGTCAAGGCGTTTAATATTCTCACTCGTCCGTTGTTCTCATCCTATGCCGTTGGGTTGGCGGCGAGGGGGAAATATTCCGATGACCGGGCTTTGCTGAACAAAGGGAAGCGTCTGTTATTTATGGTGCCCTGGCGTGGATGTTCCCTCATTGGGACCGCATATCGCTCATATGAAGGAAAGCCGGATGAATTCAGCATTTCCGAAGAAGAGATTCATGAATTTTTACAGGAAATCAATCAGGTCTATCCTCAAGCTGCTCTTCAAATGAACGATGTGAAATTTGTCAATGGCGGCCTGCTCCCAGGGGCGGGTGTTGAGTCCCGTGGTGGAGATATTCAGCTTGAGAGTGAAGCTTCCATACGGACCAGGGGAGACGTTGGAGCCGAAAATGTTATATCGCTTGTGGGCGTCAAATTTACAACGGCTCGACGGGTGGGAGAACGAGTGGTTGATCAAGTGTTTCAGGTTTTGGGGAAGACTCCACCACGATCGCAAACGTCTCATACCCCTCTTTGCGGGGGAAAGATCTCTAAATTTCAGGAATATTTGAGCCGGGAAATGGAAAGGCCGCGCCAGGGATTGAGTGCTAAGGCGGTGCAACGGTTAGTTTACAATTATGGCTCTTCCTATGGCGACGTTCTGCAATATTGTCCTGATGCGGGTGGCTGGGAGCCCCATTCCGAGTCAGAATCCATCAGGCTTTTACAAGCGGAAGTGCAGTATGCCTTGCGGGAAGAAATGCCTCAACGATTAAGTGACGTGGTTTTTCGCCGAACAGAGTTAGGGACGGCTGGATATCCCGGCGATAAGCCCCTGGAGGTTTGCGCCGATATCCTCTCCAAAGGGTTGGGATGGAGTAAGACCCAAACCCAACAAGAATTGGCTATGGTTCGAGGTATGTACCCGAGGGCAACATGGCGGAATTAGAAAAGCCCCTATGGCCCATTCGACTATTCAATAAATCCGTCTTAAAACAACGGAAATATAAAGAAATCACTGAGGCCCTGGGTGAAACGGCGCAGTTACGGTGCCTGGATATCGGGGCAGATAATGGCGTGCTCAGCTACTTGCTCCGTCAACGGGGTGGACATTGGAAAAGTGCGGATCTTGACCAAACGACTGTGGACGCGATTCAGAGCTTGATTCATGAACGGGTGTTTCAGATTGATGATCGAGGCACACCGTTTGCCGACGATGAATTCGACCGTGTGGCTGTGATCGATTTCCTTGAGCATATTCCCGATGATGAGGCGTTTATCCGTGAGCTGCATCGAATCGTCAAACCGGGGGGGCAAGTGATTTTGAATGTGCCACATCTCAAAACGAGCTTGCTCAGGAAAATTCGATTGGCAATCGGCCAGACGGATGAGAAGCATGGGCATCTCCGCCCCGGTTATACACGTGGTGACATTGCCCGAATGTTGGGAACCCAATTTGCCGTGCTATCGGAAAAGACCTATTCCAAATTCTTTTCAGAATGTATTGATACGCTGATCACCTTCGCCTTTGATGTGCTCAAAAGTGGGAAGCGTAATTCGGCCAAAGGCCTTGTGATAACCGGGAATGATCTCCAACGCTATCAAAAAATGTTCACCATGTATTCGCTGCTCTATCCGTTTATCTGGGTCGTCTCGAAGCTGGATCATCTGTTGTTTTTTACGAGTGGATACATGCTGTTAGTGGTTGCTCAAAACAAGAAGGATACAAACGCATAATGGGGCGAGTGTTGGTTACCGGTGGAAAAGGGTTTCTGGGAAGCCACCTGGTGAGGCGCTTACTTGCTGAAGGCGAAGAGGTTCGCGTATTTGGGCACCGGGGAAGCAAGCAGGGTGAAGCCTTACGTGATAACGGGAGTGAAGTCATATGGGGAGACATCCGCAATCTCTCGGATGTGGAGCAGGCCGTTCATGGGGTGGAGAAAGTCTTTCATTTGGTCTCCAACTTTCGGAAAGGGGGATCGGATAAAGCCGACGCGTATGCCGTGAATGTGGAAGGAACAAAAAATGTCCTCAAGGCCGCCAGGAAGTATGGGGTTGCCCGCGTGGTTCATTGCAGTACGATTGGCGTCCATGGCGATGTTCAGGCGATCCCGGCTCATGAGGGAACGCCATTCAACCCCACCGATTTATATCAGGAAACGAAGCTCAAGGCGGAACAATATGTCTGGCAATTTCATCAGGAAACAGGGTTGCCCATTAGTGTTGTCCGGCCAATTTCGCTGTACGGCCCTGAAGATCTGCGCATGCTGAAATTGTTTCGTACCATCAAAAAGCGACAGTTTATCTATATAGGCAAGGGCAATGTCTTGTTTCATCCGGCCTACATTGACGATGTCATCGAAGGGTTCCTTCTCTGCGCGACCCATGACAAGGCTGTGGGAGAAGCCTTCATCATCGGAGGGGACGGATACCTTCCGTTACATGACCTCGTAGATCGGATTTCCGCGCAATTTCAGGTTCCACCTCCACGTTTGCATATTCCGTTGCGACCGGTGGAATGGCTAGCCACCCTGTGTGAGTCCCTGTGTACACCTTTGGGCATTGAACCTCCTTTGCACAAACGACGCGTGAGTTTTTTTAAAAATAATCGGGCCTTCTCAATTGAAAAGGTGAAACGTGTTCTTGGTTACGCTCCACGGGTTCCCTTAGATGAGGGGCTGAAACGAACTATTCGCTGGTATGAAGAACATGGGTATCTCTAGTCAAGGAAAACCTTCTGGGGGTTTGTACGAGTAAGGGTTGAATTGTAAAAAATGGGAGAATGCCAAGCTTCATCTCCTTTTTGAGGTATCAGGTAGCGCCATGATAACCATTTCTTCAGGCAACGGGATGGGGGGCGAGGTTATGCCAACGATGACGCGAGTCTTGCTGCACCCGGGCAAGTCCTGAAATCCAGGGATTAAATGCCTATGTTGTTTGTTTGCAAGGAGCACCGGCATGAATGAGCGACCGCTAGTTGAATCGCTTGGGGACGCCACTCTTTCCCCCTATCGGCGATACCTTAATATCTTTGTTGGCAAGGAATCCCTTGTGGCCTTGGCCAAATACGAGCTCTACACGGGTTTGCTTGGTCGATTGCCGGGTGCTATCGGTTATTTTATGCGGGGGAAATGCTATCCCGGCCTTCTGGAAGCCGTCGGTCGAGGGACGGTCTTCGGAGCGGGGGGCGTGCTGCGTTGTCCTAAGCGAATCCGGTTGGGGCGGGGAGTGATGATTGATGACTCTGTCGTACTCGATGCGAAAGGACCGAGCTCATCCATCGTTCTTGGTGATCAAATCCTATTGGGGCGAAATAGCATTCTCAGTTGTAATGACTCTGCGATATCGATCGGCAATTTTGTCTCCATTGGGCCTTTCTGTTTTTTGGTCTCCCGCAGTCATCTGACAATAGGTTCCAATGTTGCGATCGGAGCAGGCACGTATATGCTCGGTGGCGGCCATGCCTATGACGATCCCGACACGCCTGTGATTCATCAGGCTCGGGTGTCGAAGGGGATTGTGATTGAGGACGGGGCCTGGATTGGAATCGGTGCGAAAATCCTTGATGGGGTGACCATTGGCCAAAACAGCATTGTCGGTGCCGGTGCCGTCGTATCCAAGGATGTGCTGCCTTGGACCGTGGTATTGGGTAACCCCGCTCGTGTCGTCGAAAAACGCAAGCAGGTTAAAGAAGGATGAACACACTTCCCATGGTTTGGTCTGAGGCGGAGCGTCTGTGGCCTGAAAAAATCGCGCTCGTCACGGAGAGAGAGCAATTGACGTATGCTGAACTCGCCAGGCGTATACGTCGCCTATCTTGCCAGTTGATCCGGCAATGGGAAGTCCGACCGGGGGAGGTCGTGGGAATATTGGCGCCAAATGGCGTTGAGTTCGTGCTTACCTATTTTGCGGTGACAGCGATTGGCGGAATCGTTCATCCTATCGATGAACGGTTTAAACCTGAGGAAATCCGCTTTCTCCTTGAGGATTCCGGTGCACGGTTTGCTATCGTCCACCAGGCGCTTTGGGAAAAATTTGCGAATGTATGGAATATTCTCCCCGCGTTAGAACGTGTCATAGCTGTTGGTGATGTTGGGGCTCATGTCGAAAGTTTTCATACGTGGGTGCAAGGGCCGGCCGTTCCTGACATTACGGGGGCAGTAGAATTGTCTCCCGCCTCTGATGATATCGCGGAACTCATGTATACCTCAGGAACGATAGGCAATCCGAAAGGTGCTATGCGCTCGCATGCCAATGCCAGAGCTGCGTCCGGAAATGCACGACGAGCGTTCGGCTATCGGCACGAGGATGTTATTGCGATTGTTATGCCACTCAGTCATTCAAGCGCCCTAGTCAGCCAGATGCTACCCATGGTTGAGGTGGGCGGCAAGATTGTGCTGGTGGAGCGATTCGATGCTGCGGACCTCGTGGGGAGAATTCGTGGGCAGGCTGTGACCTGCTTTCGTGCGGTTCCTGCCACGTTTAAAATGCTGATGGTCTATCCAGAGTTTAATGCCGATCACCTGCCATCTTTGCGGTTGTTGATGAATTCCAGCGCGGCGATCGACCCCAAAACTCATTGGGAAATCAAAGCGCGTTTCCCGGAGGTGGATTTGGTCAATTCCTATGGCCTGACGGAGGCCTCCACCTGCACGATCCTTACTGACGCCATGGCTCGAAAGCATCCAGATTCCATTGGCGTTCCGATACCCGGTGTTGAAATGTCCGTTGTGGACGATGCCGGATGCGTGGTCGATGACGGGATTGAGGGCGAGTTTTTTGTGCGGGGTCCGCACGTGTGTCATGGCTACCATAACCTCCCTAATGAAACAAAAGCGTTATTTGCTCCAGGAGGCTGGATGAGAACCGGAGACATGGGCCACAAAGATTCCGAAGGCCTTTTTTACTTTCACGGTCGTAAAGCCGACGTCATAAACTGTGGCGGGAGAAAGTATGCCCCGGTGGAAGTGGAAAACTGCATACGGGAACTCACAGAAGTTGCCGAGGTCGCTGTCCTTGGTGTGCCGCATCGTGTCCTCGGCCAGGTCGCCAAGGCCTTTGTGGTCTTTCGGGATCGGGCGGCTGCAGATCTTAGGGCCGTGACCCGGCATTGTACCCGAAATCTTCCGAGCCACAAGGTCCCATTTTATGTCGAGTCCGTCGACGCGTTGCCGAAAAACAGTCTCGGCAAGATGCTGCACCGCGAGCTCAAGGCGGAATCACATGCTGCATTTCATAAAAAATAAATAAAAAGGACTGACATCATGTCAAACACACATGCGAGGGTGATCGAGTTTCTGTCAATCGTCTTACAGGTGGATATCCCCACGGATATTGACGATCTGCAACGCCGGGAATTCTCCGAATGGGATTCCATTAATCATCTGCGCCTGATCATGGAGCTTGAAGAAATATTAGGTGTGACACTTGAAGATGAACAAGCCGCAGACCTGTCCTCATCCAGGCAAATTGAGGCGCTGTTCATCAGGCACGGAGTGACGTTACCTGACGAGGCGTCCGCGTGAGAATAGGTATATGTGCCAGAACCTGGGGGGAAAACGGCGGAATCGGTGTGTATACCCGAAGCGTCATTCCTTCGATGTTGGATCTAGATGCACGAAACGAGTATCACATTCTTTATTCAAACAAGGCTCATCTTGGATCGCTAAAGGGCACGGATCGCGTTCGTGAAGTGTACCTGCCTGCCAAAGGCAAGTGGATGTGGGATCAATGGGCGGTGCCGAGATATGCCCACCGGGAAAAATTGGACGTGATCTTTCACACGAAATTCGCCATCCCGTTCCTGGCAAGATGTAAAACGGCCATGGTGCTTCATGGGACCGAGCGGTTTGTTCATCCGGAATTTCATCAGTCTGCGGATCTCTGGTTCTTTAAAACAGTTTACCCGCAGTACCTCAAGCGGGCCTCACTTATCATTGCGGTATCGAGGCGAGCAAAAGAGGATATCATTTCTTACATGGGTATTGATCCGGGCAAAGTAAAGGTGGCCTATCTCGCCACTGATCCCATTTTCCGATTTATCGGTGATCCAGAACAGTTGGAGCTTGTCAGCGCAAAATATAATCTTCCGCGGCGTTTTATTCTGTTCGCCGGGCATATTTACCCGGGTAAGAATTTTGGCCGGTTATTGGAAGCGTTTTCCACAGTGAGAAAGGATATGGACATTCACCTCGTCGTAGCAGGAGGGATGCGCTGGAAATACCAGAATGACCTGAATGCGATTGAGACTCTGGGATTAAAGAAAAGTGTGCATTTTGCCGGCTATGTCCCACAGAATGAGTTAGTGGCGTTTTACAATCTCGCTGCCGCAACAGTGTTTCCTTCACACTATGAAAGTTTTGGACTCCCAAATATCGAGTCAAATGCTTGCGGTTGCCCTTTAATTACCAGTCGTACAGGAGGAATGCCCGAAGCAGCAGGCGATGCCGCCATGTATGTCGATCCACTGGACGTGGCTGATATTGCGAATGCCATTGTCCGAGTGTTGACCGATGAGGACCTCCGACAATCCCTTATTGCCAAGGGGTATGAAAATGCTGCGCGTTTCTCCTGGGAAAAAACGGCAAGAGCCACATTGGACGCGTTGGAGTGGGCCGTCGCTCCTGCGTAATGATAATTTGATCATTCTGAAATTCAAGAGAAGCTTTGAGAAGAACCGTAACGAACTGTTTGGATTGGGATTCGGACAGTACCCGGCATTTGTACGCACGGATGTACAACCGGAACAAATACCGGTATTTCAATTCCATGATGTCTCAAGGGACACGCTCGAACCGGCCTTGGAGTTCATTGCCAGAAATCACTATGTAACCTTAACGGGAGATGAATATTACCAACGGGTAATCGGTGAATTTCCAAGACAGGACCGTGAGGTGCTACTGACGTTCGATGATGGTCAAGCTAGCCTCTACTCAATCGCCTTTCCCCTGCTCCGTAAATTCAATCAAAGAGCCGTCGCCTACATCGTTCCTGGGCGTGTTCCAGATGAACGAGGGATCCTGCCACACCACAATACCGACTTGGCTCTTTGTACCTGGCGACAAATACGCGAAATGTATGAAAGTGGTGTGATCGACGTCCAGTCCCACTCTCTATACCACCATAGTATCGCCATCTCCTCGACAATTGTGGATTTTACGAGGCCCGGCATTTCGACTTCTTTTCTGGAATCTGATCTTGCGCCGATTCATCCAGGAAACAAGAATAGGTTTTGCCCGGACCTTATTAAGACCTGGGGCTTGCCAATCTACCAATGGAGCGCTCGTATGGGTGCCCATCCAGCGTATATTGAACACACGCAGATTTCAGAAGCGTGCATCAGGCACGTTGCCGACCATGGTGGAGAGGCTTTCTTTCGCAGTCGGGGTTGGCGACGTCAACTCAAGACCGTGGTGCGGGACGCCCAAGAGAAATTTCTTCCTGCACGATTCGAAACAGCCGGGGAGCAGCGACACGCGATTCTCACCGACCTATGTGAATCGAAGGCCGCAATCGAAGCAAGGCTTCCAGGCAGCCGTGCGCAGCATTTCTGTTTTCCCTGGTACAGGGGATCTGCATTGGCTGTCGAGCTTTCCCACACAGCCGGGTACCTCACTAACGCTTGGGGCAGCCTCCTGCCGCAATTCGTGAATAAGGACACGAGCCAACCGCTCCCAATTCCTCGGCTTCAACCGAAGTATATCTTTAGGCTTCCAGGTCTTGGACGCAGGCCATTATGGAGGCTATGCGGTGGAGCAGTGTAGTGGCTAGTTGTGGCATTGATGAGATAACGAGGAAGGGTAAAGATGTTGCTTTGCCGAATCGTAAGGAAAAACCATGTGGGCGGGTGAGAGAATTGCTGTCCTATGAATGAAAATGCCAAGAACGATGCTGGGGCAGGATTACGGATATTCCGGAATTTTGGCTATTTAACCATCGGTAAGCTCCTCGCTGATGGGGGCACATTTCTGTTCTTCCTTGTTCTCGCTCGTACCTATGGCCAGGAGGGCATCGGGCAGTATTCGTTTGCAATGGCCTTGACGGGTGTCCTTTCCGTTTTGGCCGATTTCGGGATCCAAACCTTGTCCATAAAGAATCTGAGCCGCTACAGGGATCAGGTAACGACCTACTATGGCCGCCTGTTGGCAGTTCGTCTCTTGCTATCGGTTATCGTTTTATCTGTGTTGCTGGTGATGGCCGCCCTGCTTCCCTTCTCCGATGAGATGAAGCTTCTCATTATTGTGATCGGAGGCTATCAAGTCTTTCTCACTCTGGTTGAGGGATTTGGAGCAGTCTTTGTCGCCTGGGAGGATATGCACATCACGAGTCTTTTTGAGGTCTCCCTTCGGATCACAACAGCTTTGGCAGGGATGGTGATAGTTTATTGGGGTGGGAGCTTGCTACTGGCAGTATCATCCCTGCCAGTCATGACCATTCTTCATGTGGCACTTGGGTACCACTTAATCCTTAGGCGTTGTGGTGCGCTTCGTATTTCCGTCAGGGCTGCCGGTGTCTGGCAAGTCTTGGGCGAAGCATTCCCTTATGCCCTGTATTCCCTGTTGGATCTATTCTCATCCAGGGTTGCCTTAATATTTATCGGGTTCATGCTTAGTGCCGTTGCCACGGGGGTCTTTAATGTCGCCTATCGGTTTGTTGTGGTCCTGTTGTTCATGCCGATATTCGCCGGCCTCGCAATCTTACCGATTGCATCCCGTCTATACCTCAGTTCTCTGGAGCAGTTGCAGGAGCTTTATAGAACCACGCTAAACGTGGCCATTGTTCTTAGTCTCCCAATGGCGGGGGGTATTTGGCTGATCGCACCAAGATTGATCGAGTTTCTTTATGGATTAGAGTTTGTTGAGTCAATTGTCATACTCCGTTGGCTCGCCTGGCTTGTCCCGGTGGTATTTCTCAGATGTATCATGCGGGTTTTTCTCATAGCCAGTGATCGCCAGGAGGCAGTCACCAGAAGCCAATTTCTTGTTGCGTGCGTTGGGGGCATTCTTCACTACTGGCTTATTGGTGAATTTGGTTTACAAGGGGCAGCGGCAGCCACGCTCCTGGCTGAACTCCTGCTCATTGGGCTTCTTGGCTATCAGCTTAAGGCGTTATTTGTGTGGCAGAACGTCGGAATACGAATTGTTATTAGTAGCACTGCGGTCGCAACTTTCCTGCTGCCCTTGGTGGCTTGGAACAGTTTGCCACTGTCGGTCACGATACTTTGTGCCGTCCTCATTTATAGTGGAGTGCTGTTTCTTTTCAGCGATATCCGACAGGAGGAGTTTCGACTGCTTCTCAACTACCTATCGCACCATCGTCAAATGCAGAGTGGCCCTTCCAACAACCAAGCCACAAAAACGGGGCAGATCTAAAGGAATTTGTGGTTTAACACTCGTGGTCCCATATAAAAGGATGATGCCAGTGAACATACAGGTAGTGAGATCGAGTCAGGATTTGGATTGCTTGCGCCCGGTCTGGAACGAATTGGGGAAAACCAACACTACTAGTCCCCCGTGGACCACATATGAATGGTTTAGCTCGTGGTACTACGCGTCTTCCGAAGCGATTAGTCCTTATATCATCCTATTTCTGGAAAATGGCAAGCCTATCGGTTTGGCGCCGCTTGTACGGACTGTCGTCAGGGCCTATGGAATGTCATTTGTCCAGCTAGGCTTTATATCTGACACTAATCCCAATGAAATGATTATTGGTCAATCTGATCAACCCCGGTGTGTTGCGGCACTCTTCTCGCATCTTTATGAGGCGGAACACGAATGGGATGTATTGAAATTGCGGGGCTTGAGAAAGCAGTCTACGACAAGTCAGGTATTAGAGGTCTTCCTGCAGAAAAGTGGACGTAGGTGGATATGGGATAACAGTATCCAATCACCTTATTTGCCTATTCAAACAGACTGGGAGAACTATTACAGAAACCTTTCAAAAAATCTTCGAAATTCTGTTCGCAGGGGTATCAAAGAGATTCAGAGGTGTGGAATTCTCAAGACATTAGATTATTCAACCCCTGATAGCGTAGATGCAGGAATCGAAATCATCTATAAAATATCCGAGCGGAGCTGGCAAGCTCAAGAGGGCACTGATATTTCTTCAGGCAAGGATGGGCGATTTTATGCAACCTTTGCGAAAGCGGCTGCTCACCGTGGGTGGCTGAATCTTAAGATTCTATTTCTCGATGACCATCCCATAGCCTTTGAATACAATATTTGTTTGGGTGGTACTGTGTACGAACTAAAGTCTGGGTACGACCTGACCTATCGCCAGTTTTCCCCAGGAAAAATATTAATGAGGTACAACGTCGAGTATTTCATTTCCCAAAAATTCAGTGAAATTGATTTTATGGGAGCGGCAGATGAATATAAGCTGCAATGGACAAAACTGGTTTGTCCGTATTCCAACCTCTGGATGTATGCACAAAAGAAGAAGTCCACAATTCATTACTTCATAAGAGCGAAGATTATTTCAAAAATCAGACATTATAAAGTGCTTAAAAAGCTACAGCGTAAACTTGGACGCCTGGGGAGCAGTTCCGACAAACAACTATAGATCCTAGTCGCTTGCAATGGTCCTTGCCGGCCTTATGGCTTTACAGGAGACTGTGACATGGAATTGAAGATCAAGAGAATCCGGACCTACGAAGAATTGGACAGCATAAAGCCAATTTGGGAAGAATTCCAGAACGCTAAAAATGGACCATCGGTATTTCAATCGTGGACCTGGAATCGTACCTGGTGTGATGAGGTTCTCCGATTCCAAAAACATGCCGCTTTAGATGTCCGGGTTGCAGAAGAATCAAATGGCAAGATAGTAGCTATTCTACCAACGTATATCGACAAACGGACGATCCCGGGAATTTCTACACTGCAATTCCTTGCCCACCGCATGTCGATCTACAATGATTTACTACTCTGTGAGCCTGAAAATCAGGAACTTGCCCTGGCAGTTGCTGAATCTCTCATGGATTCCCTCGGTCCAGCTACCATAGTCCATCTCCGTCACCTGGGAGAGGAGTCAACCTTCACAAAGGCACTTCTCCTGAAGAATTGGGCGCAGATTCAGTGCCCACGACTATTGCTGAGAAATGATCCCTCTATCACCGATCAAAGCAAGCGCCTAGGACAGGCAAGACGAAAAGCTTTTCGTTCAGCGCATAATCGACTAGTAAAAGAGTATTCGATCGAGTACCGGGTAGTGAAGTGGCAGGACTTCAGCCCTGCCATGAGTGAACTCATTGAGCTTCATTTACGACGATTTGACGCGAAGGGCCAGTCCAGTTTGTTGCAGGGGCAAACTCTTCCATTTCTTCAACGAGCCATGCAAGATAGCACAAACCGGAATCTTTTTGAGATTGTCCAGCTTCGAGCCAATGACACCACAGTGGCCGCTGTCTTAATGGTAAAGGATCGAAAGAGTTATGTGTACTTTCAAGGCGGTTTTGAACCGGATTTTTCCCGTTTTTCACCAATGCGCCTTCTCCTAACAGAGACGATTCGTAGAGGTTTTGACGATCTCGGGTTTGAAGTGTATGACTTAGGTGATGGGTACGGGACATACAAATGCGATTGGTCGCCGACAGCCTCCATGAATTATTTCTGTTGTCGAGGCAATAATCCTCTCTACGCAAACGTTTTTGCGGCAGTAACAAGATACGCGTTTCAAAGGAAAACCCTGGGCCGGCTTTCCCGAGAAGTACTGGAGTTAACCGGAATTCAACTCCACTAGCCACCGATCCTCACATAACGGCCGTAGGACTGGTCTTTTGATAAATACGTCTTTCTCGCTGTACCGTTTATGCTTGCCGCCCGATAGCTTGAATGGGTTGAAGTTTATTGAGATTTGCAGCAGCTCCCTACTGTGGTGGGATGGCGTTCACGGAAGGTGTCATTTTCACTCCAATGTAGAATTGGGCCACTTCTTGAATATGGTTGCGAAAACCATCAAGCGAAGCAGGGCTAGGACAGGTGCCCGAGCTGCCGGAGGCACCCCAAACGAAATTTGAAGACCATGCGGACAGCCCCCACGCAGTTTGCCTAGCATTTACATGAGAGCCAGATGGGATTTTAACCAACTTTGGGTTTGACTCACTCAGATTAATAACTCAACATGGTTGTTTGGCCCGCTAAAGTCTAAATTAAATTTAGACGATGTATTGGTTTTTGCCATGCAGGCTCCACGACCGAGCACCCTGATCACGAACACACGCCCGATCACTGATGCGCCTACCGATAAATGGCCCCGCACGGAATTTCGGTTTAAATAATCTACTGCGAGCACGATACGCGAATATCCGGCTTCAGAAAGGTCACGCGCCGCAGCCTTGAGCAATCTCTTATACAGGCCCTTTCTGCGGTGTGCTGTATCAACTCTTCCGTCAAATAGCCAAACAGTTCCCGAAGGCAGAGTATAGATAATGCCATCAACCTCATCCTTAAAGTGGCCTGTGCGAAACCAAACATACGCGCTCAATGTCCCATCGTGTTTGAACAGCAGGACACGATCGCCCATTACTCGTCGCTCATCTTGCAGCACCGAACGCTTTATTCGAGTGAGGAGGGCCGAAGGTTTAAATCGAACGATCCAGTCGAGATTATCCAATCCTGCCCAGATCAGTTCCCCATGCTCTCTATCAGCACCTATGGTCCCATGAAGGTCAATTTCCATAAGCAGTTCATGCCCTATACGGAAAAATGAATTAGGGATAAGACGATCGCAAACACTGGCAATCGTGTAGGAAGTACCGATCGATCTCGCTCCAGTCACTAATTCTCGGACACGTTCCCAGGATCTGTGCAGGACTCTTGCTGCTGACATACAATATCCCTCCGTCTTTACCACATTCTCCAGTTTCTCAGGGGCTTCTGTGGTACCGCATACTGTCAGGGGAAGTCAGCGTGATCCACCTTATCTGGACAGCCCAAGTTGATTCTTAGGGGGAAAGTGTTTCAATGAATGATGCCATTTCGGCTATTGCAAGAGAGTGAAACTTGCCTTGGGGTGTGTCTGCCCCTGTGGACCTAATAGGGGCGACTGGTCTCGTAGAAGTCAAAATGCTGTTTCAGTCCCTGTTTGCCCTCACTTGGGGTCTCATAGCATGCCGCACGTTGGCTCTCGCCTCGCAATAAGCATCACGGAACTCGGCACCTCTCATTTCTCATTAGCCTCTTGCCAACCCAATCGATGTTTATCACGAAACCGGTATCGATTCTTATTTACTCTGGAGTCCTTCTGTTGTTTCGAGATTTCAGGGAGCAGGAACGGGCTGCTGTCATCAGCTTGGCCAGGAATGGTGGGTGAGATCGATTAAATAACAGTTTTCTTCTGCTCGAATCCAGGGCCCTCGTGGCCGATTTTCCCCTGCGACGGCCGCATGTTTCCAAAGTATGTAATTACCTCTGCAGGGCGACTGGGAATGTGCAATAGACCAAAAGTCCTTTTCAGGTGATACTCGATCCGCTTCCGGATGGTGCGCTCTTTCTTTTTGTAATTTCTCCCAGCACCCGTTTGCGGTATCCCCGGAATAGCGTGAGACTGCTCGATGAGTGACAAGAACTCCAGAAGGACTCCAGGCAGAAGATGCGTTATCTTGAATTCAACAGAGAGTAGCCCGTCTTTCGGCTGGAGAGCGGGGCGAATCACGGCGAGCAGGTTCCCAGTATCGACCCCCTTCGTCAGATGGTGTATACAGGCGCCTAAGTTATTGAAATCTCGCTTTAGCATCGGCCAGAACAGCGTATTGTTGCCGCGGTAATGAGGAGGGATTCCGTAATGTATATTGATAGCCGCTAGCTTAGGGATCCCGATCAGCTCGGCGCTGAGCATTGGTGCACCGCAGGACATCAGGACATCCGGCTGAAGGCTGCCGATCAGTTCAACTCCTTTGGGAGAATTCATATCTGTTTCAGGAAACGGAACGATGTTCGGAATCGATGGCTGTGTTCCGCCGGGGTAGAGCCTATGTATCAAACGGTCCCTGTGGCGCCTTTCACCCATCCTTCCGAGCCAGTTCCGCAGTAATCGCGCTGTACCCGTGAGGGAGCTGATATGTACCCCGGGCGCTTGCTGCGAGCGGACGGGTTGAATGACGACGGTTGACGGATATCGCTCAATGATTTTCCCGGCCACATAGGCTTCGCTCGCGCCGCAATAACTAATTATGACGACCTTCAATGACACCCCGTGAACCTTTTAACTGAACCCGGTTCGACCGCGTAAACTGCCGATGAAAACAACCTATCCCTGGAGCATGGTTATGTCAATGTAGCCCAATAATGTCTATCCAGTGTCGAGAACAGTGCTGGCTGCTCAGGGAGGGGGCATTTAAGCAGGCTTGTCGGGTAGTGTCGCAGTTTAATATCGATCCCTGCGGCCAGCAGCCAGGAGGGGTGCCTGATGTCAGCGAATCGAATATGAACAGTATGTCATGCCTTATGCATTGCGGATCCGGCATATTTCAGGGCGAGGCACAGGGATATGAGTTTGGATGTTCGGAATTCACCGGCGGGGGGATGAGCGGATCCCCGAAAAAATGAAGGTCATTGGCATTCGTCAATCAGTCTGGATGTAATACATGCTAAAAGCGAGGCGCTGAATTCAGAAGAGGGGCGTTGCGGTTCTTTTAGTCGAAAATCCTTGGGGATTGTGAATGGATTTCCGTGTCACGTGGTCATTTCACGAACTGAATGAACACCTGGTCGAACGATGGCATGGTCTAGAAGATCGCTTTCGATCCTTCTTTTCAAAGAAAATTTACTGCTTAAATTTTCTTAAGCATCTCAGATTTTCTCTCTATGGCTTGAAGTTCACAGTTCTACTCTCCGGAAGCTGAGCGCACGTAATGTTAAAGCTTGCAGCTATGTCTTTGGTAGCGGTTATCCAGCCTATCGACTTAGCCAATATTTCGTTTTATGCTAAATGCTGGATTTATACACTGTTACAAGGCTTACTAGCATCTCCAGTTCTTGGCCGTTAAAGCATCCATGGGGAGGTTGGAAATGTGGTGGGATATATGGTCTATATTTTTGTGAGACCTCGTCTGAGAATGCACAGGATATGTTCCAAAGCTGGGCAACTAAAGCATTTCGAGTAGCGTTCCGAAACAATGAGCGACCCAAAAGTGGTTACCCAATGCTTTGAAGAGTTGCAAATTGTCGTGATGGTCAAGGTGGGGTGCGGGTATGGAATTCTCCGATCTTTTGTAGTGGATTGAGAGCGTGCTCAAAATGTTGGGAGTAAAAGGAGGCAAAGATGATTGATGGGATGGTCAGCCGAATAACCGGCCTCGCAAAAAAGGTCATCATGTCCAATAAAACCCTCGATAGACTGTTTTATGATTTTTCCAATATGGGGGAGTTTAGCAGTCTTTACCAGCATGAGAAAATGTTGGCAGACCATATCCGCGTCGACACTTATCATGACGCTATCCGCGCGCATATTAAGCCGGGAGATACGGTTATTGATCTGGGAACAGGTACGGGCATTCTGGCATTGTTTGCGGCACGGCAAGGAGCCAAGGTTTACGCCATTGATCACTCCAGTTTTATTGACATTGCGCGGAAAACTGCTGCAAAGAATGGTATTGACACCATCACATTCGTGCGTTCCAACAGCCAGCGCTTTAATCCCCCGGAGAAAGTCGATTTCATCATCCATGAACAGATGGGCGATGATCTGTTTAACGAGAATATGATACATAACCTTCTGGACTTGAAACGACGGGCATTAAAGAGCACAGGAAAAATTCTACCTGGGCGATTCGAGCTCTTTCTGGAGCCGGTCACGCTAAAAAAAGAATACAGAATGCCGTTTCTGTGGGAGAAGCCTGTAACCGTACGTGACCTTCCTCAAAGCATTGACTTCAGCTTTTTGCGGGATCTTCCGGAAGCCAGGGCATTCCAACCACCTGGTTATATCCGACACATGGTGGAGGAAGCGGCTGTGGATTTTTTCCTGTGCGCCCCTCAGCCAGTTATGACATTTGATCTGAATGACCTGGATGATGCCAGTATGGTACCAATGCATTGGCAGGCGAACCAACGCGTTATTCGGGCCGGAGGGCTTGATGGATTTTGTCTGTATTTTCTGGCTGACTTTGGAGAGGGTATTCAGCTCGATACTCGTCCTGGGCGTACCCATTGGCCAAATCGGCTTTTCAGAATGCCACGGGTGGAGTATGCCGTAGGGGATGTTATTCGGTATTCAGTAGATGTCGGAGATATCAGGAGATCATATACTTGGAAGTTCACCGTTGAGTAGCCTAAGATAAACAAGCTCCCAGTCGAACAAGGTATTCGGTATCTTCAGATTATTTTTGACTTATCATTTTATATATAGCTGTTGCTGCAACCTTGTTACCTGTTGCCGTAAAGTGTTGGTCCAGAGGGTAAAAGAGAGTTTCTTCAGGGTTTGTTCTTTTGAATGCTTTTGCATGAGGTAATAAATCAAGGAAATTACCACTAACTTCAATAGACCAATCTCTTAAAATATCCTGCATTTTTGTTGATTTTAAATCTTGCCAATCTTTAGGGAAAAGCAGTTTTCCTTTTGTATTTTTCAGTACAGGTTCGACTTGTGGTCCAACGGGTATGACTGTTAGAAGGAATGGAACACCGGCGGCATCAGACCAATTTTTGATGCGATTTAAGTAGGATTTTGTTAAATCCCAAGCCATCTGGTCTGAACGAGTGTACGAATCTTTAAACATAGCAAAATAAGATTCTGTTAAATCAGGCACCTGGCCGACGTCCAATTGTCTTTGCCTTAATAATTTTTTGGTTTTCTGGACAACCGTTCTCATGAAAGCCGACTTTTCTAAAATTTGGTAAGGTATGCTTTTTCTACTTGTGCCATCAATCCCCATTGCATTTCCATCGCGGTCTAAAACCTTACTTTTTTCGTATTTCCAATCATCCCTAACATCTGTAACGTGAAACAATAAAATAACCATGTCCGGTTGAAACTTTTGCGCGAGGTTGAGAAGCAGGTAGTATTCGAGAGATGGGGAAAATGTGCTAGAACCAAAATTCAAGACTTCGTGTTTTTTAGTCGAGGATTTATTGAGCAAATTTTCAAGTAATACCGAGATGGAGTCCTCCTCTTTAGTGGCGAATCCCTCAACAAAAGAATCACCAAGGAGTGCAATACGATATATGCCATCCGGCTTTAACAGTGAGCGTTCTTTACCTGGCATTCCATGAGAATTCGTTCTTATGGGAACATGGAATTCCCCAGTGGCAGCGACACTTGTTCCACTGGCATTTGGAACATGCCAGTGATGAAATTGAGGATGGTCTATCGATAACGAAATTTTATCTTCAAAAAGCGGATAGTATAAATGAATACCCCGCACCGTGGACTCAAGAAACAAAAAGATAATCAATAAAGTTAATAATGAGAAAAGTAGCCTTCGTTTTGTTTCGCCCTGCTCCATTAAAAACATGTTAAAGAGTTTTTGATTTAAGTCAAAGGAACTACTTTCATTTTTATGGGTTCAGGCGGGAGAAATTGTGTTGCCAAGGAAAAATATACTGCATGAAATTAAAGTCTAACTTATAGGATTCCACCGCTTTCGCGATGGATGAACGCATCTTTCCCGGCATCAATTTTGTTCACGAATAACACTCCTACAAATCTATTGTCGGATTTATCGTACTCGGTTTCCTCCCCCAAAACCTTGCACCAACCGTAATGGGAAAAAGCCGGCTCACTCGCAACCTATTTATGAGGGAAGATTTGGCTCATTAAGACCTCGCGTGCTGTGTGCTGAAAGCTCAGAAAGGTGGAGTGATCTCACGGCCTGTTCTGCTATGGGAGTAGCCACATGCCGCTGAAGTATGGTGTTCCGGTTTTGGAGCATGGAATCCATAATGAACTGAGTTGGATTTTTCCTAACCGGGCTAAGGCAACTGCCATTGCGTATTATGAAGGCTTCAATAGCCGATTTAGGAAGGAGTATATTAAATCAGCCTTGGCGGTGACGCTAAGGTCACGATCACAGTTTGGCATCCGGGAATATAATTGGCTTTGTCCTCATAGTGCATTAGAAAATCCCCCCCCTTGGATTTTTCTTGAACAGGGCTATGACTCAAGCGGGTAGGTCGTAATCGCAGGGAATTATTCTCTTACAATGAGTGCTCTAGTATTAAGGGGAAGTTCACGCTGAGGAATACCCTCGGACAGCTCTCGTCTAAATTTCTTGGGTAACTCAAATGGGCATTTTTCTGCCTACGTATTAGCACTGAATGCTATTCCATTCGCTTTTTCCCATTTTTTTACTACTCATATTTTTTCGGTCTGGGCTTCTCATTCTCTTATTCCCTCTTATGTGGAATCACCCTCTTACTTATTGCACCTACCTACAACCTTTTTTACTTCGATAACCAAGATTTAGGGGCATCAAGATTTGGTTTTTTTCTCCGAAGGGGGAGGAGTTGAGTTGCAGGACCTAAAGGTTCAATTTTTGAAACTTTTCGAAACTAAAAAACAGTAATGGCCTGGAATTTGCGTCAGTCAAAAGGATTGCTAAAGAACTCAAAATTTTAATACCCAGTTTGGTTAGTTTGGTTAATGATGAGGAGAAGTTGCAAGAGCATGAAAATGGACTGAGCCAGATCTCGAAGAATACCAAGATTGAAAATTTAAGGAGGCGATGCAATATGTTTGCAGCACGAATTTTACTACTAGGAATAATTACTTTGACAAGCATGGAGCAGGCCCATGCACTGGACACAATTCCTGAAAAACTGTCTGATTGGACAGAAAAAGGAGTTGTTTTACAGAATAGTACCGCGGTTGCCTGGGAAAATAAGCCTGGCATCGCAGTGAGTGGTATCTCGAAAGTTGGCGGAATCTATTACTTGCATTATCTCGCAGGGTTTAACGGGTGTTGGAATACGGATGGTGATGTTAACCACCAATCTCTTGGTCTTGCCACCAGTTCGGACGGAGTGAATTTTACGAAATACACAAGTAATCCAGTGTTGAAACCGCATGATTTTGTACCCGTAAGCTCCCAGGAAGAAGGAATCCGAACCGCGTATATTAAGTACCTTCCTTCGAAGGGGAAGTTTTACGGATACTTTGGTGTCGAATCGCCAGGGGGTTCTCAGACCTGTAACTTTGGAGGAGGAGGAACCTGTGGGTGTAATATTAGCGTTGATTCTCGGGTGTATGGAGCCACGTCGGTCGACGGGAAAAGTTGGACGGTGGAAGGGGTAGTCGGTGGCACATATTCCTCAAGTGGGAGCGAAGTCTATGCTGCAGGTTGGGTGTTTGATGGTAGCCAATTCGGTCTGTACGTCACTACTGCTGAGGGTGGACAGCTAAAGTCTGCTTCTAGAGGATCCAATGCATGGAGCCTCACTGAACTGGGTGGAGTAAGTGCACTCAATTGGGGCTGGTCTGGGCTCGACGCCTATTTACACGATGATAACAATACTATCACACTAATTTACGATCCCGCTGGTGGTAATCATCCTGGTAGCAATAATGACAACCTGTATTTTGCTACCACTCACCTTAACGATATGAGAACTATTCAAAATGAACGGGTCGTACAATCAAACGGGGTAGAGAGGAATATTATCTTTCGGGACGGAAACGAATGGAAATGGTATTACAGCGAAGAACCGGCTTGGAATCAAACTACGATAAGACTCCGCACTCATCCCATCGCAGGCTTAGATAATGTACCGCCCGAGCCTCCCAAAAATCTGAATGTCACACCCCTTCCTTAATTTCCCTTTCAGTACCCCCTTTGGCTCTCGGTGGGGTGGAGGGCTTCAATGATTTCTTGGCTTTTTTTCAGGGGTCAACATTGGAAGAGGGCATACAGGAGCCGCTACAAGGGGCCAATCTTTGAGCAATGCTACCCCATTCAGGCTGTATTGTGAACGGAACCAGCGTTCTAACAGTCTAGGTGATGGGAGTAAGTAGTTCCACGATCGGTCGTGCTTCCGTCAAACTTAGGGCTTTGCCGTTATCAGTTTCAATAAGTGCATCCTTCCTCTCTTTTCCGCACTTGTAGATTTCAGCTGGGCTCGCAGATGACGTCTTTTGCCAAGAACGGTTCATGCCCTCTGGCACCCTACCATGGTGAGCCACACACGCATCTGGTAGTGCCCGGCCTGGATACCCTTATAATCTTTCACAACAACTTCACATCATAAATTGGTAGATGTCGCCAGGGACTCACACTCCAAATGTCATTGGAATGGCCTTGTCACGGTGGCCAGGAGTTTGGGTCCCACTGTGATTTGAGGAAGGCGCGTATCTAAATGGTGGTGGGGCAATAGGAAGTCGATGGCACCACGTCTTTCATAATCCTGGAGAAGAGAGCCGATCGGGCGTTGACAGGCTCTTCATGCCGACTCATGTTTTTTCCTCTGTGCGGGTATCTGTCTAAGTACCTTTAGTTTCCTCGTTCCGTATCCGAAACATACCTACATATTCTTTTTTGCCGGTTCTCAGAGAAACTATGATTTCTGTGTTGTTTGTATTCCAGCCTACATGGCTCAGAATTCCTGGTTCCTGAAGAGCATATGGTTCAACTCGGGCCTTATTGAATCCACCGCGAGATAAATTTTGTTGCGACGATATGCGGGAAATGAAAATGCAAGGGGAAGAAACCATGATACGACTGAGTGCCATATTCCCATAGTTTCTTCAACCAATCGGACTTTCATTTGGTACATCTTGGATGAAAGGCTTTGATGATTATGCGACCTCTCCTTTCTATTGTGGTTCCCATTTACAATGAGGAGGAATCCGTCCAGCCTCTCTATGAGGCTATTCGAACCGCATGTGAGCAGAATGGGCAGTCTTATGAAATCGTTTTCGCGGATGACGGAAGCCAAGATCGGACTTTCGAGTTACTTCAAACACTCCATCAACAGAACCCTGGGGTCACCGTGATTCGTTTTCGAAAAAATTTTGGACAAACCGCGGCTATGGCCGCCGGATTCAGGGCAGCACGAGGACAGGTCATTATCAGCATGGATGGAGATCTGCAAAATGACCCCACTGATATTCCCCGATTGCTAGAAAAAATACAAGAGGGTTTTGATGTCGTCTGTGGATGGAGAAAGGAAAGAAAGGATAAGTTTTTATCTCGCCGATTTCCTTCTCTCATTGCAAACTGGCTTATCGGCAAGATCACCGGCGTGGCTATTCACGATAACGGTTGTTCCCTGAAAGCTTACCGTGCCTCAATTATTAAACGCGTGGCTTTATATTCTGAACTTCATCGCTTTATTCCCGCTATGGCAACCTTGTCCGGAGCGAGAATTGCTGAATTAATTGTGACGCATCATCCACGGAAATTCGGGAAAAGCAAGTATGGAATTTCAAGAGCTTGGCGGGTGTTTTTAGATTTGTTTCTGGTGAAAATGGTGACAGGGTTTGCTGCCAGGCCAGCCTTATGGTTTGGAATATTAGCCATTCCCGGAGCATTGTTAGGCAGCCTAAGCTTGCTCGGCATGCTGTTTTCAGAGGGTATTGGCATTGTATATCCGGCCACAGCCTTTTTGCTATTCGCGCTTTCGGGCCATTTGCTCACAATGGGAATGCTAGGCGAAATGATCCTCTATGCCGGAGATTACCGTCCGGAACAAATGATATGGAATGTTTAACGGGCATGTATTTCTCGTGGGGTTTCATGATGTCGAGGAAACGATCGCATTGACTCACCAAAATTGTATAGACCACTGGTCAGGAATGGAAGATTGAGCGGGAGTCACCAAAAACCTGTCTGTCTTCGTTTGGTAGTTAGCCGTTTCGGCATCACGTTTTCAATGTAAGAGTCAAAATTTATGAACGCAACCAAATCACGTTCTATTCCCGGGGGCCTTTTCCCATGACTCCTCATAGTCTTGAGACAGAATGTGTTTCTGCAGATTCAACGCCTGTGGCTGTTTCCGTTGTGGTGCCAGTCACCGAACGATGTGATGCCTTAGACCAGATTTACTGTGTCCATGCGGACATCCTACGCAGCCTGGTGCCTTCATTTGAATTTATTTTTGTTTTAGACGAGGGGTTTGAGAAAGCCGCTCAACCTCTTCATGGCCTGGTAGACAAGGGAGAGCCCATTCGAATCGTTCCACTTCAGCGACATTTTGGAGAAGCTACTGTCCTTATGGTGGGATTTCAGCAGGCCCGGGCTGACGTCATTATAACTCTGTCGGCGTACTTTCAGACGCTTCCCGAAGGTCTGCATACGGTTATGAGTTACCTCAATAAGGGCTATGATCTGGTTGTGACGCGTCGTTACCCTCGGCAAGATCCCTGGATCAATCGTCTTCAAAATCGAGTCTTCCATTTTGCCATGCGATTGTTAACTGGCGTGCAGTTTCATGATATGAGTTGTAGCCTTCGCGGAATTCGGAAGCATGTGGTCCGTGAAGTGAATCTCTATGGAGATCTTCATCGGTTTCTCCCCCTACTGGCCTATCAACGGGGGTTCCGAGTGGTAGAGCGAGATGTCGCCCAGCATCCAGCTGATTTTCATTCCCGAATGCTACGGCCGGGGGTGTATCTTCGCAGGATTCTCGATATCATTTCCGTTGCGTTTCTATTCAAATTCACCAAAAAACCATTGCGGTTTTTCGGCTTGGTTGGGGCAGGGTTGTTTTCCGGGGGTCTGATCATTTCTCTGATTTTGGCCATCCAAAAACTCTTTGGTCTCACTGGGCTTACCGATCGCCCACTGTTAATCCTGGGTGTCCTATTGATGGTACTCGGGGTCCAAACCGCCTCCGTCGGCCTTCTTGGTGAAATGATCGTTTTCACTCATGCCAGGAAGATGAAAGACTACACCATTAAAGATCTCTTAAAGGCAAAATCTTAAGAATGGTAGCCAAAGCAAATTCAAGTAAGAGAGCGATGGTCTGAAGTTAGATAAGGCTAACACGATTTCCTGTCTGGGTTCTTATGAATTTCTCACTAGCTTCCTCTCCAGGTGTATCCATTTCAAAAAGTGAATTAGGTTGTGCCATTTTTTGTCTTGTCGGCTTTTTTGTCGGAATCTTGGCCCGGTTTGATGCGTTAGGCAGTTGGTGTCTGGCTGTGGATGAATTTTATATCGCCAAATCGGTTGAACTGATTCAGCAAAAGGGGATCCCAATATATCCCAGTGGTGGCATGTATTGGCGAGGTTTGCTCTTTCAGTACTTTGAAGCAGCAAGTGCCGGTCTATTCGGGCTAAATGAATATGCACTTCGATTGCCAGCAGTCCTGTTTAATCTGTTAACGATCCCCCCTCTCTTTTTGTTGGGTAGAAAGCGAATTGGAAACGCAGGAGCGTTTCTCCTAGTAGGCTTTTTCTGTGTTTCAATTTGGGAAGTGGAATTTGCTCGATTTGCCCGAATGTATTCTATGTTTCAATGTGCATTTCTTTGGTTTCTTTATTTTTTTTATGAAGGATTTTTTCTTGGACGAAAGCGGGCAATTATTTGGTCCTATGTCATTGCCTCCATTAGCACCGTCATTTATGAGGGTGCGATTTTCATGGCTTGCTTGTTGTTCCTGCCCCTATTGTTTCGAGAGGTAAGCCTTGAAAAACAGTTTCGGTATGGGGGTTGGGCTAGCGCCATTCTTCTTTTGAATATTGTTTCTCCGAAGATGTGGTCGTGGCTTTTTTCTGGAAATTCGGGAAGCGAGTACCCCGAAGGATTCGTTCTTCCTCATAATGGGGGAGGCATTCTTCTCCTTCCGGACATTTCCTTATGGGAGTCTGTCTTTCTGCGAGGAGACCTTTGGGGTGTGGGGTATGTGGCACTTCTTCTGATGGGTATAGGACTCGCCTATATGGGAATGAAAAATTCTTTATGGGATTGGCGGCAAAAATCCATTGCCTTAGCGTTAATTGGATCCGGCCTATTGCAGTTGTTTGGAGTCGTGGCGGGCATTCTGCTTGTTTCGTATTTCACTCAAATCCTTGATCCACGGTTGGTTTTCCGAAAGTCTCTTGAAAGGAGTTTTGCAATATTCCTGGTTTCATGCCTTGGTTTTTGGCTCACCGTTGGGGTTCTCGCGACTACCGGCAATATTGTTTTACACGAAGCAGAAAGCCTATCTCTCCATAAGATTTTTGCCATTGTCTTTCATTATCCAAGAGTGATGGAGGAGTTTGTCTTTCTCTGGCTTGATGTGATGCCCTATTTAATGACGCTTTCATGTCTTTTCGGTTTGCTGGTGTTGTGGGGTCGAAGAAATTCCCAACAATTTGTGACTGAACACTTTCTTCTTTTGGTGTTAGTTAGTTGTATCCTAATCTTGGGAGTGATCAATACGATGTACAACTCCACAAGATATTCATTTTTCCTTTATCCCTTGATTCTTCTCTTGTGGTTTGAAGGCGCGCTGGCAGGGAAAACGTGGCTGGATCATACGCTATCTCCAAATGCATTTTTGGGAAGAGTACCTAAGTTTGCGGTAGTACTTTTGTCATTTGGATTATTGCTCTGCTCGGAAGACTTCTCTTTCGCCCATATTATGAATATCGGAAAAGCGGAAGTGAATTTTCGGATGAACGTTTCCGAAGAAGTTTCGGTTCACTACTATCAGCGATCCGATGTTAGAGGTCCTGCCGACTATATAAATGAAGCTTGGAAGGCTGGCGATCTGATTGTTAATGCCGTCCCTTCTTCGTCATTTTATCTTACTCATGAGAATTACATATTTTATGACGATCAGTCCTCCTTATTTAGGGAGAATTCCCAGGCCCGAGGAATGAAAGACCGGTGGGGAAATTTAATTCTGCATAATAAGGACACCGTACAAAAGGCGGTGCAGGATGGGAAGGGAGGTGTGTGGATTTTGGCCACACCAAGATACCAAAAGATTCTGACTGAATGGGTACAGGAGGCACTTGGTAATAATGTTTCCGGAATCTTTAGCGTGAACCCAGGTCGGGATAAGCGAATACAGGTGATCCACGTGGCCAGAAATCCGCCTTAATCCTAAGCAAAAATGACTTCACATTCATATTCATTGGCAAGTTTCCCCTTAGTGTCAGTTATTGTCCCTGTCTATAATGCTGCCAAATTTTTGCGTGAAACTCTTGAATCGATTTTAGGTCAAACTTATACCCCATTTGAAATTATTGCCGTGAATGATGGGTCTACAGATTCTTCTCTGAAAATTCTGGAGGAATATGCCCATCAAATTCAATGCATTCACCAGGAGAACCAGGGTGTAGCCATTGCCCGGAATGTGGGAGTCGAATGGAGTCTCGGGAGCTATGTGGCTTTTTGTGATGCAGATGATATTTGGTTTCCACGGAAACTTGAGTGGCAAATGGATATTGTGAAACGACATCCTTGTGTCGGGGTTGTCGCTGGTTTCATGGAGAAAATTGATGAACTGGGTCGAACACTTGATTCTGGTCAAAAACCTTCAGACCTGTATGATCAGCCCAGGAATCTCAAGCAGGTCTTACTAATGGAAGGCAATTTGATAGGGATGTCGACCTCTCTAATCAGGAAAGAAATTTTTCAGGAAATTGGGGGATTCCAGCCTGGGAACAAAGACCTCAAAGCAGAAGACTATGATTTGTGGATCCGGGCTGCAGGAAAAACAAAAATTTACTTATCGTCTAAATATGTTGGTCAGTATCGGGTCCTTAAACACTCAAGGAGCCATGGAAGCCTGAGAAAGGAATATGGGGCACAATTTCAATTGTTGCGAATGTACCGAAATGAATATTCTTCTGATAGCTACAAAATACGCAAGGCCAAAATTTATGCCGAATGGGCTGACAGTAGCTTTTTTCAGGGAGAAAGTCATGCCTGGAAGTTGCAAAAAAAAGCCATAACGTTACATCCTACGCACCTCTCTTACTATTTCCGGTTTAGCGGAGAACTAATCAAAATGAAGTTGAAGCGCCTTCTGCGCAATTTTCAAGAAATGATTTCCTTTCGTAAGGACATGAGGTGATTGCATCAACGACATATGACCGTCTGGCCGATTTAGTAGAAGAGCATGGGTGGCGGGATGGTGTTGGAATCACTCTGAACGAGTTGGACCCGGACGAGCGAAAAGCTCTGTTTTGGGAAATCCACTTTGGTGCCCAGACCGCTTGGATGTTGTGGGTGGGAAGGACTGATCAAGATGCGGTGTTAAATCTTGATGATTCGATTGGAACCACGACGGTAGCTCTTTCCTATTTGTTTTCACATGTGACAGGAGTCTTTCAAAACGAGGCCATGAAGAGATGCGCCGTGGCCCGTGCCCATCAGGACGGTCGCCGTATTGAAGCGATTTCCATCAATGGGATTAAAGACCAAATTCCCTGTCAGGAAGGCTTCTTTGATTTGATTTGTCTTTCCAACTCCCGGTTTTGGTTTGAGTCCGATGGAATGGTTTTCCCCCAGGGGAAGACCTTTTTGTCAAACCTGCTGAAATTGTTAACTCCGAGGGGGATGATCTATTTGGGAATGAGGGAAGATCCATTTTCTCTTCGGTTTAATATTGGTTCCCAGGAATTATGCCAACGGGGACTTGAAACTTCATTGGAAGGAAGTCCATGGAGAATAGTAACTAGGCTCCAGTTTTATCCTGCTCTTGGTCCCATCGAAACAGTGACCCAGGAGGGAAGTAGGAGGTCTTCGGTTAAAGGATGGCGATCCACCCTGAGAAAAATCGTGAAAGGTGAATCATATGGTTTGATCTTAGGGAACTCTTGGTCAAATACGTCTTCAGGGATAATCGGGAATATTGCCAGTCAACATGGGGTGGAGCCGTCGGATGAAGCAGGTATTAGCGCTTGTGTGGGAACGGCCAGTTCGCTTGTAGGGAAACTTCCAGACCGGATTGTCCGGTTTCCTTTAGGCCAAGGAGCCTTGACACGTTGTCGTAATAATTATGAAACCCTGCAAGCTTTGCAGGGTATAAGCCCTGTGCCCATTCCAGCTGCTTCCTACACTGGTAGTTTTGGCAGTTTAATGTACTTCGAAGAATCCAAGCTGCCGGGGTTTGAACCCACAGGAGAACAAAAAAGGGCTTGGAGATCTGACAAGATCACGGCACAGGCTTCTCGGTATCTTCTACAACTTCATGCTGGGACGGCACAGAGGGTGATCCTTGACGACGTGCTTTTTGAAAAGCTGGTGAACGTTCCATTTGCGGATTTCATGACCTATTGCAAAGGAACCGATAAAGTTGTCTTTACGAATGTGAAAACCTTGGTGAAGAAACGGTTGATGGGAAAAGAGACGCTTCTTGTGCAAACCCATGGCGACTTTAAGCGTACGAATTTACTAGTCAACGAAACCGGAAAAGTGATTGGTTTAATTGATTGGGATTTGTCCAGGAAAATGGGATTTCCGTTGATGGATTTGTTGTGGTTTTTAGGGTACGAAAAGTATTTAAGTGCGCCGATGCCCTTTTATCAGGCTATTGTACGAGTGGCTTTTGAGGAAGATCTCTTGAAAAATGATTGCGTGCAATCGTATTGGCATGCACTCTGCGTGGGAGATGGAAGCTTGCAAAAAATTTATGCGGCCATTCTCCTTCTTTATCAATTCCATGAGCATTTAGATTATTGGCATAAAACGGATGAACATTGGTTCTCTCATACCATGGCGCCAATTCTGCGTTCTGCTTTTGAGAAAGCCTTAGATTCGGTTGCCGAGCCACACTCCTCCGTCCCGTAAATTTACGAATAGAAGTTGTGCAGGCAGAGGTTGGATGGTTTTCGTCCATGTTCCTTCTTCTGAAATGGATTTATGAATATACAGTCAGACATGAAGCGGCTATTCAAGCATTCTTCCATTTATGCATTAGGGGGGATCGTTAATCGTGCCGGAGCGTTTCTTCTTCTTCCGCTGTATACCAGTCATTTGACTCCTTCAGAATATGGGACGCTGGAATTAGTGTATGGCGTTTCTGCGTTAGTTTCTTCCTTGTTGGGTGTTGGATTGGCACATGCCACACTTCGATTTTATTTCGAGTTCCAGGATGAGTTGGAACGAAAACATTTGGTGAGTACGACGTTGGTCGGTTCCGGTGTCGTGGCCTGCACTGGGGTAGCCCTGTTGTGGTTTACGACTCCGCTCTTGTCCAGAGTCCTATTTGGGTCATCACAAGAGGCAAGCCTTCTCCAACTTGGCCTTTTGATTCTCATCCTACAATTGTCATCGGAAATTGGCCTTGCCTACTTTCGGGCCAGAGAGTATTCGACCCGGTTTGTGGTTTCTTCCTTTCTGCGGTTGCTCTTACAAGTAGGGTGCAATTATTACTCCGTAGCTATTTTGGGTTGGGGGGTGTGGGGAATCCTTGTGGGAAATTTCATGAGTGTCGGGATATCATGGGGCTATGTTGTTGGCACCACGGTGTATGAATGTGGCCTTCGTTTCCACCAAACGAAATTTCGTCAGGTTCTCGAGTATAGTTTTCCCTTTCTTTTAAGCACCATCGTTAGTGTGGCTGTTCTTTATTCAGATCGGTTTCTCTTAAAGGCTTTATATGGGCTTGAAGCGGTTGGGCTTTATGCCTTGGCGTTGAAATTCGTTGAATTGGGCAATGTCCTGGTTCTTGAACCATTTAAAAACAGTTATGGATCCTTCCGGTTTTCCATTATGAAAAATGAAAATGTCAAAGATGTTCAAGCCAAAATCGTCATCTATATGGCTGCAATGGTTGGGTTGTTGGTAGTGGGCATTTCAGCATTTTCACCGAGTGTTTTGCGTATCATGACGACTCAGGAATATTGGCCTGCGGAACTCCTTATCCCAATCCTGGCCGCAGGTCTGTTGGTGTCCAGTTTGGGATATCCGTTTCAAACCGGAATTTTATATATGAAAAAGACCAAATATCTGTTTTATGTGACCGTTATGGCGGGGATTGTCAAAATTATTTTAAGTATTGCCATAATTCCTAGTATGGGCGCAATAGGGGCGGGTATTGCATTTCTTTTAGCCGAAGTAGTGAGTGTGAGTTGTATGCTGTTCTATTCGCAGCAACTTTTTCCTGTCCAATATGATTATAGGGCTCTGGGAAAGATTGGCGGGATTTGTGCATTACTATTGGGGTTGATTTGGGGAATCCTGTTTATGAAATATGGCGGTTTTCTTGGAGCCGGGGTAGCCATAGTGTTTTGTTACCCTGTTTTGCTCTTATCTGCCGGGTGCTTTAAGCGGGAAGAAGTAGAGGCGGGGTGGCAGTTCGCTGTCCACCGGATAAAACGGATGAGGGGAACCGCTTGATTGGTCTTGTGGTTTGGGCTTTTCGTTTTCTTGTACGGCAAGAGGAAAATTGGGCAGAGGAAAAGTTGTGATCGCTCAACCAAAAGTTGCTCACGTGGTCTTGAGTCTTCAGCCAGGGGGACTTGAACGGTTGGTCTGTACTCTTGTCAGTTCTCCTGTGCTGGCCTCTTTGCCCACAATTGTCGTCTGTCTGGACGAGCCAGGTGTTCTCGCTCCCGTGGTTGAAAAAGCAGGTTGCCGTATTGTGATGGTCAAGCGCAGGGCAGGCCTTGATGTTGGGTTGATTGGTCGTTTGGCCCGGGTGTTTAAGCAGGAGGGAGTGACCGTCCTCCACACCCATAGCCTTGATCCCATGCTGTATGCCGGGTGGGCAGCATGGTTCACTTCCGTTTCAGTCCGCATTCATACACAACATGATACCTGGCTCAGAACTTACAATTGGAAAGAACGCTTGAAGTTTCGTGTGGCTTCAAGGGTCTTCCACAAAATAGTGGGCGTTTCCCAAGATACCACTCGGGCCTTTGGTCTGTATGGAATTTCCTCTCAGAAGTCGGTGACGATTTTAAATGGTATCGAAGAGAAAAAATTTTCCAGAAAACAGAAGGAAGGGAACCACATTACTATTGAGTCATCCCATGGCTGCACACAAAAGGAATGGGTCGTGGGGAGCGTTGCTCGGCTTTCTCCTGAAAAAGGGCTGCATCATCTTTTACATGCCCATGCGATTCTTCGATTGCGGGGTCTTCCTATTCGGCTTGTTTTGGTGGGGGAGGGGCCTCAGCGGAATGATTTGGAAATGCTTGCTCGGACACTAGGAATTTCTGGCACCGTAGAGTTTATGGGCTATCAAGAACATGTAGAAACGTTCCTTTCAACATTCGACTTTTTTGTTCTTCCGTCAATTACTGAAGGAATTCCCCTTTCATTGTTGGAGGCAATGGCTACCAGCCTACCCGTCGTGGCGACGAATGTGGGAGGAGTCCCCGAGATTGTTGTGCATCAGGAGTCAGGTCTCTTGGTTCCTCCCGGCCAGCCAGAGGCATTAGCGCAAGCTTTAGAACAACTTTTTCGGGATCCTGGTGAAGCTGACAGAATCGCTAAAAATGCTGAGTGTCGAATTCGAGGGCGTTTTGGAATGACTGCCATGTCGGAGGCCTATCGATATCTCTATGGGGCAGAACCACAAGATCAATTTATAAAAAACATCCTGAAAACCGGTCTTCGGATGTTACCAAGGCGATGGTTATTATGGCAGGGGAAAATAACTAATCGTCACATTGCCATAACCTTCGACGATGGCCCGGATCCAATTTACACCCCTCAAATTTTGGAGTTACTCAAAGCCTATGGGGTCACAGCCACCTTTTATCTTGTTGGTGAAAAAATTGAACAGCACAAGGAAATGGTTGAAAGAATTGCTGAAGAAGGGCATGAATTGGGCAATCATTCCTACACCCATCCTTCTTTCGATTCATTGTCATGGAAGGAATCCGCAGGAGAAATTGAGAAGACGCAGTTTCTTCTTCAAACCATCACTGGACGTCCATGCCGATCATTCCGTCCCCCATTCGGGAAATTATGCTTGGGTTCCCTTGTTGGAGCATGGAATGCAAACATGACATGTGTTATGTGGAATGTTGATCTTAAAGATTTTCAGGCCAAGAGCATGGGAGAAATTCTTGCTGCACTGCAATGCCAACCTCTTCATTCCGGGGATGTTCTTTTATATCATGGGACTACTCCTCATGCGCTTCAGGCGCTTCCAGTTATCTTAGATAACATCGTTCGCCAGAAACTACAGGCGGTTTCAATTTCTGGGATGCTCAGGAATTGAATGGGGTGGGTCCGATGAGATTTCTTTATCATCACAGAACGCTAGGTCGTGGGGGAGAAGGGGTTCATATTGCCAGTATGGTTCGGGCTCTTGAAACTCTGGGGCATACGACCACAATAGCTTCCCCCTCTGGTGTGGACCCTCTGGCCATGGCTGGGGATTTGCCAATTGATAAAGGGCAGTCCAAGGTCCAAGGGATAAACCGAATCTGGAAGTTTGTCAGTTGCTGGGTTCCGGATATTGTTTTTGAAATTCTGGAAATCAGTTATAACCTGGTTGTGCTGTTTCGATTGGGGCCAATATTAAAGCGACATGGTCAAGATGTGTATTATGAACGATATGCATTCTTCATGTTTATGGGAGTCTTTTTAGCAAAATTTTTGGGTTGGCCTGTATTGCTCGAAGTGAATGAAGTGGTGGGAGTTCAAAGAGCTCGGAACCAGTTGCTCATTCCTGTTTCTAAATGGTTTGAAAAAATTGTATTCAAAAAAGCTGATGTAATTTTCGTAGTCTCCAGCTTTTTAAAAGATGAAGTCTTAAGACGGAGCGGAAAAACAGAAGGGGTATTTGTGATTCCAAACGCGATAGATTCCCGCATCCTCGAAAGCCAGGTTACCGGAGAACACATTCGAACTCGTTATACCTTCAATGGAAGTATTGTTGTTGGTTTCGCCGGGTGGTTTGATTCCTGGGACCGGTTAGATCTGCTGATTGATGTGATCAGAGATATTCATAAGGAATATCCTTTTGTTCGGCTAATGCTGGTGGGTAACGGCCCGGTAGCTGATAGGCTTAGGGACCAGGTTCGGCACCATAAATTGGAAGAGGTTGTTTTTTTGACAGGTCCTGTTCCCAGATCTCAAATTTTATCCTATATCGCTGCAATGGATATCTGTGTCCTGCCAGATTCCAATGTCTTTGGGTCTCCCATTGTCTTGTTTGAGTTTATGGGAATGGGAAAAGCCGTGATTGCGCCGGATCTTCTGCCCATCCGGGATATTATTGAAGATCGAAAAGATGGATTGATCGTACAACGTGGAGATCCTTTTTCGCTACGGCAGGCCCTCTCACTCCTGCTGAGCGATAGTGCCCTTCGGAAAGAATTAGGGGAGCGTGCCCGTCAAAAAGTTTTGGACAACCACACGTGGTTCGAGAACGGAAAGCGTGTTGAACGGTTTGCCTCTGCTCTCTTGGAAAAACATTGAAACGTCTGGTTTTTCCCACCCCACTATTGCTATCCACTTAGGATTGTCGGAAGAAATACCGACATAAATATCATACACTTATCTTCAATCAAGTTTAATCTCTCATTTTTTCCTTCTGGAAAAAAAGGATGCCTGGTCACAGGCGCGGCTTGAAGGCATTTGAAGGTATAGGATAAATCTCTACGCTCCTGAGAAGGAATTGGGATGAAAATACTATTTTGGGTGGCATTTGTGGCGGTGCTGTATACCTATTTTGGATATCCCTTTCTTGTTTGGGTCTTCGCACGCATAAGACCGAGGCCCATTAAGCAAGAAACTATTTTTCCCTCTGTCTCTATGGTTATTGCCGCTTATAACGAAGAGAAAGTTATTGGTGCCAAAATGGTCAACACCATGGCGTTGGCCTATCCAGAAGGTCAGTTAGAGATTATTGTTGTCGCAGATGGGTCGACGGACCAGACGGTGAGTATTGCTCAGTCATATGCCACACAAGGAATCACTGTCTTGTATCGGCCACTTCGGCAAGGAAAAACGGCTGCCTTGAATCATGCTGTTTCATCTGCAAAGGGGGAAATTATATTCTTTTCTGATGCAAACACCCTGTATGAACCAACAGTCATTCAAAAAATCGTTAGAAATTTTCATGATCCCTCTGTCGGAGGTGTTTCGGGTCGAAAGGTGATATTGAAGGACAGCGCCAGGCAAACCAGTCAAGGGGAAACAGCCTTTTGGAATTATGAAGGCTGGCTCAAATCTGAAGAAAGTCATTTAGGATCGATTGTAGGTGCAGATGGGGAGATCTTTGCCATTCGCAAAAGTCTTTTTTCATCTATGCCGCCAAGCATCGTCCATGACGATATGTTTCTTTCTCTCAAGATCGTTGAAACCGGCTTTCGAGTCATTTATGAAGAGGAAGCCACTTCAGCAGAATATTCCTCAAAAACTCTTCATGATGAATTTTTCCTCAAAGTTCGGTATGCGTCCGCCGGATATCAAATTCTTTCCGAATTTCGGAGTATGTTTCTTCCCCCAAAGACGATCTTTGCCTTTCAGTTTATTTCTCACAAGCTATTTCGTTGGTTGATTCCCTTTTTTCTTTTGGCCATGCTGCTTGCTAGCGCAGTGATTCCTTCTCTTTGGTATCAAAGCCTTTTCTGGGGGCAAATCTTCTTCTATCTTGCTGCGGTCTTAGGGTGGGTCCTAATGGAAAAACTGGGCCAGACAAATATTTTTTATGTGCCCTTGTATTTCTGTATGGGGAATGCGGCCGCTTTGTATGGATTTTTTCGTCATTTCTTCAGTGCTGGACAGACGAGCCTTTGGCGTAAAGCTGAACGATAGGGATGAAATAACCTTGGAGAAATCCTGAGTGTATTTCGTATATGGGGTTTTTACTAGCATTTTGCTCCTCCTGGGATTTGTCGGGATCGTGTTACATAAAAAGCAGATGCATCTATGGATTGCTAGCTATGTGGCTCAGCAGTTCCGTTCTCGTCCCAGCCTGTCTCAGGAGCCCATTCATATATTTTTTTGTGTAGCGGACCATTATGAACCCGCTGTGGGTGGGGTCCCGTATGAACAGGAATGCGTCAGGGTGGAGAAGTGGATGAAACTCTACCCGGCACTTGCGTCCAAGCATCGGGATGCAAGTGGGCGATGCCCACAGCATAGCTTTTTTTTTCCTGCAGAAGAGTATCGCTCCGAGCATCTTGACCATCTCGCAGAATTATCCCGAATGGGGTTTGGAGATGTTGAGGTTCACCTCCATCACGATAATGATACAGCCGAAAATCTTCGAAACATACTCCTGGAATTTAAGACACTCCTCTATGAGAAGCACCATCTTCTCCGAAAAAATCCTGAATCAGGAGATATTGAATACGGCTTTATCCATGGGAATTGGGCCTTGGATAATAGTGGCTTGGCAGGAAAATGGTGTGGAGTGAATAATGAGATTTCCATTCTTCGTGAGACGGGGTGTTATGCGGATTTCACTTTTCCTTCCGCCCCCGATGAAACACAGGTTCAGACGATTAATTCTCTATATTATGTTACAGATGATCCTTTGCGACCGAAATCCCATAATGCGGGAATCGCTGTTGAATTTGGCAAAAAAGCCTGTGGAGATTTGATGCTCATTCAGGGTCCATTAGGATTGAATTGGAAGGCTCGAAAGCTAGGTTTGCTTCCCAGAATTGAAAATGGTGAATTGTCAGGTGATAACCCCCCCTCCAACGATCGGGTTGACCTTTGGATCAAGACCCATATTCATGTGCAAGGACGGCCCAATTGGATCTTCGTGAAACTTCATACACATGGCGCCTCTGAACCAAACATGGACGTTCTTCTTGGCGAGCCTATGGATCGTATGTGGACCTATCTGGAGACCAACTATAACGATGGTAGGAAATATTGTTTGCATTATGTCACCGCCTATGAGTTTTTTCAGGTGGTGAAGGCGGCGGAAAGCGGAGCTATGGGGGATCCGACTCACTTTTTAGAAAAAATTCGTGAGCGTCAATCAACACAGCATGTTGAATAAAGTAAATTAACCAGCAAACCTATTCTCTCCGGAACAGGCGCATAGGATTTCATTCAAATCAAATGGTCAAAGAAGAAACCGCAGCGATAGACCCTGTGGACTCCATCGGGCCCAATCCGACTTCTGGGAATGGTCCTATACCCTCACCCCTGTCTTTCCTTCTTTATATTTACTTCATCACTCTCTATCTACGGCCCCAAGACTGGGTGCCGTTTATGCTGAATTGGCCTGTTGATTATATTATTTTTGCTTTTTTGCTGGTTGGCTCTGTTTTTCAATTGGATGGATGGCAACGTTTGGGCAAATTGCCATTATTATATGTGTTGGTGGTCTGGCTTGTTGTGATCATCTTGTCCAACCTTGCGCAAGGGGGGGAAGGATCCTGGTATGCCAGAGCGGCTTTTACTGAATATTCCAAATCTTTTCTTATTTTTATGTGCTTATTTCTTTTTCTGAACTCAACTGGACAAATTCGCCGTCTGATCTGGTTTCAAATTATCTTATCAGGGCTTCTCGCCTACCAGTGTATTGATCAAGTGGCTACCGGCGTCGGGTGGGCTGGGCAACGTCTTGGTTGGGATGATGGTCATGGCGGGCGTGCAAAATGGGTTGGACTTTGGGATGGGATGAATGTCCTGGCGTTGCTGTTTGTTATTTCCTTCCCTTTTCTCATCCAATTTATGTTCTCTCCCTGGAACATCTTCGTCCGAATAATTTCCTTTCTTTTTGCCATTCTTATTTTTCAAGGTCTTCTATTAACCCAATCACGGGGAGGGTTGCTGGCGTCCGTGGTTTCGTTATTTGCTTCCCTTGTTTTACGGTTTAAGCCGCGTACTGCATTGATCCTTGGTGCTATTGTCCTCGTTTTGGCCGCCCCGTTGGTTGGGTTTCTCACAACACGTGGGCTTGATGATAGTGATGGGAGTAAGTCTGCGGCTCATCGTGTGGATCTATGGGCGGCCGGGCTGGAAATGGCCAAGGAAAACCCGGTCTTTGGAGTAGGCAAAATGCGGTTTAAAGAATCTGCCAGACATAAAACAGGGCTTAGCCTAATCGCCCATAATTCATATGTCGAAAATCTTGGAGAAACAGGCTTTCCCGGGTTATTTGTCTATATCGCCTTATCTTATCTTTCCATAAAAGGGCTGTGGCATGTTTCGAAGCAAGTCTCCGATCCTAAGGATCGCTCACTCGCGTTGGCTCTTTTGGCAAGTATTTGTTCGTATGCGGCCACCTCCATGTTTGTGACGACAGATTTTATTCTATTTTATGTACAGCTTGGAATTGCTGCGGCTTTTTGCTCCTTAAATGGATTTAATCCGACGTTGACTCTTAAAGATTTCCTTTGTATTGGCTTAATAGAAATTGGGTTTGTAGTATTTCTTCGATTATTTACTGCACTGTTTTTTGCCGGCGCCATGTCATAACCTTTTCTTTGGAGTCAATCGCTATGTGTGCCATATGTGGTGTGGTGAAAATGAAGGATGGTGAACTCGTCGAACAAAGACTCCTTGTGCAGATGAGAGATTCCATGGTTCATCGGGGCCCTGATTCCGCGGGATTATTCTTGAATAAGCATGTGGGATTTGGACACCGACGGCTAAAAATTATTGATTTACATGCTGGCGCACAGCCTATGTTTAATGAGGATGGGACGATTGCGGTTGTCTACAATGGCGAGATTTACAACTTTCTTGAATTGCGGGACCACCTAATATCTAAGGGACACACCTTTCAAACGCGGTGTGATACTGAGGTCATCGTTCATGCCTATGAAGAATACGGAATTGACTGTCCCAAATGGTTTGACGGGATGTTTGCTTTTGCCATTTATGATGCCAACAACAATTCGGTCTTTCTTGCCCGGGATCGGGTTGGAATAAAACCTCTCTATTTCTTTGTGGATCAGCATCAGTTTCTTTTTGCTTCTGAGGTACGGGCTATTCTCAGGGTACTGGATCATCGACCATCCACCAATATTGCCGCTTTGGATTTTTACGTGTCGGTGGGGTATGTCCCCGGGCAGACTACCCTGTTTCAAGGTATTCAAAAACTTCTTCCAGGGTATGGTTTACATCTTCAAGAGGGGCAAGTGACTCTTTCGCAGTATTGGGACCTCAGGGATGGCCCTCCCAGTGCAGTGTCATTGGAGGAAGCTCAAGAGCAATACGCGGAATTACTTCAAAAAAGTATAAAAATGAGCCTGATGAGCGATGTCCCATTGGGTGCCTTTTTGAGTGGAGGCATTGATTCCAGTGCGGTTGTTGCAGGAATGAGCCAATTTAACACCGAACCGGTTAAGACATTTTCTGTTGGATATCGTGATGATCGGGGTGCCAGCGAACTTCCCTATGCCAAGCTTATTGCGAACAAATTTCATACGGATCACCACGAGTATATCCTTGAGTCAGAAGAATTCTTTACCTCTTTGGATCAGTTACTTGAGTATACGGAAGAACCCATTGTAGAAAGTGCGGCTATTGCCCTCTTTCACCTCTCCCGGTTGGCTAAAGAGCATGTGACCGTTATTCTCTCAGGGGAGGGGAGTGATGAGATTTTGGCCGGCTATCCTTTGTACCCCATTATGAAGATGCTTGATCGAATTCACCGAGTATTTGGATCTATTCCAATCTGGATTTTAGATTGCCTGTCAACGCTTACCAAGACAAATGAAAAATACACAAAATATGTTGATTGGATGCGAATGCCACTTCCCAAACGCTATCGAGGGATTTCTAGCGATGTGACACCGAGTATAAAGGGGGAAATGTATCAACCCGCCTTTGCCTCTCGTTTAGGCCACAATTCTGATATGTTTTTTGAGCATCTCTTTGCCACCCTACCCCAAAGTTCATCATTGAGAAAAATGGGTTATGTGGACATCAAGTCATGGTTGCCGGATGACCTTTTAGTCAAAGCGGACAAAATGACGATGGCTAATTCCCTTGAACTTCGTGTTCCATTTTTGGACCATCATCTTCTTGAGTTTGCCATGTCGTTGCCGGATGATTATCGTTTGAAAGGGTGGGAGGGCAAGTTTATCCTAAAAAAAGTCATGGAGAAAACCCTACCTCATGAAATTATTTATCGGAAGAAGAAGGGCTTCCCCGTGCCGGTGGCAAAGTGGTTTAGGGAAAACCTTTATCATCAGGTTCGTCATGTCTTGCTGGACAGTAAAAGTTTAACACGTAATTATTTCCAAGAGTCGTATATCGATAATGCCTTGAAGCGACATCGGGAGGGAAAGGAAGATTTGAGCCGAAGGCTTTTTTCCCTTATCGCTTTGGAAATGTGGCACAAGAAATATATTGATTAATCCTTTTCTTTATTGATCGTTGCGCTGCTTGATATGCCACCCCCCTTAAAGGTTCTGTTTATTTCCCAGATTTTTCCCACACCCGTGAATCCAACAAAGGGCGTCTTTAGTCAGCAACTTGTTCAAGGTTTAATGAACTATTGCGATGTCCGAGTCGTTTGCCCACAACCCTGGTTCCCCAGGCTCCCTCGATGGAAATATTTGGAGCGATGGCATGGCTATTCCTTAATCCCAACTGAATATGATGTCGATGCCATACCCGTCTTGAGCCCGAAATATCCGTTTATTCCTAAACTGGGTGACCGGTACCATAGTTTCCTGTTCTTCCTAGGCCTTGTTCGGTATGCGTTTGCCCTGAAGCGCCGTTTTCGGTTTGATGTGATCAATGCTCATTGGCTTTATCCTGATGGAGTGGCTGCTGCCCGGCTTGCTAGAATCGTGGGGGTACCCTTGGTACTATCAGGTCTCGGGTGTGATGTGAATATGTTTTTGTTTGAAAAACGCAAGAGAGGGGCGATACTTCGTGCCCTGAAGCAGGCTTCTCGGGTCACAGTCGTTTCAGAAGAATTGAAAGCTCACCTGTTAGGCGAGGGAATTAATCATGAGCATGTCACGGTTATTCGTAATGGCGTCAATAAACAATTATTCTATCCAAGGGATCAGACTGAATGTGCGAGCATGCTTGGACTTCCGCAAAGGTATCCTTGCGTCGTATTTGTTGGAAGATTGGCAGAAGAGGAAGAAAAGGGTCTTCGGTATCTGATTGAGGCCTTTCAAAAACTTGTTCGAGTAAGAAAGGGAGTAACCCTGTATGTTATCGGGGATGGCCCCATGCTCAAATCATATAAAGATCTTGTCCACAATCAGGGCCTTCAAGAGCAGATTCGGTTTGTTGGTGCCAAGGCACATCAGGACATTCCGCTATGGATAGGCGCTTGTGATGTTTTCTGTTTGCCGAGTCTTCGTGAGGGATGTCCCAATGTGGTTCTTGAGGCATTATCCTGTGGCCGTCCAGTGGTTGCATCCGACGTGGGTGATATTCCCAATCTCATTGGGAAAGACAATGGATTACTTGTTGATGCGGGCAATAGTCAGCAGTTGTGTGAGGCATTGGAAAATGCCCTGGGAAAAAAATGGAATCAAGCTGAAATTTGCGCGTCTGTCAGTACCTTAACCTGGGATGCCGCTGCATCCCAATACTATTCCGTGCTCCACGGCTCCTGTTCTGATGTGTGATTTCTTCTGAGTAAGTGGAGGTATTGCTTGTAAGAGGGAGGTGCAGCAAGCCTTTCAGGGCTGCTTGCTGCACCAGGTTGGCCATCTTATTGAATGGTGAGGGTAAGGCCCTTGGGGGGAGCAGGGGGAATCGTATCTGAAGTACCACCACCATTTGCATATTCTGCTGGAAGAGGGTTCCCAAGATATTCCCAAATATAATGTGTGAGGGATGCTTTGCCGCAGAATCCTCGTGTTACATTTGCACAGAGGTCCGCCTTGATTCGTGCTTCATTGGGGAATGGCCAGAGATTTTCGTTGGTTAAGGTGCCATTCTGATAACGTTTGATGATCGTCGCGCCAATATCTCCACCATCAGAGGCCGCTCCCTTATTTGGTGTCCCCGTTTCAGCCCGTAGCAGATATTTTAATCCTGGTTGTACACTGGAATCGTGGGGACCAGGACTTGCGCCGTTATAATTAGGATTATTCGAATAGACGTTATTATAATCTGAGGTAACCGACCCATTGATGCCACTATTTGAATTATTGTGTATGAGGCTATTTTTGAGGGAGACATTGGTCACCTGATTGCCGCCGCCACCGAAATACGTCCCATAAGATCCCCCACCCAATGTGACATGGTTGAGGGTAGTGTTGCTGCTCTTTCGAGGAACTGTAATTGCGTATACATTCCCCCACGACACAACATTTTCGAATCGGTTGTTGTTATTGACTGCCCCTCCCGACTCAGAAGCCAGGCCGTTCCCCACATTATTGAGGCTAACCATACCAAGAATGACGTTATTGGATGAGCCAGTATATGGAGCGGTGTCGCCGTTGCTATTGCCGGCAAGCAAAATCCCACCACGATCTCCTCCTCCTGTGGCAGTCGTCCCATCCAGGAGAATGACATTCTCCAGGAGGCTGTCATAGGTATTGTATAAACTCATGTTGAATTTCGGGTCACCGGGTTTGTAGTCCAAACCATCCCAACGATCCCATCGGAGCACAGCCCGCCGCACCGTCACTTTTGTCCCTCCATAGACACTCAGGACATATCGGCCAGCCCCCCAGCCCCACACCTCTTCAAATAACGAGTCACGAATCCGGGCCAAGCTCCAGACATTATTGTTCGTGTTCACTGCGCTCCCAAATGCACCGGTGCGGCGAATGGTAATATTATTGATTTGATTGGTTAAGGATGTCCCATCTGGTGATTGAATGGAAACGGCAGGTCTTTCACCAGAATTCTGGATGCGAAGTCCTTCGATGACGATATGATGGGTGCCCGCTTGGCGGATGTCAATTCCGGAACGAACGCCTGCACCATCAATGACGGCCTTGCCATCGTTTTCTGCCTGAATTATCGTGGGTGAAGTTGTTGACCCGCTTGGGGGATTCGTGATGGTGCTCCCTTCGTAGTTATACTGACCATCTTTGAGGACATAAGTGTGGCTCCCTCCCTTCGAAAAGGCATGTGAGAGCGTATAATAAGGGTTCTGGCTGGTCCCATTACCAAGGACATTACTCCCTGTGGGGGATATGTAATAGGTGGCAGCAAGGCTCTGAGTGGCATTCAGCAAGAAAAATGCTGCGAGTAGAGGCCAACAGAGTGTTGCTGGATTTGTTGCATATCGGCTTTTCATGATTTTCTCCTTTTGATGCTATGTCGTGGCGACCCTGAAATTACAAACGCATAGGAATTCAATTGACAATAAAGGTAGCAGACGTATTTTCCTATAGTTCTCTATAAAATTGGTTGTCAGCCCGTGACTGGTTATGTTTCGGTAACATTAAGTAAAAGCTTTAGGAAGTTTTTTAGGAACTTTTTAACCTTAACTATGTAGGCGGAACGCTCAACATCTTTGACGGACGAAGTTTTTGAAAAAATCATACTGTGTGTCTGGTTGGAGTTACTATGGCGACTCCACCTAACCTGGGAATGTATGGTTAGTCATAGGCAAATGTGCCCTGTTCTGGCATCAATATAACGTTAGAAGGCCAATAGCTCAGCAATAGACTGGAAGGCTCTTGTACGGGAATGATTAAGTCGAAACGCCGCTCGATTTGCTGCCCTGTGAAAATGAAATTTTAGTAAAAGTCCATAAGCCAAAATATTAATCAAGAGGACTTTTAACAGTTGATTTATTATTGCGCCTTCTCGGGAACAACAGGGATGAAGTACGTGTTTCAAAATCACTTCTCTTATTTCTTTTGTTGATAACTTTCAAGCTCCCCCTAGTCCTTTATAGATGATCGATTTTTTGTCATCGAACCGCGGTCCCTATCCATGGCCGAGGAAGAGGCTGTTTCCGGAATCATCCAGCCTACGGTTTGGATTTCCCAATCTGATAACTGATGTTGAATTAGCGGGGGATGCACAATAGGTCGCCATGTTGTCCTGTCCAGTGAAAAGGTCATGCGGGATGGGATCATTTGGGTTTGTCATATCCCTGACACTATTTTTTCCCCGCATTAGGTCACTTAGAAAGTCAGTGAGTGATTGAAACTGTATCAAGGAGTGCATTCCCTGCACTCTCCTAAGTCCCCGTTCGAATGTGTCTTACTGCTACTAAAATTATTGTGGGTATCTTCACCAGGTTTCAACCAGATGCTTTCACATCCTGAAATTTCTGTAAGGGTAGTGGGGTTGGTTACTCTTCCCATGGAAATGCTTGCCACCACCCTATTCTTAAATGTGTTATCTGTAAGGAAAATTTTCATATTATCTTTCTCCGTTAATTTCTGATTATTTCGTCTGATGGTTCATAGATCACTCTTTCTAAGGTTTGATAATGACGGAATACATACTCAAATCATTTCCGGCATTGCCACTGCTGACATTACCCCCGAGAGTAATGGTCCCCGCAGGAAAGGTCTTCACAAACAGACTGAGGGTCGTATCCGACGTCACCAGATTGGCTCCGGTATCCGTAAACGTATTCAACCACGTAGGTTTCGGAGTAATGCGATCGCCATGGGCGACATACACGGACACGGGTTGATTGACCGTAAAGCTGAGGAAGTTGGAATTGGTTGCTGTTTTGTCATCATTCGCCGTTCGGATATATGGCGCACCCTGGATGAGAGTGGGGATCGTCGTAAAAGTATAGGTGCGGTCGATATAAATGGTCCCCCCGCCTTGTATGCCTGAGGTGGGCACGACGTACGCTTTTCCACTGGACACGTTCAGATTGGAAATATTGAGTGTTGAGGTAGGTGGAGGGGGAGGTGGCGTTGTGGTATTGCTCACCGTGACGGTGCGGGATGCGGAGGTGGTGGTATTCCCGGCGGCATCACGGGCAATAGCGGTGAGGGTATAGGAACCATTTGGCACGGTGGTGGTGTTCCAACTGGTGCTGTAGGGATTGGTCGTATCTTCGGCCCCAAGGTTCGCGCCCTGGAGGCGGAATTGCACACCGGTCACGCCGACATTATCGCTGGCGGTGGCGCTGACCGTTACCGTGCCGGAGACGGTGCCCGCGTTGGGGGCCGTCAGGGTGACCGTGGGTGCGGTGGTGTCCCCTGGGGTGCCTCCATCTGATTTGACGACGACGGAATACATACTCCCGCCACTACTGGCATTGCCACTGAGGCTAATGGTGCCGGCTGGGAAAGAGCGCACAAACAGGCGGAGGGTCGTATCCGACGTCACCAGATTGGCGCCGGTATCCGTAAAGGTGTTCAACCACGAGGGATTCGTGGTGCGCACGTCACGGGCGACATACACTGATACAGGTTGATTGACCGTGAAGCTGAGGAAGGTCGCATTGGTGGCTGCTTTATCATTGTTGGCGGTCTGGATATACGCGGCACCCTGAATGAGAGCAGGGACGGTCGAAAAGGTATAGTTGCGGTCGATATAGACGGTCCCCCCAGCTTGGAGGCCTGAGGTGGACACGACATAGGTTTTCCCACTGGCCACCGTCAGATTGGAAATACTGAGTGTTGAGGAGGGCGGGGAGGGGGGTGGGGTGGTGGTATTGCTCACCGTGACGGTGCGGGATGCGGAGGTGGTGGTATTCCCGGCGGCATCACGGGCAATAGCGGTGAGGGTATAGGAACCATTTGGCACGGTGGTGGTGTTCCAACTGGTGCTGTAGGGATTGGTCGTATCTTCGGCCCCAAGGTTCGCGCCCTGGAGGCGGAATTGCACACCGGTCACGCCGACATTATCGCTGGCGGTGGCGCTGACCGTTACCGTGCCGGAGACGGTACCCGCGCTGGGGGCCGTCAGTGTGACCGTCGGTGGCGTGGTGTCCGGCGGCGGTGTGGTGGTATTGCTCACCGTGACGGTGCGTGGTGTGGAGGTGGTGGTATTCCCGGCGGCATCGCGGGCGGTAGCCGTCAGGGTGTAGGAGCCATTCGGCACGGTGGTGGTGTTCCAACTGGTGCTGTAGGGATTAGTCGTATCTTCAGCGCCGAGGTTCGCGCCCTGGAGGCGGAACTGAACTCCCGCCACACCGACATTATCGCTGGCGGTGGCGCTGACCGTTACGGTGCCGGAGACGGTGCCCGCGTTGGGGGCCGTCAGGGTGACCGTGGGTGCGGTGGTGTCCCCTGGGGTGCCTCCATCTGATTTGACGACGACGGAATACATACTCCCGCCACTACTGGCATTGCCACTGAGGCTAATGGTGCCGGCTGGGAAAGAGCGCACAAACAGGCGGAGGGTCGTATCCGACGTCACCAGATTGGCGCCGGTATCCGTAAAGGTGTTCAACCACGAGGGATTCGTGGTGCGCACGTCACGGGCGACATACACTGATACAGGTTGATTGACCGTGAAGCTGAGGAAGGTCGCATTGGTGGCTGCTTTATCATTGTTGGCGGTCTGGATATACGCGGCACCCTGAATGAGAGCAGGGACGGTCGAAAAGGTATAGTTGCGGTCGATATAGACGGTCCCCCCAGCTTGGAGGCCTGAGGTGGACACGACATAGGCTTTGCCACTGGACACGGTCAGATTCGAGATATTAAGTGCTGAAGAGGGTGGTGGTGATGTGCCTGTAGGTATTGAAATCTGTTTTTCTGTGGAAGGGGCACTTTCATTTCCGGCTGTGTCAAATGCAGTCGCAATAAATCCATAAGTTGTGCCTCCATTGAGCCCTGAAACGGTTGTTGTGGGCGAGGATGGATTGCTGGGCATTCCTGAAAATATGGGTTGTCCAAAGTCTTGAGAAGGTAACGCCCGTTTGTAAACTTTGTATCCTGCCAAATCCGATTCGGAATTTTTGTTCCAGGTCACCGAAACGTTAGCTGAAAAAACCTGGGCGCAAGGTATTACAGTTATCAATGCTATAAAGAGAAGGCAAAACGAGATGGACGGTGGTTTGAAAAACCTTAAACTGCTGCTGGACTCTGTTAAAAGCTGTACAAGGTTTTTGGAAAATCTCTGAGTGATTTGCCCAAGGTGAGACATCACGGTCCTAGGAATTTTGGTGGAGAGAGATTCTTTAAATAAGGGGATGGTGCTTTGGAATTTCATTATTCATCTCCTGCCTTGGTAGACTGTTTTGCAATTTATTAAATAGTTTTCTCAAACGGTTGTTCTCTGTGCGTCAATATTTTTAACTTGCCCTCTCTCAATGTGAGTTCAACCAGAGGGGAAAGCATGGCTTTCTTACATTTCTCCTAAGAGGAGAAAGACAAGCCGAAATATTTAATCGGGCAATAAAACCTAAACTTCCAAGTACTATCTAAAAAAACTTGGAAGATGTTTTTAATTTAGGGGGAGGATGATGAAAAATTATGAAGATGGATAAATCTGGGGGGGGGGAAATAAAGAGAGACGAAATGAGTAAATAAAGTAATTGTCACGACAATAAACATGCCCCGTTAAATTTTCGCATCCGACCGATGGAAAAATTCAAGAAGTGGGGTTTTCGATAGAATTTGAAAATCTTTCCAATAATTAAGTTAGCTACGGTGGCATATGCAATATAGAGACCAGTGAAGTCATGGACCAAATGTTTGATTGTTTCTAAAAAGAAAAATTGACAGGTGCTTTTACAGAAACCTCATGAAATATTGGGATTCTGGTGTAGGATTACTCAATCTCATGTAGGAAATACAATTCAGCATTGCTACGTAGCCAACTTTTATGTGAAAGTTCTTGGGTGTTTTTGAGGAAGGAAGATCGTTAAATTTTCAATGGAGAGCACAAAGCAGGTTGTTTGGAAATTTTTTCCCTCAGGGCTAGAGTCCTTAGAATCAGATACGTTTGTTGAAACGTTCCCCTTCGTTTTGGTGTTTTAAAAATGTTGACACGTCTATCTATATTTTGGCGATTAACCCTTGGATACCTGACAATCCTTGCGTTGGTGGTTGGCGTGAATTTATATATTCTCCATCAATTTCGTGCCTTAACGGAATTAGGCGCTGAGTTAGCGACCCATCACTTTCCCGCTGTGGAAACTGCTAAGCGACTCATTACCAGTCTGTATGCACAATTAAAAAGTGACAAGCAATATTTAGTACTTCGGGATACCACCCTTCTGAAAGATTTTCTTCAGGAGGCTGAAAACTTTCGCAAAACCTTAAAAGCGCTCCAAGAGCAGGAAAACCCTGGTAGTACGCTGGAAGCACTTGCGAAAACAAAAGAACTTCATGAAGAGTTCCATACCTTATTTTTGAGTGTTGGTGTTGAGCAAGCCGACCGTTCTCCTCAGGCTATCGCCAGCTATGAGCAAAATCGGGATACATTGATTACCGCTATAACCCAATCCATCAACGCCTATATCACTGCTCAGGAAGCCAGTGTCGGCGCGATTCTCAAGGATTCCCATCTTCGTTCGGTGCAGGCCCAGGAAATTACGAAACAGCTTCTGGTGATGGCGTTGGTTCTAGGTCTTGGCTTGGCCGGGATCGCCAGCTATAGTATCCTTCGGCCCCTTCGACGAGTCAAAGCTCAAATCCGCAGAATTGGACAAGGTCAATTTGGAGGGACGATCTCCCTTTCTGTTCCACAGGAGTTACGTGAACTGGTTGGCCAGGTAAATTGGATGGGTGAAAAACTACAAAAGTTAGATGAGATGAAGTCGGAATTCCTGGCAAATATTTCCCATGAGTTACGAACCCCGTTAACGTCTATTCGAGAGGGCTCACAGCTTCTGCTGGATGGAATTCCTGGAACACTGACGAAAGACCAACGAGAAACCCTCACCATTATTTCTGAGAGTAGTCAACGGCTCAATCACTTAATCGGGAATCTCTTAGATTTATCCCGGATGGAGGCCGACATGGTCTCCTATAATTTTAGTCCTACGGACTTAAATCGTTTGGTCGTCCGGTCGACAGAAAAAGTCAAATTTCTCGCAGAACGAAAAAATATTCATCTGACCCTCGATTTGTTTCAGAATAAGGTGAGGTTCTATGATCTGGATGGGCCAAGGATGGAACAAGTGTTGGAAAATCTTTTATCGAATGCGATTAAATTCAGTCCTGAAGGAACGACGGTGTTAATTCGATCAAGGCCGGATAGTGCCGGAGAGGGGTTGCAATTTTCGGTGTCTGATACGGGACCGGGAATTCCCGAAGCTGATTTGCCTCATATTTTTGAACGATTTTACCAGGGGAAAACCCAAGAAGGCCGTGTGTATGTGGGGAGTGGAATCGGACTGGCGTTGGCGAAGCGGGTGGTCGAAGCCCATGGTGGAAAAATTTGGGCTGAGAGTATTCTGGGAACCGGGACTGCATTGCATTTTACCATTCCCAAACGAAAACACGCGGGGAATGTCCATTGACACGCCAAAAATTTGAGTCGTTGATTCTGGTGTTTTTTTTGTCCGTACTGGTGCTGAGTCTCCTTGGATGGGGTGGGTCTACCCTCACCGATGGGAATCGTTCTGCCATGGCTCAATCTGTTCCAAGCGGATCCTCTGCGGTGTCCTCGGTGTTAACACCTGACCCTGAAGATGTTCCATTTTTTCGGGCAATTGCAGATGATCAGGAAAAGAAGCTGAGTACTTGTAAAAGTGAAGATGAATGCCGTGCGGTTCATTTTCTTCGTGGAGTCGTCGCGTTATATGAAAATAGAGAATTAGCGGCGTTGCATTTTCGAAAAGTGGTGGCCTCCAACCCCAACAGCGCATTGGCGGGTGAGAGCCGATTTTGGTTATGGTTGTTGGATGTGTTGAATGCTCCAGGAGGAGGGATTGCTTCCGAGGGCTTAACTAAACGATTGGTTCGTGAAATAGTGAATAAGGAATTACTGGTCCATGAATTAAGTCGTCAATTGGAAACAGATTCGGTTGACGCACTGAAGCAAGAACTGACGAACCGGGAAAAGGCTGTCGACGAATTGAATCAGGCCCTCTCGAATCTTTCCAAACAAACAGAACAATTAAAAAAGGAGCAGGCACTCCGCCAGGACGTGCAGCAGGAACTGAAGTCCAGTGAGAGAAAAGTTCAAGAACTGACGAATCAATTAGAGGCTTTACGACGTATCGATCAGGAAATTCGCGAGAAGGCCCCACCGACCCGCCCGTCTGAAAAAATGGCCCCAACCCCCAAACTCGAAAGAGCCGAGGAGAAAGAATTCACAAATGAAGGTGAAGGAAAAAAATAGAGGAATTGTGATGGCTGATGAACGAATTCTTGTTGTTGATGACGATCCAAGTTTACTGACCCTCCTGAAAATGCGTCTGCATTCCATGGGGTTTGTGGTGACGGCGTGTGGCTCCGGGGGGGATGCGTTGAGCCGCGTTCAGGAAGATCCCTATGATTTTGCCATTTTGGATCTTCGATTGCCGGATGCGGATGGCTTGGATCTAATGGAAGAATTGCATCAGCATCAGACAAATCTTCCAATCCTGATTTTAACGGCACATGGCTGTATTCCCAATGCGGTGGAAGCCATGAAAAAGGGCGCGTATGGGTATTTAACCAAACCGTTTGATGACAAAGAGTTGCTGGAGAGTATTGATAAAGCTCTCACGACCAAACGAATGAGTCAGGAGATTCATCGACTACAATTGCTGGTGAACGAATTATATGGGCTTGAAAATGTCGTGGCCCGGAGTGCAGAAATGCATACGGTGTTGAAGCAGGTGGCGCAAGTGGCGAAGACCGATACCACTGTCTGTATTTCCGGAGAAACCGGAACGGGGAAAGAAGTTATTGCGCGCGTGCTACATTGTAATAGCCCTCGAGCTTCGAAACCCTTTATGGCTGTCAATTGTGCAGCTATTCCAGAAACGTTGTTTGAAAGTGAGTTGTTTGGGCATATGAAGGGTTCCTTTACCGGGGCTCATCAAAATAAAAGAGGATTAATCCAAAGTGCTGATAAGGGAACATTATTTTTAGATGAAATTGGTGAAATGCCTTTGTCATTACAGGGCAAACTCTTGCGGGCTATTCAAAATCGAGAGGTGGTGCCCGTCGGAGGGCAAGTGCCAGTGAAGGTGGATGTGAGAATTCTGGCTGCAACCAACAAGGACCTGGAGTTAGCCGTTCGAGAAGGACGATTTCGAGAAGATCTGTATTATCGGATTCACGTCGTTCCCTTGTGGATTCCTCCGCTTCGGCAACGACGGGAGGATATTCCTTCACTCGCCCAGTTTTTTCTCAAACGGAGCATAGAGCATCACGGTAAAATCGTCAAAGGATTTTCCCCTGAAGCTATGCAGGCCTTAATTACGTATCCTTGGCCCGGGAATGTTCGAGAACTTGAGAATATGATTGAACGCGCGGTTGTCATGTCTCCTCAAGACATTATTACGGCAGAATTCCTTGCACTTTCTCCACAAGAACAAAGCAAGCCAGGTGGCCTTCAACCATTAACTGATGCGAAAGAGGCATTTGAGAAGGAGTACCTCCAAGATTTACTGAAAGCCACACAAGGAAACATTTCTAAGGCGGCACAAATTGCCGGGCGCTATCGGGCAGATTTTTATAAACTGCTCAAAAAATATGGATTGCATCCCTCCGATAGACAAGAAGATGCGTCTCCTTCAAACGGCCAATCAGGACTCCAGTAATTTGTTACAGCTGTCAAAAGGCTTATTTTTCAGCTCGGGGGTCGGGATAGTGCCGATTCGGGTCATTTTAAAAACGGCAGTTAAGTAGTCTCACCCTGATTCACACTTCGAAATTCTCGGCAGGAATGGGCTGGAAAGCCCATCTATATCTGGTATGTCATCTTAGCAATTTTGCCAGGTCGTTCCTGTCGGATGGCCTCATGTTCCTATTTCTGCATGATTAAATTTTTTGGGTGAAACCGGACCGCTCTGTCCTATAACTGGTAAAAATACTCCTCTTCATCAGAATCGAACTCTTGCTTTCCTTGTCCGCCGAGAGGCGAGGTCGATTTGAGAGGCCGAACCCTACAGTCCCCCTCCTCATCTTCCGAAAAAACTACTACAGTTTCATTCTGATTAATGTCCTTGTGAAGCAGGCTAGGGTGGTGCTCCATCTTGAACTCTTTCTCCATGATAAAGGTGTCCTGAAAATCTGTTGAGAGAAATTCCTTCATCTGTTAATCCAAGCTGTAGTAGCTTGGTGACTGAATCCTCATGAGCCTGAAAAAAGATAACCTTACCTTGATACGCGAAGGGCTCGATGGCCGCCGTAGATAGTCGGATGCCTCTTCCATAAACTCCGGTGCGCCGGAATAATTAAACATGTGTTATGCGACATGCCTCTATCAATCAGAACAATGAAAAGACTGTGTCCTTTGGTAGCAGCGAGCAATGAACGTGTGTCTGTCTTAACTCTCAATAGGTATTAAGGATCAGTATGAGTGTGTGGGTTATTCCATCTATTCTCACGGCAGGAGTTTCCTTGTTTTTGGCCACGATCATATTTGTGAAGAGAAAAGATGGGGCATATTTTTCCCCTTTACTCTTGCTGATGATCGTTATGATTTGGATCCATGGACTGAATGGGATACTAGAAGTGTTTCCAGGCCATCTCATTATCTACAAAAAACTGATTTTCATTGGTGAGGTCCTTCTGCCGGTATTGATCGGCTTTGTCGGTTTTTCATTATTGCATGAATTTTCTGCGAATTCTTTGGCATTGGGCAGAGGGTGGTGGAAGATTATTGCCTGTGGAGCTGCTCTTTTAGCGATGGTGATCGTGGGTACGCCAGATGGATTCATGCAGGTCAATCCTGAGGGGGAAATTGTGTTCAGACAACCAGAGGGATTGGCGATTTGGGGGTTTATCGTATTGGTCTCCTGTGTGGGAATATTTCAGCTGGAACGTATCCTTCAGTCTTTTCCCGATCCTCTACGATATCGATTGAAATATGTGCTGATTGGATTGGGAGGTTTGGCATGTATTTCCATCGCGCAGGCCTTTCATTTGGTCGTGGTCTCGGTGTGGCGACCGGAAGATGTGTGGGCAGGGGGGCTCGCATCGTTTAGTTCTCTGGTTGTCATGGCACTGGGCTTGAGGAGATGGCGAGGACCAGAGGTGATCCAGAAGATTCAAATCAGTCACCAGGCATTATATGCTTCCCTGGTCGTAGTGTGTGTTAGTGGGTATTTCGTTCTTGTCGCTATGGTGACCGTAGTGGTGCAACAAACCGATTGGGAGGTCAAGGAATCACTGGGAATGGTTCTTATGTTTCTTGCCGTTATGGGATTGGTGGTCGCCATGCTTTCCAGGCGTGTTCGGGTCGAATTTCAGCAAGTTGTTTCTCGTCATTTTTTTAAGGCGAAGTATGATTATCGAGAGAAATGGTTAGAGGTCACTGAGACGTTTTCGGCCTGTCAGGATGTCTCCGAACTTTTGAACCGATACCTTGAGTGGCTCAGTCGAACATTTGGAACGTCTCGGGTGACAATTTGGAAACGTTTTGATGTTGATGGACGGTACCATCAAATTCGGAAAGAACGGCGTCGAAGGAAATTGACGGAAAATGATCGGTCACCGAATGTGTCAGAGCCGATTCCGATTCCTGAAAATCACCCTCTTATTCACCAATTAAAAGGACTGCAAGAACCCTTGTTGGTGCAAGTGGGTCAGCGGGAGGCTGAGGATTGGAAGGAATTTCTTGATATCACTCACGCCCATGTGTGTGTGCCCTTAGTGACGGAGCAAGGCAGACTGCTGGGGTTTTGTACGCTAAGTCAGGAATCGGTGCATGACGATTACGATCAAGACGATTTGGATTTACTGCGAGCCATTGCGCACCATGTGACGATGCTGCTCATTCAATTTGAGTTGGTAGAAGAGCGTAGTTCATCCGCTAAATGGGAGGCCGTGCATCGGTTCTCGGCTTTTTATTTACATGATTTAAAGAATTTGGCGTCGAGTTTATCTATGGTGGCTCAGAATGCCGCGCAATACGGGAGTAATATTGAATTTCAGGCATCGGCCATGCAGACCGTTAAAAGTACGTCTCAGCGAATTATCGATTTAATGGGAGAATTATCTCGTCAGGCGAACGAACCGAATTTGAGTGAGGGAGTCCCGACAGAGCCGGTAGATGTGAACCTATTGATCAAGGAGATTCTGGCAGCCATCAATGGCCCTGGCTGCCAACCGAATTTTTCCCCGGGGTTAGAGGTTCCGGTCCTTCAGCTAAAAAGGGAGGCAATTAAACAGGTATTGTTAAATCTCATTCTTAATGCGCGCCAGGCGATCGAGGGGCAAGGCACGATTGATATATCCACCGCCTATGATGGCAAGCAGGTGATCGTTGAATTGGTCGATTCAGGGGGTGGAATGTCCGTGGCCCAGCTTGAAAATATTTTTCAGCCATTCAAAAGCTCCAAAAAGAATGGATTGGGTGTAGGACTGTTTCAATGTAAGCGAATTGTAGAGGACCATCATGGCGTGATTCACATTGAGAGCCAGGAAGGGCAAGGCACAACGGTGATGATTACATTTCCCGTTCAAAGTGCCGATAACGCAAGTACTATGGCGTTTGGTGTGTCTCAAGTCGGGGTAGAATATGACTCAAGAAAAAACAAGTGACTATGAACTCTGATACGCTAGCTGAGCATTCACATCTTCCTTCACTTCTTCTGGTTGATGACCGGAAGGAAATACTTGAACAGATGAAGTGGGGATTAAAGTCCTCCTACATGATCTATGAGGCAGATCATCGCGCCGCAGCTGTTGATATTCTTCAACGGGAGAAGATCTCACTGGTCACATTAGATTTAGGTTTGCCACCTGATGTCGGTGGGGTGACGGAGGGACTGTCTGCCTTGGAGCAATTGCTTGCGGTGAATCCTTTGGTGAAGGTGGTCGTCATCACGGGAAATCAAGATCGAGCGAATGCGCTCAAGGCTATTCAATTGGGCGCATATGATTTTATGGAAAAGCCTGTAGATTTGGAAGTGTTAAAAGTTGTTCTTCAGCGGGCCGGGTATTTGGCCGGCCTGGAAAAAGAAAACCACAAACTTCTGGAGCGTGAGGCGAAACGGGGATTTCCTGAAATTATCGGGAGCAGCCCGGTCATGGTTAAAGTATTCGATACCATCCGGCGAGTGGCCGGTTCGGATATTTCCATTTTAATCGTCGGAGAAAGTGGGACAGGAAAGGAGTTAGTGGCTCGGGCGATTCATCAGCAAAGTCACAGAAAGGACGGCCCGTTTATCGCGATTAATTGTGGGGCTATTCCCGAAACGTTACTAGAAAGCGAGTTGTTCGGACATGAGAAAGGGGCGTTTACCGGAGCTCATCTCCAGCGTCCAGGTCGAATTGAGTCGGCCCAGGGCGGGACGCTTTTTCTAGATGAGATTGGTGAAATTTCTCCTGCATTACAAGTCAAGTTACTGCGGGTTTTACAAGAACGAAGTATTGAGCGGGTAGGCGGACGCGTAGAAATTCCAGTTGACACAAGGGTTCTGGCAGCCACCAATATGGATCTACAACTGGCAATGAAAGATGGCCGCTTCCGAGAAGATCTGTATTATCGATTGAATACCGTGACCATTACGGCTCCCCCCTTACGGGAGCGGGGAGGCGATATCGTGATGTTGGGCAAATCGCTGCTTCAGCGTTATTCAGAAGAAGCGAAAAAGAAGATTTCCGGATTTACGCGGGAAGCTCTGATGTCTCTCGAGCAATATCATTGGCCCGGGAACATTCGAGAATTAGAAAACAGGATTCGTCGCGCCGTGACGTTAACCGACAATCCAAGGATTGCCCCGGAAGATTTAGATTTAGCCCCTCCCGATGAGAGTCAAGTTGGCCTTACCCTGAAAGTAGCCAGAGACACCGTAGAAAAGCGAGTGATTGAGCAAACGCTGGCCAAGACAGGTGGAAATATTACGAAGGCTGCGACCATCCTTGGTGTGAGCCGACCGACCCTCCATGATTTAATTTCCCGCCACCACATAAAAAAATAACTATCTCTCGGCAATTGGCCATTTCCAATTTCCCGATTGAACAGAGAAAAAAAGTTAGGATCGATAGGATGCGTTGATTTTCACGTAATCGTAGGTCAGATCCGTGGTCCAGATCTTGGATGATCCTTGACCCATTCCGAGGGAAATAAAGATCGTCAGGAAGGGCTTCTTCATTTCCTGTTTTATTCGGTTCTCCACCTGAGGCCCCAGCCCTTTTCCATTTTTGACGACGGGAATCTTATTGAATCCAATGAGAAGTTTCTCCGCTTTAACAGGGACGCCGGCCCGTCCTAATGCAGCCACAATTCTCCCCCAGTTGGGATCCGCACCAAATATAGCGGTTTTAACTAAAGGGGAGGTGGCGAGAGTATTGGCAAACTGTTTGGCGGCCCGATGACTGGAAGCCTGAGTGATCTGGAATTCGATGATTTTGGTGGCACCTTCGCCATCCCGAACAATTTCCATGGCCAGATGGTGACAGACCTGAAATAAAAGTGCTTCAAATTTGCCATGTGCCGTTGTTCCGGTTTTGATGGGTAAGTTTCCGGCTTCCCCGTTAGCCAGACATAAGGCCGTGTCATTGGTGCTGGTTTCCCCATCTACAGAAATACAGTTAAATGTTTGGTTGGTGACAGCGCGAAAGGTAGTTTGTAGCGTTTTTGGGTCAATGGCTGCGTCTGTTGTGACATAGGCCAACATGGTCGCCATGTCAGGGTGGATCATTCCTGAACCTTTGGCGATTCCCCCTATTGTCACTATTTTTCCGCCAATTTGGTCTTGAAGAGCGATTTCTTTAGGACAGGTGTCTGTCGTCATGATCGCCTTAGCAGCTTCCTGGTGACCAGCCTTGCGTAGACGTGAAATCAAAATTGGAATGCCGTTTCGCACTGCCGGCATCGGTAACGGTACCCCAATGACACCAGTGGAACCGACAAACACATGATGAAGGGGAATTGTGAGTTGTTCGGCAACTCTCCGACCCATCTCCCTGGCATGGATTAATCCTTCCGGTCCGGTGAATGCGTTCGCATTCCCACTATTAACAATGAAGGCCTGACCTGTGCCTTTCTTGAGATTAAGCCGGTCAAGAATCACGGGAGCGGCCGGGAGCCTGTTGGAGGTGAACACCCCGGCAATAGGTCCAGGCTTCTCTGACACGATCAAGGTCAGATCAAGCTGCTTGGTCTTTTTAATTCCTGAATGAATCCCTGCGGCTAGGAATCCCTTTGGGGCAGTGATCCCGCCTTTAATGCGTTTAAACATATAAACATCCCCTTCTCGTCAGGAGAAACTGGTGAACAATGTTTTAGGGAAAAAGGCCTGGCGCGGTCAATCCAAGTGTTTCAGGAAGTCCTAACATAAGATTCATACATTGAATCGCTTGCCCGGCTGCACCTTTTACGAGATTGTCCAGCGAACCTGTGGTGATGAGATACCCCGTTCGAGGATCATAGGTGCAACTGAGGTCACAAAAGTTTGAGCCTCGCAGATTTTTGGGATTTACTCCCTCGGAACTGGGGAAGAGTCGGATGAAATATTCGTCTTGATACCGACTTTTATAGGCGGCATCCAAATGAGATTGATCAATGCCAGGTTTCAATTTGGCATAGGCGGTGCTCAGAATGCCTCGATTAATAGGTATTAAGTGAGGCGTGAAAATTATAGATGGACTGGGGAAAGCTGTTTTTGAAGATGGAGCAGGAATCAGTCGTGCTAACTCCTGTTCGATTTCAGGCACATGGCGATGTTTGCCGATTTTATAGGCATGAATGGCTTCATGCGATTCAGGAAAGTGAGTGCCCAGTGCAGGTGTGCGACCGGCTCCTGAAATTCCCGACTTTGCGTCAATGATAATCGAGTTGTGCTCAATGAGGTCTTGGGCCATAAGGGGCGCGAGTTGCAAAATGGCGACGGTGGGATAACACCCGGCAACGGCGACAAGTTGGGTCTTGGCGATAGCCGCGCGATTGAGTTCTGGTAGTCCATACACCGCATTTTTGAGCAGGCCAGGGAAAGTATGGGGGGTTTGATACCATTGCTCATATACCATCGGATCTTGAAGACGATAATCGGCACTCAAGTCAATGACATGTTTCCCCTGTGAGAGAAAATCGGCTACTGGCTGCAAGGATTGCGTATGAGGAAGCGCGAGAAAAACCACATCGACTTCTTTGGCGATCGAGTCGATATTCAACGAAGACAATGAACAGTCATAAATCTTCGTAAGATGAGGAAGCAGCGAAGCGACAGCGCGGCCTTCGGATTTTTCAGATGCCACCACGCGGGTCAGTGTTATCTGAGGGTGGAGGGTGAGTAATCGAAGTAATTCACCACCCGTATAGCCACTGGCTCCGATTACAGCGACGCGAATTTTTCTATCCATGGCCTTTTTTCAAGAAAGTTGATTGAGGGGGAGAAAGGTTGAGTAGGATACCCATTAGGAAATGATTTTCCTTTGTGACAAATAATTATTTGTGAACAGTTAGATTGGAGTGGCAACGCCATCAGACAGAAGTTGGATTAAAAAAGGGGAGGCTGTGAGGCCTCCCCCATTAATTCCTCGCGAAGGTGAACCGCCCAATTATCGTTTGGAGTATTGGAACCTGGCTCTGGCGCCCTTTTGTCCGTATTTTTTCCGTTCTTTCACCCTGCTATCTCTGGTGAGCAATCCATTTTTTTTCAGGGGATCCCGTAGCGAAGGATTATATAAGGCCAAGGCCTTGGCAATTGCATGGCGAAGGGCTCCCGCCTGACCTGAGACCCCTCCCCCTGTCAGCGTGGCTTTGACATTAAATTGACCGCCCGTTTTGGTGACCTCGAATGGTGTTTGTATTTGGATTTGATGCGTCAATCGTGGAAAATATGAATCAACTGATCGTGCATTGATGAGAATGTCGCCTTGCCCTGGTTCTACCCACGCTCGGGCAATCGCGTTTTTCCTTTTTCCAGTTGCGTATTGAATGGTATCGACCATGTGAGAATAAGTCTCCTTTTTTTCGTTGGCACAGTTACGGATGAATTTAGAGATTTAAAGGCGTTGGGCTTTGCGCTCGATGCAGATGCTCGGCCCCAGGGTAAATTTTGAGCTTTTTGGCCATTTGTTTCCCCAACGTACATTTTGGAAGCATCCCACGAATGGCTTTGGTAAGGACTTCGGTTGGTTTCTTTGCATGAAGATGCTCAGCGGTAATGGCTTTGATTCCTCCAGGGTAACCGGTGTGATGATAATAAATCTTTGTACGAAATTTATTGCTGGTGAATTGAATTTCACTGGAATTTATGATGACGACATGATCGCCTGTATCGACATTCGGGGTGAAGGTCGGCTTATGCTTTCCACGGAGGATGGAGGCAACCTTGGCGGCCAAGCGTCCAACGGTTTTCCCTTTAGCATCGACTAAGAACCATTGTCGTTCAACTTCCAGCGGTTTAGCTTGATAAGATCGCATGAGTGTCTGAGTTCCTTTCCTCTACTTGATTACATATCTAGATATCGGTTTGTTCTAATCCTTTTTGATCGAGCTTGGAAAGCCAGGTATCCAGATCTTCCCCCCCGCGACGTTCCAGCACCTCCGGAGTAACATAGATGGGACATTGACATCGGAGAGCTAGGGCAATCGCATCACTTGGCCTTGAATCGATGGATTTTTCCAAGTCATCTTTGGACAAAAACAGCGTTGAAAAATACGTATTATTTTTGACTTCCGTGATTACGACTTTGTTAAGGGTAAATCCAAGGTGCGAGGCAAAGCTGCAAATAAGGTCATGGCTCATGGGGCGTGGGGGGATGACGTTCTCCAAGGCCAATCGAATCGATGTTCCTTCGGCGGTTCCGACCCATATGGGAAGAACCTCTGAATTTTTTTCATCCCGTAAGACCACGATTTGCGTGTCGGTATTCGGATCGACCAGGACCCCATGGACCTTTAACGGAATTAATGTGTTTATTTCAGTCATCACCCGCACACTCACTATCATTATAAATCGTAAATATTTCAGATGACCACATGAGCATCAGCTAGACGTCTGATTTCCCAAAATCCTCAGGCTTGAGGTTTTCCAGCCATCGTTCCAATTCTTCTGAGTTTTGTTTATGAAGCACTTCCCCGGAAGCAAAAATAGGAGCATCCGTGCGAAGGGCCACGGCAATCGCGTCACTTGGCCGAGAGTCAACGGTGAACTCGGAATCTCCAAAAAGGAGATGGATTTTGGCGAAGTACGTATTGTCTTTCAGATCTGTAATGACCGTACTGATGACCTTAGCATCCATATTATCAAGGACCGTTTTCATGAGATCATGGGTCATCGGCCTTGGAGGAGCTATCCGCTCTAGGGCAAAACTAATCGCGCTGGCTTCGGCCTTCCCAACCCAGATTGGGAGCATATCAGAATTTTGTTCATCTCTCAGGATGACAATATAGGCATTGTTGTAGGGGTCAAATAAGAGACCCCTCACGTTCATTTGATTCAACATACGCTATGCCAGTCATAAATAAAGGACGTGTGGTTTACTTGAAAATCAAACCTTGAAAAGTAGCATTCAATAATAGGTATTGTCAATGAAAATAAGGGCTTGTCTATCTCCGTATGCTTTGGATTGGGATCTCGTCATGAGATCCTCCTTAAGAATAGAGAGCAATTTGGTTTCAAAAAAAATTATACCATGCATGAGTGGGCATCGGTAACCAACCTGAATTTGATCTGTTTTCCTTAATTTATCATGTTTGAAATACGAGTTTTGCTCTGACTGTGGCAGTTATCCACTCACATGCCTTCTCACGGGGAATGTGATGCTTTTCGCCAGTTTTACGGTCTTTAATTTCAATGGTGTTTTGTGCCAGTCCCTTATCCCCAAGGATAATATGGAAAGGAATGCCGAGCAAATCTGCATCGTTAAACTTAACTCCACCTCGTTCCTCTCGGTCGTCAAGTAATACCTCTATCCCGTTTTGGGAAAGGTCCTGATAAAGCTGCTCGGAAGCTTGACGTACATTTTCTGATGCGGTGACCGAAAAGATGTGGACCTGAAAAGGGGCAATGGGCATGGGCCAACAGATGCCTTTGTCGTCATGGTTTTGTTCAATGGCTGCGGCCGCTGCTCTGCTGACACCAATGCCATAGCATCCCATTACAGCAGGAAGGGTCTGACCTTGAGCATCCAGGTAGGTTGCCCCCATTTTTTCACTATATTTTGTCCCTAGCATAAAGATATGCCCCACCTCGATTCCTCTGGCTGTTTGGAGCGGGCTGCCTCCACGTGGGGAAGGATCACCGGCTTGGGCTTGGCGAAAATCTCCTATGCTCTCAATGACAAAATCCCGATCAATATTGACATGAATGAGGTGAACGTCTGGTTCGTTTCCACCCACAATGAAATTACTCAAAACAGCCACGGCCTGGTCAGCCAGAATTCGAATTTTCTGAAGACCGATCGGGCCCACAAAGCCGACTGGGGCCGTTGTGAAGCGGAGGACCATCTCTGGGGTCGCCAATGATAATTCATGAATACCAAGGTGTCGTTGAATTTTAATTTCGTTCGCTTGATGGTCCCCTCGGATCAAGACTGCGGTTATCTCATTCGTGCCAGTCTGATACAGAAGGGTTTTCACCAGGCGGGAAGGAGGCATGTTGAGAAAGGCGCACACCTCTTCAACTGATTTAGCATTGGGTGTAGAGACTTTTTCGAGCGGTAGTGCGGCCTCAGGCTTCCCGATGGTGGGTGGGGCAATTTCGGCCCGTTCGACATTGGCTGCATATTGCGTGTCAGGATCAAAAACGATGAGTTCTTCGCCGGTATTGGCTAGGACCATGAATTCGTGAGAAGAGATGCCACCGATCAAGCCGGTATCGGCCTCCACTGGACGAAATTCGAGGCCCATGCGGGAAAAAATGCGGCAATAGGCGTCGTACATAGCTTGGTACGTATGTTTGGCTCCTGCCACATCTTGATCAAAGCTATACGCATCTTTCATGATGAATTCACGCCCTCGCATGATGCCAAACCGGGGGCGGATTTCATCGCGAAATTTCGTTTGGATTTGATACAGCGTGACGGGCAATTGACGATAGGAGCTGACCTCTCGACGGAATAAATCGGTGACGACTTCTTCGTGAGTGGGGCCCAGGCAAAAGTCGCGCTCATGCCGATCATGTAATCGGAATAGTTCCTTTCCGTAGAAATCCCAGCGATCTGTTTCCTTCCAAAGCTCGGCCGAGGATAAAATCGGTAGTAACAATTCTTGCGCTCCTATCCGGTTCATCTCTTCGCGAACAATGGTCTCAATTTTCCGAATGACCCTCAATCCTAGAGGAAGGTAGGAATAAATGCCGGCGGCGACTTTTCGGATCATGCCCGCGCGAAGCATGAGGCGGTGGCTGACCACTTCAGCTTCCCCGGGATCTTGTCGCATCGTGGGAATTAATGTTTGTGATACACGCATGAAGACACCTGGTTATATGGTTGAGGACAGACTGAGTCGCAGGGGGAACTCACATGGATAGCAACAGGCAACGAGACGTTCAACTGGGTGGAATTATTGGAGTAGGCGACTGATGTCATTCCAGGTCGCATAGGCCATCAGGAAGACCAATAAGACCAGTCCAACTTGTTGGGCCATTTCTCTCGACCGGTCTCCTAACGGGCGGCCTAATATGCCTTCACAGGCAAAAAAGAAGAGGTGCCCTCCATCAAGAATGGGAATGGGTAGCAAATTCAAAATTCCCAAATTAATACTTAAAATCGCAATAAGCCACACGACGCTGGCAAGGCCCTGTTGGGCTTGTTCGCCTGACACACTGGCAATCATCAGCGGGCCACCGAGATGCTTTGAAGAAATTTCTCCCGTCAAGAGTTTGTATAAACCAATAACGGTGAGTTCACACCATTTCCATGTGGCCTTGAGTCCATCCCAGGGGGCGAGAAATAAAGAGGTGCTTTTGAGCACCGTACCCGCACCGGCTAGTTTAATCCCAATGCGGCCAACAGACTGGGTTTCCCCATCGGAAGAGGTAACCGTTTGGCCTTCAGGGGTGATGCGAAGGGAGAAGATCTGTCCTCCGCGATCGACCTGAACTTCTAAAGGGGTTTCAGGGTGTTGGCGAACGATCTCGGTCATTTGAGACCAGGTGACAATCGGGGTGTCATTAATTTGGATAATTCGGTCATCTTGTTGAAGTCCCGCGGCCATGGCAGGAGTGTCCGGCATGACTCCCCCGACAAGCGGAGCATGATCCTCAATGCCTAAAATGTATTGAGGCTCGTCCGGGCGATCCGGCACCATTTGAACCGTTGGAGTGATGATCAGCGTTTTAACGGTATCCCCACGAATGACATCCAGTGTGACGGGACGCCCATGGGCCTTACCGACCTGTTGGTAAAGTTCACCCAGAGTCGAGATGTCTTCTTCATTGGCCCGGATCACCCGATCACCGATGTGTAATCCGGCAGTTTCGGCTGGGGAGTCGGGGGTGATAGCTTCAATGACCGGTGTGATGTTGTCAATGCTGGGCACAAAGAGGGGTGACCCCAAGGCCAGCATTCCCGTAAAGATCAGGTAACTGAGAATAAAGTTGAATCCGGGGCCAGCCGCCACAATCAACGTTTTGTGAGGAAGCGACTGGTGAATGAAGGATTCACGTTGTTCAGCAGGTGAAACAGCCTCTGACACTTCCTCCCCATATAATTTGACATATCCGCCAAGCGGAATCGCTGCCAAAAGATATTCCGTATCGCCAATCTTGCGACCAATGAGTTTTGGTCCAAAACCGATGGAAAATTTGAGGACCCTGACTCCCACCCATCGAGCGGCCAGATAATGGCCGTATTCGTGAAAAGTCACAAGGACTCCCAGTACGACCAGGAACCACCATAACTTTTGTCCGAATAGAAAGATGGAATCTGGAGAAAATGACAGGAGGTTATTCATGGGTGTTTATCGCGGGTTTATTATATTGGTGAAGAGGAACAGGCTTTCATCATTTCTGTGGCTGTGCGTCGGGCCCATTGGTCTACCTCCAGGGCATCTTCAATGGATGTAACGGGAGTCGCAATATAGGCATTCATTGTTTCCTGAATGACTCTGGGAATATCCAAAAAGGCAATTCGTTCCTTCAGGAAGGCATCAACGGCGATTTCATTTGCGGCGTTTAATGCGGGTGGGAGTCCGTCCGCTCCTGCCAGTGCGTCATAGGCTAACTGGAGACAGGGAAATTTTTTCGAATCAGTTGGATAAAACGTAAATTTCCCAATTTTTCCTAAATCCAGGAGTGGAGGATTCAAAGGAATGCGTTCCGGGTATTTAAGAGCATAGGAAATTGGTGTTCGCATGTCCGGGTGTCCTAATTGTGCGATGACTGACCCATCACAATATTCTACCAAAGAGTGGATAATACTTTCTCGGTGAATGACGACATCGATTTGATCGTGAGGGATATCAAAGAGCCATCGGGCTTCAATCACCTCCAGGCCTTTATTCATCAAGGTGGCTGAGTCGGTGGTGATTTTAGCACCCATTTTCCAATTTGGATGTTGCATGGCTTGTTCGGGGGTCACGTGTTCCAGGTCATTGATTGGCCAATCCCAAAATGGCCCGCCGGAAGCGGTTAACACGATCCGGCGAATATCTATCTTTCGGTGTCCTTCCATCGATTGGAAAATGGCGCTATGCTCACTATCGATGGGAAAAATGGTGACGCCATGTTTGTGGGCTTCCAATTGCATTAACCGGCCTGCCATGACCATCGGCTCTTTGTTGGCAAGCGCAACCTGCCGGCCTGCTTGAATGGCTGTCAAGGTTGGCTTGAGTCCTGCTCCGCCGACGATCGCAGAAATCACTAAGTCACCTTTCGATGCACTGGCGACGGCGCAGAGCCCCTGCTCTCCGTCCAAAATTTCCGTGGACGTGCGTCCCATCCGTGTTCGCAATCGATTGGCAGCATCCGGGGAGGAGAGCGCAACCACTTCTGGCTTGAAGATGCGGATCTGTTCCTCAAGAGCCTGATCATTTGATCCTGCGGCTAAGCCGACTACTTGAAATTCATCAGGGAATCTGGAGATCACATCCAATGTACTGTTCCCAATCGATCCGGTAGATCCTAAGATGACGATGTGTTTCACCAGATTCTCTCCCTATGGTTGTGCACGGTCTGGTTATTAGGTTGGGCCCGTGAATAGGGCATAGTAGTAAAAGGCCGGTCCGGTAAAGAGCAGACTGTCCACACGATCCAACACTCCCCCATGTCCTGGAATGATTGTGCCTGAATCCTTGACACTCACGCTACGTTTGATCGCGGATTCTGCAAGATCCCCAAGCGCTCCGATTATGGCCATACCCATGCCGAGAATAGCGCATTCCCCCAACGAGAAAAAGGGGAGAAACCAAAAGTGGCTGATAAGGCCTCCCAGCAAAGAAAAAAGTACCCCTCCGATCAAACCTTCAATCGTTTTTTTAGGACTCAGGGCTGGCGCCAGGGCATGTCGTCCAAGACTTAAACCTACGACAAATCCACCGGTATCAGCTAACCATGTGATCGCTAAGACGAAAAAGATTAAGGCGATTCCATGGGGCAGTTGCCGGAGGAGTATGAAATGCCCGAGCAAAACCACGACATAAAGAATTCCAAAGGGATAGGCCGTCCATAAAGGGAGCCGTTGCCTCATGGCTGTCGGGGCTATAAAAAACCCGGTTAAAACAATCATAACGATTCCTAAGAGCCAGAGGTTCAAGGCTTGGGAGTAGCCGGTGTACATGGCGACAAGGAGTATGGCGCCACCAAGACAGGAGATTATCTTGCTGCCAAGAGTGCCGGTTGGTCCAAAGTAAAGCGTGAGGAATTCCCATAATGCGAGGAGAGAAGCTGTGCCAATCAGGAGAGAAAGCAGCCAAGGTGGAGAATAGCGTATTCCCGCATAGAGCAAAGGAATAAATACGATGGCTGAGTACAGTCGACGGGGATCCATTGTTTATAGGAGTAAAAGGGGCAGTGCGTCAGATAAACAAGAAGAAGAGTGCCAGGTATGCAGGAAAGCCACAGACGGTTTTATGGCGAAACGGTTTGAGTGATTCGGCCAAAACGACGCTCCCGTTTTTGATAATCGAGTAAGGCGAGAAGAGTCTCAACGCGACGAAAATCAGGCCACAGGGTTTTGGTGAAATAGAGTTCGGTGTAGGCAATTTGCCAGGGAAGGAAATTGCTGATTCGCGCCTCTCCAGATGTACGGATGAGCAAATCTGGATCCGGCAGACCCCATGTGCCGAGATATTGTTCAAACAAGGATTCATCAATTTGGTCTGGTGTGAGCGATCCCATCTGAACCTCGATTGCGACTTTCCGCACGGCATCGACAATCTCGGTTCGTCCCCCATAGCTGAGGGCGACCGCCAGCGTCCGCTGAGTCAGATGGCGGGTTTCCTCTGCCACCTCTAAGGCCAGCGAACGGACGGAAGGGGGTAGTTGTTCCAGTCGTCCAATTGGCAGAAATCGTACCTGGCGCTCCTGAAACCGTTGGCGTTCTTGATGCAGGTACTGCTCGAGTAACCCCATAAGCAGTCGAATTTCGGAATGAGGCCGTTTCCAATTTTCCTGCGAAAATGCATAGATGGTGATATAAGGAATCGTGAGTTCATGCCCAATTTCCAGAACATCTTGAAGCGCCCGGAGACCTTCTTTGTGACCGGCAATTCGAGGCAACCCGCGTTGAGCGGCCCATCGGCCATTGCCATCCATAATGATTGCGATATGTCTGGGGAGGGATGTGAGGTCAAGTTGATCCAGCAATTCGCCTTCAGCAACTTGTCTTGCTTCCACCGAGTGAAATTCATCCATGGAATTGTGCTGAACCCGATCGTAAGGATAAGAATTGCGTTGGAATTCTATTGAAAGATTTTAGGAGCTAGGCAAAATTTCACAACAATTTCAGTCTAATAATGAAAGCGATTCTTGTCAAATTACCATCGAGACGTTCTTCACTGGAAATTGCGCCCACCTGGGAGATGGGCTATACTCGATTTTTGTTTCGTTCTGATTACGTACTTCGTTGTAATTGATATCCTATGGTACCCAGCCTTTCAGATTTTGCCCTCCAAGAAAAGGATGTCCTCCAGGCCTTAAATAAGGCCACTGCTCGTGGAGTGGATTACGTGGACATGTATGTCGAGTCCTGCGTGACCGATTCCGTCTCTATGGAGGAAAGCCTGGTCAAGCGCGCAGTCAAAAGTATTTCCCAGGGGGCGGGAGTTCGAGCGGTGGCGGGAGAACGAACCGGGTTTGCCTATTCAGATGATCTATCTGTACGAGACCTGGAAATAGCCGCTGATACCGCACGGTATATTGCTGATTCTCCCCAAGGGGACAACCCCATAGCCGTCACTCATCGTTCTCAGCCCTCCCAAAATCTCTATCCGTTGTCTCAGCCGCTCACCGACATTACAACCGAAGCTAGGGTTGATTTACTGAATAAAATTGACGTGGAAGCCAGGCGTTATGATCCGCGAATTACCAAGGTCATGGCGTCTTTTAACACGGAACAGAAAATATTCTTAGTCATCAACTCCCAAGGGCAACTGGTGGGGGATGTGCAGCCTCTCTCTCGTCTTCAAATTAGCTGTATTGCCGAAGATGGAGCCAATCGCCAGGTTGGCTCATTTGGAGGTGGGGGGCGGGTCGGATTTGCCTTTTACCTGGAGCAGAACCGCGCGATGGAGTTTGCCCGAGAAGCTGCACGTCAGGCGATTGTAAATCTGGGCGCGGTTGAAGCTCCGGCCGGCACCATGCCGGTTGTGTTAGGTGGGGGATGGCCGGGTATTCTGCTTCACGAAGCCATCGGACATGGGTTGGAAGCGGATTTTAATCGTCGCAAAACCTCAGCCTTTAGTGATTTAGTCGGGAAATCCGTCGCATCCGAATTATGCACCATCGTGGATGATGGAACGCTCCCATTTCGGCGTGGTTCGATGAACATCGATGATGAGGGGACGCCGACGTCACGAACCATGTTGATTGAAAAAGGTGTGTTGCGCGGCTATATCACGGACCGCCTCAATGCCCGTTTGATGGGTATCCCGTTAACAGGAAATGGAAGACGGGAGGATTTCCGGAGTATTATCCTTCCACGTATGACGAATACCTTTATGTTAGCAGGGGAATCCGATCCGCAGGATATCATTCGGTCGGTGAAAAACGGTTTGTATGCGGTGTCGTTTGGGGGTGGGCAGGTTGATATCACCAGTGGAAAATTCGTCTTTTCAGCCAGCGAAGCCTATCTGATCGAAGATGGGAAGGTGACCAAACCGGTCAAGGGAGCGACGTTGATTGGGAACGGTCCTGATGTGCTCAAGAAAGTTTCGATGGTTGGACATGATATGAAATTAGATGAAGGAATTGGGACCTGTGGAAAAGATGGACAATCGGTTCCCGTCGGCGTGGGACTTCCTACCATTAAAATCGATGAAATGATCGTCGGTGGCACGGCGATGGGCTGATGGATATCCCTCCTGTTTTGTTTCTTTCCATTTAATAATGTCAAATTTGCCCCTTACACATGGTGACCGTTTCCCCGAGTTGGCCGCCACGGTTCTCAAACGAGCCAAGGCTTTAGGGGCGACGGAGGCGGATCTTCTTGTAGCGGAAGGCGATTCAGTCTCTGTGCAGGTGCGGATGTCAGAGGTGGATCGGCTCTCCAAAGCCCGTGAGAAAGTCTTGGGGATTCGGGTGTTTTTTGGCAAGCGGTCAGCCAGTTCTTCTACATCGGATTTTTCCAAAGTCTCGTTGGATCGTTTAGTCAGTGACACATGTAGTTTGGCCAAAGCTGTGGTTGAAGATGAGACTTCAGGACTGCCAGCGCCGGATCAAATGGTGGTCGATATCCCTGACATGGATATGAAAGATGATCGGCAATTGGCGGTTGATGAGGAAATAGACCTGGCCAAGCGAACCGAACAATCCGCATTTTCCGCAGATCCCCGCATCACCAATTCTGAAGGGGCCGAGTGTTCGGCTGGCTATGGATCGATCCTGTTGGCGAATTCCCATGGGTTTGTTGGGTCGTACGCCAGTTCTTCCTATTCACTCTCCGTGTCGCCCATCGCGTTGGACAGCCAAAATGGCGGTATGCAGCGGGACTATTGGTACTCCGTGAAGCGTAAATTTCATGAATTGGATAGCCCGGAATCGGTTGGACAGGAGGCCGCTCGCCGAACCGTGAGGCGCCTGGGCAGTCGGGCCATTACGACACAAGAAGTTCCCGTGATCTTCGATCCGGAAACGGCCAAAGGCCTCCTTGGGCATATTTCCTCAGCGGTATCCGGGTACTCCTTGTATAAGGGGGCCTCGTTTCTGTTGGGACAACTCGGAAAATCTATTGCCTCAGATATGGTGACAGTGGTTGATGATGGTCGATTAGCCGGAGGGCTGGGGTCTCGACCATTTGATGGTGAGGGGTTGCCCACGAGAAAAACTTTAGTGATCGATAGAGGCGTGCTGTCGAGTTATCTGTTAGACACGTATTCAGGACGAAAATTGGGAATGGCATCCACGGGCAATGCATCAAGATCGGTGGGGGAAAATCCGACAGTGGGTGCCACGAATTTATTTCTCTCGCCAGGCTCCTATTCACCAGATGAAATTCTCAAGTCAATGAAGCGAGGGTTGTACGTCACGGATCTGATTGGATTTGGCGTTAACCTTGTCACGGGAGACTATTCACGGGGAGCGGTGGGATTTTGGGTTGAAAATGGAGAGCTAACCCATCCGGTGGAAGAAGTCACTATTGCCGGGAATTTACAACAGATCCTGAAGGATATTGAAATGGTCGGGAATGATTTAGAATTTCGGGGCCGGGTGGCCAGTCCTACGGTTAAAATTCGCAAGATGATGGTTGCCGGTCATTAGAGGTATAGAGGACAAGAACCCATTCAAGAGTCTATCGATTACCTATTCTATTTCATGAATTCAAAAAGCGGCCCGAGGGCCATAAGGAGTCAGGATGCCACTGGAAAAAGAGGATGGGGTAAAAGTTCTCCAGTTGATCACTTCCCGGTACAATGCACGGGAATGGAGAAAGAAAATTGAAAAGACTTTAAGTTTGCCCCCATCAGGATTGAAAGACGAAGATCAACGGAAAGCGTTTCTGTATCTTAAGGTCGGGCTACAAGCCTACAAATCCCGCCGGGCCGATCCACCTTCTTGGATTGTGGGCGGCTTTGCCACCAAGGAAGTGATTGATCGTGCCTTGTTTAAACCCACGGTCATTGATCCGAGTTTTACCAAAGACCAGGTGACAGAATTTTTTGGAGAAGATCCCGGTTCGGAAGTCAATGAGGCCTGGTGGGAAGACATGCTCGTCAATTGGTTTGAAGAACCAGAAGAAGAGGTCGAAGATGCCACAGACGGCGAGTCGTCTGATGATTCAGAGTCGTTGGCTGAGGGGGAGGAGGCCTCAGGTCCTACAGACGCCGCGCACCCCCAAAAAACCGTCACCTAAATTCCTTTCTGTACGGTTCCTTCAGATCCCTTGAGCCTAAATTTTAGAGTAATGGCATGGGGGAGCATGATGGAAACCAACCTCCTCCGCCTTTCTCGTCTTTAATGTTGCCAGTTCTAAGCACCTGACAGGGCTTCGTCCACACTTCGTTACATCAATTGAACTCCTTGGTCTGTCGGCTCATGTATGGGGTGACGGCCGCGTTGCCTTGCCCGGTTTCAGTTCAGGGGCCGGCGTTGATTGTTTGTGACCATACCTCCATGTCGGACCCATTGGTCTTATGGGCCACCGCAGCTCGTCTATCCGGTTTTTAATGGCGAAAGAGATTTATGCTCAGTTACACATCCGTTGGGTGTTTCACGCGTTTGGGTGTATTCCGGTAAAAAGAGGCAAGCGGGATATCCGGGCGATTCGCACGATGTTAGATGGTTTGGCAGCGCAGGAGGTGATCGGCCTTTTTCCGGAAGGCGGATTGGATTGGCGGCATCGTTTAGATGCGGGGCATTTGGGTGTTGGCTATTTGGCGATCAAATCAGGTGCGCCTGTGATCCCGGCGTCTATTGTTTGGGACGGCCCCCCTTTTCGTAGAGACGATGCTTAAAACCCTGTTTGTTCCGAGCAAAGCGGGTATTCGATATTGGAAATCCCTGCAATTCCCCCAAGGGGTTCGTCCGAGTAAGGAATCCCTTTAATTTCTTAGGGGGGAAATTATGAAACACATTGAAGTGTTGAGGGAAAGTATTCTCTCGGGTGCATCCGGAGCGTAGCTCGCCTTGCTGTTCTTGGTGGGGGTGAGCATATCCATCAAATTTCCGTCATCCCCGCAGTTGTAAGCGGGTATCCATTCTTTATCATCCCAAGTTAGATTCTCGTTATCTGACCAATGAGCATAGCCAATCAAAAGTTTGCCGGGTTTCGGCCCGGCAGCCGAGGCCCTTTTGTTCCGGCAAAAGGGCCCAAAACCATTGACGCCCCGTTCGGCTTCATCGGATTGGGCGGATGTAGGAAATGAGGGCGGACCAACTCGCCAGGCTCAGACAAGGCCCGCCGGCTGAAAAGAGCATCCGCCCATGGGGCCGAACGGCAGGCGTTGGTCGGGGAAAGGAAGAAGAAAGGGAGAAGAAAAGCTCCACGACATAACTCAGCATGGGCTGAATTTTCGGATCTCTCTATACTATATTCAAAGACCTGGCCATAATCACTCTTTGAGCGATTTGAGCAGAACTGCACATGTATATTCTAATGCGCTCACAGATTCAGGAGGTGCTATGAATATTCCGAAGGTGAAGCGGTACCAGCGGGGCGACCGATTGTACGTGCAGGCACAGCAGATCTGGATGGTTCTTGTAGCATTTGTGATGTTTGGTGAGGAAGGGAGAACCAAAAGGAAAACCATTACTTATGGCAAATTAGCCACAAAGATGGGTCAAGACGGCCGAGCGGGCCATGTTCTTGGCAGACAACTCGGTATCATAGGCGAGTACTGCAAAAGCAACGATTTGCCGCCTCTTAACGTAATTGTAGTGACTCAAGAAACCGGCATTCCCGGCGATGAGGTCGTTCTTCACCCAGGGAGATCCGTCAGGCAGGAGCAAGCAGCGGTTTGCCGTGAGAATTGGTTCAATATTCGTGTGCCAACACCGGGTACCTTTAGGCAAGTTTGGGAGTCGATTTAGTTTAGGTCACACCCAACGGAGTCCGCGACTTTGTAGCCCGGAGGCCATTTGGTCCCAGTGGAGAGTTCGATGACATTAATCGAATCTCCACCGGACCTCAACGATACGGGGCGTCGGTCCTCAAAGAAGGGCATGGGTTCTGGTATTGCAAGCACGCATTCGGCTTTCAGCTTCACTCAAATATCCCAGAGCGTGTCCATCTGCTGTTATATGGCAAGACCTGAACCCAAGCATCGACAGTATTTCCCTTTTTTGAGCCGGAATCGTGATCATTTGCGGGAACCTATCAGCACCAAATACCTTTCATCCACCCAGCCTGTTTTTATTTTTCGCTCTAGATAGTCGTAGTATTCCACTTTAACCCAGTGCGCCTGTCTGTCAGTTGCACGCACTTTTAAATTGGAAGGTAAAACCTCCCTCACTTCGTGCATTTTCCCAGCACCCGCTCTTAAATTCAGAGGTCGTTCAACAACATAAAAAGTGTCGTTTTGCTCACTGCCCTGCAGGGTTTCCAACTGCTGAACAATCCGATCCTCCAAATCTTTAATCTGACGAATTATGCGATCTTCTGAGTCAGAAGCTTCCATTTGAGATAATGAAAACAAGAAAAACGCAAATACTAAACTCAGAAAGAACTCAGCACTTAAGGCTTCTGCAGGAGACTGATCTGCTTGTTTCTGAACGTCTGCGAATACAGCCTCAAAGGGGTCTATTGAAGACGTAGCAGTGGTTTGTTCATAGCTCCTAATAATTTCGTTATATGCATTTCTGAGGGTGAGCGGACCGTAGGCATACGCCAATCGATCTGCCACTTCCGAGAACGCTCGCATGACCGGCAAGTTTTGGATTGCACGAATAGCGCTTAATGCCGGAGAATCCCGAAGGTTCCTAATCGCCTCCATGGCTGGGGACTCTTCAAGTTTCTTTAACGCAGCGTTGGCTGGTGAGTCCTCAAGTTCACGCATAGCCAGCATTACCGAAGAATTCTCAAGCTGGCGGATAGCCCGCATAGACGACGAATCCTCCAGCCGCCTGATTGATGCCATTGCGCTGGATTCCTCAAGTTTCCGGAGCATCTTCATGGCAGGAAAATTTTCCAAAGCACGCATCAATCTCATAGTAGGCGAGTTTTCTATCTCTTTTAGAATTTGCAGCGTTGGAAAATCCCTATAATCTTTCATTCTCAAATTACACCTTCTCTAATTGGTTTAACGCCTGAGCGAAGCGGCGTCCGCTTGAGCTAATAGTTATACGGAGCATGCGACGACTTCCGCCACTACCGGAGCCGAGCACTCGCAAAGACGCAGGTCCCGATCGACAGTCGGTGACTTCTGGCCATGCTGTAGGTTGCATCTGACTTGATAGATGATTGTGAACAGCTCACAGAGCTTTTCCTGATCGCTACCGCCTGCGCGGAAAGCCGCGACTGCAGTTTTGGTATTTCGGCCATTACCGCGCATGTCACTGACTGGTTGCGACAAGAGATAGTCGACCTGCTCTTGATGAGACGAGAGTATCGTTGCTGCGGCTACAGATGGCACTCTGGCCATCAAAAACGCACGAACTCTTTCGATCTCCCTTATACCGGGATGAGCGCTGTAAAGGTTGTTGAAGGCACGCCAGAAGTCGGTGAATGCATCAATCGGCGATTGCGCCAACTTCCCCCGCTGTAGCCACTCACGTGCCAGTATACCGGGGCTCCTTTCTGGGGTCACTTTCTGTTTTCTGGGGTCAGGACTTGCAATCACGCGTTCGGCTTTCAGCTTCATTCAACTATTCCAATGCATAATCATCCATAATCATATCGCAGGATCTCACCCCAAGCACGCTCTGGGTCCTTCCCGAAATCGTTGCTAGCTCCCCTCGGATCCAGGGTTCACAAACAAGAATTGTGCAGTATCCCTGGGTGAGTACTGTATAGCGTATCTTGCAAATTCCTCTTGCCATTCTTCGGAGCCTGTGTATGCATAACACTCCACGTAAATTGAGAAGTCAGGCTTAACTTTCAGTTGCTCAAGTATCTTTTTAACAAAAACACCTTCAATGATCACAGGCCGATTGAGTCTATGCCGAGATTGGACAAGAAGGCTAAGTTTCTTCCAATGGTAAGATGGCACCATTGTTGATCCGGATAGGTAAAGGTCCGTCTCAATAGCGGGCATCTCTAGCTGCCAGGCAAGAAACCTTGCAAGGGTCGATTTTCCCGAATGGTCTACACCATCGATGGCTATTGTAAATTTCCTCCATGGATTAAGTACTTTCTTGAGCAGTTGCACAAGTAAGAGATGGTTTTCCGTTATTTCTTTCAGCGACATGGGAGCAACCAATTACGTAGACCGACCCGCATAAGATCCGAGTGCTGATTTTATGTGCATATAGCACTCCATCGAATTTCGTGAGCAAAACGCCATCATTATTTCCGTTTGAATGAGTTACGACTATGGGACCATCTATCACATGATTTTTTCAGATCGGCATCACACCACCTTCTAGAATGAGCTCAAAGCCCGGCACCCGAACTGCTAATCCATTGAATCACTTCCTGAAAGGTTCAGGCCAGGAGATATTTTAATAATCGTCGAAATATGTCAAGGAAAGATTTGTGTTTTTTCGAGAATTATTCGAGGCCGAAACCAAACACGCAAATCCACCAGGTCTTTTTGCAAGTACGAATACGTTCGTTGGCTGGGCACAGATTCTTCGCCGGTGGCTCAGAATGACAGAGTAGCTGAGAACTCCGACGCCTGCCGTCTGGGCAAAGGGAGGGACGCTCTTTTCCCCTGCGGACCTTGTTTGAACCAGGAGAGTTGGTCCGCTCTCCGCAAGTTGGCGTCCGTCCCCTCTCATGAGGCCAGACGGGGCGTCATTGGTTTTGGCCACTTTTGCCGAAACAAAAGTGGCTCGCCTGCCGGGGCGAAACCCGGCAACACAGAACATCACGCCGACACGATCTCTACAAATATGATGAAGCGTTGACGCATGAGGATCCTTTGGTTCGACGCCTGCCGCCCGACCCCATGATCGGACGCTCTTTTTCTTGGCGGGCTTGTGTGAGCGCCGCGAGTTAGCCCGTCTCCGCCCTTCGCGTCTGATCAATCTTATGAGGCCGGGCGGGACGTCAATGGTTTTGGGTCCTTTTGCCTCCACAACAAAGGTCGCGCTCTTCGAGACGCATCAGGCAAAACCTCGGCTGCTGGGCCGAACCCCAGCCTCTGCCAGTAAATTGATTAAATGGTTTCTAGAACAGGCTCATTTGTGTAGGAGGCTCGGCTGAGGTCTCTTCTTTGGAGGAGGCTTTTGATGGGGGAAGGGTTGGCGGTGACGCGGTTTGCGGGAGGGTGGGAGTTTTGCTCATTTCTTCCAGAACCGTCTTCAGTTTCTGGAAATCTTCCTTGAGAGGAATTCGCAGATTTCCCTGGTGGAGTGCGGCTGCCGGATGAAGCAGTGGGAAGACGATGAAGTTGGGCATTCGGATGACCTGCCCACGCACTTTGGTGATACCGACTTTTCTTTCCAATAACGTCTGTGTGGCAAAGTTTCCTAAAGTGCAAACCAATTTAGGTTTGATGAGTTCGATTTGTTGAAGCAGAAACGGTTTGCATGTCTCGATTTCCTCTGGAAGAGGATCTCGATTGTTGGGTGGCCGGCATTTAATGACGTTGGCAATAAAAATATCCCCCCGACTGAGCCCGATAGATTCCAGTAACTCGTTGAGTAATTTTCCTGCCGCCCCGACAAAAGGCTCTCCCTGCCGGTCTTCATAAAAGCCCGGGGCTTCTCCGACAAACATGATGTCAGCCTGAGGATGCCCTGTCCCAAACACGACCTGCGTGCGTCCTGAACACAATCCACATCGTCGGCAGTCGTGCAGGGATGATTTGAGTTCATGAAGATCCATTGAGAGGGGATCTTAGGTTTGACGGTTTAGTATGTCAATGTGAAGACGCCTGGACCCATTCAGTCACAGCCCTGGCACAGGCATAGGCACTCAGGACCGTGCTTTCCAGAGAAGGGGGGAGTGGGGTGGCCGTCCAGGGGCCGGCAAGAAAAAGATTGGGAATGGGTGTGTTGGGCAGAGGGCGAAAGGTGCGGTAACCAGTCAGGCAAGGAAGATATGGGTAAGCTGATTGCGTGACGGATGGCTCACCGGACGGGATTGATTGCTCAGGAGAGATTTGAAGTATTTTTTTGATATGAGGCCAGACCGTTTCTTTCAGCCAGTCGTCGGTATGTCCTGAGGATTGCGGAGGGGAAAGGTTGAAGCCCGTGATAGACGTTTTGGCGCCATCAGTATGCTGAACTGCCTGGCTGGTAACCCAATCAAATACACCGGTATTAAGGATAAGCCGAGGAGGAAGAAGTGTGTCGTTAAGGGTCAATCGGACAAGTGTTCCTGATGATTCTTGCAGTTGAGCCAAATGGGAAAAACACGAAAAGCGAGCCGGGGCTCTTTCCGGCAGGAGTCGAAGAAGCTCTGGAGGGGAAAGGGGCGAGACGTAGATGTCGGCGTTGAGGCGTTCGCCTGTAGCCAGGCCAATGACTTGAATCCGCTCGGTGTCGGCATGGATAGCGGTGATGGCGTTTGAAGGATAAAACGTGACCCCTTTTTCTATTAGGACATGTCTGAGTTTTTGTTGAAGATGGCTCTGCATGTCAGGTGAGGCTAAGAATGTTTCTGGTCCATTTGGTTTGGATAACCAGAATCGAGAAAGTACTTCCAGAAAATACCCCAGTGATGCCTGGGTCACATCACATCCTAAAAACAATCGACAGAATGGATTCCAGATACGTTGTCGTGCAAGAGCCGATTGTTGAGCGGAAATCAGCCAGGATTCAACGGTGAGCATGTCAGGGTGGTGATCCGGGGAACGGGGTTCTTCCCATTTTTTTTCTAAAAAATTAATCAAGTGCCAGCGATCTGACCAGGGAAGAGCACGAAATCCGGCGAGTCGGATCATGGGGTGAAGTGTCGCAATGCCCTTCGCGTTGGAGAGGGTGAGTGGTTGACCTTCGGATGTCCCAAATTCCAGGTCCACCGGTTGAATGCATTGGGCTGCGTGCTCAAAGGCCAGTTCCTGAAAAAGTCCCCATGTGGCATGGTAATACCGTGGGATAATGAGTGGGGAGGGCTGCGTCGTGAGGCGTTGCAGGGATGGTGGATGATCCGGTTCTATCGATTTTGCAAATGGGGGAGATGATGGTGCCGGAGAGACAGGGTTGTCGTCTTCGAGAATGGTGATCCGGAATCCGTAGGGAATGAGCCGATAAGCCGCGAGTAATCCTGGCAGATTTCCGCTCAGTATCAGAATGTGGTGTGTCACACTGATGGAGCAATGTTATGGGAAAGAAAAGACCGAATCCAAATATGAGCGGCAATCCCGAGTCGTTGGAGGGGGGCGACTCGAACCCGTGGGCCGAACACCTCGTAGTGCGGGTCTTCGAGTTGTTTGAGAATGCGGCTGTAAACTCCACGCATGATTTCCGAAACCACCAGCGATTTTTGATCGGAGGGGGGAAGGGTTTGGAGAATTTCTTGAGCTTGGCGGTAATAGGTGCGAGCTCTTTCGCATTCAAATTTCAGAAGTTCAACCAGCGCGGGCGACCTTTGCTGGTGCAGAAGAGCATGTTCCGAATAACCAAAACGCTGTAAGTCTTCGAGCGGAAGATAGATGCGGTTCTGCTCGGCATCCCCCTTGAGATCACGAAGAATATTCGTTAATTGAAATGCTAATCCCAAGTTGACCGCATAGTCCTCCGCCGCAGGGGATTTGGTTTGGAAAATCTTGAGGCAAATCAGTCCAACCACTGAAGCGACCCTGTAGCAGTATTGATACAGATCGGCAAACGTCGCAAACCGATTGGTAGTCAAATCCATTTCTACACCAGAAATTAATTCTTGAAGGAGAGTTTCCGGGATGTCAAAGGTCTGCAAGTGGGCGGCGAGGCTCAATGTGACCGGTTGGGTCGGATGGCCATGATAGGTGGCCGTCACCTCTTGTCGCCATTTGCGGACTTCTTCGATGGGATGGCTTCCCGGGGCCGGTTCATCAACGGCGCTATCCACCATTTTGCAAAAGGCATAAATGGTGTACATGGCTTCCCGCCGTTGCTGTGGCAGGAACAAAAAAGAGTAGTAGAAGTTGCTGCCACTTTCTTTTGTATATTTGGTGCAGAACGTCTGTGCTTCAATAGGAGTCATGGGCTTCATGGAGTATTTCCCAAAGGCGGTGTCCAGGCAATGATCATGAACCGAGGGAACAAATGAATAACTGGATGACGGCGATTTTCCTATCCCAGAACAAGGAGTGTGGATTAGGCCACCAACGGCGTCTTCGCTCCTTACCGCGTTAGACGGTTATGTAGAGGACTCCCTTATTTTTTCGCATAGCGCTTGGTGACTCATAGGTGGGGCACTGGGCTCCATTATGACAACGATCTCATTGGCGAAGACACCACCGTGAGCAAGAGACCAGGGTAGCAAGGATTGCGAGCCTCTTCAATGCATGTTGGGCGGGTAATATCCAGGATGTTGTGGAATGTTTTGCAGTTGATTCAACAGAACACCGGATGATTCTCGATAACCAAACTCTTGATCCTTTAAGTGACTCAAGGCGACCAACGCGTTGAAAAATTTGGAGGGTTCCTTCTTATTGGGTGGAACCCTTTCCTGTATTTTGGGTCTGTGACCTGAGTTTTTCGGCAGAGATCCAACCTGTTTTTCCCGTTGGCGTTCGAACCTGGTAGACCCATCCGGTTGACTGATAGGCTCCATCCAGAATCGTGAGTGTTTCTCCTGGTTTCACGATGGGACCGGGAGTGGTGTTGGCAGGATCACCCATCAGCAGGGACCTCCCAAGAGTATCTGTCAGCGACACTTCCTGATTTTCGTGAAACGTTGGAGGTGTGATGCCAGTCTGGTCTTGATTCCTGGTGCTGGCAGCCGTATCGGTGGTAGTCCCTTGAGGCAAAAAGGTATTTGAGTTGAGAGCCCAATAGGCCACTCCAACAATCAGCAATAACAGTACAATCCAGAGAAGCGGTTTCCTTGAAGGAGGCTTGGATTGGTTGAGATCGTCCTCTTCCAATCCTTCGTCAAATTCCAAGTCTTTGTCAGTCTCCTGGGCAAAGAGCACGTTCCATCGAGAAGGTTGTTCTGGGGAGAACACCGCACCGATTGTCGAGGTCATCATGCCTATCTCCTTTTTGTCGTGAGGTCTGCAAGCAGTGTCAGTGCCGGATTGGCGTGGTATGAAATTGCCAAATCAGCAGGTCGTGTACGAAGAAATACCCATTCATGAAGTTTATTAACATCACTTCTATTTCCTGTCAAATCTTCCCAGCATATTGATGAGGGAACATGGTCTCTTCTTATGGCGAACAGAGCGCAGAGGATGAAACGATCCAGTCCATTCCGAGGATAAAATAATTCGAGTGGCCTGTTGTCCCTGGCCATGAGGATTGATATCGGGATCAGCGTTATGGAAAATACACCTCGGATGGAATCTGTGGTTGGGGAGGGAACATGAAATCATATCGGGAAGAACTCTGGTTTCAGACTAAAGAACGAAGGGAGTATCGGAATATTACCTCTCAGGTGGAACGTGTGGTACAACAAAGTGGGATCAAAGAGGGATTTGTCCTGGTGAATGCCATGCATATCACTGCGAGTGTCTATATTAATGATGACGAAGCCGGGTTGCTGCAGGATTATGAACAGTTCCTTGAGCGCCTTGTGCCGCAGACGGGTACGTACCGGCACAATCTAACAGGGGAGGACAATGGTGACGCTCATATCAAGCGTCAAATCATGGGCAGGGAAGTCGTTGTGGCTATCACCAAGGGACGATTGGACTTTGGTCCATGGGAACAAATTTTTTACGCGGAATTTGATGGGAGACGTCGCAAGCGGGTGTTGGTGAAGATCATTGGAGAGTAGTGAGTTGGCAAACGGGTTCCAGTCATGTGAAAATACTTTGGAAATTTTGATGATCGGCCTTCTCAGAAAATTTTTACTTTCGCCTGGAATCGTGAAAACCCATGAATGCAATGTCTAGTTGGTATCGTCCTGATCCCCTTACCAGGGATTTGATTCATCTCATTAATGCCCGGCGGCATGAACATGGGGATCCCAGTTTGGCCATTGAAGTGTTGCAGGCCTTACTAGATCAGGATCGTGAACATGAGGTTCTCACCGTTCTTGCAGCCTTAGACGAAAGTATGGCGGAGTGGTTATTTGATTTGCTGGCGGAAGCGGCCAGCTCCTGTCTGATGGAGGATGAGAGCGAAGACAGCGAGATGTATGGGATTCTTGCCTCGTTTGAATTATCACTCCAAGCCAATTTGGAGTATCCTTTGAAATTGAAAATTGACCCTGTGGAAACGGCGGATTTGTTGCGGAAACATCTGCATGTCCCGCCAGGGGCGGTGATCACGGTCGAACCGAGGCTTCTCACCGATTCCACATTGGAATTTTTAAGCTTGCAGAAGATTCACGACCATATTTCAAACCTTGCTGAAGGACAGCCACGTCAGACGATTGCGGCGAGGCTTCATCCACCCGTTGAAGCCACCGCATTTTTATTTTTTGAAATTCTTGGCGTTCCTGATACGACGTTGCCGGAAGCCCTTTCCGAAGACGACTGTCAGGCTATTATGGATCATCTGGTGAGTCAATGCCCCGAAGTCGCCAAGGCGCCGCAACTCCTGGAGGCTCCTAATTACGCGGCCTATGCCTTGTATGATGCACAAAACGCCGTTCGTCTTCATCGATTGGCTGATGAAACCGCTGCCGTGTGGCATGACCTGGAAGGCCCGGTTCGAAGCCGAACCGTGGTGCATCTGCATACCCAATGCGGGAATGGCGTGTATATGCCTGTATGGACCGATCTGTTTGATCCGGATCTTCCTGAAGACCATGGACCGATTTGGACATCGCCGGATGTGTGGGTGTTTACGGCAGATTTGCCAATTGAGTGGCCGGGGGAATTGTTGACCAATCGCCTGCTGGCTGAGGGCTGCACGCGATTTGAAAATCATATTGTGGAAGCCACTGACAATTAAAAATCCTCCTGGGGCGGTCATGGAGCCTCGTTCATTTTTAGGGGGTCTGACCGGCCAGCCGCCTGACGTAAGTGATCGATCAACTTGGGAGGAACCCGTAACGAACCGCGCCCCGTTCCGACCGAAATATCAGGCTTGAAGGCGCCGTGAAAATCACTGCCTCCCGTCATGAGTAAATCGAATTTGCGGGCTAAGTTAAGATTGATTGAAATTTGGCGAGCGGAAAACGTACCATAAAAGACTTCAAGCCCTCGTAATCCCTGCTCCACTAACGTCCGGCATGAGTCCGTCGTCTTATCGGCACCTAATCCCTCCCAATAGGGGTGAGCAAGGATTGGGATGCCGCCGGCCTCAGTAATCCACGTCATGATTTCAGCCGCCTCTGGGACAACTCGCCGAACATAGGCTGCGCCTCTGACTCCCAGGAATCGATCGAAAGCTTCTTTCATCCCCTTCACATAGCCCTTTTCAATTAACATGTGTGCGATATGTGGGCGACCCATAGTTCCGCCTCCGGCAACATGCTCCACTTCAGCGAGAGAAATCTCCACTTTGAGGGTGTGAAGCCGGTCAAGGATGTGGTGAAGGCGATCAACGCGTGTCGCGCGAAGCTGCTCGAGTCTGGCTTGAAACTGAGGATCAGCGAGATCAATGAAATAGCCGAGCATATGCGTTTCCCGCCCCTGAAACTCTGTACTTAATTCAATACCGGGAATGATTTCAATCGGGAGATGATGAGCGGCTTCCATGGCTTCCGGGAGCCCCTCAGTCGTGTCATGGTCGGTAATGGCCAGGATGCTCACGTCTTGTTGATGAGCAAGTTCCACGAGTGCGGTGGGTGAAACACTCCCGTCCGAGAAATGGGTGTGAGTATGCAGGTCGATACGGCTCATGAGATCGGTTGGGTTTTATGGTTTTCGTGCCAAAATGCGTGCGGTAAACGCCCGTGCTGAAAAGTTTTCATGATCCCCTTCGTCGTAATGGAGAATTCTAAGGCCTTGAAGAAGGGTGAGTAATTCATTGGTTTCCAGACAGAACTCTTTTCGTCGCGGGTGTTGCCGTTGAATATGGTTGTCCAGAAGGAAGGTTTCATACATGATGACGCCGCCGGATTTCAGGGCGTTAACCAGTTGAGGAAAGAGCGGCCGGTACAAATAGAAGAAGACGATAATCGCATCGTACACCGCTGTGCCCAAGTCCGGTGGATATTGCGGGTTCGCCTCTAAGTCTATGCATTCCGTCGTTATCGAGGGTAAGGCCGCTTCTTGGGCTTGCTCCTGAAGCTCATGCAGCGCGTCGGCATCACGATCGATGCCATGAACCGAAAACCCTTTGGAAGCCAAATACATGGCATGACGACCTCGTCCCGTTGCCACATCCAACACCGTTCCGTGAGGAAGTCGGGAGATTTGGTCTACTAGAAATGGAGAAAGATGCCTGAGATCAGTGGAGGCGATTGGTTTGCGCGATCGAATCAATTGGACCCCGACAGACCCCTCAATGCTCTTCAACGGAGGGCGGATTTTTCTGACCCATATTTTGAGACGGGAAATGGGAAATTCATGAAGCAAGGCTTGGCAGATTCTCTCCGCCAATGTTTCAATTAGCGAAAAGGCCTGCCCTTCCCCAATGTCTAGAATTCGTTGCGTGATTGTTCCGTAATCGACCGTATCGGAAATTTGATCACTCTGAAAGGCCGATTGATTGGGGCATCGGAAGGTAAGATCGACCAGAAGAGGTTGAGGTTGCTGTCTTTCCGTTTCCGTCACCCCGCATCGTGCGGACAACTGGATTCCTTTGAGGACGATAGATGAGGACATGGACCATTATGTCAGAACTTCCTTGTCCTATGCATGTGATTTTTATCAGGAGGCGATTCGAGGTCAGGATTGTGTTTCGGAATAGGGGGCTTGGATGGGTCTCATTCTGGAGGTGTTGATGAAATTTGGAAAATGGATCCTCCCCCCGCGGTGGTTTTGCCGCAAGGCCCACCCGAGAATGGGGTGGATGATCGGTTGCCTCTCTTGCCTCGTTCTGCAGGGTTCCTGTGAATGGGGTGGTTCATCCACTATCCTGGTGACGGCTGAAGAGTTTCGATTTAATCCTACGAGGATTGAATGGGTAGCCGACCAGCCTCTTCGTCTTCTGATTCGGAATCAGGGACGGGAACGACATGTGTTTCATAGCCGGGAATTGTTCGGGCCGGAGGCTGGCGTCCTATGGCATCAGCCAATGGTGGCGCTTCAAGAAGCCAATGCCATTGTCCTTGAGCCTGGTCAATCGATTGAATTGTCTTTCACCGCGTCTGCCGGTCTCTATCCCTTTCGTTGTTGGATAAAAGGACACACCGGCATGGAGGGGACGATCTTCGTCAAAGATCGTTCCTCAAAATTATGAATGCTTTAACGAGGAAAGCACAAAAAAAACGTCAGACCACTGCAAAGCCTTGGATTTTTTATTGGCTTAGGTCGAAAAGACCTGAGAGACTTCTATTGTCTAGCGAAATTTAGAAATGCGAATGGAGACGACTGACAGAATGCTTGCTGGTGTCAGTCAGTCACCAGCAAGCAATATCTTATTTTCCTGGGACAGCGTCAATGGAGGTTCTGGCCTTGGCGTCACGTTCGCAACTCATCGTGGCGATCATGCGTTGGCCATCAGTTGCATCACTAGGTATCCGTGAAACACACGCTTCAAGCGTGTCGCCTTGCGTGCCAGAAGAGACTCGAGTCGGTCCTGTCGTCACGGCTGTGGCTTCAGCGCTTGACGAAGATGAAGCTGGTGAAGCTGCCGAGCCACTTGCACCCGTGGCGCCGCCATTCATCTCAGCGCAGCCCATGGTCAAGGTTGCGAGGCCGAAGGAAGCATAGAGGAACATTGTAGAAAATGGTTTCATTGGTCGAACCCCTCCTCAATGGATAAACAAGTCGCGAAATATACTTGAGACTCCAGAAAAAAACAAGGTGCGCACGTCAAAATCTTCTTTCCTGATCTCTTCCGCGTATGGACTGTTTCCAATCTGATTATCTTGACTGGTATAGGGTTTATTGCTACGGTAAAATTTTTCTCTCTACATATAGAGAACAAGAGAACGAACGGAATATTCATGGCGTACATCATTGCTCGGCTGTTCCAGGGTCAACCTAGGGGCCAAGGTCAAGTGTTGTGACCTTTCAAGAAATTATTCTCTCCCTTCATCAGTTTTGGAAATCTCACCACTGCATTTTGACTCAGCCGTATGACACTGAAAAAGGGGCTGGGACGTTTAATCCGGCGACCTTTCTTCGCGCGATCGGCCCGGAGCCTTGGCGTGCGGCCTATATCGAACCCTGTCGAAGACCAACCGATGGACGATATGGAGATAATCCGAATCGCCTTCAGCACTACTTCCAATATCAGGTGGTGTTGAAACCGGCTCCTGCGGATTCGCAGGATCTGTACCTCCAAAGCCTTGCCCATTTGGGGTTAGATCCTTATCAACACGATATTCAATTTCTTCAGGATGACTGGGAGTCTCCCACCTTAGGGGCTTGGGGGTTGGGTTGGGAGGTCCGGCTGGATGGAATGGAGATCACGCAATTTACCTACTTTCAGGAAATCGGGGGATTGGAGTTAGATCCGGTGACGGTTGAGTTAACCTACGGGTTGGAACGCATTGCCATGTATTTACAGCAGGTCGATAACGTATATGACCTGATGTGGACGGAAGACGTTCGATACGGCGAACTCTATCATGAGTCCGAAGTTCAGTTTTCCGTCTATAACTTTGAAGCGGCGGATGTGGATTTGATTCAGACCAGCTTTGATCGCTACGAAAAAGAATGCCAACAGTTACTGGAACACCCACGGGGACTGGTGTTACCGGCCTACGACTGCTGTATGAAATGTTCTCACCTCTTTAACTTGTTGGATGCGAGAGGGGCGATCAGTGTGGCCCAACGGACAGGCTATATCGGCAGGGTCCGAAATCTTGCCAGGAAATGTGCCCAAGCCTATCTTGGTCAACGGGAGCAAATGGGCTTTCCACTCTTACGCCACGCGGCGGCTTCCGCCCGTCCTCATAGAAAACAAAAGGTTATATGAATCGATGCCCCAATGCGGGGTTATGGCAAATTCGCTTATGGTAACATCACGAGCACCCCGCAAAAATGTAAAGGCCAAGTCGGTCTCAAAATCTCAGGCCAAGACTGTACCTTTTCTGTTAGAAATTGGGACGGAGGAATTGCCGTCGGCTGTTCTTCCGCAGGCATTGGAAGACCTGGCAAATCTTGGGCAACGGCTCTTTGCGGACAGTCGTTTAAAGTATGAGTCCTTGAGGACGGTTGGCACGCCGCGGCGTTTAGCTTTGCTGGCCAAAGGGGTGGAAGCTCAGCAAGCTTCCCTGACTCAAAACATATTGGGCCCGCCGGCCTCTGCAGCCTTCGATGCTTCGGGACAGCCCACAAAGGCGGCATGGGGGTTTGCCAAATCCCAAGGAGTGCCTGTTGACCAGCTTCGTATTCAAGAAACCCCAAAAGGGCCCTATATGGCGGTCAAAACGCACCAAAGAGGTCAGTCGGCCAAACGGGTGATCACGGGGGCGCTTCCGCAAATCTTAAGTAAACTAGCCTTTCCGAAGGCGATGCGCTGGAATGCCTCGCGGGCTAAATTTGGTCGGCCGATTCGCTGGGTGGTTGCCCTTTTAGGGGATCAATCGCTCTCCGTAGAATTTGCCGGAATTCAATCCAGCACCATGACAAGAGGACATCGGTTTTATCGGGCGAAAGGCAAAAATCGGGGGCAGACGTTTTCACTCACCACCGCCAACAATTATATCGAGGCCATGAAGCGATTGGGAGTGCTGGTTGATCCGGAAGAGCGTCGGCGTCTCATTACGCAAGAAGTTTCTCTGTTGGCTAATTCTGCTAGGGGTCAGGTTGACCCCATGTACCGGGATGAGCTGATTGAAGCAGCCGTCTTTGGCGTGGAATACCCGCACACCATTCTCGGAACGTTTCAGAAGGAGTTTTTAGCGGTTCCCAAGCCGGTCCTGATCTCATCGATGAAAGAGCATCAAGGGTTTTTCTCGCTGATGACAAAAGATGGCGCACTCCTCCCAAAATTTATTGCGGTGACGAATATGCCCTGGGGAAACACCCCGCTCATGACCAAGGGGAATGAACGAGTCCTGGCAGCCCGCCTGAGTGACGCTCAACATTTTTTTAAAGAAGATTCGAAACGCCCGCTGCATGAACGAGTGCCGGCATTAGAGGGCGTCCTCTTTCATCACAAGCTGGGAACCGTGCGTCAAAAAGTGGATCGGGTGGGTCACCTGATCGGATGGATGGCTGAGCAGATTGGCCGAAAGGATCTGGACGAGGTGTGTCGGCGCGCCGCTCTTCTGTCCAAGGCGGATTTGACGACCGGAATGGTTGGAGAGTTTCCGACCCTTCAGGGGGTGATGGGGGAAGAATATGCCAGGCACGATGGCGAATCTGCAGTGGTGTGCCGCGCACTTGGCGAACAGTATTTCCCCCGATTTCCAGAAGATCAGTTGCCGACTGAACTCCCTGGTGTCCTACTCGCGGTGGCCGATCGGTGTGATTCCATCGTGGCATTTTTTGCGGCCGGAATGTCCCCCTCCGGCTCGGAAGATCCGTTGGGGTTACGTCGAGCCGCGTATGGGTTGGTGCGAATATTTGCAGAAACGCCACTCCGGCTGGATATCACTTCCGTGGTGAATCGGGCGTTGCAGATCTTGGATGGACAAGGTGGGCGGGTGCGTGGTACCCCTCAGACTGGGGCAGAAGTCGTGGCGTTTATTTTCGACCGGCTTCGATTTTATGGCAGGCAACATCTGGGATTACGGGAAGATGTCATGGAAGCGGTCATTCGGGTTCCGCATGCGATGGACTGTGACATGAGTGATCTGGTCGCACGCATGCAGGCCTTGGAGGCCATGGTGCCTCAACCGGATTTTGATCCGTTGATGATCGGATTTAAGCGGGCTCACCGAATTGTTGAAAAGGAACAATGGACCAACGCGCAGGCCATGCCTGAACAGTTTGTCCATGAATCAGAGCGTCGGCTGTTTCAGGCCTTAGGGGTGATGCAACAACAAGTTCGCAGTTCAGTCAATGACCGGAATTACGGAAAGGCTCTTCACGCGTTGTTGGAACTTAAGGGCCCAATTGATGAGTTCTTCGGAGCCGTGATGGTCAATGATTCAGACCCACAGACACGGGCCAATCGCCTTTCCCTGTTAAAGGCAACGGATGACCTGTTTCTCACGGTAGCTGATTTGTCCTGTCTGCAATCGGCAAGTGGATAACAGTCATTGATCGAAGAAGATTCCTGGCCGCCACTGTGAAAGCGAGACGGTCATGGGAAGGAACATCCGATGGGGGATGGGACAGACCGTGTAGAGAGCCCCGAGATTGCAAGACGGCTGAAGCGGTTCACTTTGGTCGTCACGGTAGCCCTTATTATCGGCTGCAATGCCTTAATCCTGGCAGGTCTGTGGGTGAGCGGAGTTGATTTAGAAAAAATCGTATCAAAATCGGAACTCTACGATCCCGTGAATGGGCATTGTGTCCAGGTCACCTGGTTAAAGGTTGTGGGCGTGGATGGGTTAGTGAAGGTCTGCTCCGAATGGCTTGATTTTTCCGATATCTCGGGTGAAACGCATCAGTTGCCGGAAGGAAAAACCCTGGCTATGGGGCCGGATGGGAACCTATACGTCTCCGGGAACCCGGCCGAGAATTACCGATTGATTGCGCTCATGATTTTTGCCATAGTTGTCATAATTTCCGGCATGTGGACCAAGCAGATGCTGATAGCCAAATATCAGGACCGTCTTCAATCTGTAAATCATCATTCAACCTGAATGCTCGTGTATCCTACCTTTGTTCTGACAGCCAGCTCATATATTCATATTCAAACACCACGCCTGTCTCAGGCATCTTTAAGAAAAAAGACTGTGGCCCGTGAGGGTCTCCATTCAGCGGGGAGAATGGTTGGGAGAAGAATGTCAGACATTCAGTCTCCTCCTGTGACGACGTCTTTTTTTTCGAAGGGCCGATGGGTCGGGTAAAGGAGAGCGAAGAAATGCGGCACAAAAAATATGTCTATTTCTTTGGCGGCGGCAAAGCCGAAGGATCCGGCAACATGAAGGAACTCTTAGGAGGGAAAGGGTCGGGTTTGGCTGAAATGACCAACCTGAAAATTTCTGTTCCTTCCGGGTTCACGATTACCACTGAAGCCTGTGTGGAATACTTTCATGCCAAAAAACGCTTTCCCGCCGGGATGTGGGATCAGGCGCTGAATGGCCTGCGGCAGGTCGAAAAAACTATGAAGGCCAGGCTCGGCGATCCGGACAATCCGTTGCTGGTGTCGGTACGGTCAGGGGCACGAGCGTCGATGCCCGGTATGATGGATACGGTATTGAATCTCGGCCTCAACCAACAGACGGTTCAGGGTTTGGGCAAAAAAACCGGCAATCACCGGTTTGCCGTTGATGCCTACCGGCGGTTCATCACGATGTTCGGCAGCGTGGTGATGGGCATTCCCCGCGAGCGCTTTGAACACACTCTGGAGGCGATGAAACAAGCACAAGGAGTCAAGCACGATACCGATTTGACTGAAGACGCCTTGGCGCAGTTAGTAGTGCAGTATCAGGAATTGGTCAAAACCGAAACCGCGCGAGATTTTCCGCAAGATCCATTCGAACAACTACGGATGGCGGTGGATGCGGTGTTTGATTCCTGGTTTGGGGATCGTGCCGTCACATATCGCCGGCTCTACGATATTCCCGATGAATGGGGAACGGCCGTCAATGTCCAGTCGATGGTGTTCGGCAACATGGGCGATACCAGCGGGACGGGGGTGGCCTTTACCCGAAATCCTGCGAACGGGGTCCCGGTTTTCTTTGGCGAGTGTCTGTTGAATGCCCAGGGCGAAGATGTCGTGGCTGGTATTCGAACTCCCCTGCCGGTCGTCGCGTTACAGGACACGTTGCCGGAGGCGTATAAGGATCTCATTAAGACCCAGCGTACCCTGGAAAAACATTATCGGGACATGCTCGATCTGGAATTCACGATCCAAGAGGGAAAATTATATATGCTGCAAACCCGGATTGGAAAACGGACGGGTATTGCTGCGGTTCGGATTGCCGTAGATATGGTTCGTCAGGGGCTCATCGACCGGAGAGAAGCCGTGAAGCGGGTTGCCCCGGAACAACTTTCCCAATATCTGTACCCCATTTTCGAAAGCAGTGATGAGGCGAAATTTCAGTCAGTCGGTAAAGGGCTCCCAGCGGGTCCGGGAGCTGCGGCCGGCCGTATTGCTCTCACCCCGGATCAAGCTGTGGCCATGAAAGCCAGGGGAGAACGGACCATTCTGGTCCGTCATGAGACGAGTCCTGATGATATTCATGGGATGCATGCAGCGGAAGGATTTCTGACGGCCAAGGGCGGGATGACCTCGCATGCGGCTGTGGTGGCCCGTCAAATGGGAAAAGTCTGTATAGCCGGCTGTGATGCCGTGGAAGTTTTATCGAACGGAAAGGTGCAATTTGGATCCATGATTCTGTCTGAAGGAGATTTTCTCTCTTTGAACGGGTTTACCGGACAGGTTTATGCGGGAGACATTCCCGTGGTGGATTCCGAAGTGATCCAAGTCATTCAGGGAAGAATGGATCAGAAAGATTCTGAAAAGTATCAGTATTTCTCGACGATTTTGAAATGGGCCGATGCGTTCAGAGTGCTGAAGATTCGATCCAATGCGGACATTCCCGAACAAGCGCACATCGCACGAGGATTCGGGGCCGAAGGGATCGGGCTCTGCCGGACCGAACATATGTTTTTTGCCGAAGACCGCGTACCCATCATGCAGCAAATGATCCTGGCATCCTCCAGAGAAGAGCGGGAGTTGTATTTAGAGCAGCTGTTACCACTTCAACGCCAGGACTTTATTGGACTCTATCGGGAAATGAAGGGATTTCCGGTCACGATTCGGTTACTCGATCCACCCCTCCATGAATTTTTGCCCAAACGCGAACATCTCCTGGTTGAAATCGCAAAGTTGGAAGTGACCAATGGAGATCCTCAAGTCATTCAGGAGAAACAACGAATCCTGGATCGAGTCGAAGAGTTGCATGAGTATAATCCCATGCTGGGTCTTCGTGGATGCCGGCTTGGGATAACCATGCCGGAAATTACACGCATGCAGGTTCAGGCAATCTTTGAAGCAGCCTGTGAAGTCGCGCGCGAGGGGAAGAAGATCGTGCCGGAGATTATGATCCCGTTGGTGGGGATGCCGTCAGAGATGAAAGCTCAAAAGGAACTGATTCAAGAAGTGGCGGAAAAGACCATGGCCGAATATGGCATGAAGTTGACTTACTTGATCGGCACCATGATTGAGCTGCCTCGCGCGGTGGTGACGGCTGGGCGAATCGCCGAACATGCTGAATTCTTTTCCTTTGGAACCAATGATCTGACGCAAACGACGTTCGGGTTTTCCCGTGATGACGCAGGACCCTATATCGGGTTTTACCTGGATCGCCAGGATCGGTGTCCGGTCTGCCAACGAACCAACGTGGATTGGAAAAAAATGGTGTGCCGGATGTGTAAGGCCACGATCGACAAAAAAGCCGAAAATATTTTGGACGCCGATCCCTTTGCCGTGTTGGATCAAGAAGGGGTTGGAGCTCTCATGAAATGGGCGATTCAGGAGGGGCGGAAGACTCGGCCGTTAATTAAACTTGGAATCTGCGGAGAGCATGGGGGTGAACCAAGTTCCGTGGCCTTTTGTCATGAATTAGGCCTGAATTACGTGAGCTGTTCGCCTTATCGTGTCGCCATCGCACGGCTCGCTGCGGCTCAAGCCGCCGTGGCGGTGCTCGAACGTGAGGAGACTCAACGACAGCCTCGCTCAAGGTCGAGTAACAGCGGTACACCCCGAACGGTGGCGGCCAAATCCGGTCTCACCAAAAACGGCTAAAAAGGCACCCTCCACAAAAACAACCGGAAAAAAAGTCACGAGCAGGAAAGTCGTGGCCGGGAAGAAACCAGCCGCAAAGAAGCCGGCAGCGAAGAGCGCAGTGAAGAAGAAAGCCGTGACGAAGGCAAGGAGTAAAAAGAGTCCATCCAAGAAAATGGCTTCTTCGTCTCCTCCCCGTAAAAAACGCACTACGGCTGCTAAACGGCGGTGACGTCCGTCCCATCAGATGACACCTACATGAAGCGAGCCCTTTCCCTCGCCGCCAAGGGGAAAGGGCGTACAAGTCCCAATCCCATGGTAGGGGCGGTGATTGTCAAAAATGGGCAGATCGTGGGAGAAGCCTATCACCGTCAGTCCGGCGAACCTCATGCAGAAATTTTAGCGCTCCATCAAGCGGGCCCTCGAGCGCGAGGGGCTGTTCTCTATGTGACGTTAGAACCCTGTTGTCACACCAACAAGCGCACGCCCCCCTGTGTCCCACTCCTCATTCATTCCGGTTTAGCCCGAATATGCGTGGCGATGGTCGATCCCAATCCACAGGTCAATGGGCGCGGGCTTCAACAACTCCGGCAAGCCCATGTTCCGGTATCGGTTGGGGTGTTAGAGCAGGCTGCACGGGATTTGAATGAGGTCTATGCCTATTGGATCACGACCGGACGCCCGTTGGTGACTCTCAAAGGGGCAATGACCTTGGATGGAAAAATCGCGACGGCCACCGGTGAGTCACGGTGGATCACAGGGGAACGTGCACGTCAGGATGTCCATCGTTTGCGTAACCAGATGGATGCCATTCTGGTTGGCGTTGGAACGGTCATTGCCGACAATCCTGAATTGTCGGCCAGAGGGACAACGATGACAAACAGACGGGTGGGCCGGCAACCGGTAAGAGTCGTCCTTGATAGCCGATTGCGCATTCCTTTCAATGCCAAGGTTTTGAGATGGGTGGGTGAGCAGCCCACCATTTTGTGCACGACCACACAGGCTCCACACCAAAAAATCGCACACTTGAGAAAACGGGGCATTCAGGTGTGGGTGTTGCCCGGGCAAGCGGGACGAGTTTCCTTGAAGGCCTGTCTATCCCGTTTAGGAAAAGAGGGTCTCACCTCGGTGCTCATCGAAGGAGGTAGTAGGGTAAATGCCGCTGCGTTTCAACAGGGACTGGTGAATCAGGTAAGATTGTATATGACTCCAATGCTGCTCGGGGGACAGGATGCCATCGGCCTCATCGGCGGGCAATCGCCGAAAAAGCTTGATCGGGCCTGGCCATTAGCTGATTGCCAACTTAAAAAGCTCGGGAAGGATTGGCTCATCACGGGAAGAATTGAGCCACGACAGTGAGGCTCTGCTGAGTCATCGACAACAGGCAGGTTGACGGTGTTTGGTATCCATTAACATATAATACTTCAATTGTGTTCTGCACATAAAAACCGGGGAGATCGCGCTCATGACCACTCTCAATCACGTCGACGGGCAGGATTTAGCATTAGCAGTAGATCTCTTAGAAAACCCCAGCTTTGCTGCCAAAGTCACGAATCTCATCGGAGGGCCGGTTGAAAGGGCCATCACCATGCTGCCCGATGGATTTTCCAACAAACTCCTGACGACCACGCAAAAGGCCCTGAATAAAGCCTTAGATCTGGCCGTTTCCAGTATAGACGAACGGTATCGAGGTCAATCTGCCAATGGGGCTCATCGGGTATTGACGACCGTCAGTGGTGCAATCGGGGGAGCCATGGGGCTCATGGCATTGAGCGTCGAATTGCCGATCTCGACGACGCTGATGTTGCGGTCTATCGCTGATATCGCGAGAAGTGAGGGAGAACCGATTATGGAGGCTGGGAGCAAGCTGGCCTGCTTGGAGGTCTTTGCCATGGGAGGCACCAGTCAAGCGGATGACGGGGCCGAAACGGGATATTTTGCGGTGAGGGCCGCGTTAGCGGGTGCGATGACCGAAGCGGGCAAGTATTTGCTTGAACGTGGGTTAACGAGTTCAGGCGCCCCGGCATTGGTCCGGTTTCTGTCTGAAATTGCCTCACGGTACAGTATTCAAGTATCAGAAAAAGCTGCCGCTCAGGCGATCCCGTTGTTGGGGGCCGCAGGGGGAGCCACCATCAATTTGCTGTTTATGGATCATTTTCAGAATATGGCACGTGGCCATTTTATCGTGCGGCGGTTGGAGCGTACTCATGGTAAGGAGGCGGTGCAAGAGGCCTATCGAAAAATTGCCGCCAGGAATTAGATTCGTCGCGTTCTGGTTTGTCATCCCTGCCGGGCGCTCGCTGGTGTCCATCTGAATGCATTTCAGGAAGATCGTACTGGGGAAATTGGGGAACAGCAGAATATAGGGTTCCACGGCCTACAGCGCTTACTAATCAGAGCAGATGGATCCAGGCGAAGTCCATTGATTGCCTGGGAAAGACAAGAACCAGGTGGGAGACATCCTCAACTGAATTGTCATGCTGAGCAGCGCGAAGCATCTAGCTAACCCATTGCCGGCTTGGGCTGGGCTCAGATCCTTCATTGCTCTCAAGATGACAAGGAGAGGTGCAAAAATTTTCTAGAGTCTGCTCTGCGGTTGACCGAAGGGTTTGTTCTGCGAGCAACCTCGAAAGGCTCGAACCATTATTCCCGTATGATCCCCCAAAAGTCTATTTCGATTTCAGCGATTTTTCCACTTCCTCTATCTTCTCCGAAAACCCCGCATAGTTTTTGAAGTTTTCAGGAATTTTTATCGTCCGACTGTGGCACTGAGCCCATAGGAATGTCCCGCAAAATATGAGAAGATTAAGTACTGAACCTTCAGTGATGTGAAAGGGTTCATTCTCAAAATTGTTAGGATAACACGGCATGAGAAATTTAATTATCCTGCTTTCTGGCTTAATAGTGGTTCTGATGGCTTTTCCCATTATGGCCCATTCCCCTAAGGAAATGGAAAAGAGCGAGGCCTTAGAGTTTTCGGGCAGGAGTTTGTCCTCATTGGTGAAAGAATATGCGGAGGAAGACTCTCCGGAAAAAGCCAACAAGCTGTTAGCCGACATTCAACTTATGCCTGAGGCCAATGTTGAATCCATTTCAAAAATTCTTCAGCAGCCGACCCTATATGAGGCTCAGCCGGTTGGGGCCCAACCGCATCGCTCTATCCGGGTGAGGGGAGTGGATACTGAGTATGCCTTGTATGTTCCTCCTTCCTATTCACCTGAACAGCCGATGGCATTCATACTGTGTTTGCATGGGGCAGGGTTCACGGGTGAAGCCTACCTGGATCGCTGGATTCCACGTTTGGGTGAAAAATATATTCTGGCCTGTCCTTCGGTGACCATGGGGTCATGGTGGACCAGATACGGCGAGGATCTGGTGTTAAAGGTCTTACAGGAGGTTCAGAAAGACTACCATATCGATCCGGACCGAATTTTTCTCACCGGCATGTCTAATGGCGGTATTGGAACCTGGATTATCGGGATGCATCATGCGGATCGCTTTGCGGGAATCGCGCCGATGGCCAGTGGTATTGATGATGTGTTGTTTCCTTTCGTTGAAAATTTAGTTCATACGCCCGTCTATGTCATTCACGGCGCGGCGGATCAGGTTATGCCTGTGCAGTTGAGTCGCGATTTGGTGAAAGAGATGGAGCGCCGTGGCATCGCATATCAGTACCAGGAGCATACCTGGACGCATCCCCATGCGGGAGGGCATTTTTTCCCCAAGCAGGCCTTGCCGGAACTGATGAGGTGGTTTGATGCTCAACAACGAGAGCCATTGCCACGGACCGTCTCTTTGGTTCGTGATGCCACCCACCTCACACCGTTCTCGTGGGTGCGAATCGATATGACGGATCAGATTGCCGCCTTTACCGAAAACCTGATTGACAGCCGAGATGAATTTATCACGGGAGAGGTGTATGCCAAATTACACGCTCAGGTCACAGCTCCCAACAAGATCGTGGTAAGCACCAATCGTATTCGCCGCTATTCCCTGTTTCTGAATCAAGATCTTGTAGATTTTTCAAAACCGATCATCGTGGAAACAAATGGGGGGAAATCGTTTGAAGAAATGGTCGAGCCTCGCATCGAAACGCTTCTAAAGGAAGTTCGACACCGCTCTGACACCTACACACTCTTTCCTGTCAAACTCACTATAGATGTGCTCTCTCCTGATATCGTGCAAGAGAAGTAGTGGCCCTTCAGGATCAGTCTGGTTGGTCGTTTATTCCTGCTGATAACTAGAATGATGATCCGACTTGCTTGAAGAGTGGAGCAGGCCCTGTTTGATGAAAGCTCCCAACCACATGCCTAACAGAAGAAGGATACCCAGGTAACTGCCAGTATCACGGAACCAACTGTAGTGTTCGTGAAATTCAAGAACATCCAGTTGGGTGGGCGTGACAAAACGTCCCCGAATCGAAACAGTAGCGGAGTGATCTAGAATTTCTTGAGTGCTTCTAATTTCTTCACCATTGAATAGACCAATCATATCGCCCGTCGGGGTCTTCTCATAGGAAGATCGATCCAATTCCAGAGGACGCCCTGGACGAGCCTCCGTTTCTTCAAGTGTTAGAACGAAATGGTTATTGGCGTTTCGAGGTCCTTCAATTATCACCAAAGGCAGCGCGAAATACAGGATGAGTAACGACGCCGATATCGATACTTTGAGAGGAGACCAGGGCGAGAATGGGAGAGGCTGTGATATTCCCTTTTGCCATTGCCATCCTATATAGAGTAAGCCTCCCCCGGTCATGATATAGGTTGGAAGACTTTCCGGCCAGAATAACCCCACATTCCATAAGTCCCATGACAGAGGGGCAAACAAATGAACTCCATTGGCCCATTTGGTTTGAAGGCCATCAAGTACGAGATGAAGGAGGACGTTGACGCCTAGAATCATGAATACGGGTTTAGGCGTTTTTGAAAGGAAGGCCAAGGCTCCGCATAACACCAACGTGACGAATAAGGATGCTTGAGCGATACAGTAGAGTCGAATGGTATAAGGGTCGCCTCCCGGCATGATTCCCAGCAGGACTCTTTGGAAAATCCATGGAATGTCCGGAAGCAAGCAACCCAGGCACACTAGTTTAGGGTCGATTCCCGGTTTAACGGCCTGATTCAGAAAGCCTTGCACGCCGATGTGGGCTAGGGTGTTGGGCACGTCTTCCTCTAAAAAAATGTGAATTAAAGGTTAAAGCCTGGATAAAACAGGGAACTCAATTTGGAGTCGGTTTCGTTACTTACTCTTTTGTTGGGCGATCCACCGTATGATGAGTTGAGAGCTCACAATTTCACCACATAAAATCCCAGAAATAAATATTACAATTCCCACAATAGCTTTTAGGGGCTCCATCTCTCCCTTAAAAATTATTTGTAAAAGAAGCGTAAGACACAAACATATGAATAAAAAACAAATTAAAAAAATAAGACCACTCATTAGATAGATCCGAAGAGGCAAATAAAGTATATTTCGGCAATGTCGGCACCAGACAAAACTCTCGGGCCAGGCCATTATCTGAAAACTCAGATGCAGACCAAATGTCTTGCCACATGATGGACAGTTGGCCTTCTGAATAAGTCTTTCCACTCGTTAACCCATTTCGGATTTTAGACTTCAACTACCGTTTCATGGAACGGCCTATCTTAAACTCTGCCTTTGTAGGTTCCCGTTTCGGAATTTTCGAGTCACTCCTTCCCAGAATGCTTTTCGGTCAATTACAGGAAAGAAATTAACTTTACTGATTAATGGGGAGGGGGTAAGGGGCGACTCCTTGAAAGAGATGGCTGTAATCGTCTGTCAATAAGATTTCATCAAGAGTCGGCCATGGCGAGAATTTAAAGTTCACGAAGGATCTTGAGAAAGCCCTTGGTACTGGTAACCAGAATTCAATTCATAATGACAGAAGAGGCGATTTTGGGTTCATCTGGAGGCGGTCGCATCGGTCAACTTGCAAAACAGGTTGAGGAGTTTCATGTCGTCCAGGGAGCCGGGAGGCGTGCCGGCGATTCGGGGATCACCAACCACAATGGCCAGGCATTGCGCCCGGGAGATGGCCACATTCACCCGGTTGCGGTCAAGGATAAAGGCCAGACCGCGTGAACCGTATTCACCGTAACTGGAGCAGAGTGAGAGGATGCAGACCGGGGCTTCCTGCCCTTGAAACTTGTCAACGCTTCCAACGCGGGCGCCGTCTGGGAGGGCGATCTGAAGTGCGCGGACTTGCGCGTTGTAGGGAGCGATGAAAAGAAAGTCCTCCAATGCCAGTGGTTTGGTGCCGCCGTTCATGTCGGTGTAGAGACGTCCTTGGAGTGCGTGGTAAATCGCCGTGACCCGTTCAATCTCTTCTTCACTCTGTTGGATATTGCCATCGTGCTCCACGCCGCTGAACAGGATCCCGCTTTCGCTAGCGATGAGGCCGTTGGCGCCAGGCGGGACCACGATCTTCTGCCGGGCGCAGTCGGAATGTGACTGAAGGCGACCCTCATACATGCTCTCCGAAATGAATCGGCAGACGGCCGGGTGCATACGCCGGGATTCGCCGAGGAAAAGCCCGTAGCCGGGGGGTATCACGGCATGCATGATAGGAGAGTCGGGCTGGCTGGCTTCCAGATCTTTGAGCGCGTATTGGAGGGCCGAAAGACCCGCATCGCCGGGATGGGAGCCTTGCACCGGCTGTTCAAGTTGCATTTGATCACCCAGGAGAACAAGGTTCTTCGCACATCGAGCCATCGCGATGGCGTTGGCGAGGGCAACCTGTCCGGCTTCATCGATAAACAAGAAGTCGAGTGCATCTTCCCACTCAGGTCTGGTAAAGAGCCAAGCCGTTCCGCCGACAACCCCGCCGGTGTAAGCCTGGTATGCGGTGTTGCTGTCCTTGATGTAATGCAAGCCGGGGTTGCAGGTAAACAAGGGATCTTCGGCGTCACCTCCGACTTTTATGCCCTGGAGCTGACAACCACTCTCTTGAGCGGCTTCGCCACAGGCGGTGAGAAGATTCATCACGGCCTTGTGGCTGTTGGATGCGACACCGATTTTTTTGCCGGAAGTGAGAAGCGACGTGATGACCTGTGAGGCGGTGAACGTCTTGCCGGTTCCGGGAGGCCCTTGTATGACCAGGCATCCACCGCCCATCGATCCCGCCACCCGTTTGGCCGTTTCGGTTGGAGACTCACTGTTCTGTTGCAGCGGTGTGACGGGTGGCATTCGGTTCAACAAGGCAGTCACGGGGGCATTGAGGTTGCGTGAGAGGTGTCTGGTCACGACTTCCGTCAATGCAAGCTGAATGGCCGTTGCCGAGACATGCTCGTCCGGAAGCAGTGAACCCTGCGAGGGGAACGCGCCTAAAAATTTTTCGCTCAGAGCTTTCTTGCCGATCTTAAGGCTCAGACTGCCCGTGGATGTATCCAGCTCCAAGAGGGTGAATTTCGCATCCAGGTTATGGGTGAACATCACCTTGGACTTATCACCGGAGGTCAGTTTGCATTCCTGAGAGGGGTCGAAACGGTATTCTTGTACCAGTGAAAGTTTCTCGGGCATGGGAGGTCCCACGGCGCAGATCCCCTGGAGACAGGCCGGGTCATCCCGGAGTTCTTCGGGAGTTGCGGTGGCACGGTCAAACATTCTCCACCACATGGGCTTTTCTTCACGGCGATGAAAGTCGACCACATCGGCAAGAATCAGGGAAATGGCATCTCCTTGCGTGCGAAGCCGTGCAGCGGTCTCCAATCGCGTCACGACCTCCGGCGGCAATTCTTTTGCCTCCGACGGCGCGTTTTCGGAATCCAGGGTCACCCCAGTGATTCGATGCTGGACGACCACTTTCCGTAACCATTGCAGCAACTCTGCCGTGGATGTGCAATCGTCCTGGTTGTAGTCGCGGATATCTTTCAGGATGGGGCTGTGGTTCCAATCAGCCGGCTGTTGGCTTTCGATCCACCTGGCGTATTGCACAATGGAGTCAGCCGCAGTGGCAACCTCGGTGGCGCGTTTCGGCCGGTAGAGGCGTTCGACCGTCTTGAGGGAGTAGCTATTCTCGCCAAGGCGTAGGCCGTGACGGACAATCTGAAAAAGATCAACGAATACCTTGTTCCGGAGCAGCGCATCCACCTCGTCCTGACGGGTATCGTGACGGGTGCTCAATCGCCGCACCGCGCTGACCTCATAGGGCGCGTAGTGGTAGATATGCATGCCGGGGTTACGCTGCCATCGATTGAAGACCCAGCCCACAAAGCCCTCGAAGGCGAGCTGTTCTTCCTCCCGGTTGTGTGCCCACCAGTCTATGAACTCAAATGAATCCGGCTGTCCGGTTCTCGTGCAGACTCCAAACAGATATTCCAGTCCGCCGGTCATCAGCGGGTACCCCTCCATATCGAAGAAGACATCCGCCGGATGGTCCTGCGGAAGAGCGGCCAGACCCACGGGTTCGCCATTCGCACCAATGGAAGGCAGGATTTCATAGCGCGGCGGGGCATCAGGATTCACGGTCCGGTCTGCCCTGGTCTGGCACTGCAGGCGCGCCTGTGCGACAAGCTTTTCCAGTGAGTCGGCACCCAGTTTGCGAATAGACCTGCCTAACGCCTCGGAGAGATCGGCGACTGTGGCGATCCCACCCTCCTTCAGTTTCTTGAGTTGGCTTACCGTGATTCCCGCCACCTGCACGAGATGGTCCGTATCCTGAAAGAATTTTTCTGCATGGGAAGTCCATCGGCCGTGATCGGCTCGCGGTAGAGGCTCCGGGCGATCCGTGAGATTTCCGGTGAAGCCGTTCTGCATCGTCAGAAAATTCGTTTTGATGCGGCGGTAGTAATGGATGAAGTCTTCGATCCGAAACTCAACCCGGTCCTTGGTACCGAGGATGAGGCCGAAATGTTCGGGCATTGGAACGCGAGTGACGCCAGCGAGTAGCTCCGAATAGCAACAAAGTTGAATCGCATAATACGGCTTAGGCGAGCGGGCCAGTTTCGTGTCCCACACCTGATAGCATCCCGATTTCTTGAGCAGAAGAAAGTCGGCAAACCCCGCAAACGACTCATGTTCCAAAAACGCCTGATAGATAATGGGGACCTTGGCGCCGATAGCGGAGAGAGTTGTTGTTCGGGCAACGCTAGGGTCGGTCCTTGGAATCTCCACCAGGTTGGCACCGTATGATTTGAACTCATCGAGCACCGCGCGTTCGTGTTGCGCCCCTGTCTGGGCTATGAGTTGTCCGTCCTCGGTTTCCTCATCAGGGGTGACCGCGCCGGGATTCTCCAAGGCGTATCGGTCCATCCAGGATGCGAACGGTGAGGCCAGATAGCAGATGAGATCGCTTGGCGAAAACACCAATTGGCCTGATAGGTCTTTTTTCATATGCGGGAGTCCGATTCAATCTGCGACTTGCTTTGAGGGCTTTGCCTGAGAATATTTATGAAAGACTCTTCGCTATTTGTCAACAAATTTCTCTCAGGCGGGGATTGTGTAAAAAATGAGGTAGCAAATTTTGTGTTTCTGCATTTGGAACTGGAGTTGAATGTGGTTTAAGATTGATGAAAAATCAGTCTTTGCTTACGTTTGCTGAGACGCAGGACAATCTCTTTCCTCCCTGATCTCATTTTCTCAAAAATTTACTGGCCTATACGGGGTTGAATGTTGTCGAAGCACTTCTTCAAGTCCACCTGGCCGGATGGTTGCTTGGGCTGGAAATTCTCTTTAACGATCAAATCGCCTTCAAGTCCTGGCTGAACCCTTTGCAGAGGCTCTTCAATTTTTAGCTCCTAGTTCTTCCTCCACCCAATAGTATTTCCGAATAATTTCTTACAAATTTGAACGCATCATTTTATTATCTGGTATTACTTCGCATATTCGAGTATTGTCGGGTTTCGGCCCGGCAGCCGAGCTACTTTTGGTCGGGCAAAAGTAGCCAAAACCCATGACGCCCTCCCTGGCAAAATCGGAGAGGGCGGACGCGAACTTAGGGAGGGCAGAACTCGCTGCGCTCGAACAGGGGCTGCGGGTGTATGAGAGCGTCCGCCCAAGGGCCAGGGAGCAGGCGTCGGAGGAGGAAAAGTGGCGAGTCGTTAGGATTGTGAATATTTTCAATAGAGAATTTTTATGAAGACTGGGAGGTTGTGCTGCAGTGCCTTTCACGGAGGGCGAGGGCTTCGGGCATCCATTCCTGAAATTGTTTGATGCGGGTCCCGTGGCTGGGATGGGTGGACATGAATTCGGCTGGCTGTTTGCCTTTGCTGACTTCTCCCATGCGCTCCCAGAGTCGTGGGGCTTCCGTGGGATCGAAACAGGCACGAGCGACAAATAGCAGACCCATGTAATCGGCCTCCGACTCGTGGTCGCGGGAAAAGGGGAGGAGCACGCCATATTGTGCGCCGACTCCTAATGCGCCCATGACCATCCTTTGTGTGTCGTAATCCATATCGCCGACGGCCACCGTGGCGGCGATGGTGCCCATCTGGACTAATTTTTGATGCGCCATGCGCTCGGCACCATGCCGGGCGATGGCATGGGCGATTTCATGGCCCATGACGACGGCTAATCCGTTTTGGTTTTCGGCCACTGGAATGAGCCCTGTATATACTGCTGTTTTTCCACCCGGTAATGCGAAGGCATTGGCCTGTGGTGAGTCAATGACATTAAATTCCCATTCGAATCCGGGATCGACATCTGCTGCCGCGGTTGCCAGACGGCGGCCGATGGTTCGGACCAGATCTACGACCTGTCCTTCCGGAATGACTTTCGATTGGCTGAGGATTTCTTGGTAGGACTGGAGTCCCAAGGCCATTTCCTGCTCATGGGTCATGTCCACCAATTGGGAACGGCCGGTTAACGGCACGGTTTCCTGGTTCGAGACGAAAAAATACAGTCCGTATATTGCGAATAAGAGGAGCGGGATGAGCCGCATTTTCCAACTCATGCGGCCGCGAGTTCGTCCGCCTATTCCCCGATTTCTCCCAAATAGTCCGGGTCGCATTTTTATTCTCTCCGGGGCTCACCGCCAAGAGTATCAATAAGAAATTATTGCAGTATACTTTATGGGAAGGGAAGCTTTCTAATCTCCAGTTCATGATAAACAAGGCCGGGCTTTCCGGTAGAGTTCGTTTTCAGTGGGACGTAATTGGTTAGAGAGGGTGGATATCCACTACCTGTCTCTCATGATATTGGAGCCGATCGGATTGACAATGGTTGGGTAGAGGTTAGAGGTCTGTCTTGCAATGTGTCTTAAGGATATCTTTAAAAGGTTGTCCGGCGAGAAAGCCGGATTTCCAGGTTGGTTGAAAAGTGAACTAGAGGGACAACCAATTCCCCCACCAGGGTACAGATGCTTTCCAAGGTGGGATATGGGTTGTAGGGACACTGCTCCAATTATGAAACTTTGTTTATGTGCATGAACAAAGTTTGGCCTCATGATTGAAGCACGAGCGAATATCAGGAAGAAATTTCCCGTATCGCATAACTGAGATGCCGGTGTTGTTCGATCGTTAAATAAATCATTTCCCAATTGTATTTGATGCAAAATTCATTCACAGCCTCAACAACTCCGTATCTGCGATTGGACGCCCAGGCCCCTGTCACATAATCGTGACCCGCAATGATGCCACCTTTTTTAACTTTTTTTCGACAAATTTCTAATTCTTTTGCTGTAGTTTCGTAGCTGTGATCCGTATCAATATATACCCAATCAAAAATTCCATCATCCTTCTTTTCCAGTTCTGAAATTGAGATGCCCTGACAAATAAGTACTTGCCCTGATTGAATTTCTTTGTGAAACCTCTCTTCGATGACTGCTTTGACTTGGTAGGGTGCACTCCCCCAGGCATCAATTAAATGCAGCTGTTTTGGCTGGACGATGGAAAGAATTTTTTCAGAATAATCTCCGCGCGAGACGCCAATTTCCGCTGCGATCGAATGCTTAGGCAACACATCAAGGAGGGCGGCCTTATTGGTTAAAATCTTTAAGTTTTTTATATGCTCCTTGGTTAAATCTATTTTGGGGAGCTTTTCCTCTAGTTTTTTGGCGCTTTCCTGCTCATGCTGTCTCACGATCTGTATGACAAGCCGGTAAGCTTTTTTTCTAATTGTAAGGGGTAAAATCTTTGATAGTTCCAGCAACATTTCTTCCGTGCCTTTCCCTTGGATCTTTGGGGGGAGTCCTTGGTTTTATGTTGTATTAGTTAAGGTGAAAAGAAAAAACAGTAGTTCTTCAATTGCCGTCTTAACAGATTCCTCGTTTCTTGATTAAAACGGCATTGGATTTCTTGTTCACTTATTTTTCCCATAGCGTGGTACGAGCTTGGCACGTGAGGATGAGATTGACTTGCACTGAATAGGCCATCAACTTGCCGAGAAGATTTAAATGTTTTTGTAAATGATGGGGGAAGGGAAAATGTATATCGTGGTTATGATAATTAAGTCCTCACTGCAAATGCAACATTTCGAATCTTGATCGGTCAACGATGAGTTCGTATCCTGGCTCACTGTCACTTTGGAAAGGGAAAAAATGGCATGACTACTGAGACAACCCAAGTTGTGATTTCACGGCGTAAGTTTAGTGGGAAACAGGTGATTCTTTTTATCGGGCTTGCGGTGTTGGCCACGACATTGGGTGTCGTATGGTGGATGAACCAGTACGTCTATGCCACGATGTTTCAACCGACCCGGCTGGCTGAATCGGAACAGCAGGTTTTGAATGCCAAAATGGCTCACCTGCTTCAGACCGCCGATGTCGCTTCTTCGTCTGTGTCCAAACCTTCCCCGTCCACAGCTGACCTCCCTCTTGAGCCAGTGCCGTATTCTGAAAAGGATTCGATTAGGCAGATTCAGTTAACTGAACGGGAGGTGAATGCCTTGATTGCCACGGATTCGTATATGGCCAGACATGTGGCTGTTGATATGGCGGACGACCTCGTTAGTGTCCAACTGGTGGTCCCGATTAATCACGAGATGCCCATTGTGGGTGGAAAGATGTTGAAAATTAATTTTGGACTGGAGCTCAGTTATACGAATGGGAAGCCGATGGTGGCGATGCGGGGCATTAGTCTCGGTGGCATTCCACTACCCAGCGCCTGGTGGGGAGATATTAAAAATACCAATTTGGTGGAAGAATTTGGTGGCTCAGGTGGATTTTGGGATCAATTTTCGAAGGGGGTAAAGGATATGAAAATCCAGGATGGACAATTGCATGTCATGTTGAACGAGTAGTCGTCTCCATCACCAGTGGAAGCCTGTACAGTCGCTTGAAACTTGCTTGATTTTCAAACATCTCAGAAACGTAGCCTCTCTCCCTTCGACTTTCGTGTCGCTCCAAATGAAAAGGATTTTTCCCGCCGGTACTGTTCATCTCTAGCGGATTGGGTTGGGGTGCTCCCTATCGGCTTGGAGTTCCCGTTCTCCGGTTGCTCCATTTTTGTGGTTCCGTCTCCCTTGTTGTCTTGTATGCCATCTTCAATTCTTCGGATAATATTCCTTTCTTTCTAACCCATGCCCAGGGCAGACGGGATTTATTGGTCTGCGGGATTTCCCGGAATCACCAGGCACGTCATAGGCGGGATGGCGGCCCAATACAAGGCTTGCGCTTCGGCAGGATCAAGTGAGAGCACCAGGTATTGGTGTGACCCTCCCCAGGTCGCCATTCTGGCTGTGACCCGCCGCCCCCAGCCGGCTATTTGATGCCCCAGGTTTGCCCAAAAGGAGGGGAGGTGAGGAGGTTGGATCAGAATGGTCAGGGATTCTTGAAAAGTGAGCTCATAGCGGGTGGGCATGTTGCTGACGGTTAATGGAGTGATGGGATCTTCCGGCGGAGTTTCCTGAGATAAATCTGATAGAGGAGAAAGGGGCAGGGGGGAGACCGATGGGTCTTTTGTCTGGAGGTGCAGTACGGTTGAGTGGGTGAGAGGGGTTCCGATCCACTCGGCGCCGGTCAGAGGAAATGTCCGCAGGGGGATGCCACGGGCTTTGAGCAATACGATGTTCTTGTCGGTATCGACGATGAAATAGAGAGACTTGGTTTTTGCCATTTTCAGCTCTTGTTCAACGGGAGGAGAAGAGGTTTTTTGTTGAGCCCCGCTCTGGGAAGTACAGGCTTCTCCCAGGACAAGCATGAGGAGAAGCATCCACACCAGGTAGGAGCTGGTCGTTTGGAGAGGCCAGTGGATGAAAAATGACTTGAGAGGATTCAATAGATGATCAGGGTGGTGCCAAGGGGCACGTGGTGAAAGACATATTCAAGGGGTTCATCTCCAAGTCTGATGCAGCCATGGGTGACGTTGGTGCCCAACATTCGCGTATACAGCGTGCCATGGATGAAATAGCCATTGCCGAAACCAAGGGCATAGTCTCCCAGCACGCCCGTTTCAATCCGGTCTTGGGGTTTGGTTGGAATGGGTTGCCCTTCTTCAATGAAGGCCCAATCGGGTTTGTTCCAGGCCGGATTTTTAATTTTACTGGAAATCGTAAACACCCCGCGGGGAGTATCGAACACCCACCCGTTGTCGGGATTGCGAGGATCTTGCAATCGTGCCCCGCTGCCGGTTGAAGCCACGGCACTGTAGAGGATTCGATTGCCCTTTCGAAGGGATACCCGATTTTGAGCCGTATCGACCACGAGGTAGAGGCCCTTGGGTGCCGTGGCAAGGAGACCGGGAGCGGACGGATAAAACGGGATGTGTTCTTCCCGGGGTTGGATCGTCACAGGGACCACGGTTGGGGTGCGTTTTGGAGTGTGGGGAGGTGAAGCACCAAGTGCCGTTGTCAGGAAAACGAGCAGGCTCAGCAGAAGCGTCTGGGGTGAGTGGGGGGGCCTGAAGGATGTCATTTTATTCTCTGCGGGTGAAAGAGGAGGCAAGCGTGCGGGGTTTGTGCCACCGTTCATTCCGTTCATGAATATGGACTTTCAGCTGGTGTAAGGAGGTCACGACATCATTGTCCTGGTTCAGCGCCCCTACAATGGTGACAGGCGTTCCGACGTTGACCCATTCGAATACGTCATCCATCGCGGAATTTTCCAAAGCAATGCACCCGCTGGTGGTTTCTTCGTTATTGGGATCTTCGCCATGAATTTCAATCAGGCCGCCGATTGACCGGTCCTGGGGCATCAGGCCCTTGGCTTTGGCCTCGTGGAATCGTTGTTGGTGGGCTATCGTGGGGTAGTCCAAGAGTAACGCTTTATAATAGATGGTCCCCGATCCCTCTTTTTTGTGCATCACGCGAAATTGTCCTTCCGGTGTGGCGCCATCCCCCTCGTAGAGCTTGTCGGTCAATCCTGAAAATCCCACCCGTGCGGGATAATCCGCAACGACCCGGCCGTGTTGGTAGACGAGAAGGCGACGGGGGGCCTTAAGGACAATGACGGCTGTGCCGACTGATCGTTGTAGGGTCTGCGTGACCCATTCCTCCCAGCGGGCAATTTGGACCTCGTTTGTATAGCGGTTCATTTGTGTGACGACATGGGCTTCCACGCGGCGAAGATGTTCAATTGCCTGCTCTCCGGCCGATCGGGCCTGCAAGTATTGTCCCTCCTCCAATCGCAACACACTTTCTCGAAGCAATCCCTCTGCCAGGGACAATGCAAGCATGTCGTCTTCCAGATCGAATACATGAGAAAGCGCTCGCAGGCGTGTGAGCTGCGCCTGTTCAGGCTGAAGAAGTTCCTCGACCTCCAGGCGCAGGGCGATGATTGTTTGGCGAGAGGCTTCAATCAGCAGAGAGCCTTCTTCCACCAGTTGTTGATAAGTCCGGTTGAACTGTTCAGCGTCGCCGGTTGTCCACCAGTGATTGGCCTCTGTCCGCCATTGTGAACGGAGTTCGAGCACGTGTGTATGGAATTGTTGATATCGATCAGGAAGCAAGGTCTCTGCGCCGATGACCCATGCCTGTCGGTCCAGGTCTTCGACCAGTGAAGGAAAAGTGTCGGGATAGTCCGTTTGTCCCCACCAGGCAAACGTCAACGCTGGAAGCAGGACCAGCACGAGCGTTATCATCCAGCGCCGACGCCAGGCCGACTGAAACCTGGTGGGCGGAGTGGTCATAGGGTTCTCCATCATCAGACGTGTTGCTTTGCGGCAAGCTGTTTGACAGAGATAATCTGTGCTTGAATTCGCGTGGCAAAAAATTCCACGGAATGGGAGGTGGTCATCACGTCGATGAAGTGTTCTTGTGCCATAATGGATTCGATTTCAGCGAGGAGGGTTTCCGTGTCCTGAAAGGCTTGTAGAAGTTGGTCCAGCTCCCCGTGATCGGGGGTGGGAGCGGCGACGTCTGCCAGGAGCGCACGAACGTCTTGAAGATGCTGTTTGGCAAAGGCGAGAGCCACCTCGGCATTGGCTTTGGACTCCTTCTTGTTGGCGATGGCTTCGATTTTGGCCTGCGTGGCGTTGTTGAAGACTTCCGACAGCATGGTGATGACAGGATCATAATTACGAAAAAGCGGCATCCGATCTCCCTGTCGATCCAGTTGTTGTTGTACCTGTCGAAATGCCGTTTCCGCTTCAGTGAATCTCTCAATTGCGTAATGTTCGGCTTCTGATATTCTCGCGTCTTCAAGAGCTTGGGTGGCTGCGTTCAATTGGGAGATAGGTGGTTCTGCGCAACCGGTCAGGAGCAGCCAGGTCAGGAAAAGCACATGTCTGCCCCAGGAAAAGTCGACGGTTCGAAGCATATGTCCGTTGAGAGATTTCCAGCCGGGGTTGATTTGGATTCTTTCAGTCACGATGATTGGGATATCCTTATCAGTCCGGAAGGTCGTTTTTCTTAACGAGGAAGAGGGGCCGAACCATTCCGGCCCCTCTTGTTGTTCGCCCGAATCAAAACCTGGACAGGTGGGGCCTTTTCCTTGATGGGAAAAGGTTGTGAATTGCAGGTATCGGGTATCGTCCGGATACCTATATGCCTAGTGGCTTTTTGGCCGGATTTTGTTGTGGCTTAGCAGGGCTAGGGGCGGCAGTCGGTTTCCCGATTGGCATACCCTTTTTGGGGTCTTTTTGATTTGATTGGTTCACAGGAGCACCTCCTTTAAAGGTTAGGTAAGCCGTCATGGCTTACTACTCTTGGATATATCAGCAAAGGTAATGCCAGATTTTGCTCTGCTGTGCAGGAGGAATTCCTGCATTTTTTTGAGTTAAGGCGGTGAAATTTCTTGTAAGAACATCATGCGCAGAGACATCCTGTCCAATGAAAGAAATCTTGTCCATTTTTCCTGAAAATTCTGGTTCAGGTTTGGAGTGTCTCCGTAGCATAATTTTCCGGCGTTTGCATGGAGGTCCGGGATTGGTTTCTATCTTAAAGGCAGAGGGTTGATCCCGCTTCCACCATTCTGTTGCCGGTGCTGGTTGATGCCAGGTAGGCCTGCACGTAGGACCTTTGATTCGTGTATGAAACAGGAGGGGATTTGTGCCTCTTATGAGGATTGGCGTTGTAAATATTGCGCTGCGGCATTCAAGGCCCGGCTCAGCAGGTCAGGCCCGGCCCAGGTTCGGGTGTTCTGGCTTTTATGGACTGTGGCCCAGTCCAGTGCAAAGGGGAGGGGAATAAGACGAACCGGGCCCTGGTAACAATCCGTCCAAAGTTTGCTCAGAACCGTCCCGATTCGAAACGGGGAAGGAATCAGTTGGATGGGGTTTCGTATCAAGTCTTGGCAAAGTTCCGCAGGGGAAGTGACCAGCAATTCCCGGCAGGCGGACGGACGCTGTTCATAGATTGAGCAAATTTCATCTTCCAGAAATGGACAAGGCATTCGAAGCGCATAGTAGGCGCGATTAAGAGGCTCCAGTTCTTCGTCGGTGCCTTGATCTTCGGAAAAGGCCAATCGTTGCAACCCATCCTCCAGGCTCGCTTCACGCAAGGTCTTTTGAGCCGTCTGAAATCGCTCAAGCAGTCGCTCTTTTTTAGGTGAAGGGAGTGCCTCAACAACCGACAGGAGCGCAAAGGCCTCCGGAGGGGCAACGGGAATCATCATGCGACAGCAGGCGGCACAGCCTTTTTGACAGGAAATGGTGGCACCGGTTTGAGTGGTGTTGTCGATGGCCAGCTGGTGAGCTTGTTCTCCGAGGGATCGCATGAGGGGGAGAATGTCGGTAATGGGAATGAATCCGGTCGGTACCGAAACCGACGCGGTCAGATCTCCGGCAGGGGTTTGAATATCCAGGTTGTACGATTCGTGAGGTCCGGAGGTTTTCATGGGAAATTCTTATGCAGGAACAATCAACTAAACAGATTACGTTTATAGACGTCATTGCCCGGCCGTGACTGCACTGGATGGAGGTGAGCCGGAGATTGAATTGTAGAAGAAACCCTATGTGGAGGAAAAGCTGATGGCGTGGGTTCACCCGACATGCCGGGGAGGGCATGATTTTCTGCATGACGCCATTCCAAGAGAATCATGGGTCTTACAAGATAACCGGGCTTTTTCCTTGAGAGTTTCAATTCTTGAGGAAGAAAGAATTCATATACAAGCCCTTCTGCTTCAAATGGGCTTCTTGTATCCAGGGGGCTGACACCAGGCATATTTATAGCATAAGTCGGGTCGTGGGTAGGGATTGAAAATCTCTTTTTTCCTATCCGTTTCTCTCCTTAAGGCATAAAAACCGCATCTTGGAAGGAAAGTCGAACCACAACGATGTTTGAACGTGTGATGGAACGTTCAGTATTTCGGACGAAACGTTTACAGAGCCACCCGCGCTCCGAAGATTCCCATGGATTAGGGTTAAGACGGGATCTGACTGTGTGGCATTTAGTCGCGCTTGGGATCGGCGCCATTATTGGAACCGGAGTGTTTGTCTTAATAGGAACGGCCACGGTCGGCAATTCCCATCGCCCGGGTGCGGGGCCCGGCATCATCCTGTCCTTTTTGGGTTCGGGAATGGTCTGCGCGCTGGCTGCGCTCTGTTATGCGGAATTTGCCTCTATGATTCCAGTGGCCGGCAGCGCGTATTCCTATACCTATGCCACGTTGGGAGAAGTGATTGCCTGGTTAGTGGGGTGGAATCTAATTTTGGAATATGGCGTGGCGAGTGCGGCTGTGGCCATTGGCTGGTCCGGGTATTTTGTCAATGTTCTCAAGTTGGTGGGCATTGAACTACCGGATCTGTTGGCTCATGCTCCAGAAACAGGCCGCAGTGGCCTGATCAATCTTCCGGCCGTGCTCGTCTCTCTTGTGATGATGGGACTACTCTTGATGGGAACCAAGCGAAGTGCACAGATCACCGGAGTGATTGTGGTCGTAAAACTTTTCGTCATTCTTTTCTTTCTAGCTGTTGGAGCAGGAGGGGTGAACGCCGAGAATTGGACCCCGTTTCTTCCTAATGGGCTATCCGGCGTCGGAGCAGCCGCAGCCATTGTGTTTTTCGCGTATGTGGGTTTCGATGCGGTCTCGACGGCGGCCGAAGAAGCTCGAAACCCCCAGCAGGACATTCCTAGGGCTATCTTGATATCCTTGGCATTCTGCACGCTTATTTATGTCTCCGTGGCAGGCGTTCTGACGGGGTTAGTCCCTGTAACAACCATTGATGTTCATGCACCTGTGGCAGACGCTCTCAGCCGAGCAGGATACCGGTGGGGCGCAGCCCTGGTTGCCGTTGGGGCTTTGGCCGGGATTACCGGCGTATTACTTGTCATGATGCTCGGGCAAATCCGGATCTTCTTTGCGATGTCTCGAGATGGTCTCCTCAGTCCTCGCCTGGCGACGATTCATTCCAGGTATCAGACTCCGTCCCTGTCCACCATTCTGACTGGATCAGGGGTCGCGCTTCTCGCTGGGTTTATCCCCATCGGAGAAGCCGCTGATATGACGAATATTGGAACCCTTTTTGCGTTTTGTCTTGTCTGCCTTGGCGTGCTGTGGCTCCGTGTCACCCAACCGGAGCATCCACGGCCGTTCCGGCTTCCCTGGATGCCATGGATCCCCGTGTTGGGAACACTCTCATGTTTTGGGCTTATGCTCTTTCTTCCCTCACTTACCTGGATTCGTTTTGGGGCGTGGACATGTATCGGACTCCTGGTCTACGCCTTCTATGGCCATCGCCACAGCCGGTTGGCCGCCACCCATAAAAATATTTCGAGATTCACATAGCGGTTAATGGTTCTTCGCCTTGGTCATGATTTTATCTGTCCAGGCTAACAACACGGCTGAGCCTAAAAAGGTCAGATGAATGATGATTTGCCATTGAATGTGCTCAATTGGCACATTGGCAATGTTGACGAAGGCTTTAAGTAAATGAATGCTGGAAATGCCAATCAACGAGGCTGCTAGTTTCACTTTGATCGTGCCCGGGTCAATATGGCTGAGCCAATCCGGTCGATCAGGATGACTCTCCAGACTTATTTTACTGACAAATGTCGCATATCCTCCGATGACGACCATGGTGAGCAGATTGGCCACCATGGTGATATCCACCAGGGTGAGGATTCCTAACATAAACACGGTTTCGGTGAGGGTGCCAATTTCATGTACCATGTGCCACAGTTCGGTCAGAAATTTCCAGGCATAGAGCACTTCAGCGAGGATCAATCCACCATATAAGGGTGCTTGTATCCACCGGCTGGCAAAAATGCCCATTTCGAATACGTGTTCGATCCAATGGGGAATGTCTGCCGGTGTGGAACCGATAGGAGAATCCGGTGAAGTCGGGGATTGGGCCATAAAAACCTCCTTTGAAATAATGTTGAATCACCGCTTAAAGCTCTTCAGTCTATCTTGGAACTTGACCGTGTTAATAACGCATGCAAACAATGCTCTTTAAACGTGCTAAGAGTGATCGTTGGCGCAGATTTTGATGTGAGAAAAAAATAAGTCACATCATTCCAAGTTGATCAATGACTGTTGGTAGGTAAAAATTTTTATGGGTGAGGAGGAATGATCAAGATTGGTGCGGAAGGTGGGTGAGCGCGAAATTGAAGCGAAGGGATGAGATTGTTTTCTTGAATGTGGTGGTCAGTCTGGCAAATATACTGGGAGCGTTAGATCAGATCAAGTTTTCTAAGATGGTCCCCGGTGAGGAGTCCGATTTTCATGTCAGATGGCATCGGCCACGGACATATCAAAGGGTGGCCGATGCATGCATACCCTCTCCCACACCCCATGCCGGTCAACTTCTTTAGAAAACCAGGGTCACCGAGAACTGTAAGATGCGCCCGGTATCAAGTTTCTCTTTATCCTGAACCGTCAGGGACCATTTTCCCTTTGGATTTTTGCCGACGAATGCCAGGAGGTCCGGTGTCGTGGTGACGTCATAGGTGGTGTGGATATTGTCTGTGCCACCTCCAATTCGATTATGGAGCAAAATGGACGATACTCCTGTTGAATTGGGGGGTACCACCTTAATGATCAAATCACCGATATACGAATGCTCAATATCCACTCCGATTTTGACGGAGGTGAGCGGGGTAGTCTCGGCCACTTGAAGAGAGAGCTTTGACGTTTGAAGGTCGCGAATGGGAATGATGGCGGTCGAAGTATGAACGGTGGTAGGAGTCGGAATGGCCGGTGCAGCCAATTCTACCGCGCGTTTGGCATTGACCCGGCCATACCCATATAAGGTGCTATGGCCGTTGGTGTCATATTTACCAGCGCTTGGATCAATTTGATCACACGAGCGTTTGAGCAGATCTTTGACTTCATCCCATCGCAGGGAGGGGTTGCGAGCGAGAATGAGGGCGGCCACCCCTGCGACACCCGGACATGCGCTTGATGTGCCGCCAAAATCGTTGACATAATTGCCTGCCGCATCGCCTCGACTGACTTGTCCGGGATTATATCCTGCTGATGCTGAGCGATCGGTGGTCCAGATTCCCGGGATGGGGAGAACGGTATCGTTGCTGGGAAAGGTACACCAAATGGCCTTGCCGAAATCGCTATAGGCACTCCTTTTACCTTTGGCGTGGCAGGCGGCCACGGCAATCACTTTTTCATAACTGGCATAACCATCGTTATCGACACTTTCGTTGCCGTTTCCGGCGGCCCAGGTGATCACACACCCTTTTCCGTTGCGTCCATTCGCGACGGTCCAATCAATAGCAAGACGGGTGGAATCCGGCAGGGGAACGACCGTGTGGTGGAGCGGGTCGCGTGGATCCCACCAGGCGCCATCCTCCGGCCCCCAGCTACAGGAAATGACGTCCGCGCCATGTTGGGCGGCCCAGATAAATGCATCGGCCTCGGCCTGTGAGCCTAACGGAGATACATAACGGATGGCCATCAATCCGGCTTTGGGAGCGACCCCGGAGGCACCATGAAAACCGTTGCCGGTGGCGACGCCTGCACAGGCGGTTCCATGATTATCCCGGCTGCCGGGTCGAGGATCGTCAGTGGCGCGTGTGACGTCGCGAGGAGCGATAAGTTTTCCTGAACCGGCAAACTCTTCGTGATCAAGATCCATGCCGTCATCAATGATTGCGACAGTGATATTTTCTCCCTCACTGAGTGCCCAGGCGGCCTCCACGTTGGCATGGGCATCATAGACCGTCCCATCAATCGTGGTCTTTTTCAGATGCCATTGTTGTGGGAACGCTGTGCGCCATCCCATTTGTCTGACAAGTTCAGGGTGACAGAGCTCCACATGTTTATGCCGCAGGAGACTCTCGGCTATGGCAAACACTTCCTGCCCTGTGCCCTCAGGCGCTTCGAGAAAGAAGGTATTGCGAGCATATTCCAGGACTCGTTTAATTCCGAGTCCGGAGGCTTTTAAGATTTTTCGACAAGTGGATTCGGCCAGGTCATCATCAAATTTGGAAAAAAGATTTTCGGTGTACAGAACAGGTTGTTTTGACTGAGGATCGACCAGGACCCGTCCGGCAAATTGGACGTCTTTTACGGATTGTATGGTAGTGCGGATGGCTCCTCGGGCGCTTGCGCGTCGAACGGTTTGAGGATAACGAAAGATTTCCACTCCGGCATGGTGAAACCGGTGCACAGGCTCGAGATTGTCCAGGGCCTGCCGAGCTCGCGTTGACTGAGCGGCGGCTTCCAATGGTCGACGACTCTGCGTTCGCACCACCACGAGCTCTTCATCGGTTTTCAGTTTGAACGCTTTCCCGTTTTGTCCTCCATAACGATATGACAGCATGGGTGTTCTCCTTCGGTTTGACTACATAATGATGCGTGGACTTGCTTCGTATTCCTTCGTAGAATGGCTCATGGCTGTGAACGATCCGTTTTCTCACTTTCCTCTAAGGATAAAGGTAGAAGCCCAAGCCTTGTCACGTGTCTATGTTCGTGAATCTGACTGCTTTGCGGTCCATGGGCCGGTGCCCTCGGCTTTGGCCACTTCAGTGTTGTACGCTTTTGATGATCCGGTCATCAACGTGTGCCGAGGTGAGGTCCCGGCCTTGTCGGGGCTACCTTCCGACCTGATAGTGACACCGGTCTATCGTCTTGAACCTAATGGTCCGCAAGGAGTGCCGACCGGCAATGTGTTTATTCGTTTCCGGTTAAAGGTTTCCGTCGAGGGTCGGCAAAAAGACATAGAAGCGTGCGGCTTCTCCATTCGTGAATCACTTTCCTATGCACCTCATGCCGCATGGCTTCGGAGCCAGGATGGAAATATTGCCACGGCGCTTAATGGTATTGCAAAGTTGCGTGATCTAATTGATGTGGAACTGGTAGAACCGCAAATGTTGATGAGGCGGATGCAGCGTTCACCCGACGGTCCCCCGTCGAATGCACCACCTTAAAACGTTTCCTTCGAATGATCGTATCGGTGTTGGACGGCAAGCGAATCTCTAGAAAGAGCGATTCGTTGGCGGGCATGGTTGGTGATGTCGCCAAGCGCTTTTACCACCCAATTGTCCGGTTGTAGAGCTCCGACGATTGTCACCGGAGTTCCTTCTGCAGCAAGATGAAAGACGGCATCCATATCTGCATTATGGAGGGCGACGCAGCCATTCGTTGTGCTGTTGCCATCAGGTTGTTGGCCATGAATTTCAATGAGGCCTCCGATGCCGCGGTGTGCCGCTAAGCCTCCCTTGTTCTTGGCTTTCTGGAAGCGTTGACGATGGGCATTGGTTGGATAATTAAGTAAGAGGGCCTTATGGAATTTGGTGGATCCCGGTCCTTTTTTTTGCAGGATTCGAAACTGTCCCTCCGGTGTCGCGCCATCCCCTTCCTGCAACTTGTCCTGAAGTCCTGAAAAGCCGAGATCAATAGAAAACCGGCGCAACGGTTTTCCATTCCGATAGACTACAAGGTGGCGGGAGGTTTTAATGACCACGATAGCTGTGCCTCCTGTCCTTGAAGACCAATCCAGGGTGTTGGTGACCCAATGGGTCCACGTGGCAAGTTGTGAGACGGCCCCATACCGTTTCATTTGGGAAATGGCATGAGCCTCGGCGGGTACAAGAGATTCTCTTGCCTGTCTGAGGAGAATATGAGCTTGCTTGTCGCTGTCTTGGGCGAGTCGAGAGGCTGCCTGATTGAGTAACCCCTCCGTTACCGATAGGGTCCGTAGATTTCGTCGAACATCAAATATACCGGTTAATGCACGTAGACGGGCGACTTGGCGACGTTCCGACTCCAGGGCAGTTGTCAGTTGCTGGTGTCGGGTGAATTTTTGCTGTGTGGAGGTCTTAAGAAGGGTCGAGCCCTCTTGCAGCAGATTTTGGTAGGTTGTTTGAAGTGTATAGATGTCGGTGGTTGGCCACCAACGAGTTTGTTCTCTCCGCCATTGCGTTCGAAGATCGATGATGTCCTGGTGAAATGCGCGATATCGTTCCGGGAAATAGGCTTCCGCGCCGTGGCTCCACGCCTGGCGATCGAGCGATTCAAGTTGAGGTGGGAAGATTTCGGGAAGGCGATCTGCCTTCCACCAGGCAACAATCAGGAATGAAAGCATGATGAGAGCGCCAGCCGCCAGCCAAACTGCTGGGCGTTTGGCTGGATGTCGGCCAGAGCCCCACCCTCGCATGTGTTAAGCCTTCTTGTGTTTTCCTGTCTTCTGAATGGCCTGCGCGACCTGTTCATTCACGCGAGCTGCCAAAGCTTGAACTGATTCGGCTTTAGCCTTGACTCCAATATAGTCTTCCATGGCCATAATGGCCTCAATTTCAGCAAATGTGGTTTCTGCGGCTTGTAGGTCGCCACGTAAGGCTTGCAGATCGGCCTGGGTTCCCTTGCCTGTAGGTGCTTGGGCCAACAGATTTTTGGCTTCCTCTAAAGAGGTTTTGGCTAACACCACGGCTCCTTCCGCTTCGGTTTTAAACAATTGCCTGTTGGCGATGGCTTCGGTTTTGGCTTTTTCGGCATCCGCTACAACCTTCACTAAGAGGGCATTTGCGCCATCATAGTTGCGCGTCATTACAAATGTATCGTCTTGCGCTGCTATTTCTTCCTGGGCTTTTTGATATTCGTCCTCCGCAACGCGTAAGGATTCAGGGGCATATTTCTCCGCACCGGCTTGCTTGGCAGTCTGAAGGGCTTGCAAGGCCGAGTCAGTCCCTTGAATGGGTTTTTCGGCGCAGGCCATAAGCATGGTGCCGAATAGCAATACGAGAGTGCCCGTTTTTAATGATTGAATCACGTTTTCCATGTTTGTCAGTTTCCTCCTTTTTGATTGAGAGAAAAGATTCTCTCCCCGTTGGTTTTGGTTGTACGAGCCTGGCCCACGATTGGTGAAAGAGGCGAATTCCCTACCCTCGTTAATGAATTCCACTGACTTGTCTGGAAAGTACAGCGTTGGTGTAGACGCGGAATGTTTGGGTAAGACATTCAGATACGAGAGGCGTGCCTTCTTTTGTTCCCCTCCTGTTTCCTGAGCGGCTTTTTCCTCAAGTAATGATCTAATGAGCAAAGAAGATGCCAAAGAAATGTGATCACAAAAGATGGGGATGAGTAAGTATGAACAGCTAAAAGACCTATTTTTGCATACAAAATCAGGAAAAAGGCTGAATCATGTGTGAGAACCCATGGACATCATGTCTGAGAAAAGAAACTTTGTCCGTGAATTTCTTTAAAGAAGGCAGTAAACGAAGCACCAAATAATTTCCAGGGCGCACAAAAGCTTTGTGATCGGTTTGATGTTGGTTGAGGGAGAGGTCCAACGTAGCGAAGAAGCGGCCCGTCGGACTCACATTCAGAGCAAGTCCTGGTCAAACGCAGATCTCGTGAAAAGTTTCAAAGGAGTAATGAAAAGAGAGGTTTGGGCAGGTATGAAGTTCAGCCTGAAAACAAGTGACGGCCAGAATGATCAACTTTGTGGTTGAAAGGATTGGCGGACTTTGGCTTCTAAGGAGTATGGCCTGACATACGCGTGGAGATGCGGTGCAAATAAACGAAAGATGCGGACGGGTAAACTGCTTGTGAAGCTGAAGTCACCAGATTGCGGACCTGATACCTGGGCGGTAATGGTTCCAAAGAAGCGGTTGTCAATGAGAAACACAAATGTGGCTGTTCGGGCGATGGGGCGGGATTCAATTAATCGATAGCCTCGCTCATACACTTTTTGACGATGATCTCCGGTTCCGGTTTTCCCACCGATCGAGATGGTCATACCCTCTGAGGGCGGCAAGGCGCCTTTCGCACCGATCGCTGTTCCATGTTCCACCACTTCGATAAGTTCCTGACGGAGAATTTGAGCGACCAGCGGGTTCAAAACTTGTTCCTGATCTGGTTCTTGAGGTGCGACAAGTGTTTCAAACGGGGTTCCTTCCGCAAAGTGCAATTGTCGAATTGTCACCGTGGGGATTTTTCTTCCCTCGTTGACCAGAATACCCATGAGTGCGGTCAACGCCGCCGGGCGGTCGGCGGAGCTGCCAATAGCGGTCGCTAATGACGGGACTAAAGTTGCAAAGGGATATCCGACCCGTTTCCAGGCTTTGTGGATTTCCATGAATGCCTCTTGTTCCAGAATAAGTCGAATCCGACTATCCTGTGCGGCTTTACGATGAGTCTTAAATAACCAGGCGTATACCTCCAACAACTCCTGCTCACTGGCGTTGGTGAGTTCGGATTTGCCGGAATTGGGGTGTTTTCGGAGGAATGCAACCGTCCACAATTCCAGGGGATGGATGCGGGCCACATAGCCTCGATCAGCAAGGCTGAGCACGCGGGGATCAGTCTGTGTAAAAAGCCGGTCGGCTTGCTCGGGGGAGAGCTTGATGGTGGGAAATGTCTTTTGCAGAGATGCGGTGAAGGTCCGGACATCCTTCTCAGGTTCGATTGAGCGCAGTAGGACAGCCAGTCGGAGCGGTGTGAGCCGAGTCTGGGAAAGGACCAGCTGCCAGGCTTCTTCCGGCGGAAGTCCTTTGTATTTGTCGTAGAAACGATAGAGAAAGATTCGACCTTCCTGTTGGGCGAATTTTTGTAAATATTGCCGGCGTATGGGATTGAGAGGGTCTTTGAGGACCATCGCGGTCGATCCGGGTATGGCGAGAGTGTGATACTGGACGAGATCCCGCATTAAGCGGATAAAGACTAAATTCACTGAGTGATGAAAAGCTTCCCGGACAGTAAACACTTTCCCGTTATCGGCTCTGTTGAAATTGGCAAAGGTGTGAAGCCCGCCCCCAGTCCAAAACCGTTCGGTTGGACTTGCTGAATACTGTCGATTGAGGGCGGCCTTTAATATTCCAGAGAGGGATTGATCTGAAGAAGTCTGCAGATAGGTTATTGCCCATCGGCTCAGTGGGTCCAGGGATTGCTGGTTGACCTCCAAGAGTTTTTGAGGGGACAGCCCTGCATACGCGTGATGGAGGCGTTCAATGGCTTCCAGATATGTGACCAATGTACGAAGTTTGGCCGTTGAGCCCAGATCCATTTTTGAGCCCTGATTCATATCCAATGGTTGATTGAGGGTGTCGGTTTGAACTCGAAGGAGATTGCCGTGGGGGGTTCGCTCATACAGAGTCAGGCTATAAATGATATCCGCCGGATTTCCTTGAGCAAGCAGATGAGGTTGAGTCAGTTGGGAGCCTTTCACAAAGGCCGGATCTGCCAGTTGTTGTAGGAGGGTGGTTGCTCGAAATTGGAGATCGCGGTCCAGGGTGGTTTCCACGGTGGCGTCCAGATGGTCCAAGGCATACAGACTTGGAAGCCCTAATAAATTTTGCAAATGGGCGCGTATGAAATTTGGTGCTTTTTGATCTTGAAAGGAGGTGTTGCTTGAATTCGTTGATGATGCTGGCGCAAAGACCAAGGGATAAATAAGGGCGAGGTCTCGCATAGCAGGGGAAATAATACCGGCGCTTGTCAGGAGGCGAAGGTAGGTATTGGTTTTCTCGTTCAGGGCATCAATTTGTGTAAGGTAAAAGGAGGGTCGCCTGAGAGCCAGGAGGAGACTGACTCCTTTTTTGTAGGTGGCTGCAGCCAAGGCCATCTTTTCCAAAGATGCCGGGTCAGCACCAGCCAGAATCTGACCAAACCGGTTGAGGTCCATGTGAAACCAAGCCGAAAGTCCATCACCGAAGCCATGGACCTCCCCGGCACCAGGATACGCGCCGAGCGGGAATGAATTCATATAATCCAGAACCAAATGTTTTTGAGCCTCTTGCGTGCGTACGTCGTCGTGATAAATACGGAGACTGGCGGCCGTTACCTGTTTGGCTTTTTCCAGCAGGGAGGAGGTTTGTCCTCCGGGAGAATGCCGGAATTTCTCCAATTGCGTGGCCAAAGTGCTCCCCCCGGGAACGTTCTGGTCGTTTTTCACCAATTGGATGCCTTGCGTGAGGAATGCTTGCCCTAACCGGTCCCATTCCACGGCCGGATTGGCATAGGGACAGCAGGGATCAAGTAATTCTCGATTTTCAATGAAAAGGAGAGTTTGAACCAACAAGGGGGGAATTGCTTCAAAATTAGGAAATACTCGCTTCGGGTCTTCATGGTGAAACAGGTCCTGACCATGACTATCCACAATGTGTAACCCGCCCTGGGCCTTTACCCGGTAGATGGGAGGGATACCCATATTGGAGATGGTTGTGAGTTCAGTCGATGGATGGGCTTGCGCCTGAATGACGAATCCTTTCTTTTGGAGCTTGGAGAGCATATTGGGGAGTCGGATATACCCGCGCCGTTCGTCCAATGGGCCTGCAGATGGAAACACTGTGAGTGGGGAGGGCCCCGGTTTTACTTGGGATGTTAGTTGAGCGGAGATTGCATGAAATAGATGGGATTGCAGCCAGGAAGTGTTCAGTTCAAATATCGCCCAGCCCAAAAAAGTCAATGTGGCCAGGAAGACAATATACGTGGTTTGGTAGGGGGGGCGAAGGCTTTGAAGGAGGCGGCCCAGGTTTCGCCATTTCTCGATTTGGTGGGAATTACCGGGTGTGGTTTCAGCGCCAACCCAAGGATCGGCAGGAGGAAAGGTCAGGGCCTTTCTTGATTGGAGAAGAGATGCCAGAAAAGTCGCTGGTTTACGGAAAGGTCCGGTCTGTATGTATAAGAGCATGGAAATGTGATAACGGAACGTAACCCAACCTAGCCAAGTGTTTCGGAATACAATTGTGCAAAAAATGTACGAATGCTTTATGGATTTCATATGCTGCCAGTATGGTCAAGTGCGATGACAAAGCAGGTTCCTTTGATTGAAAAAGTCAATTGGCGAGCCAAGTTAGTAAACTTACATCTGGGTGAAATTGGTAAATGGTGCGCAAGGATGTTTCCGGTTGTTGGTTGATGTGCTTTCCAACCAGGACAAGTTGTCCAGGTTAAATGCTGTGTGGTTGACAAAAGGCTGTAGGTTGAGAAAAAGGGAGATAGTGCGTTAGGAAAGAGGAAGTCACCGGTAGTTAGTGCAAAATAGGGCGATAGGTGAATACCCAATCTGCGTTCGCACAATGCGGGTTCTCCCGATTGAGTTGGAGGTTTCTGGTTCTCTTTCTTATGGGAAAATATGCGCATAGGGGTTTCGAGCGACCTCATCATGTCGTCAGGGGGGAGAAAGTGGGCAATAACTCGTTTGAGGAGCTGTGTGAGGATGGCTGAAAACTTGGCCTATGGTGCTTTGGGAGAAACCTGAGGAAGAAAAAGAGATGACCCACGGAAATTCCGTGGGTCAACTGATGAACTTTGGGTGGGGAAAAATTATCCGACGAGTTCAGCTACTGGTTTTTGAAAAGACCGGGAATTTTGTTTTCGCTGTTTAGTCCATCTGCCGGTAGTAGGAGGAGCTGGCTCCGAGTTCGGCTGAGTAGCGTGTGAGGGCTGGCTTTTACCAGTAAGAGTATCTTCCACCTGTTGGAGTTCCTTGAGATGAGAGTGGTGTTGTTCCAATTCCCACGCAACCGCTTTTGAGAGTTGCGCCACCTGTCTGCGTAATTGGTTCATGGCGTGTTCATGTTGTAATAATTCGCTTTTGCGAGCCAGGCTTATGTACCGGCTATCCACATACATCATTAGTTGATCCCTCCGTGTGTTGACTGTTGATACTTTCAATGCCTTAATCCGTTTGCCCGTTACTTTATTGGGCAAAAGCAAACCTGTTGCCACATTCCGTTTTCCTCAGGATTGGAAACCTAAAGCATTGATGTTGTAATGAATTTTCATCACTCAATATCCATCTGGTGTGTGCTCGATTCCTGATATGAGTGAGTACGGTCAATGTTTTTTACCATCAGCATAGACGGGGGCATTTATTGTTAAGCATCAAAATAAGCTTGAGTACATCTGAGGTGAAGCACCAAAAACGTGAAAAAAATTTTCGACGAATACCGTATTTACGGCCCTTTCTATTTTGATACAGATTGGCACATTTTGTAGAATGCCTTACCTTGATAGTTCCTGGCAAAATTTTTCCGATCTTGTTTCGTTTTATGCTATTTTTATTATGATAGGTCTTTGATTCCCTTGATCCAGAAAGAAAAATGATGGGGGGGTGATGACACTGAATATGATACGGGTTGAGTTGTAATTATTTGTTTTTGTTATGGTAGAGATGCTCGTGCTTTCTAGTGGATTCTTTAATTTCTTCTTTAAGTTGCGTATTTAACTCATCCTGCTATTCTGAATGGTTGGACAAGATCTTCATATGAGCCAGAAATCATTCTTCAATGGTTGTCAATCCCGCATAAAATTAAAGACTCCAGAAAATCGATTGAAACCCGAATGGTTATTAAGTTGAATCTGGGCTGAGCATTGATGGATTGGTAATTCACCGAGTCATTAGCAAGCAATACAGAATGTCCATCAAGAAACTATCTTCAGCGCAATTTCGTCTGAAATTGCTGAATCTCATGACTCAGAAACATCATTGGGCCTGGCCTCAATTCGTTGGGCCAACCATCTCCAAAGCGCAACTCAAAATTCATTATCAACAAGAGTACGCCGTGTATGTCCGGGACTTCCCCGTTTTCCTGGCACGTATTCACGGGCAAAATCCTCCGTTAGAAGTCCGAAAAATGTTAGCCGAAAATATTTATGAGGAAGATACCGGGATGCTGTCATTGGGGACTTCACATCCTCAACTCTTTATGAGAATGATGGGGGGATTAGGGTTTCGCTCACGCGAATTTGAGAAGATTCGGTTATTGCCTGCTACCCAGCGCTATCGGTCCTGGTTGGATCGGATTTCTAATAGCTCTGATTGGGTCTTAAACGCCGCCGTTTTGACGATTTTTGTTGAAGGCAGCGTCAATGATCGTCAGGAACTCCTCCATCCGGTTAAATCCAAAGCTCCCCGGCATATTCAGGAAAAGATTACACATCATCCCCTGGTCCAGCATCAGGGGGTCTCGCATCAAGCCATGGATCTCATCCGAGCGCATCAAATGGTTGAAACCGGTCATCGTCATGATGCCTATGCGATGGTGATCCACTATGCCGACACTCGTTCTCACCAGGATAAAATTCTGGCCGCGGTTAAAAAAACTCTTCACCTTTGGCTTCGCTATCGTGATGGAGTGGCCCGGGCCTGCGGATTGACGCAAGGGTGAGTTTTTAAAAATGTTATATGCAGTCTGGCATTGCCCGTAAAACCACTCAACCTATGGATCCCACTATTGTTAAGTTCGATCAAGTTTTTGTTTGAGTGGTTGCGAGGTTAGCCTAACTGCGATTGAGTTCTTTGAAATTCTACATTGCCAACGGAATCGCTGGTCTTTATGTTAAACCGAAGTAACCTTTAGGAGTATTAATAGGGGGTATACTTTTATCTACCTCGACCCTGCCGATTCCCTCTGACCTGCCTCATTCTCTGGCCAGTTGGGATGTTAGGTTATCCGGATCAATGCTCCTCCAAACAGCCGCGGACACCTGGTAGCCGAGCGCACTGTGTGGCCGTTCTTCATTATATCGGCGTCGCCACTCCTCGATCACCACCCTGGCCTCTGGTAAGCTCTGGAAGAGTTCGGCATCGAGGCATTCACGGCGCAATGTGCCGTTGAAACTTTCGTTGCTGCCATTCTGCCAGGGCTTGCCGGGTTCGATCCGACTCGGGATAATCTCCTGGTCGTTCAAAAAGGTTGTGAGGTGTTGGGCCCTGAATTCTGGGCCGTTCTCACTCCGGATATACCGCGGGCGTCCATTGCGAGCATTTAACCGCTGCAACACGGTGATGACCTGTCGATGGGTCAATGAAGAGGCCACTTCAATTGCCAAACAAAATCGTGTGGCTTCATCTGTGACCGTCAGGCAACGAAAGGGTTCGCCCTCGGCATAGGTATCGTGGGAAACATCCTAATTCCTGACATCATGTGGGGTCTTCGCTCATGGCTGTACGGTGCCTCCCGTGCAGAACTTTCTTCGGCGCTTCCGCCTCGGAAGGCCCAGCCCCTGTTGTTGCTTCACTCGATAAATTCGTTTGAGATCTCCGGCACGCCACGGCCTTGGAGAAAGCTTCCGGCTAACCGATTCCCCCATTGCGGATAACGTGTCATCACTCCGCGCAAAACTTTGACTAGTCGGACATCCTGTCGCACTTTGCGCGCCCGATAGTTCAGCCCGGAGCGTAGCGTCGAACAGAGCCACGCGGGTCCTCGCGTCCGAAGCCCCTAGGCACAAGCAACCTTGGCCAGTTGCCGTCGTGCGTGTGGGCTTCCTACTTTTTTGGCTGCAATTCCCAAATCACTACCATAACGCTGGTCCAGAATTAGGGGAGCACTCCACCTCCGCCCCAATTCTCTCACCCCTCGTTCGCCAAGTCCCTCTGAGTATTTCGGTCAATCATCTATCGCCACGCACATACATAAATAGATTATTGGGTAACGTGACGATCATTAACGGCCAATTTCCGGTCGGCGGGATCATGTTTCGGCAGACACGCCTTCATTATATTTTGGCCATTATTACCAATTTCAATAGATTCGCGCATTGAACGCCCAGGCTTGGCATACCAAATGGAGGGAAATGTAAACTTTATCTACACCGTTTTAGTTTTCTTATTTACGGCTTTTGGCCCGGGAAATGACCGTATTCATATACCAATTGTTTAATTGTAAATGTTTATCACACGGAAATTGCTGATTTTGTAACAGGCAATTCGACTCATCATCTCTGGGCACTTGTTATGCAATTAGAAACTATATAGGAGATAAAAAGCCATTTACCAAGGAGGGACGGCCATGAGAAACAGCACTAACATATCATGGAAAAATAAATTTCTTATGGGATGGATTTCCTCAATGATTCTTGGGCTAATAATGGGTTGTAGCCATCACCCTGTCGTAAAGCCCATGGCTGAGAATTTTTCTAAGGGGGGCGAACAAGAGGCTATTGCATATTGTCAGGCAAAAACAACCCTATCTCTGCAAGAGACGTTAGATCTGATTAACCAATCCCAAGAGACTTTTGGGAATGCAGGCCGAGAGGCTGGCAGCATGTCTGATTTAGTTACCAAGGCTGATAACAGCACTGGAGCCCAAGCTGGAAAATCTGTTGGGAAAGTGATTGGTTTGATTGGGGCATTGGGTGCGCTTTATCAAAGCGGGCAAGCTGAAGACCAGCGGTTTCAAGCTTGCCTCTCTGAAAAAGGGTATTTGGTTAGTGGTTATTGAGAAAAGTTAGTTTTTCCTGGGTCTTTCGGATGCGGATAAGACCTGCGACGCTTTGGGAGCCATTTTGAAAAGTCTTCCAGGTCCAGATGGCTTCATGAAAAAAAGCGCAGGGTACTCCCTGAGCATACTGAGGGGGAGGCACGCGAAAATGTGATTAGATAATTCATTTGAAAGTGCTACCAACTTACCGGGGGGAACTCCGCTTTGTTCTTCCTAAAAGGGTTCACCCTTTTTAATATTTTTCACATCAAGCGTGTCACCTCTTAAACTTGTCGTATTTGGAAGTGGACGGATTAATCGCTGTATATTAGGAATGCGCTTAATGATTGGGGATTAAATATTTTACTCGTGGATATTGACAACGCTTACCTTTGACCTTTTTGGGTGGCTATAGGTCTTGGGTTCAGTAGAAGCCTGATGATCAAGAGGGATTGTTGGTGCGGGCTAATCTTGCATAAAGCGGTATAATTGACCGGAAAGAGTGAACGAATTCAATTCCAATCAAGAAATCTTATGCAGGTTCAACTAATACCCCCGACGCATCTACTTGTGCGATACCAAGGAAACCGGTCATCGTCATGATGCCTATGCGATGGTGGACCACTATTCGGCTACTCGTTCCCATCAAGATTAAATTCTGGCCGCCATTAAAAAAACACTTCTCCTTTGGCTTCGCTATCGTGATGGAGTGGCCCGTGCTTGTGGGTTAAAGAAAAACGAGAGTGGAATTCGCTGATACGACGAACGCTTCGCTTGTTATGGTTAAAGATTAATGGGAAGCGGAAACGTTTTTAATCTGGATCTTTTTTGGCATTTACTTCACAATAGACTTTTTCAATTTAGAAGCAGGAGGGAAGAGACATGGCCACGATTGGGCAATTCATGACACGGAATCTGAGTTTTGTGACTGAAGATGCCAGCATCCAGGAAGCGGCTACACATATGCATAACCAGCGAATTGGGTCCTTGTTGGTGAAGCAGGAGTCTGAATTTTCCGGGATTGTAACGGAAACCGATGTCGTGCGGGCAGTAGCGGAACACCCTGGCCAAATTGAACGCTTAAAGGTGAAGGAGCTGATGTCCAGTCCGATCATTACCGTAGACAGGAAAATGTCTGTCCATTATGCCCGGGATCTCATGGCCGATCGCAAGATTCGCCACTTGGCCGTCACCGGAGACAATGGAGACATTGTCGGTATCATATCGGTGCGAGACCTTTTGGCCTACTTCAAAACGGTAGCGAAGGACCTCAAAATAGCTGAAGAGGATGGCTGAGCTTGATCATTCCTAATCAGGGAAGGATGGAACCTTTGAAATGAGTACTGGTGATGTGAGGGATTTCTGGTGAACTTACTCAATTTTTGCTGCTTCGGCTTGCTGAATCTGGAGGGAGAGACGCTCTTCTTCCTGTCGAATGCGCGTGATCCTTTGTTCAATCCAGGGGCCAATGTGTTCTTTTTTTGATTTGGCTTGACCTTCCAAAACAGTAATTTCCTCTCGAATTGCTTCACGCTGCTCTTTTAGCGCCTCTATCTGTGCCATGGCATCGGCTTTGTCAAAAATCAGTGATTCAGGATTATTCTCCACGATCTTTTCTTCTGCATACGGCAATTCGGAGGATTGGGGCGGCAAGACTTGAATGCCATCCTCCAGCCGGCGTTGATTCATGACCACAGGGGAAACAATTTCGATTCCCGCACCATGCAGCGTGGTGAGCATCTGTGCGCGAAGGTTCGACCGTGCACTGAGCAATTGTTTGACCTCACTTAAAAATCCGGAGACTCGATAGGTCACGGAATAATCCCCGAGTTCCATAATGTGGACAAACGGGTCTTTGAGGTTTGCGGCAAGAGCGGCATTCGAAAGGAGTCTTTCAATGGTCTTGTGGGAAATGTCATATCCTAACGACACCGTGGCGGAGACAATTGTGCCGGATGAACGAAGCACGGTAATCGGGTGAGAAACTAAAAATAAGTTAGGAAGAGTCGTGAGGTCGCGTTCTTCTGTTTGAATTTCCGTGTGAAACAATCCCCGTTCTGTGATCCGACCGAATTGATTTTCCACGCGAAGGAAATCTCCTAACCGAAAGCTTTTCATGCCTCGCAGCATAAAGCCCGCTAAGGCATTGGAGACGAAGGTCGTGGAAGAAAGGGTAATGACCGCGGTGATCAACAGCGCTAATAGCTGAAAAAGTTCTTTGTGAGTTTCTTTGTCGACAGGAAGGGCCAGCAGAATGAGAACAATCCCGACTCCCACCAGTAGCAACATCCCCACACGGGCTGAAAATCGGTCTTCCTCCTTCAGGCCGCCATTGCGGCGAAAGAAGAACCAATGGGCCACCCATAACCCTGTACTGACCAGTGCGAGGACCAATAAGATTGGTAGAAAGATTGGCAGGATATCAAAAAGATGATCAAGGAAGGTCATAATGTTAGGAATAAAGAATACCACATTATGCCCGAATTCGCGGGAAGGATAAAGCTAAAATGGTAAAAGAATGCTAGGAATAGGTAATGCCAAAAAACGGCCTCTTCGAATCCCTGGCTTCGCTTAGAGGAGCGAGGGAAAGGCTTTTCTTCCAGACCACCCCGAAAATGCCAAAACCACCTCAAGCAAACCAGTTGAGGTGTCGGGAAGCTATGGCATTGGCCACAGCGGTATGTAATTTTTTCCGATCGACCGGCTTGACCAGATAATCGGTAATTCCTTGTTTCATGAGCTGTGTGGCCAGATCGATATCGGGAAACCCGGTTAAGACGATCAACGGCACGCTGGGGTATTCCCGTTGAAAATATTTTATGGCTTCAATGCCATTGATGTTGGGCATCCGAATATCCGTGATAATGACATCAATGACCATTGGATGCTCTCCTTCGTTGAGGATGCGGATAGCTTGCGCGCCGTCTTCCGCGTCCACCACGTAGTAGCCGTCTTTTTCCAAGGCCATTCGAACGACTTTGCAAATGGCGGTTTCATCATCAATGACCAGGACTCCGCCCCGATAGCTCTGGCCGGAAAACATTCCTGCAGTTCGTTGAGTCGTGTCTGGTACGAAATTCGTGTTCATGGCGAATCCTCCTTGAGGCCTCGTATGCAGTGAAATGGTATCTCTGCCCAAAAAAAACATCCGAATACTTCTGTATGGTGTGAAGCATTCATAACCATCAGTATCTTGCAACCAGTGTGCCTTGATGGGCTAATAAGGGAATATGGCCCTCTTTTGGAAAACAGTCCTGAAAATAAATAGGAAAAATGGAAAGAGTGATTGGAGTGTGTCTGACCAGGAAGGAGGGACGGTCAATCAAAATGTCTACAGAGGATTCACCTTCGCACCCATTGTAGACATTGATTTTATGGAGCAGACAGAGGAAACGGAAAAATGCATGCGAGCCCATTGCACGTGTGTGAATGGGTACGCTGTGTGAAATCAGATGATGGGCTTTCGAGCAATCACGGAGGTGGTGGAATGGTACAGCGTCCAATGGGTGGAGTCCTGTGAGAGTCTGACATACTCTTGAATGTCTTGAGGTGAGCAAAAGCCGGTCTTTGAATATTCCTGTTCGAGTACCATCGCAGATTCCGCCATCACTTTCGCCATTGGCGAATTTCCAGGACAGAGATGCATGAGGGATTGAACTCTGACGATATGGTATCCTGCTTCTTGCAGTTTGTGCGGAAGCCGGAGGGCATAGGCCGGATCTAATCCGAGATTGATGAACATCTGACAAATGGCTCGGTTCACCCTCCCTTGGGGTGTCTCCTGCTCCCGGTCCGGCAATGTCGCCGAGGTAAAGTCCGGTTCTTCGAAGAGGGCCCAGCCTCCTGGCTTGAGGAGAGAATACATCTTTTCCAACATGGTCCTCTCTTCTTGATTATGAATCAGGACATACCGGCCATGAAGGAGATCAAAGGCTTGTTCTAAGGGGACATCAAGAAATGAGCCTTGATAAATCTGAATAGGCGGAGAATCATCCTTGCGAAGATACGCGATTTTCTTGTCGACACCCACAGCCCGTCCCGTCGGCCCCACGCGATTTCCCAGCCAACGCAGGATGGAGCCTGCCCCTGCGCCTAACTCCAGACAGTGCCAACCCGGTTGAATCCCCGTTTCTTCCAATAGCCTGATGGTAACGGGATCGTTCGCGGCTTCGACCAATTGTAATCGTTGAAATTCCCGCTCTTCAGATTTGTTGTCGAAAATATACCGATTCATCGCTGTCCCTCTGCTGCTGCTGGTCGTTTCATGATATCCACGGCCGCATGGCATCCGGCCAGATACCCTGTTGCCCAGGCCCATTGAAAATTAAATCCGCCGATGCGGCCATCGCAGTCCAACATTTCTCCAATCACATAGATTCCAGGCATGGGCCGAGAGCCCATGGAATGGGCAGATATTTCTTCCAGGGGGACACCTCCGGCCGTGACTTCCGCAAAGTTCCATCCGCGTGATCCGATGATGGGAAGGTCAAGATTGGTGAGTGTCCGGACCAGATTGCGGCGGGCTTCTTTGGACAAGAGGTTAATTGGAGTGTCAGAAAGCCCAGGTTTTTGAATGCCGGCCAGCGTGCCGGCTACACGCGCGGGTAACCGCTCGGCTAACAGTGTGGGAACAAGTTTTCGCCCGGGGAGGGAAGCGGCCTGCATGAGCCATTTCTCCACATCCTGGTTGGTGAGGTGAGGAAAGCAATGGAGATGAAGGCGGACAGCTTCTCCCTTTGCGGCTGCGCGAACCCAAACCCGGCTGGCATCCAAGACCACCGGTCCACTGATGCCGAAATGTGTCCACAATAAGCTGCCGGTGCGTCGATCGAAGGTTTTTCCCGCAATGGTAGTGGTGAGCGTTACGTCATGAGAAATACCCGAAAGGGTGGCATGGAAAAACGAAGGCTCAAGGAGCAAAGGTACCAAGGCAGGATAGGTGGCGGTGACGGTATGCCCCAACTGTTGGGCCAACCCCCAACCTGATCCATCCGATCCGGTTTTGGGAAGAGACCGGCCGCCAGTCGCGAGAATGACCCGTTTAGCCTGAAGCGTTCCCTGGGAATGTTGGATTAAGAACTCCTCCCCTTCTCTGGACAGATCTTGAACGAGGTGGTGAGTCAAAAGAGCAACGCGCAGTGCCTCGCATCGCCTGAGGAGCCCATCGAGCACTGTTCGGGCTTTGTTGCTCACAGGAAACAGTTTTCCCGTGGATTCGGTTTTTAATGGGATCCCCAAAGAACTAAACCATCGAATGGTGGCCTGTTCGTCGAAGCGTCGAAGGATCCGGTCAATCAACTTTCTGTTCCCGTGGAAGTCGGAAGCGGTGACACGTTGGTTGGTGACATTGCAGCGTCCACCTCCAGAAACCAGGATCTTGGCCCCGATAGTTTTCGCACTGTCCAGAAGGACAATTGAGAGATTCGGGTTCGTTTCCGCCGCGAAAATTCCGGCTGCCAGCCCTGCTGCTCCTGCGCCGATGATGGCGATGTCGATGTCGGAAGGCATAGGCAACATCTGGAGCGAGTGAGGATCTATCCGGGTTGGGAGTGCGACGGTTTACGAAACAAGACGACATTCTTTTTCAAGTAGATGATTTCCGCTCCCCATCTTGAGCTCAGCCATCCCCAGGTCTCGTGTAAAAAAAAGCAGACATGCGTGGGATCCTTGATGTAATACCAATCGAGAAACGGTCGATCGGATGGCGCCAGTTGGGTCATGATTCCCAAGATGCCGCCAACCTTCAGTCGGGCCCATAACCGGTCCAATTCCGGTCCGGGATGGTGAAGATGCTCGGCCACTTCCGTGGCTGTGATGAAATCATAGGTCTGTTCCAGGAGAATAGGATTGTACGCATAAAAGGGGTCGTAAATCGACAGGGTATGTCCGGATTCTTGAAGCATGAGCGCGAGGGTTGGACCGGGACCAGAGCCAAAATCCAATCCGGAACTAAGGGGTCTCAGGCGATTGTGGAGTGGTTCGGCTAATTGGTTTAAAAACTTTCGATAGCCCGGGTCGTCAGAATGGTTTTCATGGTGGTCGTAGTGATCCTTTTCCTGTTCGGGTGATATGTAATAGACGGGTGGAACGAAAATGAGTCGACAATGCCCGCAGGAGAAGTATGCCCGGCACCGGTCGTTTCCCACTAATGTGGATTGCGGTTTGAAACACAGTGGGCAGGCAGGAGAAATGGTGATAGGTTCCCGTGTGAGGATTCAGAATGAATAAGAAGTAGGATGATAGGAAATGGTTCGCCAGGTCTGGTCAACCGTCTCCGTATGAGATTTCTTCATACAGGTCTCCTCGTTCGTTTGTGGATTCTGGTGGGCGACGGGTCGGTGAGCAGGACCTGTAACACTTATGGGTTTCTTCCATCGGCACAAGCAATACAGAGGGGGGCGGTGGGATCCACATCTAATCGTTTTCTGGATATTTCTTCTCCGCACCTCACACACCAGCCGAATTTGCCGTTTTCAAGACGTTGGAGGGCTGATTCGATTCGCTGCAATTGAATGTGTCGACGTTGTTGGGCGGCTTGAGCCATCGCCTGTTGTTGGAGGGCATCCATCCGTGAAACGCGCCCGACTGCAGTTTGGTCCAGTTCCACTGGTTGGGCTGCTTCCTGCCCGGTGGCAGATACGGCTAACAATTCTCTCTGAAGGGTTAGGAGCGTTGCACGAAAATGGTCATAATCCAAGGTTGGCTGTGTCATGAAGGCAAAAGAAAAGAGGACTACATCTCTCTTGTCGTCTAAAATGGATACACGGGAACAAGCAAGAAGCAGCCTTGGGTTTGATCAATGGTCAATTCAATGTAACCCAGCCAGCCCGTGAAAGGCCAATGGTCGACAAAAGAAAACAAGAGCAATTGTTTAGCAGGGAGAGCAAATGGAAAAATTATTGAAAGGGTTGAATAGATTTCAGGAAGAGGTGTTTTTTAAAAAAGAAATAGCTCTTTGCGGGGTTGTCCGGTCATCAAAAGCCAAGAGCCGTATTTGTGACCTGCTCGGATTCACGGATTGATCCTAGCTTGCTCACCCAAACCGAACCGGGGGATTTGTTTATTATTCGAAATACGGGGAATTTAATTCCGACCTATGGTGCGGCCATCGGGGGAAGCACCGCCTCTATTGAATACGGGATCTCCGTCCTTCAAGTAAAAAAAATATCGTTTGTGGACATACGGATTGCGGTGCGATGGGAGCCTTGTTGCATCAGGAGAAACTTCAGGAGCTTCCTGCTGTCAAAGCGTGGCTGCAACATGCCGAGACCACAATGCGAATTATGAAAAATCTATACACGCATTTGCAGGGAGATGAATTTGCCGCTGCCATAAGGGAAAATGTGTTGGTTCAACTCGATCATCTGAAGACGCATCCGGCGGTTGCAACAGGATTGCGTCGGGGAAATTTGCGCCTGCATGGATGGGTCTATTCCATCGGGACGGGTGACGTGTGGGTGAAGGACTGGGAGAACAAATGAGATGGGACCAAGCATTATTTGATCCGGTTTAAAATCGTTTACCATCTCCTGCTTTGGAGGCGTTTTGGAATTGAAGAGAAGGGGTTTTTGACCAGATGGGGAGCCTGAAGTACAGGGCATGGGTATGGACCATCATGGGATCTCAGATGGAGGCGTAATTTTCTGGCTATTTCTTTTAAGTAGACTGCCCGAAATGAGCAATGGTGTGAGCCATTACCAAATCGGGCTGCCCAGATAAATGTGATGAAAAGTCTTAAGCAACTTACTCGATGGTCAGCATCCACGGATTATTTTGGCCACGGTTTCCATTCCTTAGTTTTTGAATCAAACCACCATTGGGGCCCACTTAAATAGATTTTTTTATGGCATTCTAAGGTTTCGTGGTGATTGTTTGGCCATTCTTTCCATACGTTGTTTTGGGAATCATACCACCAGTCCGGTCCATCAGTGTTCAGATTGTGATGTTCCTCGAGAGACCACTGTGGTTTCTGTGAGGGCCATTCTCTCCACTTTTTACTTTTTGAATCAAACCACCAGTCGGGTTGCTGAAGATATAACATCTTATGCCCCTCTAAGGTGATTCTCCCTTCACTGTCCCACAGATGCGGATGTTGTTGACAAAAATCATTGGTTTCCACTTTTTTGTCTTGAGCCATCACATATGTGGCAAATGTGGTACTGAGTAGAAGAAACATGGCTGTAATAATTCCATATCGTTTCATTGACAGACTCCTTCATTAGTCACGTGGGTAAATGAATTAAAAATATTGTCTATTCACGCCCTTCTTCCTTCCCTTGGGAGTTGGTGGAAAGGCAATCCAGAACAGGCCATTTTCTGGAATATTGAAAAGAGACGATGAATTATTTGAATGGTAATGAACGAATGGGTTCGGACAGTAGGGATAATTTTGTGAGAAGAACCGGGATTATGTCCAAAGGAAAAGACCTGGTCGCATAACACGTCTTGAAGAAAGGCCTTCTGGTAGTGTGGAAATAATTAATGGGAATGGGGTGGGGAGCAGGTGTTAAAATTAAACGACGTAATGCCGGTCACAAAGTATGTCTCTCTTGAGAAGCGGCAAAAATACCATTTGTTCACAATCGTAAGGGTAGAGGATTTTACACTCGTGTCAGAGTGTTTTGATCTGTGTGGTGAAGCACCCCAGGGCGTCCTGCAATTTGTAATTGCGTATCTTCCTTATAACTGAACTTCCACGTTTCGTGAATGGTGACTGATAATTTATATCGCTCCGTTTTCGCAGCCTGATCCAGATAGGGATTGGAGAGAATTCCATACACCCCGTTCCCCGCCTCAGCAGCCATGTGAAATTCTTTTGCATCAGTCTCCGAAGTCCTACCTGCATTCACCAGGACGCCTCGAGGGACATAAAACACTGCATCACCTGTTGACCGGCTGCATCCCACAACCAATATCCGACTTCTTTGTGAAACGGCTGTTCCTGAATTAATGGCCAGGCCACAGTCGAGTAACGGAGACCATAGAGCACTTGCGAGCCATTGACAACAGGCCCGATTGGGTCAAACTGCAATCGTTCCCGATAATGAGTTTCGTGGCTACCCTCTTTGGCCGGTGCGATATCGACACCCCTATCGCCTTCCCAGGTCCCGGCTAGAGAAGTGAGTGGGCCCAAGTGGCGAATGATTTCCGCATGAGTAGGGTCGGAATGGTGTGTTCCGGTCATCAGGAAAGGCTCCTTTCAGGAAAGTGTGAGCACAGAGGGCCAAGAGGCGAAGGGACAGGTAATCTGAAGTTCACAACTGTATCAAATGTTGCCAATTGTTTAAACCGTTTTTAGGACCACCATAGTCGAATTGACTGCATCCAACGGACACCGTGAATGGCGAGGCCTGCTAATTTGGGAACGCTCAGTTGCATGGGTTTTGTTTCCAAGCATCGTAGGACATGGGCCGCGGCCTGATCGGCGGTCATCATCAGTGGCTTCCAGGACGCCTTAGGCAGCTTCGTATCCACAAACCCAAAGCGAATATTGGTGACGTACACGCCATGCGATCGGAGCTTTAATCCCATGGAGACTAAATAATTACTAAAGCCGGCCTTCGATGCCGTATAGGAAGGGGAGTCGGCGTTGTAAAAATCATCGGCGAGACTTGATTGGCCGATGAAGTGCCCCTGGCCTCGTTCAAGCCAGCCTGGCGCGAGGGCGGCCAGGGTTCGCACCATCGAGGTGAAATTCACGTCAACGACGCGGGCTTCCTGTGAGAGGTCAGGAAATGTCAATCTCGAACCAATGGCCGCGCAAAATATGCAGGCGTCAAAATGCCCTTCTTCGGCAAGAAGAGTTTGTAGAACCTGCGGATACTCGGGAGTGGCGATATCCTGTACGATATGCCGTGGGCCATCCGGACCAAGTGGACTGGGACTTCTCGAAAGTCCGACGACATGTTCACCACGAGCGAAAAGCGCATTGGTTACTGCTGCTCCGATTCCATCAGAATTGCCGATTAGGAGAATCTTCCGTGTCATTCAAAGGCCAACTGAGATGGTGGGAAAAGCCTCAATCCTGGCATAAAAAAAGTCCGTAAGTGAAGAGGGAGCAATCAGAAGGACCCTGACCTGTACATTGTGGCATGTGTTGGCTAGGATGGTTCGACAAATCGTCCGCCCCTGCTTACACGAGTATGAAAAAGAACATTACCGTGTTTGTGTCCTATGCCCGCGCCAATCGTGATCTGGCGACTCGATTTTTAAAAAAATTTAAAGAGCAGGCCGCGCCCTCCAAACAGTATCACTATACCTTCTGGCGGGATAGCGATATCCTGGTAGGCGAAAAATGGCACGAAGAAATTCAACACGCCTTGGGAGAGTGCGACGTGGGATTGGTCCTGATCAGCCCTGCGTTGCTTGGTTCCCAATATATTCAGGATCACGAACTTCCCAAGTTTGTGAAGAGTGGAGGTCGATCCGTTATTCCGGTAATGTTGCAACCAATCGATTTGGAACGGCATGATCTGAAAGGTTTACTCCAGACGCAAATCTTTCGGCTGGATCGCCCGCGTTTCGCCTCTCCGAAAGCCTACGGGGAATGTTCGGGTTCTCATCGTGATCAATTTGCGTTGGAATTGTTTCGGCAGGTCGAGGCCCGTTTGGATAAAATCGTGGCCAAATAATCCTTGGGAGTATTCAGATCCTATCCCGACGGAAGATATTTCTATTATTAAAGTGAAGAGCAAAAAGAAATTCTATGACTGAACCCACGATCATCTGTCCACAGTGCAAAACGGAAATTAAACTGACCGAGTCGCTCGCTGCGCCTCTTCTCGAAGCCACCAAGCGAGACTTCGAGCAACGACTTGCTCAAAAAGATGCTGATGCCGTCAAACGGGATGCGGCCTTGCGTGAGCGCGAAGCCTCGCTTGCCAAATCTCAGGAGCGGTTCGAAGAGCAGGTGGCTGACAAACTAAAACTCGAACGCAGCAAAATTGTGGCGGAAGAAGCGAGAAAGGCCAGACTGGCGCTCTCCAATGATCTCGACCAGAAATCTAAAGAAATACGTGAGATTCAAGAAATACTTAAACAAAAGGATGAAAAGCTTGCGGAAGCACAAAAAGTTCAAGCCGATCTGCTCCGTAAGCAACGGGAACTGGATGACGCCAAACGCGAATTGGATCTCACTATAGAAAAGCGCGTCCAGGAGGGACTTACTGTCACCCGGGATCAGGCCAAAAAAGAAGCCGAAGAAGGGCTCAAATTTAAAGTCATGGAGAAAGAGCAGACCATTGCTTCCATGCAAAAACAAATTGAAGAACTCAAGCGTCGTGCTGAACAGGGGTCTCAACAACTTCAGGGCGAAGTCCAAGAGCTCGAACTCGAAGCCATGCTCACCTCGAAATTCCCCCTGGATCAGATTTCACCTGTGGCCAAAGGCGAGCATGGCGGCGATGTGCTGCACCGGGTTGCCAGCTCCTTCGGCCAAGCCTGCGGAACCATCTTGTGGGAATCGAAGCGAACCAAGAACTGGAGTGATGTCTGGCTCATCAAGTTACGTGAGGATCAGCGGCAGGCCAAAGCTGAAATTGCGATCATCGTCAGTCAGGCCCTACCCAAAGAAGTGGACACATTCGAATTCATCGACGGCGTCTGGGTCACTCATCCCAAAGTTGCCCTTCCCCTGGCTATTGCCATGCGTAATACGCTCATGGAGGTGGCTTGCGCCAGGCAGGCCTCGGAAGGGCAGCAAACCAAAATGGAAATGGTCTATCAGTATTTAATGGGTCCGCGCTTCCGGCAACGGGTTCAAGCGATCGTCGAAGGGTTCTCCTCGATGAAGGAGGATCTTGATAAAGAGCGGAAAGTCATTATGAAGCAATGGGCTAAACGTGAAGAGCAAATCGATCGGGTGATGATGGCGACCGTGGGCATGTACGGGGACCTGCAAGGCATCGCCGGGAAAACGTTGCAGGAAATTGAAGGGCTGGAACTCCAAGCCTTAGATGCGCCTAAGGACGAATCCGACGGAAAATTGTTGTAAGAACTTCCGTCTCTGCTTCCTTCAACATCAGCAAAGGCTTGGTCTTAGCATGATCAAGCCCGTATCGACTCATTCTCCGGGGTCTTACAGCTAGATACCACAATTATCCTCAGTCATTCTGCTATCCATCAACATTTCTCACCCTTCCATCAACACGGGGCTCCTGCCTTCTCTGGTTTTGCTTTCGTTTCTAGGGGACTAGCCCTTCCTGTAATAGGTTCGGCCTGTAAAGCCAAATCGCGTCCTTAAAAAAAAGAACATGGTTGGATGTTCCGTCTCAGTTTCATACGGATTGCGAACTCACACCACACGACACTGGTTTGGGGAAATTTGTCCATCTGGGTACTCTAAGGAGTGAGGCAAACTGCCTCACTTCCATGATTGAAAACTGAAAACAGTAGAAAAACCCCACTTTAACATTGGCATGTAATTTGGAATAACCTTCAAAGACAGGATAAGGGCGAGTCTATATCACGAACCAAGGAGACAATCCTGATGCAAATATTAAGGCAAAAGATGCAATCGAGAGTCTGGATCATTGTTGCCACGGTTTCTTTCGCCTGTGCCTCGGCTTGGGCGGGCAGTGCCGGAGATCTTCAGCCACGAGTCCCATCCGATCGCATGGAACAGGCTTTGTCTTTTACGAATCCCTTCACTCCCACCGAGGAATTTATTGCGAGCGGTAAAACACTCTATGAAGGCAAAGGCTGGTGTGCCTTTTGCCATGGCTGGGAGGGGACAGGGGCACCAACCGCGGGTCGAACCTTTCCTCCTGATATCAAAATGCCAACCAATTTTGCGGATGCGGCCTGGCAGGCAGCCAGAAGTGATGGGGAACTGTTCTGGATTCTAATTCATGGGAGTCATGGAACCGATATGGTGGCGTACATGCCGCAGTATATTACGGACAAGGAGGCCTGGCAGATCATCGCCTATCTCCGTACTTTCGGAGGCACATAAGGATTGCCATCTATGTTCCTAAGAACACACGCAGTCGGGTGAAAGGATTTCATCTACAGATCTTATTCATAAATACATTGGAGGGACATCATGCGGGAACAACAATTCAGAACAAGTCGGATGGTCGGGTTTGCGGCTTTTCTGTTGGCGGTAGTTGGGGGATGTAGTCATTACGGAAACCACGAAATTTCTAAAACCGCCAAGGCGACCATTCAAGGATGCACGGATCCGGCCATTACGGGAACCGCCACTCTCAAAGAATTTGAATCTGAAGAAGGCGTCAAAAAACTGTATGTCCAGATGGAGGTGAAGGGATTAACGGATGGGAAGCATGCGGTTCATATTCATGAGGTTGCCAGTTGTCAGCCGTGTGGGGCTGCGAAAGGCCATCATGATCCCGGGCCTTTTGGCAAGTCCACACCTGACGCGCCGGACTTCAATCATCCCTTCCACATGGGGGATTTGGTCAATATCACGGTAGTCAACGGGGTGGGGAAACTGCATGCGGTAACCACCAGGGTTGCGTTATCGGATGGCCGGTTAAGCCTGTTTGATGAAGATGGCAGTTCATTCATCATCCACACCAATGAAGATCTTTATTGCGATCAGGATAGCGAACTCAATCCTGGATGTGCCGGTGGGGCTCGCGATGCCTGTGGAATTATTGAGCCGGTAACCTCAATGTAAGTGGAACGTCTTTGGCGTGACGCCTAGTTCAAGGAAATGAAGTGGTCATATCCCATGATGGGACTGCAAGCATTCAATGAAGGGAAGACGCAAGGAGGAGTGATGAGACAGATATTTCAGTGGACAAGTGGACTTATTTTGGCGCTGGCGGTGAGTGGATCGCCGCTGTTGGCACAACAACATGGGCATCAACAGATGATGATGTCCCGTGTCCCCGCCGACAAGCTGGATGAAGCCAGAGCCTTGCAGAGCCCGTTGCCGCCCTCACCGGAAACCGTCGAAAAAGGCAAGATGATCTATGAGGGCAAGGGCACATGCGTCAATTGTCATGGGGTGAGTGGACGCGGCGATGGCCCGGGGGCTTCGACTCTCAACCCACCGCCTCGTGTATTCCGGTCACATGGATTTTGGAGACATCGGTCTGAAGGAGAGATTTTTTGGGTGATCAAATATGGATCCCCGGGGACCGGGATGATTCCCTTTGGTGGGATGTTATCGGATGAAGAGATTTGGACCGTGATGCAGTATGAACAAAGTTTTTCTGGAGGATCCCATGGCGGAGGTGGAGGTCGTCAGGGAGGCGGACGGCACTCAGGTCGGGACATGATGATGTATCGCTAATAGACAGAAAACGTATGCGGTCACACCTATGACACGGATTCTAGAGGAGGGGAATAAGAGATGATCAGGGGGTAGAGAGGGTGAAATCTGGAAACCAGAAAAATGATCGTTTCATCCTGCTGGTAGGGTCGTAATAGGAATCATGATGGCCGGTCTTGCTGTCGCCGAAGGCGGGACACCGAAAAAGGCAAAACGTTGAATCGGCATCCTGCAGTCATGTCATGGGTTAAACGGGAAAGGTGATGGAGAATTGGGTGGATACTTAAACCCTCCTCCCGCCAATTTGACCAGTGAGGAAACTCAGTCCAAGTCAGACTCCGAACTTAGGTGATCATGAATGGAAGATCAGGCACAGCTATGGCGGGTTTTAAGGAAGCGATGAAGGAAGATCAATTCAGTGATCTCTTTGCCTACCTCCGTTCCTTGAAACCGTAAAAAATGGTTGGCAGGATAATGAACTCTCTCCTGAAATAAGCCTTAGAATCGCAACAATAAAACCCCATTCATGATTAAACTGGCTATCAATATGGAGGCCTGGATGGGGAGAAAGCATGAAGCAGAACTCGCCCCATCACTTCGTTCAATCGAAAGGTTTCGATCCACTGAGAGTGCCAATATATGAAAAGGGATAGAATCTTAGAGCGGCTGAATGTCTGCGCTGGAATAGTCATCATGGTGCTCTGGGGCGTGAGCGTTGGTCTTTCAAGTTCCGAGATGGATCACCATATCTCACACACAGGGGAACCTGCTATGCCGAAGATGTCGGGAAAGAAGCTCATGACGTTGGATCTCCCTCCGGCTGCAAAAGAGGGGCTGAAATTGACCATGCGAGAGCATCTCCAAGCCATTGATGACATCGTTGGCGCATTAGGGCGAGAAGATTTTGCCGGGGCGTCTACCCTGACAAATGAGGAACTGGGCTTTCCGAAACACCATGTGGCCATGCAACGTGAGCAAGGTGCCATTTTCCCGCCGGAATACCATGAGTTGGCGATGGCCCATCATCAAGCTGCGGAAGAGCTGGGCGCAGTGATCCCGACCAAGGACCTCAAGCAGATCCTCCCTTATCTCGAGCAGACCATCCATGCTTGCGTGAAATGCCATCAAGTCTTTCGTTTGCAGGATTAATGCAAATTTGTGCAATAATTATTGTTTCTCTTCCGGGTAACGACTAGAATTCTTGCCTTAATTTATCATGCCTGCTGGGTGTTGGCAGGTATCTTTTCACAACCATTCCAGAAGCGACCCGAATTCATGACGAATGCCCATTACGGTTATGCCATCCTGGCCAGTCTCCTCGCGGCCGGAGTCACCACCACAGGCCTCTATGTCATTCGCCGGTTTGGAACATGGGGGCAATACAATGCCACGTATTTTTCCTGTTTCGCAGCAGGTGTGCTGATCTCAGTAGCCTTTCTCCATATTATTCCTCATGCCTTCCACATGAATGAGCAGGCGCCCGTGTATTTGTTGGCAGGCTATCTGGCCTTTCATTTAATCAACCGGTTCATTCATGCCTATGTCTGCGATAGCACTCCCGACACAGCCATTGGACTAATTCCCTTGCTCGGTATCGGCCTGCATTCGACCTTGGATGGGGTCGTGTATGCCATCACGTTTAGCGTCAGCGTCTTAACCGGAACGTTAGCGGGGATTGGTATGGTCTTGCATGAGTTTCCTGAAGGGATTGTCACCTATGTATTGTTACTTCGTAGCGGGTTCACTCCACAAAAGTCATGGCTGTTTGCCTTTCTGGCTGCGGCCCTGACCACACCGATTGGAACATTGTTGGCCATTCCCATGATCCATCAGATCAATGAGACCGTCCTGGGCGCGATGCTGGCGATTTCAGCCGGGGCGTTTGTGTATGTGGGAGCCACGCATCTTCTGCCCTTAGCCGAACGGGAAGATCGTCCTTACAGTCTGGCAGCCATGGGGGGCGGTGTTGTGGTCGCCCTCGGTATTATCCTTACTCACGGCTAATTCCAGAAGAACCATCTATTATTTATAGTTGCTAACCGAGGGGTGACACATTGGTATGAACACGGTCAAAAAAGAATCGCAGGCGCGGGAAAAATTCAAAGCATAATTGGCGAAAAACGCCGGATCAGGTTTCTCTGGGGCTAGTGGATTCTAGCACCACTAAGGTTCCTCGCATGATGGGATGAAATAAACAGTGGTAGGGATAATAACCTGGAGATAAATGATTGACCGTGAAAGTTCGATTGGGCCCAATAGGTCCGGAATCAAACTTACATCGGCCACCGCTTATACACCCATCGTGGGTAATGGAATGAATATCGGCCGTTGGATTTTCCCACGAAATTGGAGTGCCGGCGGCAACTTCAACAAATTTTGGGGAATAATACGGGGAAAAAGTGTTAAGGATAATTCGAAATGTAGGAGTTGCTGCTGACGTAAAAGGCACAATCAAAGCCATGCTCATCATAAAAAAAGGACCGTCCCTCCAATATGTGGCTTAAACACACAAGAGATTTTTCCCACAATCATTTTTCTGTTGCTCCCATCGTTGTTGCCGGATTTTAGAGTTTGCCTTCTCGTTGTTTTCGTCCTTGATTACTCTAGATCATCTCAAAGACCAAAGCCTAAGCCTCACACTTCATTATACACCCGGAAAGCACAGCGATGGGAGAGGGCAACGAGTCTCTTATTCCTTCTTGCCCTCCACGAGGAAGAATTCACTATAATTTTAGACGAGCACATTCACAAAAACACCCGTTGAGCCCAGTTTGGCATTAAGGTCTTTGGCCGTCTGGGTCGCTACCGCAAGAAGGTTATCGACGAGTCCCTTTTTATTGGATGATGAACGGCCAAATAGGAGATCATTAGCCAACGACGGATTTCGTTCTAGCTTGGCCACGAGAAGCTTCCTGGAGAATCCAGACAACGACAACTCAAGCACTTGTTTGGCACCTTTTCCAAAGTTGAAGTTAATCCCGGCCTGACTTTTAAAACGTGGGCCTTCCGAATGGAAGGAATCGGAGACGGCGGTTTTAAGGTTTGATTGAATATTGGCGAAGGAGGGTCCAAGTACTTTTTTATCTTTTTGAATTTGAAAAATGGTGTTGATGGAATTGGCGACCTTTTGAAGGGTGTCGGCTATTTCTTTGGCTTGGAAAGGGGAGAGTCCTTGTCGGGATTTAATGAAAGCTGTGGTTCCCACGGTTGGATCGTAGGTACCTTCAGAAATGCCAACCGCGGCAAAAAATCCTGTGCCGTTGCTGTTGACCTCCAGGGATTGGTTCGCATCCTGGGAAGTGAGGATGATCCGCTGCCCAGATGCATTCAACGTAGCGGTGACGCCTGCGGCAGAGGCGGTGATCCTGGTCAACACATCCTGTAAAGAATCTGAAAGCACATCGATTGAAATCGCGACACCATTGAGTAAGACCGACCCTGTTTGCACCGAGGAAAACTGGGAGAGGGTCCCTAACGGTTTTTCTTCGTCCGGTATTTCATCTTGTCCCTGAACCGAGGAAGATCCGGTGAGTTTGGTTGCAGCCAGAAATCCCGACGTATCACTTCCCAGCGCAATGGTCGGGGAGGCTCCTAGGGTGTTGTGAGTCAGGACGACCGTCTCGTTGTCACTGTCAAACGTCGCCGTTACTCCGGCAGCCGACTGATTGATCCGGGTTAGCACCGTGTTGATGGTGTCGTCGGCAAAAACATCAATGGTCGTCCCGTTCACCTGAAATGAGCCGGGAGACACCCCAAGCCCTTCCTCCAGGTTGGGATTGTCGTTTCTCGTTCCATTAAAAGGCTTGTCGGGATTCACCGCACTTCCCACCGAATTCGAGACGGCTACCGTAAATGTATCATTTTGAGTGAGGGATCCTGATCCCAGGCTAAGCACCAGCCCATTTTGCAACGTGTAGGGATCATCGGGTTGGTAGAGAGTCAGGCTAATGGTTTCCACCAACTGCGCTTGGCTATTGCGTACCTCAAGGCCAAGGACGGGAGAAACTCCTACAATGCCCCCATTGGTGACCTGAAACGTTAAAGTATCGTTGCCATTATCGCCATCATACACACCACTGAGAGTAGCCGTACTGGTTGAACTACCGGTAAATGTGGGGCCAAAGGGAGAAAAAGAGGTCGGGGTGGTATTCACTTCTTCCGTCGATTGGCGGATTGTTGCGGTGGCAGGCGTGGACCCCAACCCCAGGTCGGCGGAAGAACTTGTGGTGGCTGCCTGAGCTTGTTCGCCGCCTACTCGTGCCCGGTGGATTAACGGAAAGGGATTCTTAAAGGAGTTCAAAGCTCTCCTCAAAGAGAGAACGTGTTGTCGAAGTAAGCGAAGTTCGTCCTCGGTTTCGGTCGCAGCGACAGAGGGAGGTGGCGCTTGTGAAATGGCATGCGTTCGAATCGACACATGCGCCAAAGAAATAGGAGAAAACCCAGTTGCGAAAATATCATTGCTGACTTGCACGAACCGCTCCCCTTATGCATCGTGCTCCACCGGCCGAATGTCCCGGGCGAATGAGAAGACGGCCGTGAACTTTCCTCGGCGCAAAGTCCTGGATTCATTTGAGAAAGCCAAAAGGGGAAAGGATGCTCGACAGGCGCGCCAGGAACGCTGGCTACGGGCAGAAGAAAAGACATATGGTAGATGTTACCATGCGTTTTCTCGAACTTTTCGGCAATCCCGCTGCCATAAAGCATTTCACCCCTTAGGCCGGTAACTTTGCGCCCTCATCTTTTCAGACGAGGTTTCCTTTGTCGATTTTCTGGTACCTTTATCGGCATGATTCAAAAACCCTTTCCAAATCATCGCAGATCCTAATACAAGTTCATTTAAGTTAAGGTTAAGCGAAGGATCGCCAGAAAGTTCGGCATACACTTGTTTGAGGTTTTTGCCTTTTTTTGGCCAAATTTCTCAGTTGTCGGTGCGGAGAAATCCATTAAGATGAAAGGTATGACTCGCGGCGAAACTGAAATAAGCGCCCCGCCAGTCCAATTTACTGTCCAAGTTCTGAAACGATTTTCACCAGGAGCTGGTAATGTCATTACAAACTGATACAGATGATCAAACTAAGAAAGTAGATAGGAGATAAGTATGGATCATACTAGTAACGAAAGTGTAAAAAGGTGGCATGGTGGGTTGGTGGGGACAGCGTCAATTTCAGCATGGGCACTTCCATGGTCATAGCTCAGCAAGCTGCGGGATACAGTTCCTTCAACACCTCCAAATGATCCGCTTATGACCCAAGAAAGGGATCACATTCGAATGCCTCTTCGGATCGGACATCGAGGTGCGTCGGGCCATGCGCCTGAGAATACGCTGGCTGCTCTGGAGCTCGCGATCAAATATGGTGTCGATATGGTCGAGTTTGATATCCGGCGATCGGGAGATGGAGCCCTGGTGCTCCTTCATGATGATTCGGTTGACCGGACGACAAACGGGGAGGGAAAAATTGAGGAGTTATCGCGAAGCGTACTTCGGGAATTGGATGTGGGAGGGGACGAGAGGGTTCCTCTTCTGGAAGAAGCCCTCGTCTGTCTCAGTGGACGGGCCGGTGCCATGATTGAGCTGAAAGTGAAGGGAATCGCCGCGGATGTTTGTGCGAAAGTGGAGGCAACTGACTTTCATGGGACAGTGATTTATGCCTCGTTTTTTCATGAGGAATTGCTGACGGTGAGAAGATTAATGGGAGATGCTCTCACGTTGGCGCTAATCGAGGACGCGCCCATACATTCAACGGCCTTTGCCATCGAAGCTCAAGCAACTCATGCGGGATTGGCGTTGAATGTTGTGACGCCTGCGCTGGTGCAGGCGCTTCAGGCGAAAGATATCAAGGTGTTTGTCTATACAATTGACGAGCCTGAGGAAATTGCACGGATGAAGGGATTGGGGGTTGATGGAATTATTTCTAACTTTCCCGACCGGATCTAGCCGGTCTTGCGCTAAAAAGCCATTTCAGAAAAACCCTGGTTCTTCTAGTCTGGCACCAGAAAATCGTAGTGACCGATCAAGCCATCTGATACCTCTCCCGATGCATCCGGTGCATAGTCCACAATTACCCTTTCTAAATCGATTGTGGTGAGCCCGGCATCCAGAATGACCACATCCATTGGCAGTAATTTCTGGTTCAGTTCATTATTGGGGATTTGGTCGCCCCGGAAATAGAGCTGTGTGACCAGTTTCGGATGCTCTGGAGGGAACAGTTGAAAGTGCAGGTGGGAAGGGCGGTACAGTCCGGCTTCCAGGTCAATGGGGTAAAAGCCGGGAACAATGGTTTTGAACCAATAGTCTCCCTGCTCATTGGTGACTGCTCGTCCCCAGTATTGAAAATATCCGTCGTAGGTGCGGTGAATGATTTCTCCGGTCGTGGGATGGGGAAATTTCAACATACTGTCATCCTCTTTGTGGTTATACCGGCCGGAGGCTGAAGCACTCCACATGATGATCGCAGTGCGAGGAATCGCCTTTCCGGTTTTTGCGCTCAGGACTTTTCCTCTCAGATAGATGACCTGTCCCTTGGCTTTTCCCCTGCGGCCTTTGACAAACGTGAGATCCTGATCGTTCGCCTGACTTATGGGAATGCCGATCCCGTGATTTTCGCGAATGGCATCTATCGGGTCTCCCTCGTCGGGGAAAAATGGCCCCAGGGATTGACGTGGAGTTGGTTCCTTGAGAATTTCTGCAAGGCTGGATGAGCTAATAAAGCCTCCAGCTAACAAGCCGAAGAGGCCCATACCCCGCTTTAACAGGGTTCTTCTAGACAAGTTATGAGGTTCTATTATCATATAAATTCCTTCTCCAAATATGGAAGTGGCAAGGGTATGCCAACCCTAAGGCTGATGGCGGATGGGTGACAACTCCGGACAGTGGATGGACCATTCGCTTCCTCGGTCATTTTTTCATATATTCTCCGTACTTTCAAACACCATATGATGCAGGATGTAGCCTTTCAAGATGAAGGGAATGTGCGGTATGTTGTCCCAGAATAACAGAAGGTGTCATGGGTTCAATCGGCTTTGTCTTTTCCGTGTGGTGTCCCTGATATCTTTTCTCTCTATTGGTGAATTCTTAATCCCCTCGTTTTTTCTGTTGCCGTGACTGACCCATCTTGTAAGATATGTGTTGGAGCATGGCCGTTCAAGGATCATTTTCTTGTCGATTGTGGCCTGACCAGAGCGTTTGTGTTTGAGGACCAGTTTTTTTCGGGCTGGACCGTATTGGTGTTGAAAGACCATGCTTCCGAACTGTTTGATTTATCCGAAGTTGCGCGCGGGATGTTGATGGAGGAAGTCACCCACGTGGCGCAGATACTGAGACAGGTATTTGATGCCAAGAAGATCAACTATGAACTGCTCGGGAATCAGGTGCCTCACATTCACTGGCATCTGATTCCAAGGCTCAAGACCGATCCCGATCCGTTGAAACCGGTGTGGTGTGTGCCGCATGAGCCTGTCCGGCTTTCCGCTGAACAGCTGGCCGAACGGGTCCACCTTCTTCGATCGGTTTTGTGCATCGATCCCAATCAACCCCTCTAGGATGCTCAGCCTAGCGAGCATGAATTTCAGCTCACCTCGTGGCGCTTTCCGTGTGGTTACCCTGTTGTTTTTCCGTCCTCAGTTGCTTTGAAATCTTCGTTTGGAGTGGAAGAGGAAGAGGCGGATTCCGGTTCCAGTGAATCGATGAGAAAACGCGGGGGCGCCGGGGGACTCGTTTCGAACTGTGTATATTGGCAGGGAGGAATGTCATCCTTTAGCCGCCTTAGGAGCGTGGGGACTTTCATCTTGGGAGGAACATCACACAACCAGACGTGCATACCGGTTTCCAATTCTTCAAAGTGTCGTTTTAGAGTAAATCCTGGTTTTTCCATGAAATAGGCAGAAAGAAACCCCGTGATGCCCTGTACCACCCAGGGATGCTCTTTCACATATCGATAGCTGACCCGAATCTCTACCACCTCAAGCATGCCTTAATCTCCCTGTGCTGTCGAATAAATCCTGTTTGGAAAGTCATACCCTAACAATAATGGCCTCTATTGGGAAATTGAGAAGAGCCATTGGGAATTTTTTTCTGCCTTGTCAGACATGCTTGGCCTTATTTCTTCATTTGAGCCCCTCTCTTTTACGGATGGATAGTGGTGGGGATAACAGAGGGGTACACCTTTTATTATCGGGGGAATCGTCTAAAGGAGAGACAGTTTATGGTCTGCGGTTAATTTTGCGAGGAAGGATGGGAAGCAGAAGCATGCCGAAGGGATAGGGACGGAGGGACGGATATGCACCGGTTAGTGAATAGATCCGCCCTCCATTCTCAATTAAGGCTTAATCGTGCTTTTCGCCCTTGCCGTGCTTGCCTTTTTTGTCACAATCCTTGCCATGCTTTTCTTTGTATTCCTTCATCTTTTCCTGCCGTTCTTCTTGCATTTCTTTCCATTTCGCTTGTTGTTCCGGCGTCAGTTCGGCCTCAATTTTTCCCATGGCCTGTTGGCGCATCTCTTTCATTTGTTGGTGAAGCCCTTCCATCTTCTGGTGCTTTTCCTCAATGATGGGAAGGATTTTGTCCTGTTGCTCCTGCGTGAGCGACAGCTTCTGCGTGAGTTTCTCCAGCATGGATTTTGGATCATGTCCGTAACCATGCCCGTCTCCATCTGCCCAGGCTGCTCCGGCACCAAAAATCAACGCGCTGCTGAACAATCCGGCGATCATTAGTCGGCACAGCCATGGTTGTTGACCGGCTTGGGTAATCTGGTGTTCGAGTGAATGCTTCATACCTACCTCCTAGATTAAGAAATGATACACAGGGTGAACGGTTATGGGAAAACTATCCAGTATATCAGATCCGAAAGAAGTTGTGTGGTGGGTTTCCAATGATGATTAACAGACGTGTTGAGAAGATGCGGATATGAGAGCGTTATTTGTGACGAAATCCTGGGGTATGCAGGGCAGGGGATGGCGGCTTGCTACCGTTTGCCATTCAGCTTGTTTCAATAGAGGAATGATTGCCGTATATCCCAATTCCTCCGCCATGACCCACGGACTTTCCAAAAACCAGGTAGATGGCTCAGCGACCGCGCCTTTTTCAAGGAGGAGGCGAACGATTTGCATGTTGCCTTTAAATGCTGCGGCATGCAGGGGAGTCCACCCTGTCAAATCCTTCGCGTTGACGTCAGCTCCCCTTTCAATAAGTGCGCTGACCGTGTCCACATGACCGAATGCGGCCGCGACCATAAGTGCGTGGGTCCTAACAATGGGAAAGGTGGTGTTGACATCGATACCATCCTTGAGGAGGGCCAACACTTTTTCCGTGTCGCCGTTGGTGGCAGCGTTAAAATACGACAAGGAGCATCCCGAAAAAATTAAGGCCATGAACAGGTAGGCAAGGCGATAGACGTATCTGTTCATGATGGGTCCTGTGGCTGGATGTCTATTCATGCCCAATCGCTCAAGAAAGCATTGACCACCTTAAAAGGGATAATCCAATCCGGCATACACATTGACTCCATCCTTCCCATACGCCACATCAACCCGACCCACGATATGGGGGCGGGCTAGGAATCGGAATCCTATCCCAGGATTGACCTGAGGATGGAGGATGGTGTTGCTGATAAAATGGGATCCTACTCGACCGATATCGATGAATGGCGCAACTTGGAAGTCCAGAAGATATCCGAAGATTTTTTGTTGTCGAATCAGCACCCGTTCCTCCAGATTGATTACCAGGGCGGTGGAATCGATGAATCGGCTCCTTCCGAAGGCTCGAAGGGAATCCTCTCCTCCCAAGGTTGGGCGTTCATAAAAGGGCGGTGTTCCCCCATTAACAGTGTCTGCGTACAAATGGGATACAAAAACCAGACGGTTATGGAAATGTGGGACAAGATGGCGGGCATCAATGGTGGTTCGCCACCAGTCCGTCACAGGTTGTTGTTTGAAATTCTGATTCCATTCGACGGACACGTTCAAATAGGTTCCCTGCGTGGAGATTAATTGGCGGTCCCTTGTGTCATAACGAAAAGTCAGTTTATGTCCCAGAATATCTGCTCCGCCAATGCCGTTACTGTTTGGGAAATCCTCTTGAATGTCTGGCAGCGTATTGATGATTCCGTCGTCGACGCGTACCTGGTGGTACCGCTCACTCCACATTAGGGCGATATCCTGAGCCAAATGGATCCCGGCAGTGAGATCCACCAGAATTTCCTTTGACGTATAAGAGGTTTCATCGGATTCATTCGTTTGACTTCCGATTCCGAAAAATCGTCTGAAGGGATTTTTAAACCAGGAGGCCCGTCCCGCCAGGATATAACGCCCCCCTCCTGCCCCAACATTTTTGTAAGACAGATCGATATCACGCTGAACTTTGGTGGAGTAGGACAGGATCGCACTGTATTGCGTGGTATCAGAAGGATATCCATAGTAGTTCAAGGTCAATGTTTCACCGATATACTTATTATGCAAATATTGGGGAGCAATAATGTCTTCTAAATGGCCGTTCGCATTTGATCGGAGCATCGGGACGAGAAATCCGTAATAGGCCCCTTCATTGCGGCTGTAGGCGAAAGCCGGGACGGGAAACACCGTAAATTTTCCCTTGGTCGCAAGAGACCTGATCGCTTCCTCTTTGGCTTTTTCCTGTTTCGCTTCCCCTCTTTGTCCTTCCGTACCCTGTACGGGAAAATCCGGGTCGTGCTTGAATCGTTCCTGCCGCTTTTGAGAGGCCCGGTCGGGATCAGGAGCGTTTTGCCCCAGGGAGGTTTCTGGGTAAACACCCGCTCCGCACATCACAAAAATCACGAAGGTAACGATCTTGTTGAAAGACCCGGAAAATTGTCGGCGCATGGTTCATGGTTTTCGGATGAATAGTCATGATGTTCATTCAGATTGAAGAGAATGGGGTTCACCACGAGTCAAATCAGGGATGCGAGTTGTAGATTCGGCAATCAAGGCTCCGGGTGGGGTGAAGGATGAGTTGAATTTCCCCCACGACCAGATCCGATTGTGTTCGATGAGAGTATTGGCGGTGAGGTAGAGACCGATCATGGAACGGTAAGCGTGCGCCGCATCCATTTCATCAAGGGAGGGGTGCGTGACAGGTGTCTGCAGATCCAGATCGGTATGGTTGAGCAATCCCGTATCAAATGCATACCACCAGATCCCTTGATGATCGGCTATTCCAATCGCATCATCATACATATTGCTGAGGTACGCCAGGTTATCCGACAAACAGTTCCTGATAAGGAGGCAAGTTAAATCCCTTCCCATAAAAGGGGTGCGGTTCGGGGTCAGACCAGTGAGGGACAATATCGTCGGTGCGATATCTACCTGACTACCAACGGTTGTCACGGTGTGGGGCATGATCTGGAGTTGTGTTCTGAGTGCCTCATCCATCCAGATGAACAGAGGGGTCGAAAAATGTCCTGCCACGCGTTCGCCTTCCGTGAAGCCTACAGATTCATGTCGGCCATGGTCTCCCAGGACGAAAAGTATGGTGTTGGTCAACAGTCCGTCACGTTTGAGATGGGTAAACACCCGCGAAAATTCAAGATCAAAATGCCGAAGAGCCGCCAGATAGGGATCGGGCTGATCTGTTAATGCCCGAACTTCAGGGTGCCGCAAGGGAATCGTAAAAGGATGATGAGTCCCGGTTGTGAGGGCAGCAAGGAAATAGGGGGCTGGCTGCTGCTGCAATTCGGCGATTCGTTGGTACAGGACATCAAGCAATGCGCCGTCCGTGAGGCCAATGCCCATTCGCTTCAGCCCCGCGGGAAAGTCCTGACCACCGGAGATCTGCTCGAATCCATTTCTGGCTAAAAATGCACGTGAACCTGGAATATCGCTATCGATGCCCATCATCATTTCTGTCCGATACCCGGCCTTCTTTAACACAGAGGGAAAGCAAAGATACTCATGCGTGTTGCGAGTCTTGATGACGGCGGTTCCCTGCCTCGGAAACACTGAGCATAGGGTGGCCAGGAGGCCCCTGGTGGTTTGCACCCCATTGCTGAAAAAATGTTCAAAGTACACACTGTCTTGCCGCAGGGAATCAAGAAAGGGAGTGAGAGAGATTCTTGAGGGAAGGTTCGTCCCCTTCTCTGCCGGATTCGAAAGGGATAGGATTTTTCCAAGATAACGTCGATCCAGGCCTTCCACCAACAGTACGAGGATATTCACTCGTGAGGGAAGCATGAATGACGGGATGGTAGATTGTTCTTTGATCAGGGGATATTGAAGGGATGGCCATCGTGCCGATGGAGCGAGAATCTGATGGGTGACGGTTAATGCCTTGTGCGCACTCATGGGTCGGGAAAGCTGCGCCGGTGCCCACATTCCTTTGGATCGGATGTACTCTTGAAGCGGGCGAGAGGCAGAAAGGATTGGATTTTGAGCTAAGCTATGATAGGCCGTACTTTCAATTTGCAGGGTCAAGGCCTCTGGAAGCAAGGGACTCCATGCGGCAGCTCCAAGGGCAAATGGAACGGCAAACAGGATTGCCCGGAACTGAAAGTGAGTGGTGTGTGCGTAGGCGAATATCGAATGAGACCAGAGGCGATTCATGCCCCAGACTCCTGTCAGAATGGTCAAAGCGAGGAGCATGAAATATGTGATGAGATACCTGAGCCAATTCCCGGCTTCAGCCAATTCTGCGATGGTTTGGTTGGAGCCCTGAGATTCCGTGTGATGGCGGCTGGCTTGGAAGGCTTCATCCACGTATTCAAAGAATGGAAAATCCAGGTGATGGTGAAACAGACGATAGTATGAAATGTCCACCATAACGCTCATCAAGAACAGTACACCTATCAGTATGAGAGCCCACTGAAGGGTCCGTCGATAGACGGAGATCAAACGTTTCAAGCCAGGAGGTCTTTCCAGAAACACGCCTACCGGTATGCCAGCCAGGGCGAGGATCATAGCCAGAAGGATTCCCGCACTTGCTGTCACGCCGTCACTGAGGGCTCCCACGAGGAGAGTCTTGCCCAAGAGACTGATGGTCGGTGGTTCTTTGGCAATGACGTGAGGAAAGAGAAACCAGCGTTCGGCTTGTTGGATGCCGACAAGAATCACCCACCAGCAGCCCAATAGATAAGCGAGCGACCGGGGATACTTGAAAAGCCGGAAACGGTTATGTGGGCAAAGAAAACGATTCATAATTCCTATTCCGAAAGATGACCGGATGTTGATTCCGGGCCTTTCGTGCTAACTGGCTCTTGAGAAAAGCTGATCTCCCGCTATCTTCTGCTTGGGCCGGAAACAATGGCCGGTGTGTAGTCACCCCATTTTTGTTCGGCCGTCGAAACTTAGAATATATTGTGTTCTTAGAGCCCCCGCATGGATTCGCTTTTGCGGTTTCATTTCTTTATCCGACGAAAGCGGAAAAACAATGCGGGAAAATCGATTGTAGCCTTGTCGGAACAGGTTTTCGCCGTAATAAATGATGTGTATGGCTCAGCATCCTCCGTCATGGCTTGTTCTATCAGCGGACTCTTGATGGCCTTCTGCATGAGAGGATCCAATGTGGATCTCATCCAGAAAGCCCACATGTTCATTTCAGTATGATCAAAAGACCGGGTTTAGTCTGTTCAAAATTGCTCATAATCACCTCAGGCCATAAAGGTCTGAAGCGGGGAATATCGTGCGAGTCCCACCGATGGCTATAAGTGATGTCAATTAGGAAGGATCCCACCACAATGTAGACCGACAGATGGGCTAGAGCATGCTCACGGAAGGCCATTCAGAAAAGATGTGCCGTCTGGTGATAGGAGTCCTGAAGGGCAAACCAATGACATTCGCCAAACAGAGCACCGCATAAATTGATCCACAGACGACAGAAGATAAATACAGCATGGTGAGGATTGAAAATGTAGGCACACAATCGGCTTAGAAGCTGGTCCTTTTTCAATGGCTTCTGGTATGGACGGGTTCAGCACAAATTACGCCAGATTGGAAAACGGAAGGAATCGAGGAAAAATGTCATTATTTATGAATAATCAGACATCGAACGTACGATGGTAGAAATGAAAAAGTTTTGTATGAAAATGAAAATTATGAAGAAGGTTAAAATGCCTTCAGGATTGCAGCTGTCCGAGGAGAAAGTGCGGACTCTTTACTGTTCGGGGTTGTGGGGAAAAAAGATGAAAAGTCCTCGGGAATCTTCGCTGATAGTGCAGCGGTGAGGCGTCATGGAGCCATGCTCGGCCGACGAAGATTGGGAAGGGCGTCAAGAAGGATTTGGGCTTCCTGATGATTGTATTGCCAGTATCCCGATGTTCCTTCATCCAATGCCTGACGTTTCCGTCCTCGTCCTGATAGATTTCCTGTCCAATTTTCAGATACAGGTCGGCTAATTGTAAGAGCATGGCCGGGTCTGAAGAATTCTGACTGCCTTCGGCCAGAAGTCTTTGGAGTTGGGTCAAAGGGGATTGCGAAGAATCGGTTGTGAGGGGACCAGATTCCGCTCAACTACCCTGAATCCTTTTGGACAGCAGCAGCCCGACGAGCACGCATCCGAAAATTTTAGAAAAAAGGCCTGTGAGGCCTCGCGTAAAAGAATTGTCAGGGACCATGGTTGTCGGTGTGGTTCATGAGATTCCAGTGAGACATAGGACCCGCCAGAGATTTGGATTCAAGCACAGGTAAAATGCGGAAGTGGTCCAGGATGTGGATGAAAGGATGGACGATGGGTTATGGATTGCGAAAAACTCCATCCCGAAGATCCTGGGCTGAACAGCACTGGTCGAGGCGACCCAGTGGCAGGTATGTGAAATAAAAGCGTTTCAGCTTTTCTAAAGAAATTTTCGACATTTTCGGCTTCCACAGGTACAGGCCAGTTCCCCGTTATGGTGTGAGTCGCCATAGTCAAGCGTGAGTTCGGTTCCGGCCTTGATCGGGTGTAAGGCATAAAACTCAGCCCGTTCACCTATTATGCGCATAAAGGTATTGGGTGTGCAGGAATGGTTGATGAACCGGAATCCTGTTGTCTCTTCTGCCCCATCGATCGACTTCCCATTATTCACCTCGACAATGGCAATCCACTTTTGGATTTTCGCGCGCCTTCGTCCTTCTCTTTGCGAAATGCGTTCCCCTTCATACTCTCCAATTTTTTGTCTGGGTCGCAATGGCACTTTGGTGTATAGGCCGCGACCCTCAATGACGCTGGTCTTGACTTCCATCGGAATGGGCCATCTGGTTTTGCGGGCCGAAGTTCGATTAGTTGGGGACATGCGCAGAGGGAAACAATACGTTGGAATATTTATGGGGGAACGGATTTCAGGGAACTGTACAAAATGGGAAGTTGGTGAGGCAAGGATGAAGGAGAGATGGAGAAAGGAAAGACGGCACGTGTTTTCCGGCGAAGTTCATTCACTCGATCGGACGCACCGGAAGAAGGCCTGATTATTCTCGAAGACAGCGGCGAGTGCGCAGGGGATGTCTCAAGGTCAATCACCGCCCAGAAACGCATCCTCGTCATGTTCCGGCATGAGATCCTCTTCCTCGATGCCTAATCCGCCCTGAAACGATTCCCGGATGGCGACCACGTGTTGATGTGAGGGAGTGCCTTCAATTTGCTTCCCGAATCGATCGAGGAATCGATCGCAGAGGTCCAGCCCAAGTTGAAAATATCGGGGCAGGGGGCCTTCGGTGACTTGCTGCCAGGTAATGTAAATGAGGAACTCCTGCAGGTGTCGAGCCTGTGAAAGCTGTGCTCCCAATTCCTGAAGGGTATCAAACGCTCGCTTGGCTTGTGGTCCTTGATCGGTGGAAAATATCGCCTCGGCTTCTAAAATGTCCGATTCAAGACCGCCAAGTTCTCCTTGCTCTTCCGCTTGTTGAAGGGCGTGCAGGGCAGCGATAGCTGGATCAAAATTCATGTGAAACGCCTTTGTCTGTGAACATGAGGTATCTGAACGTCAAGGAGTGTAGCAGATTTACGAAGAGTTTGCGTATTCAAAATTTGGCAAGCGATAAACGAAGCCTTAAAAGGAACAGGACTCTCTAGCTGAGCCATGATGGTGTGATGTAGGTTACCATTTAAGGAGGGAAGGGGCTCAATGGTGGATGCACAACCCGATCAACACTATCCGTCGTGGGAGGTATTTTGCGGGGCCCGGCTGGACTATGTGAGGGCATTGGCTGAGACGGTGGAACAGAGTTTTCTCCGGCGGGATACGACTCATCCGACCTTTTGTGGGTGTATCGATTGGCATTCCAGTGTTCATGGCGCCTACGCGTTATTGACGGCTTCGCGGCTGACGAGTGAACCTCGGTGGGTCAGGGTTGTGGATGCTGCGCTGGCACCTGATTGCCTGGAAGGCGAATTAGCTGCGCTCAAACGAGGCGATTTGGATCATGAGTTGCCCTATGGTTTTGCATGGTTTCTCAAGCTCGCGCAGGAGCGTGAACACGGCTGTGGGAAAAATGAGCTCCAACCGTTGGCCACGGAGATCGCATTGCGTGTGGGACGCTGGCTCTTTTCTTTGTCGGATGAGGATCTTGCGAATCATGTGCAACGTTGCGAATACGGGAATCTTTCCTGGCCGCTGGTAAATCTCTGGCATTGGGGAAAATGGAAGCAGGATTCTGATTTGCTGAAAGAACTGGCAAATTTTACGCGGATTCGCCTGTTGCCGCTTAATCAGGAATGTCCTCCTTCCCTTGACCAGGTTACGGATGAATTTTTTCCAGCGGCGCTTCAGCGATGCCGGGCACTGCTCACGATCCTTCCACCTGAAGACTCTGGGAAATGGCTGGCAGCTCACATCCAGGATATCGGACGTCTTTCCCCTCTGACTTCTTTCCCCACGGTTCATTCAGCAGGCCTGAACTTCAGCCGGAGCTGGGGCCTGTGGACCGTGTATCAGCATACGAAGGATCCGGTCTTCCGCGATCTGTACGTGAACCATATTGCGACACATATGCACATGCCCCAATATTGGCGGGATGATTACCGAAAGCACGGGCATTGGGTTCCCCAATTCGGTATTTACGCCATTGCGTTAAGCTTCGATGAGGCGCCGTTCTAACATGACAGACCTCTCTTCTTATCAGGAAGACTGTGGTTATCCGCCGACACCAATTTTGGCCAGAGCCGATTCAGGAGAAATAAGGTTTCGTTGTAATCCGAGGCTCTTGGCATCCAACCCCATGGCAAGGCCCAGTAGTTGCGGAAGATGGAGAATCGGGAGATCGATAGAAGTCTGTTCCTGGTTGGCGGCTTTGGTCTGCATGCCGTCGAGGTTGAGATGGCAGAGCGGACAGGGGGTAACCATAATATCGGCTCCGTGTGATTTGGCATCCCGCGTATGCGTGGCGACCATCGTGAGCGAGTTTTTTTCATTAATGGTCAAAATGGGAAACCCGCAACATCGGGTTTTCCCGGGAAAGTCCACGACCTCCGCTCCTAATATTTCGATGATCCGTTCAAGGGACTTTCCCCGATCAGGATGCCGGTCGAATTCCAGCGCATTGGTCGGCCGTTGAATATAGCATCCATAAAACGGCGCGGCACGAAGCCCCGATAAGGGACGGGTAATGTGGCGTCGCAAAGTGTCCTCCCCCACGTCTTCCAGGAGAATCCACAAAAAATGTTTGATCGTGGTGGTTCCGCGATAGGTTAATCCTTCGTCCCGGAGGAAGTCGTTAATTTCCTGAAGATAATGTGGTTGAGTCGTGAGACGATGGTTGGCTTGGCTCATCACCCCTTGGCAGGTACTACAGATGGTCATGATGGGGAGGCCTTGTTGTTCGGCCAGCGCAAAGGTGCGGGCATTCAGCGCATCGCCAAGCCGCAGGTCTTTTTCCTGCAACACACCCGCACCGGTACAAGAGGCGGTCGTCATTTCCGCAAGTTCGATTCCCAATTTGGGATAGACTTGCATGACGGATTGGTATAATTCCGGGCAGGCACCCTTTGAAACGCAACCGGGGAAAAAGGCATATTTCATCGCTGTCCTCCTTGCGTTTTTCTCGCGATATCAGGGAGGAAAGGTTTGTTCCCAGAACTACATAAGATGGTTTTGGCAGATGTCATCGTTTAATCCTGACCTGTTTAAAGAGCCGTTGGATATGTTGGATTCCAGGAATCGGGCGGTGAAGTGGACCCGAGAGGGGGACTTTGCCTTTGAGGACCGATTGAACAACCATTGGGATCATACCGAGTAATCGGCTAATATTTTTAAGGCCGAAGGTTCTGATCGCCAGCATCGGTTCGTCAAGAATTCCTTTGTGTTTGATGATGTCCGAAAAGACTTCGGCATGTCGGGAGCCACAGGTGGCAGGAACTTTTTCTGCCAGACCTTTTGCCCGCAACGCCATGATTCGGTCCATTGGGCCTACCCCTTTGGGGCAGACCTGAATACATTCCATGCATCGGGTGCAATCCCACATGCCCCCCGCCTGATTAAGGGAATTCAGTCGTTGGGAGGTAGCCGCATCCCGCGGGTCAGCGACAAACCGATAGGCTTTTGCCAGTGCTGCAGGCCCGACAAACGTCTTATCGACATCCAACACCGTGCAGTCGGAGACGCAGGCGCCACACATAATACAGCTCATGACCCCGGAAAGGTGGCTCATGGACTCCGGAGAGGCAGTGTATTCAGCGGCGGGAAGCGGCCCTTCCGGTTGGAGCCACGGCTGGATCTGTCGAATCTTTGACCAGAATGGCGCCATATCCGTGACCAGATCTTTAATGACCGGCATGTTATTCATGGGTTCAACCTGGATCGTCCCTCCTTCCGAGGCGACCGAAATCATCTTGGTTTTGCAGGCTAGTGTGGCGTGCCCGTTAATGCGCATGCCGCAGGACCCGCAAATAGCTCCGCGACAGGAACAACGAAGTGTTAAGGAATCATCGATGGTTTCTCGAATTTTAATGAGTCCATCGAGGACACTGTCGGAAGGATCCATTTCCAGATCATATTCCTGATAGTACGAGGAGGGACGATCGTGTTCCGGATTAAATCGGCGTATGCGAAGAGTGGTGTGCATCAGTGGGGATGATTCCTCGGCTTATGTATACAGTATACCTCCTTTGACCCGTTACCGGGTGGCTTCGCATCCCTCAGACGGTTCCGAGGAGACCATGATGGGGCCTTTGACTTCATTAATAGACGCGAATTTGAGGTTGCCATTGGGTGATTCGCACCGGGAGATAGTCGACGTGTGGAGGAGCATCGGGTCTATGATACAACAACACATGTTTGAGCCAGTGTTCGTCGTCCCGATCAAGGTAATCCGTCCGGAAATGGGCCCCACGGCTTTCCTGTCTGGTAAGCGCGCCCACAATGATGGCTTCCGCACAGTCCAACATAAACCCCAGTTCCAGTGCCGCGATCAATCCGGTATTAAACACCTGTCCTTTATCCTGGATGGTGAGGTCGGGCCAACGTGCTTTTAATTGGGTGATTTGGTGGAGGGCGGTCTCCATGCCTTCCTCCTCACGAAAGACTGACACATGCCGGTTCATGGTGGTGCCCATCTCCAGGCGCATCGCAGCCGCTCGTTCTCCCGGTCCTTTCCGTGCCACGATGCCGGCAACGAGGTTTTTGTCTGCGTCCACCGCGCTATCTGGAATGGTGGGAGAAGGGATCGTGCTGGCATACTCTGCGGCACATATTCCAGCTCGCCGACCAAATACCACGGTGTCCAATAGTGAGTTCGCGCCCAGCCTGTTGCCGCCATGCAAGCTCACGCAGGCAGTTTCTCCTGCAGCGAAGAGGCCTGGCACGCCGGCCCATTGGCCCTGGACATCCCAACATCGGCCTTCGGTATCGGTTTTGATGCCCCCCATTTGGTAGTGCATGCCCGGTCGAATGGGTAACGGCTCTTCGGCTAAATCGATATTGGCAAATGTTTTGGCTTCGGCATAGATTTGTCCGAGACGATCCTGAAGAAAAGCCCTTCCCAAGTGCCGGCAGTCAAGCAAGACGCAGCCTTTGATGCCACGTCCTTCATTGATTTCAATCTGTTCTGCTCGGGAGACGACATCACGCGAAGCCAGCTCAAGCATATTGGGCGCATAGCGTTCCATAAAGCGCTCCCCCTTGCTGTTGAGAAGGTAGGCCCCTTCTCCTCTGGCGGCTTCTGTTATCAAAAGGCCCTTCCCCTTCAGTGTCGTCGGGTGATATTGCACCATTTCCATATCCATTAATGGGGCCCCGGCCCGGTAGGCCACGGCCATGCCATCACCCGTACAAATCAAGGCATTGGTACTGGGTTCGTACACCCGCCCTAAGCCGCCTGTGGCCATGATCACCGCTTTGGCTCGAAAAAGCGCGAATGTTCCTGTACGAATTTCAAAGGCCACCACTCCGGCACACCGTCCCTGGTCGTCTTTTACCAAGGAGGTCGCAAACCATTCTTCAAAGACGGGAATGTTTGCCTGCAAAGTTTGTTCATACAGCACGTGAAGCAGCGCCTGCCCGGTAAAGTCGGACACAAAAAAAGTTCGTGCCCGTTTTTGTCCACCGAATCGGCGCGTTCCGAGGTGGCCTTCCTCGTTTCGGTTAAAGATAACCCCCATATGCTCCAAGGCGATAATATCCTGGCCAGCTTCCTGAGCGAGGACCTCAACGGCGTCCTGGTCGCTGAGATAATCACTGCCTTTCACCGTTTCGAAGGCATGATCTTCCCAGTGATCTCCCCGGTCTGTCAGCGCGGCGTTAATGCCGCCTTGCGCGGCATTGGAATGACTGCGTACAGGATGGACTTTCGTCATGATGGCCACAGAAGCCCCTTGGGTATGCGCGGCAATAGCCGCCCGCATTCCCGCCAGCCCGGCCCCAATGATAAGCACATCATAAGAAAAAGAGGAGTTCATTGCTTTTCAAGCAAAAATACGTGGCACAAAGATTCTCACAGCGATGACGTCGGCCGGGTTTGCGACTTGATTAACGAGTTTCACGCGTTTCCACTGATTGATAAGAACGATGACGGGGGCCCTCATAAATCTGGTCAGGCCGGAACAAGTGATTGTCCTGATATTGTTCAAAGCAGTGCGCTAACCACCCGGCTACCCTGGCCATCGCAAAGACCGGAGTGAATAAATCAGTATCGATGCCCATTCGATGGTAAATAATCCCTGAGTAAAAATCCACGTTGGGCCGTATGCCTTTTGGTCCCACGCGTTTTTCCATTTCCTGCTCAACCGCTCTGGCCAGAGAAAATAAGGAATTGCCATCCGGTCGGGTATCCAATTCTTGGGCGAATTCTTGTAACACGGTGGCGCGTGGGTCTTTGACCTTATAAATTCGATGCCCAAACCCCATAATTTTTTCCTTTAATGAAAACTTCTGATCCAGGTATGCAGGAATAGCCTCAACGGTTCCTATATCCTCCAGCATGTGAATGACCGCCTCGTTGGCGCCGCCATGTAATGGGCCTTCGAGGGTGCCAATGGCGGAGGCGATTACCGTAAACGGATCGGCCAGTGTGGAGGCCGTCACCAGTCCGCTAAATGTCGAGGCGTTCATGGTGTGTTCGGCATGGAGAATCAAACAGATATCAAACATCCTGGCAATATCGGGAGCAGGGACCTTTTCGGTGAGCATGTACAAAAAATTTTCGGCGAAGGAAAGGTCGTCACGTGGTTGGATCTGCTCATCACCATGGCGCAGGCGGGCAAACGCGGCGACAATGGTGGGCAGTTTGGCGATAAGCCGGACAGCGGTCCAGTATCGGGTGGCATCATCACGGACATCCGGCACCGGATAAAACATGCCCAGGGCGGCCACTGCCGCTTGAAGGGCATCCATCGGGTGTCCATGCTCCGGAAGGCATTTCAGGAGATCGGTGATGCGATATTTGATCCGGCGATGGTGAGTAAGATCCTCATGAAACCGGGAGAGTTCTGCTTGAGTGGGAAGCCGGTTGAATAATAACAAAAACGCCGTTTCGGTAAAGGTGCTTCGGGTTGCAAGTTCCTCAATCGGGATCCCGCGATATTCTAGAATTCCCTGGATTCCATCGACAAAACTGATCGTTGATTTCGCAGCAGGAACCCCCGCTAGGCCTGGCAAATAATCTTCCATGTCACCTTCTCTTTCTCTTAGTGGTCATCTCCGAATAATGGCTCATGATCCCAGTATACCTTGCTCATGATCTTCCCCCCAACTTTCCTGATGAATTTGCAATAGTTATTTGGGGAAATTAGTATGAAAGCAGGTGTGGACTTGGTTTCGGACGCGTGGGTAATTTTACTTTCCAGAAAGGGGATTTGAGTATGCAGGGTTTTAAACACTTCATGGTCGTCGTAGGTATGGTGACACTTGTCATAGGGGGAACAGGACCCTTGGTAGAAGCGAACCCCGGGAGTGCTCACGATCCCCATGGAAAACAACCTCATGCGGGAATGGGATATGCCGAAAGTGATCATGAAGGAATGGAGCATCATGGTGGTCTATCTCCATTAGACATGAAAGAAGAGTTGGGTCTTTCCGAGGAGCAGGTGACCCGGCTCCTCCCGCTTGAATTGGATTATCGGAAGACCATGATCCAAAATGGGGCTGATTTACGGGTGGCCATGGTCGATATGGGGACTCTCATGGATGCCAAACAAGCCGATATGGCTGCCATTCCCAGAAAAGTCGATGAAATCAGCCAATTACAAAAAAACATGATGATGTATCGTGTCGGGGTTTATCTCAAAGTCAAAGAGGTCTTGTCGCCCGTGCAATATGAACAGTTTCGGTCCAGGATTCGTGAACATATGGAAGGCATGGCCATTCGTGGAGGGCAGATGACTGAAGGAAAAAACCCTCATGCAGAGTATTCAGAAAAATCGCATGGTCATGGTGGTGGGATAGAGAAAAACCATCCATGATCATAAAAAGTTCCTCTTGAGAAAGGTTCTTTCGTTTTATGGGGACCTGAGAGGACGTATTAAGGTTTGGGCGCATGGGAGCGTTCGACCAAGTCATTCTTCGGGGCCCCTTCTTCATCAACAGGAGGAGGGGCTCGTCGTATTTCAGATACCAGCCCATCTGCATTTATCTCCCTACAGGGTTACTGGTGAAGTTGTAGGCGATTGCCTGCACCTCCTTATGTGAATCCTGTTGCGGTTTGCCACACGATAAATCTAACCACTTGATGTTGTTCATGAAAAAAAAGATGTCATGGTAGGGAATGAGCCTTGCAATATCTAATTTTATGTCGGCAACAAAACACGATAAGGTCCTCAGTCGCATTTAGTTGTCGTGGTAAGGAGGTTGAAATGAAACCATTGACCAAATTTTGTATCTTGATGGTGGTGATGGGTGGTTTCCAGGGAGTTCTCTCGGGGCTTGCCATGGAGGGAGAACAAATGTCTCAAGTACCTCAAGTTCGGCAGGAACTACAGACGAATTCGCCGACTTCGACGGCACGGTATGTCAATGTGGAAGGGACGCTTCAGGCCATCCAGGGGGACCTGTTTATCATTGAAGGGGCGTCAGCCGAAAAACAGATTAAAATTCAGGTGGGAAAAGATACCGCATTTCCTAATGGGCAAAAAGAACTCGGGCAACCCGTAAATGCCCTGGTCTCCGCCCAGGACGGACATGCGTTGATCATTCGATAACAGGAAGTGTGTTAATGCATTGCCTGAAACTGAAGGAATTAATTTTATGGGACGAGGACATCGCGGAAGGTAATTAGAGGAAGAAACCACGATGTCATGAATGCGGGAAGGGTGGACATTTCAGAATTATTCACTTTGTCACTTGGGGGAGATACGGTGTGTGATTCGAAGTGTTCGTCCTTCCGCTAATTTTAATTAATTTAGGTGCATATTAGCAAATTATTGGAGAGAAGGCCAATGATGAAATGTGAAACCTGTTGTCAAGAGTATACGCAATTCGATTTCGTCACTCTACGAAATCTCTGCGAACATGTGTATTTGGACTCTCTCGCTCAAAAGCAAAAACCCTCTCATTCCAAGTCAGACACGCCGGTTTCCCGAATAGATCTTCACCAACCGGTCTGATCAGGGTTTGAGGCACCGCAGATCGAATGATCTGGGAAATTCAGTGGAAATGGGTTTGCTCTTCTGCATGGTAAGAACTCCGGACGAGCGGTCCGGACTCTACGTGCTGAAAACCTAAAGCCGTTCCCTCCTGTTTAAATTCTTCAAATTCCTCCGGACTATAGTATCGAGAAACCGGCGCATGCTGAAGAGTCGGCTGAAGGTATTGGCCGATGGTCAGAATGTCACAATCCACTTTTCGAAGATCCTGCATCACCTGCCGAATTTCATCATTTGATTCCCCTAATCCTGCCATTAGTCCGGATTTGGTTCGTCCTCCCATGGTTTTAGCCCAAGCAAGAACCTGAAGCGAGCGTTGGTATTTTCCCTGTGGACGAATGGAAGGGAAAAGGCGGGGGACGCTCTCAATGTTATGGTTCAAAATATCCGGCTTGGCCTGCATGACTATTTCCAGATCAGTTTGTTGCCCCTGAAAGTCCGGGATTAATACTTCGACGGTGCATTCGGGATTTTCCTGTCGGATTCGTTGAATGGTCTCGGCAAACAGTGCGGCCCCTCCATCGGGGAGGTCGTCTCGATTGACCGATGTCACGACCGCATGCCGCAGTTTAAGAAGCTTGACGGCATCCGCCACGCGCTGAGGCTCTTCTCTGTCCACTGTGGACGGGCGTCCGGTGGTCACCGAGCAGTAATGACACCGCCTGGTGCAGATATCTCCAAGGATAAGGAAGGTGGCTGTCCGATTATTCCAACATTCCCATATATTCGGACATCGTGCCTCTTCACAAATGGTATGCAGGCGGTGCGTGTTCATCAGTTGCCGGATTTCCTGATAGTGGGGGCCCGGCCGGAAACGGACTTTAAACCAGGAAGGGAGGTTTCTCCTGCGTGAGGTCTTTCCGGAAGAAGAGACGGGAGTGATTTCTGAAGTAGGAATGAATGTCATGTTTGGCTTCGAGTGTATTGTGATCTGTGAACGTGTCCTGAGATGGCATCGAGAGAACCAAGCACCCGATAGCCATGTCCTATTCTAACACGTGAATATAGGGATGCCTACTTTCTCGAAAAGATCTGCCCAAGCGTCACGGAGCGAGGGGATTCTAGTAAGCGATGAGGGCTGAAGTTGGCGAATGTGAGCCTATGGGCGGTTTTATCAGCATGTCATGCGGGCTCATCAATCATAGGAGAGAAGTGGTTGGCCCAATCAATGGCTTGCACATAGAATTCCCGAATCGTGCCGGGGGTGAGTTGGAGTGATTTGAGTTGCAACCATTCCCCTTTTTCGTAGGCTTTCACGTTACTCAACGGGGCTCCCATTGTTCCTTTCTCCAGTATTAAGGCTTCAAGAATATCGTCCGGGGGCGGAAGGTTCCCCACAAGTTTTTCCATAGGAGATCCGTACAAGGCTTCCAAGACCGACAGAAGGCCCATGGTGAAATACTTTTCTGGAGAATCGGTGCCAAGCCGCTGTCCTAGGCTCTCACACATTTTCGACCAATGGTGTTCAGATTCGGGCCTAGGATGGGTTGGCGACCGACGAAGATATTTCTATAGTTGGCCGTGGTGATTGGAACGGGCCTCGGGTTATGGGAATGACGGCTCAACCGGATGACAGGATATGGCATCTGGGCGAACAGGCGTCGATGCCCAGTTAGATTCGAGATTTTCGGAGAACGTCTATGTCTTGTCTGAAAGGCATTGGGGATGGAGCAGAGTAGTCAGGGCCTCAACCCTGATTGGTCGGCTGAAGAAATAACCCTGATATTGGTCGCAATTCAAGGTGGTGAGAAGATCAAGTTGCTCCTGATTCTCTACCCCTTCGGCAACAACCGTCAGAGAAAATTCATGCGCCAAATAAATCATGGCAGAGACCAAGGCTCGGGCTTCAGGGTTATGGGTAATATCGCTCAAAAAGGAGCGGTCGATCTTCAATTCATGAATGGGGAAACGTTTCAAATAGCTGAGAGAGGAGTAGCCTGTTCCGAAATCATCCATAGAGATCTTTGGTCCCAAGGCCATCAGGTGGTTCAAGGTCTCCACGGCCTGCTCGGCATTTCCCATTAAGAGGCTTTCCGTCAGTTCGAGTGTTAAATACTTTGCATCGATCCCTGTGCTCTGTAAGGTCTCCCTCACCAACTGCACCAGATAGCCGTCATTGAATTGTTTTGCCGACACATTGACCGCCACCTGAAGCCGTATCCCCTGAGCCTGCCATTTTGCTAATTGCGCGCACGCTTCTTTGAGCACCCATTCACCCAGAGAGATGATCAAGCCGGTCTCTTCGGCCAAGGGAATGAATTGATCCGGAAAGATAAGCGTGCCGTCCGGTTTCTGCCATCGAACCAGCGCTTCGACCCCGATAATGTGACCACTTTTCACCTCAACCTTCGGCTGATAGTACAACAGCAGTTGGTCTCCCTCGATAGCATGGCGCAAGTCTGCTTCCATTCGCAGGCGCTCCAGGCTTTGAGAATTCAGTTCGCTCGAATAAAAATTGAAGCCTCCCTTTCCATGCAAGTTGGCCTGGGTGCTCGCACCAACAGCGCATTGAATGAGGGCTGTCACGTCTGTGGCATCCGCAGGAAAACTCGCAATACCAATACTTGGGGCAATATAGACCTCGGTCCCATTGGCATTAAATGGAGATTCCATGACCTTGAGAATACGAGAAGCTAACTTTGTCGCATGTTCGGCATGCGCCATTGTCGGGCACAATAAAGAGAATTCATCCCCATCCACGCGAAACAGGCTATCCAGCTCAGTCGAATCGGGTATTCCCCTCCCAAATACATCTGATCGGCGCATGCAGGAACTCATCCGCTCCGCGATCTGTGAGATGAGCTGATCCGAGATTTCCGGCCCGAAGGTCGTGGAGAGGCGCTTAAACTGGTTGAGAGTAATATGGAGCAAAACCAGGTTGTCATGATGGCGTTCCGCTCGCTGGATAAACCAAGCCAATCGGTCAAGAAACAAACTCCGGTTCGGCAATTTTGTCAAGGCATCATAGTAGGCAAGTTGGTTCTGATAGGCTCGGGCGGCGAGGGTGTTGCGAACCCGAAGCTTCAATTCACTGGGATCGACCGGCTTGGCGAGAAAATCTGTGGCACCCCGGTCAAGAGCCTGGAGTTTGGTCTCCGCGTCGGAGGAAGAGGTCAGGATAATGACAGGAAGATGCTTCAGTTTGGGATGGTCCCTCACAAGCTGCAGGATTTCAAATCCCGGGACGTTCGGCATCATCAGATCAAGTAACAGAATATCGGGTCGATACTCTTCAATCTGTTGCATGGCCCGAGAGGAATCCTCCACCAGCACAAAGTTCTGGTAACCGGCATCCTCCAGATAGGCCCGCATGATCTCCATGGTCGTTTCCTCATCGTCGACCATCATGATCGTGGCCTGAGTCAGAGAGGTTTCATCACACCCCAATTCATTAAGGACGGGTTTCGCCAGGAGTACCCCGTCGTTATGTTGTGATTGGTAAGCTCTCTGGTCTGACTGCTCGGTTTCCATGGCGCGATCACTTCAAAGCTTAAAAAAAAAGGCGGTATCTCCGGCTTTAGGGCAAGGGTGTTCTTTTTCTATGGAAACTTTTCGGTCTTCCGAAAGGGAAAATAAAGTGTAAAAAGCGAAAAGTCCGAAAAAAACGGTGGCCGACTCAATAGAGACACCCCGAGGCCACCTGGCATTTATTGAGCTGGAAGGTGAGCCGGGGGATCCCCCGACGTTGGAAAGGTCTGTCGGGGCTTTACCCGGCAGATTTTGATGCAGAGGACAGTCCCATTGCCACGGGCTCTGGGGTACCTTGAGTTCCATGAGCTATTCGTGTCGCCAGAAGGTGAATACGGTGAAGGTGCTGTTCGATGATGGCCAGATCGGCAGCCTTGGCCCCGGCTTCCAGGTCAGCAGCCGGCTTGTTCAACACATCGAACCCCACAGTGCCACCCGCACCCTTCAGCCAATGAGCCAGCTTGGCCAGGGTTTCCATATCCCGATTCGAGTAGGCAGCATCCATTGCCTGCAGTTGTTCACCCAGGCGACCCACAAAACGGGCAATCACGTTGGCGAATTTCGGATTGGTCGACCCTAACTTGGAAACGATGGGTGAGGAATCCTCAATCTGTGAGGCTTGATGGTGCGAGGACTCCGGGAGGACGGATTGTCTGGATGATTCACCGACTGGTTGACCATGAAGGAATTGCGCCAATTTGGCGAGGAACCGGTCGATGTCGATAGGTTTGGTGAGATAGTCGGAAAATCCGGCATCAAATAACTCCTGCTCGAAGCCTTTCATGGCGTTGGCGGTGAGCGAAATGATGGGGGTCTGCAGGCCTCTGTCGCGTAAGGTGCGAGTGGCAGTGAGCCCGTCCATCTCAGGCATTTGCATGTCCATGAGAATGACGTCATACTCGCTGGCCATAGCCTTTTCCACTCCAATCAGACCGTTTCCCGCTTCGTCGATGCTCAGCCCATAACCCTCCAGGACCACCTTTACGAATTCGCGGTTTTCCGGGCCATCGTCTACGACCAGGATCCTGGCCGATGGAAAGACCCAGTTGGTGAGTTCCTGCATCATGCCCGATTCGTCGATCGTTAAGGCCTGCTCGGGTGTGACCCAGGCCACTTCCACCGCACTGCCGGCATTCAGTGTGATCTTGAATACACTGCCGACTCCCGGCTGACTTTCCACCGTAATATCCCCACCCAGGGCGCGTGCGAATTTGCGGCTGATAGCTAGTCCAAGGCCGGTTCCTCCAAACTTTCGGGTCACCGAAGCATCGGCCTGGACAAAATCTTCAAAAATTCGCTGAGTGGCCTCCACATTCATTCCAATCCCGGTATCTGCGATATCGATATGAAATTGGATCAGCTCTCCGGCAACCTGCTTGGCGTGCGCGGTCACCGTGACCGCGCCGCGCTCAGTGAATTTCACCGCGTTCCCCACGAGGTTGGTAATGATCTGGCGAATCCGGCCCGGATCGCCGATTATGGTCTCCGGGACGTCAGCAGGTATCTTGAGCTCGAGTTCGATGCCCTTCTCGTGTGCCCTCACGCCCAGGACTCTAACGACATCCATGATTACGAGGTAGGGATTGAATCGTACCCGTTCGATTTCCAGACGCCCCGACTCGACTTTCGAGAGATCTAGAATATCGTTAATGAGGTCAAGCAAATGTTTCCCACTGGAATGGATGATTTCGAGGTGTTTACGGGTTTCAACCGAGTCACGTCCGTAACCACGTTTAATCAGTTCTGTGAAACCCAGTATGGCATTCATCGGTGTGCGGATCTCATGACTCATATTGGCCAGGAAGGCGCTCTTGGCCTGATTGGCCGCAACGGCCTCTTCTTTGGACTTCAGTAACTCGATTTCCGCTTCTTCCAATTGCGTGACGTCGTCAAAGCTGACCAGGACTCCGACATTTTTTGCCCCGCTGCCAAGGATAGGGGAGCAGTTAATCATAAACGTCAGCCGTGTGCCGTCGGGCAGAGTCAATCGGACGCGTTCGTTCTTTTGAGCTTCTCCCGAATTCAATGCGATATGCCAGGGGTGTGTCCCCGGTGCCAACGGATGGCCTTCGATGTCCGACCACGGAAACGCTCCGACCGCCTGACCCAAGAGCGCCTCAGGCGTTTTGGTTAACAACGTGGCGAAGGCCCGATTGGCCAGCATGATTTGACCTTTGTTGTCGAGCACCAGGAGCCCTTCTGCCATCGTATCCAGAGCGGATCGTACACGCTCAGGAACAGCCTGTGAGGGATCGAGTTGCTTCAACATTTTTCCCAAATACAGATAAAATCCGATGAAACACATCAGACCTACAAATAGCAGGAGTTGTGGCTGTGGGCCCGTGATAAACCCGAGCCAGCCTTCGTCAATTAACGGTGTAAATCGCAGTTCGACTTGGCCCCATTTGTCTTCCCCTTCCCAAATAGCGACCGTTACCTGGGTATTTGAAGAATAGTCCGAATTGTTGTCCCGCCAATGGGTCTCATGGTCACCTATTGTGACAAGCCAATCACCCGATTCAGTTCGCAATCCGGCAGACAACAGGTCTGGGTTACGGTCCACGACCAACTGCAAAATCCCCTCCAGGCGATCAACATCATCCTGGGTAATCAGGATCGTGCTATTGGCAGCAATGGACTCGGCCAAGGCCGCACGTCCCTGGCGAACCGCTCCGGTTCGATCCGGCATCAAGCCAAACAAGCTCGCTGTCAGTAACACACTGATAAGGAGACTGACTTGGCCGAAGGCCAGACGGGATTTTGTCGAAAGAATGTTCATCCCTTATTCCAATTGAACCAACGGGATCGAAGGGCCTTAGCGGGGCCCCCGGTCTTCTTCTCACCTATCTCGGCAGATATGGTGGGTTTCTCAAACAGGGACTCCACCGAATCGCCGTCCACGTCTTTCTGCCCCCGTTGTTGCTTCTTCTTCCCTTCGGCATCCAGGACCAACAGGGGGTTTACAAACTGCCAGGCAGGTACAGAGGAGAGCAGGGCGGTCAACAGCACCCCACTACGCAGGAGCCAGACGACATAGCCGATCGACAACCCGGTGGAGACCGCAATGCTGGAAGCCAAGTAGGTTTGTTCCGTGGCGGCGACCTCCTGAACATCGTCGCGGACCCTATCCAGGTCCTGAAGGAATCCTGATCGGTGCAGCAATGACCGGATTTCATTCTTAAAGGCTGTGATATCAAGAGACTTCCTGAGCACACTCCACATGTCATTCACTATCCCCACGATGCCTGTGCGTTCTCCATCCTCTTGCTTCGCCGGCAATTCCTGTCGTCCCAGTGTATTCTCCGTCACCGAATTTTTGGCGCCAGTGATCGTGGAGGCCTGGCCGCCGTCAGGGATATTCCCTGGCGAGCCAGGATCAAGACTGCCCCCATTACCGGGGGCCTGGTCCTCTGAAGTCTCTTCGCCGGTATCTCTGGGCCGGGGATCCGGTGAAGGCGGAGAGTCCGGTGGCGGTGGAATGAAAATTTGCGGCGGAACATTGACTTGGGTAACCGTGACGGCAAGGGCCTGCGTATCGACGGCGAGGCCGTCGGAGACCTGGACGATCACGTCATAGATATTATCGGCCCCGACATCGCCGGGTGCCTGGAAATCGGGGGCGGTGATAAAGGTGAGGACCCCGGTCACGGGATCGATGGTAAACAATGCCGCATCGGCACCGCCGATAATGCTGTAGGTCCAAGGGTTGCTCTCTGCATCTGTGGCATTCACATTAGTCACTGCCGTGGTGCCCGTGACAACGGAAACATTCGCGGTGGTTCCACCCCCGTTTGAGGTGATGACGGGGGCATCGTTGATCGGGCTTACGATCAAATCCACCCTGATGGTATTCGAGGTAAGGCCGGAGAGATCCCGGATTGTATACGTGAAGCTGTCGGCAAGGGTTTCGGAGCCATTGTGAGTGTACGTCACCGTCCCATCGGGATTAATGCTCGTGATGGTGCCATTAGCGGGTCCGGAGACAATGGTGATGCTGGTCAGATCCAGTCCGTCATCGGGATCGGTATCATTGTTGGAAAGATTCAGGATGGTGGTCGATCCTTCATTGACAGTAAAGGCGTCGGCCACCGCAATGGGCGCATCGTTGACCGGGGTCACGGTCAAGTCCACCGTGACCGTATTCGAGGTTAAGCCGGAGAGATCCCGGATCGTATATGTGAAGCTGTCGGCAAGGGTTTCGGAGCCATTGTGAGTGTACGTCACCGTCCCATCGGGATTAATGCTCGTGATGGTGCCATTGGTGGGGCCGGAGACAATGGTGATGCTGGTCAGATCCAACCCGTCATCGGGATCGCTATCATTGTTGGAAAGGTTCAGGATGGTGGTCGACCCTTCATTGACGATAAAACCATCCCCCACGGCTACCGGGGGATCATTGACGGGATTGACGTTGATGGTCGTGCGGGCTGCCGCACTGTCTGCGGTGCCGTCATTGACAAACACGTCGATTAATCGGTCCCCATCGGTGGGAGCGTTCGTATCTGTGTGCTGGTACTGAATCGCCTTGATCAACGTTTCCGTCTCGACCTCTGTAAACGTCCCGCCGCCTTGTTTGGTTATCGTGACAGTGGCTGTTCCGGCACCCGTGGCGATCGCCACATGATAGTTCCCGCCGGTGGTGTTCTGTCCGGCCACCGCGGTCCCTAGGGTAAAGGTATTGCCGTCGAGCACGAGTGTCTCGGCATTGCCGTCCAGCAGTCCGCTCACGCCCAGTTTCACATAGGCGAAGGAGGTATTGTCCGGGTCAACTAAATCCGTGTCACTATCGGCGATGCCAATCGGCCCGCCGCCTTCAGTGAATGTGAGGGCATAGTCGTTTCCCGTGGCCCCGGAGCTGTCGTTTACATCCAAATCGAGGGATGGTGGGTCATTGACCGCATTGATGGTGACGGTGATGGATCCCGTACCGCTCAGCGCGCCGCCGCTGCCTTGTCCGCCCGAGTTGCCGTCGTTAATCACAAAATCAACTTGCACGTTGGCCGGAGGGTTGCTGCTGCTATTGGCATAGGTGATCTGCTGCAGGGCACTGTTGACCAGGGCGGTGGTGGCGTTACTGTTGAAAGTGAGAACCAATGTCCCACCGCTGTTGGTAGTGACGGTGCCGATGGTCGTACCGCCAACAACCAGGCTGCCGCTTTCGGTCAGAGTACTCAGCGTGCCGCTTTCAGCGAACACATCCTCCGCATTGGCTCCGCCGTTCCGGGCCAAGGTGAGTGTGGCACCGTTATAATCATTGGCGGCATCCAGTTCAGCGTCGGCGATCGTGGCATTGCTGTCGAGCACCACCGCCGCACCGCCTTCAGTGAAGGTAGGCGTGTTGTCCAGACCGCCGAAGACCGGCTGATCATTGGCAGGATCCACGTTGATGGTCGTGCGGGCTGCGGCACTGTCGGTCGTGCCGTCATTCACCCTCACCTCGATCAGCCGGTCCCCGTCGGTGGGAGCGCCCGTATCCTGGTGCTGATATCGAATCCCCTTGATGAGCGTTTCCATCTCGATCTCAGTAAATGTTCCGCCGCTCTGCTTGATGATCGTCAAGAGGGCCGTGCCGGTGGCCGTGGATACCCGCACATGGTAATTGCCACCGGTGGTGTCCTGGCCTGGCGCATCGGTGGCCAGGGCAAACGTATCACCGTCGAGGATCAAAACCTCCGCATTGCCGTCCAGCAGGCCGCTGACGGATAGAGTCACGTAAGCGAATGTCGTGCTGTCCACATCCGCCAGGTTGGTGTCGCTGTCGGCAATTGCCGTTGGGACGTCGCCCTCGGTAAAGGTGAAAGCATAATCGTTGCCTGTGGCACCCGAACTGTCATTGGCATCCAGATCCAGAGTCGGTGAGGTGGTGGCCCCGTACTGGCGCGCAAAAATATCGGTTTGCGCCCCGTCGCTGCCGGTCCAGACGGCCACAAAGTTATCACGGTCCAGCATGGCTACCGAGGCGCGGTCCTGCACGTTGCCGGTAGTTTGATTAATCAAAAACTCAACACCGATTTTTTGACCACTGGCGTTAAATTTCTGGCCGAAAACACCGGCGTTGTCATTCTGCCCAGGGCGATCTCCGGCACCCTCCCACACAACGATGAACTCACCGATATCGTCCATGGTCACGGAGGGATTCGTCTGAGTGCCTAGAACCGAGGTGTTCACGATTTTTGGCAGGAAGAGCGCATTCCCTGCGGCGTCGAATTGTCTGGCGTAGACATCCACGCTCAGGATGGAAGCTCGATAGGCCACGGTGAACCGGCCGTCGCCACTCATATCCACTGCGGCGGCACCGGCACTGAGCTGTAAGAATACGTCAACCTGACCGCTGTTTTGTGGAACACCTGCGCTGTTGTAGAGTTGAAAGAAGACGTCCGATCCGTTATCCCACACGACGACGAAGTTTCCCGAATCGTCAATGCCCACAGACGGATCTTTAGCGGCAGCGGCGGTGTTCACGGTAATGTCACCGCCGACTAATCCTCCGCCAAAGCTGCCCAGGCGCACGAAGATGCCTTCATTGCCTCCGCCATCGCCTTCCCAGCCGATCACGAAATCCCCGGTACCGTTCATGTTCACGGATGGGTTTTGCTGAGTGTTGGAGGTGATCGTGTTGACTCGTACATCTCCAGCATCCACGGCAGTGCCGTTGGGCAGGAAGCGGCGCATGAACACATCGTTCCCTTGAGTCCAGGTGACGACGAAATTCCCGCTGTCGTCGACGGCGACATCCGTCCACGCGTTCGTCCCACCACCGATATTGACTTGAAACTGCGCGACCTTCTCATTGCCACCACCATCCAACACCTTCGCGAACACCTTGTCGTTTGAAGTTCCGTTCGTCCAGACCACCACGTAATCGCCGTTGGGCGCGATATCGACAGCCCTTTCGGCTCCTCGCACCGGGCCGCTGGTCATTTCGTTGTTTCCGGATGGATCGTTGACCGTGAATTCACTTTTTGAGACAAAGGCAGAGGATTTATATTCGTACGCGCCAATGTCCGGCGCCGCATCACGGGTGAATCCCCGCTGGTCAACGGCAGGCGCACCGGATGTCGTGCCCGCGTTGAGAGCCGGACTGCCGGCTTGCAGTGCATGGGTGTCCGTGGGGCCGCCGTTAGGAAGTAGAGCTCCGAGCATGGGGTCGGCACCATCCAATGGATCACCTAATCCCGCCGTGCCATCACTGTCGATGTTGTTCCCACCCGAGATTAACGTGCCAAAACTATTGGGTGATCCTGGATTATGAAGAATCGAATTGGTGATGGTGATCTCCATGCCATCCTTGTCATACACGCCACCGCCAAGGGGTGCCGTATTAAACGCAATCGTGGAATTCATAATCGTGATGGGATTCTCCGTCCAGATCCCACCCCCTTCGTTGGTCGCGGTGTTGCCGCTGATCGTGACGTTGGTCAGAGTGCCTCCAATGGCATTGTGAAAATAGATTCCGGCTCCCTTATTTGCCTGGTTATTATCAATGAGCACCCGGTTAAGATTCAGTGTGCCATGCACGTGGAAAGCTCCACCGTCGCCCCCCGTGCCGTTGTTATTCGTCAGGATGGCATCGCTCAGATTCAGAATGCTGGAGTTATTGACATACACCCCGGCCCCATTCCCACTTTCACGACCGTTTTGAATTGTGATCCCGCTCATGGTGGTCGTACTGCTTCCTGTGGTCTCAAACACCCGTTCATTTGCATTGCCATCGATGATGGTGGTGGTTGCGCCGGCTCCGGTGATAATCACATGGTCATTTATTTGCAGTTGCCCTGTGGTCAACACATACGTGCCTGTAGGAATGATAATCGTGTCGGTTCCGGGTGCGGCATTGGCGTCGATGATGGCCTGACGAAGTGACCCTGCTCCGGCGTCATTCGTATTGGTGACGGTAAAGGTCGCGAGGACACCCTCCCAGGCTTTTTGGGTGGCTTCGCCAATGACAATGGATGTTTCTATGGAGCCAACTGAGACTTCCAGTTCCCAGTTGGCATATTCGCTGACGTGGCCGGTCCGGTCCGTGCTCGCGGCAATATCAGCCCCTGTCAGTTCGGCTAGTGTTTGGATCGCAGAGAAGCCGGCCTGACCGCGTCCAAAGGTACAGCCATAGATCAACAGATCGGCGTCGGCAGACAGACTTTGCCCGATCTGACTCAACAGCGCCGCATAGTGATTGCTGATCGAATCATTGGTGAGAAAGGCCGTGCCTAAATGCAGTTCCGCTTCGGTGCCTTCTCCAATGAGATGAATGGCATCTACGGCATTCCGGCCCTCGAGTACCTCGGCAATTTGTTCAAGTCCGTCCCGCTCTGCATCCAGAAGAATGACTTCTGCGCTAGGATGGATACCTTTCATCAGGGTCTGGTAATCCTCAACCCTGGTATCGATGAAGACAATTTCCCGTCGACCTGATGGAGTGGGTGCGGCAAGTGAAAAGCTGTCGGCCCAATCGGCTTCACCGTCAGCGGCCATGACGGCATCGGAATTGGTCTCTACATGCCCATCGGTACCCGGCATCGTTTGATTTTGAGCGGTCTGATCCTGAGCCACTTCTGCCCCCGTGGAAAGGGCGGCTCCATCAAAGAGAATTCTTGGTTCGAGAGCTAATAGTGTTTTCATGCCCTTGGCCGCCTCCACCCCGTGTGCGTGGCCGTCCGGATGTGTGGTTCCAAATCCATGGGTCTCTGTAATCCTTGTCCAATTGAAAAGTTGCACGTCGTTTGGTCATTGGATTGACGTTTTACCGTAGGAACGGCAAATTTTGCCTGGTTCATCCTTTCTCCCTATTTGTTCTCTATGGCCAAAATAATTAAAGAAGACTTTCCCTTTCTTTTCGGCCATTTAGATAATTACTGGACGTCATCAGGAAAAATTTACCCATTCCCCAATTTTTCCTTATTCACGAATTGGAGGACTCAGGAAAAAACGAGAGGTCAGATTGAGCGAGCTGAGTCGGGTTTGTGATTTTCAACCGACCGCTTGGAGGAGCCTTATTGACTCAACGTGAAAAAAAGGAGGGAATGGCCCTTGAAATATCGTGGGGGTTTTCAGTTCAGATTAGGTGACATGGATAAATGGTCATGAAAGTTATTGGAGGTTGATCAACGTCCGGATAGAAACCTCATGGAAAAAAGAATTCAAATGTAACCTGGAAGCCGGCAAAACAAAAAACTTAGGCAAGATTTTTCGAAAAGATGTTTATGGTCTGTTTCGCTGGAACCACCGGGCTCGAGGATGCCTGGCGCGGTCCACGGTTTTCTCCTCACCTATCCCGGTAGACGCTGCGGATTTCTCGAACAGGAACTCAACCGAATCGTCTTTCACATCCTTACGACCCTTTTGCCGCTTCTTTCTTGCAGCCGAATCGAGCACCAACAGTGGATTCACAAACTGCCAGGCAGGTACAGAGGAGAGCAGGGCGGTCAACAGCACCCCACTGCGAAGGAGCCAGACGACATAACCGATCGACAGCCCGGTGGACACGGCAATGCTGGAGGCCACATAGGTTTTTTCGGTGGCCGAGACATCCTCTACCTCGTCGCGGACGCGATCCAGGTCCTGAAGGAATCCTGATCGGTGCAACAATGACCGGATTTCACTCTTCAGAGCTGTGATGTCAAAGGGCTTCTGGAGGAACCCTATTATGTCAATCAACATCTCTCCGGTACCGGTCCGTTCTCCCTCCACTTGCTTAGCGGACAAATCGTGTTGTCCCAGAGTAATCCCCGTGTCCGAATCTCTGGGGCCATTGGTGGTTAAGCCCTGGCCGCCTTCAGGTACAGTTCCTGGCGAGCTGGGATCAAGACTGCCCCCATTGACCGGCACCTGGTTTTCCGTGGTGTCTTCGCCGGATTCTCTCGGCGGGGGATCCGGTGTGGGCGTAGGAGAGGACGCCGGAGGCGGGGTAAATTGGGTTGGTGGGACGTTCGTGACGGTGATGGCAATGGCCTGTGTATCGACGGAGGTCCCGTCGGAGGCCTGGACGATCACGTCATAGACATTGTCGGCTCCCACATCGCCCGGGGTTCGGAAGTCCGGCGCCGTGATGAAAGTGAGGATACCGGTTGTTGGATCAATGCGAAAGAGCGTCGCATCGGCTCCACCAATAATGCTATAGGTCAGAAGATCCCCGTCGGCATCGCTGGCATTCACATCGGTCACCACCGTGCTCCCCTCAAGAACGGTCACATTAGCGGTGGGGCCACCTCCATTCGAGGTGATGATAGGGGCATCGCCAACAGGATTGATCGTGATAGCGGCGGTGACCTGTGCTGGACTGAATCCTGACGTGCCCCCTGGCGGGGTTGTAACGCCAATTGCCCCGTTGCTCCCATTAACCTGATCCCACGCGCGAAATCTGATCCCAGAGGTTACCGTTCCAAAATAGTCCGGATTCGGCTGAAAATAGAGACGGGTTACCCCATCGGCGGCTAACAGACGCGCCGCGTTGGGATTGACTCCGCTCAAAGCTAACCAGTTTGCCCCGTTATCCGTACTGTAGAACCACGCGCCATTCGCTTCGTCGACCTGAGTCACGGCCATTCCTGTTAGTGCGCCGGGATCCGGATCGGTGACGTTGTCGTGTCCGCCGGGTATCGTATCCAAATCCACCAGGCTTGAAACCAGCGTACCGACGGCTCCCACCGGCGGACCGCTATCTTCGGTTCCCGGATTCAGCGCTACCGGCACGTTTCTGAGTGTCGGCGAATTATTGATCGGCGTCACATTCAGGCTCACAGTCACGGTGTTGGACGTCGCGCCGCTCTGATCCCGGATCGTGTACGTGAAACTGTCGCTGAGGGTTTCTGACCCATTGTGCCTGTACGTGACCGTCCCATCGGGATTAATGCTGGCGATGGTACCATTGGTAGGTCCGGCGACAATGGTGATGCTCGTCAGGTCCAGGCCGTCATCGACATCGAGATCATTTCCGGCAAGATTCAAGGTGTTGGTCGAACCTTCGTTGACGGTAAAGCTATCGGCCAGAGCGACGGGTGGCACGTTCAGCAGATTCACCACCAGGCTCACGGTGACGGTGTTCGAGGTGGCGGCGGCCAAATCATTGATGGTGTAGGTAAAACTGTCCGTGATCGTGGCTGACCCATTGTGCGTGTACGTCACGGTCCCATCGGTATTAATGCTGGCGATGGTGCCGTTGGTGGGCCCGGAAATGATGGTGATACTGGTCAGATCGAGGCCGTCATCCGCATCGAGGTCATTCCCTGCCAGGTTCAGGATCGTGGTCGAGCCTTGAGTGACGGTAAAGCTATCGGCCACGGCCACGGGAGGAATGTTGGTCGCATTGATGGTGACCGTGATGGAGCCGGTATCGTTGAGGGCCCCGCCGCTACCCTGGCTGCCCGCGTTGCCATCGTCTATGGTGAAATCGATCTGGACCGTGGCGGGAGGCGTGCCGCTGCTATTGGCATAGGTGATTTGTTGCAGAGTACTGTTGACCCGGGCCGTGGTGGCGTTGCTATTGAAGGTTAAGACGAGCGCGCCTCCGCTGTTGGTGGTGACCGTCCCAATGGTGGTGCCGCTCACCACCAGGTTCCCGCTTTCCACCAGTGGATTGAGCGTGCCGCTGCGGTTGAATAGGTCCTCGGCGTTGGCCCCGCCATTGCGAACCAAAGTCAGTGTGGCACCATTGTAGTTGTTGGCGGCATCCAGTTCGGGGTCGGTAATGGAGGCGTTGTTATCGAGCACGACGGCCCCGCCGCCTTGCACGAAGGTGGGGGTCTGGTCCAATCCATTAAAGGTAGGGGCGGAGTTATTGGCATTGATGGTGACGGTAATTGAGCCGGTATCGTTGAGCGCGCCGCCGCTACCCTGGCTGCCGGCATTCCCGTCGTTGATCGTGAAGTCGATCTGGACCGTGGCGGGGGGCGCGCCGCTGCTGTTGGCATAGGTGATTTGCTGTAGGGTGCTATTGACGCGGGCCGTGGTGGCATTCCCATTGAAGGTCAAGACGAGGGTTCCGCCACTATTGGTGGTGACCGTCCCGATGGTGGTGCCGGCGACGACCAGGCTCCCACTGTCGGTCAGTGTACCCAATGTGCCGCTTCCGGCGAAGACGTCGTCCGCGTTCGCGCCGCCGTTGCGGACCAATGTGAGCGTGGCGCCGTTATAGTTATTGAACGCATCCAGTTCCGTGTCCGCAATCGTTGCGTTGCCATCCAACACCACCGCCGCGCCGCCCTCGGTGAAGGTCGGGGTATTATCCAGACCGTTGAATACCGGCTGGTCGTTTGCTGGAGTGATCGTGATGGAAAATACCCCAGTCGCAGGTGTGGCACCGTCCTCACCGCCGTCAGCCAGGGAGAAGCTGAAAGAGTCGGTCGTGGTCTCACTACCATTGTGGTCGTAGGTCACACGATTGGTATCGATGTCGTCCTGTGTGAACGTGTCGTTCAGGCCAAGTGCGGTGCCGGAGAGTCGTAATGTGCCGTTGGTCGTGACGGCGGTCACCGTATAGGTCAGACCGGTGCCGGCATCATCAGGATCTCCTTCGTTGAGCATCGCCGTGGTGATGGTATTGCCCGAGGAGGCTTCACTCACCGTGGTTCCCGTGTTGGTGGCAACAAGGGGAGCATCGTTCACGGGAGTGACGTTAATCGTGACCACGACCGTATTCCCGTCGACGGTGCCGTCGTTCACTTTATAAGTAAAGGTGTCGACGCCGGTGAAATTTGCCACAGGCGTGTAGGAGAAAGATCCATCCGCATTGAAGGTGAAGGATTGGGCATTGGCGGGGTCGGCGCTTACCTGGATGGCCGTCAACGGATCACCATCTGCGTCGGTGTCATTGGCCAGCACCCCGGCCGGACCTTCCGCCGCCGTGAACGTGACGAAGGCATCGGTCATCGAGAGATATTGTGCTTTGATCCAATCGGCGGAACGTATCGCAGTTTCAATCCGCGTTTCGTCCAATATTCCCTGGAACGTGCGGTCCGTTGCTCCCGATCGATTTCCGATAGACAGATCAAGCCCGGCATCGGAATTGGCTGTTCCGCTCGGTGTGCTCGATTCCGTAAGCCCTAGGGCCACGCCGTTCACGTAGATCGTCGGATCGTTGGCCGCTGAACTGCTATCATAGGCCACCGTGACGAGTTGCCATGTATCCAGCGAAATGGAATTGATGGATGACCGCCACCGTCCGGCGTTGCCGGAAAATCCGAGTTCAAAGATCAGTCGATTGCCGGTGTTTTCTACCTGGAGAGCCCAGCCGTTAGTGACCGCGACCGCATTACCCTTATCCAGGATACGGCCAAAGCCGCCCTCGCCCCAGCCGCTGGGGTTGATCCAGGCGGACACCGTAGCTCCACCCGTAAAGAGGTTGTCGATGCCCGCACCCGACGGAATGTCAATCCGGTCATCGACGCCGTCGAACGATTGTCCGTCACCAATGGTGCCGGTGATGTCCAAAGAGCCATTGTTGATACCATTGTGGGCGTTGCCGGTTGAATCTAAGAAATCATTGTGAAGATGTGAGAGGGCCTCGAAATTATTGGACCACACGCCCGCTGCGTTTTGGTTGTCGGTGGCACCGGCGTTGTCGTAATACATCCAGATGTAATCCGTGCCGGACGACGCATCGATTTGCGGCACTTTGACCCAGACATAGGATGTGCCCGACTCATTCCAACTTTCAATTTCGTAGGCCAACTCGGTGCCATCAGGATCGACAAACCGGAGGTCTTCCCCCGCGTTCTGCACCCTGGTGTAATCAATGTTCCCGGCATTCAGGGTGATCAGCACCGGAAAATCCGTTAAGTTTTCGGCCTGAGCGGTGTTGTTGAACGTCAACTTCTGTCTGCTGAGCCACGCCTCGTTAAACCAGGTCGGCTCAGTTGTCAGCGAAGTGTCTTCATCGATCGTGTAGCTGTCGGGAGCTGCCACGGGCGTTGCATTGGGATCAATGGTGACGGTGATCGATCCGGTATCGTTGAGCGCGCCACCGCTGCCCTGGCCCCCGGCGTTGCCGTCGTCAATCGTAAAATCAACCTGCACGGTGGCCGGTGGGGTGCCGCTGCTGTTGGCGTATGTAATCTGCTGCAAGGCGCTGTTGACCCGGGCCGTGGTCGCATTGCTGTTAAAGGTCAGGACCAGTGTGCCGCCACTGTTGGTGGTCACCGTCCCAATGGTCGTGCCGCCCACCACCAGATTTCCGCTCTCGGTCAAGGCACTCAGCGATCCGCTGCCGGCGAATCTGTCGTCCGGGTTCGCCCCGCCGTTTCGGACCAGCGTGAGCGTCGCACCGTTATAGTTATTGGCGGCATCCAGTTCGGGATCGGTGATCGTGGCATTGTTGTCGAGAACCACCGCCGGGCCGCCTTCCGTAAAGGTGGGGGTGTTGTCCAGACCACTGAATGCCGGACCCTCGTTGACCCCTCCAAGGTTGATGGTGATGGTCGCGGTGTCGTTAAGCCCCAGGCTGTCGGTGAGCTGAACGGTGAGACCAAAGGAAGGATTGGTTTCGTAGTCCAGTGCGGCGCTATTCACGACCGTGAGTTCTCCACTCACCGAGTTGATGGCAAATGCGCCTCCGGTGTTACCACCGATGATGGCATACGTTAAATTGGGCACTGCCGGCCCGATCGCCAGGCCGCTTGGCCAATTGCCGGTGGGTGTCACCGGCGGTAGAGGCGATCCAGCTAAAGTCGCACTTTCGATTCGGTCAGTGGTTGCGGCAGTCCAGTAGATTTTTCCCTGAACCAAATCCAGCGTCAGATCGCGCGGCTGGTTCGCTCCGGTGACAACGGTTTGGGCGGTTGCGCCGACCATCATGTCTGCGCGTTGTATTTCATTTAACGTGGCATCGCTCCAGTAGACCTTGCCTGCGCCAATATCGAGGGCGATGCCCCACGGGTCGTTGAGTCCGCTAACGATTGTCTCGATAGTGCTTCCATTCAGATTCGCCCGTTTAATGGTACCGGCTCCCTTGTCGGTCCAGTAAAGTTTTCCGCCGGCCACATCGACGGCGAGATCTTTGCTGTTGGTGATGCCGGTGATCAACGCCGCAGGACTGCTGCCGTCCAGATTGGCTTGCCAGATGGCCGTCGCGGCGGTATCGACCCAATAGATTTTTCCACCCGCCGGATCGACGGCGATCCCTAGCGGGCCGTTAAGTCCGGTCAGAAGTTGTTGCGGGTTGCCGCCATCAAGATCGGCGCGCCAAAGGGAATTTGTCGTGTTATTGGTCCAATAGATTTTCCCGTTCACATCGTCAACCGTGACACCGCGTGGTCCTGTCGCGCCGGTGCCGTCGAACTGCACGGCCAGTTGCTGGCTCCCGCTGCCATCCAGATTGATGCGTCGCACTTCGTCGGTATCAAGATCCACCCAATAGAGTTTGCCGTATCCCTTTTGTGGATCCGCATCTGTTCCCACCACGGTTCCGACACTCGTGCCGTTTGCGCTGTTTTCTGTAACCGGGAAAACCTGGTCATTGATCACCGGCGGGGTGTTACTAATCGACTCAAACGCGCCGATATCGACGCTCGCGTCGCGAGTCACGCCGCGCTGGTCGACGGCCGGTGCACCGGTTGCCGTGCCCGCGTCGATGGCAGGGCTTCCGGCCAGCAGGGCATGTGTTCTGGTTGGACCGCCGTTGTCAGTTAACGCTCCCAGCATGGGATCAACTGGACCTCCAAAACCTGCCGTTCCATCACTATCGATATTGAATCCCATGGAGGTTAAAGGAGTATTTGCGTTCGCCCCCACGTTGTCGAGAATCGAATTTTTCAGTTGGGTAATAGCACCCCCCCCTACCTGTGTGATGCCAGTTGAGTTGTTGGCGATTGTGCTGTTGAGAATGGTCACAGTTGTGTTGAAATTATAGAGCCCTCCGGCGTTAGCCGCGCTATTGCTGCTGATTGTGACGTTCGTAAGAGTCCCACTACCACCTCCTGAAAAATAAATGCCACCACCATTACTGGAAGCCGTATTATTGGCAATCGTCACGCGGTCAAGGCTGAGCGTCGCGCGATTGAAAATCGCACCACCGTTACTCGAGGAGACGTTTTCACGAAGCTCGACATCAATCAGATTCAGCGTTGTCCCTGTCTGAGTCTCAATGCCCGCCCCGGTTGTCCCAGATCCACCCTTGATCGTCACTCCGGATATCGTCGTAATTCCGGTCCGTATGTCGAACACCCGATCCGGTGTGGCTCCAAGACCTGAGGCATCAATTATGGTGCTACCCGCACCGTTCCCAATAATGTTGAGGCTTTCGGTGATATCCAGGTCACCTGTGGCGGCAGCATTTTCGCCCGTTCCGGTGAGGGTGAGCAGATAGGTCCCGGACCCGACGAAGGTGATGGTATCGGTGCCGGCATTGGCATTGGCATTGAGGATGGCTTGTCGGAGAGACCCCGCACCTCCATCTGTGGTCGTCGTGACGGTATAGGTGGCCAACACTCCTTCCCAGGCATCCTGGGTGGCCTGCCCAATGATGATCGAGGTTTCAATAAACCCGGTGGAGACTTCCAGGTGCCAATTGGCAAATTCGCTGACGTGTCCGGTGCGGTCCGTGCTTGCCGCGATATCAGCCCCTGTCAATTCGGCCAAGGTTTGCATGGCGGAGAAGCCGCTTACTCCACGGCCAAAATTACAGCCGTAGATCAAGAGATCCGCGTCCGCAGACAGACTCTGCCCAATCTGTGTGAACAGCTCGGCATACTGATTGGATATTGATTCGTTGGTGAGAAAGGCCGAGCCCACATGCAGCTCCGCCTCGGTGCCTTCCCCAATAAGGTGAATGGCGTCGATATCCCTCCGGTCCTTGAGGGCTTCCGCTATCTGTTCGATTCCGTCACGTCTCGCATCCAGGAGAAAAACCTCCGCGGCCGGATCGATGCCTTCTATGAGCGTCTGGTAATCCTCGACACGGGTATCGATGAAAACAATTTCCCGACGATCAGATGGAGTGGCCGGTGAGAGATCGGAGGACCAGACGGGGTCATGATCGGTGGCGATGTTTTGGCCGGAACTATTTTCCGCATCAGCATTGGCGTCTGGATTAGGTTGATCTTGGGTCGTGGTGTCCTGAACCACTTCTGCTCCCGTGGCAAGGGCGGCTCCATCAAAGAGGATTCTGGGTTCAAGCGCTAACAGTGTTTTCATTCCAATGCAATTCCTATTGCCGGTAAGCGCGGACGCAGCTGTTTGGTGTTACAGATATTCGCTCTGCCTGTGCTGGTTCCACTATCCGATGTCGCAATTTTTCTTGTCGTCTTTCACCGGCAGACATAATTCCAACCGATCTTCCATGGCGCATCTGACATCTTCTTGCCTCTGTTGACACAGGCCCATCATGGCCCGGGATTGCGCCATCTCCTTATTCGGTCATTGGTTTTGCTTTCTGTATGAAATAAGGAAAAATTTGCCTATAGACATTCCTTCTGATCGGGGATGCAAGGGATGTTCAGCAGGGAGGAGGGCGAATTTTCGCACTTGGTTGATAACAAACCGGGTGGGATCTGCTTCATAAGGATAGTGAAATCAAGACTTGAGGGGGAAATGAGGTAAATATGGAAATTTTTTTTGGAGTGGTATGGCTCTCAATAGATGATGATATAGGAGGTTGGGAGGAATTGTTGTGTATTGTTTCACCACTTTACAGAAATCTAATAACCAAAAAATTCCCGTTATTTAATCTTTAGAAAAGAAAAACCGAGAAACAGAACTGGAATGCCCCAAAGGGGTAATTCCGGTTTCTATTGTGAAAAAAAATGGTCAAAAGGCGGGGAGGGAAAGACGGACTTGAGTTGCGGAAGATTTGACATGCCGATCTGTGCAGTCATTCGGGTGGTGACGTTCCGCAGGCAAGTTCTTGGGGCCATGAGATCTGTGCCCAAATAAATTGTAGCAACTGGATCGTGCATTTTTTAACTATGGCATTACACATTCCAAAATTTCCGATCGGTGTGGTGGTGATCGGGTTGGTCCTGCTGGACTCCGGCTGTGCCGTTATGCCCACTCCACTCACTCAGGAAGAAATTCAACAGCGGGTCCAAGAGGACCTGGCGCAACTCACGCAATATCAGGAACCCGTGGCTCGTCCCATCACGCTCTTTGAAGCAATGGCGCGGGCGTTGAAATATAATCTGGAAACGCGGGTGCAGGGATTAAAGGAAATGGTCACGCATCGCCAACTGGATCTGGCGCATTACGACATGCTACCGAAAGTGGTGGCTGATGCGGCCTATAATGGACGCAGCAACTTTGCGGGAGCGAGCAGTCAGTCATTAGAAACAGGCCAACAATCCCTCGTGTCTTCCACGTCTTCTGACAAAAATATATACACGGCCAATTTAGCCCTAAGCTGGGATGTGCTGGATTTCGGACTGTCTTATGTCCGGGCGGAACAAGCGGCTAACGATGTGCTTATTGCCGAAGAAGATAAGCGTCGCATTGCCAATCGGGTTATTCAGGATGTCCGTTCAGCCTTCTGGAAGGCCGTGGGAGCGGAACGGGCGTTGGGTCGCCTGGCGTTTCTTCAGGATTGGGTGACGCAAGCGCTGGGTGAAGTTCATCTGATCCGGGAGCGGGCCTTGGCGGATCCACTCACTTCACTACAATATGAACGAGAACTTCTGAGCGCGCAACGTGAAATTCAACAGCTGTATCAGGAATTATCGCTATCCAGGATTCACCTCGCCGAACTCATGAACCTGGATCCCGGTGAGCCCTATGAATTGGCGGTGCCGGAACATCCACCCCTCGTGTCGAAGGTCTCCGAGAAGCTGGAAGATTTGGAATACCGGGCACTCATGAATCGTCCTGAACTCCGAAAGGTCGACTACCAAAAACGTATTAACGCCAAGGAAACCAAAGCCGCCATCCTGGAATTGCTCCCCAACCTTAATGTGTATATGGGGGGCAATTACGATAGCAACAATTTTCTGTTTCATAATAATTGGCTGAATTACGGAGCCAAGGTCAGCTGGAATCTGTTGAATGTATTCCGGCATCCCGTCCGCTTGCAGGTCATTGACGCCCAGGAGAAGGTGTTGGACATGCAAAGCCTGGCGTTGACGATGGCTTTGATGAGTCAGGTCCATGTGTCGGTGGCGCAATATCATGCGGCCATGAAGGATGCGGCCACCGGGAAGCGCTACCTCGAGACCCAAATGGCCATTGCCGATCAGGTTCAACGTGCCTGGTCCCTGAACCGGCTCAGTGAGCATCTGGTCATCCGGGAAAAAATGCAAGGTCTGGTAGCTGAATTACGGTATGAATCGGCATTGGCCAAATTGGAAATGGCCTATGCCAATGTGTTAGCCGCGATCGGAGAAGATCCCTTCCCCACGGACATCACGGGAGACGGGGTCGAAGAATTGGCTGTGGCCTTGCAAGAACGTTGGGAATGGCTGGAACGCCCGGAGGTCCTGGCGCAGGTTCATTCAACCGACGCTCGAACTCAAGCGCCAACCACTCAATCCCAAGGGGCCGAACCTCAACCCCTAGATACGGTCGGGCGATCCCAAGAGGATGCGCTATCTCAGGAATCTGAAGCCCGACTCCAAGAGACTGGCGCGCTATCTCAAGAACCTGAGGCCCAACTCCAAGAGACTGGCGTTCAACCTCAAAAGCCTGAGGCCCAGCCTCAAAACACTATCGCGCAATCCCAAAAGACAACCACTCAACCCCAAGAAAGAGTTAACCCATGATACATCGACACCCTATCACTATTCTGTGTTTAGCCCTGGGTCTGATCATGCTGCCTTCAGGCGTCAGTCTGGCAAAAAGCGGAGGACGCAGTAGTATGCCCTCATCGGATCTTCAGACGATTCGGGGGATCGTGAAACCCGTCGTTGAAGCGGTGCTGGCCAGTGAAATCCAGGCGTTAGTGAAACGGATGCCGTTTCGAGACGGTGATGCATTTAAAATGGGAGATATCCTCGTTGAATTTGAATGTGCCAAATACCGGGCGGAATTATCGGCCGCCCAAGCGGATTTGGATGCAAGGCAAAAGACCGTCATCAATAACGAGGAGCTGGCCGCTCTTCACGGGATCGGCCGGTTGGAAGTGGACATTTCGCTGGCCGAATTAAAAAAGGCTCAGGCGGTTCTCACCAGAGCACAAGTGATTGTTCAAGGTTGCCGGATTCCTGCCCCTTTTGCCGGACATGTGGTCAAGACGTTGGTCCACCCCTATGAAAGTGTCAATCCGTACGATGATCTGGTGAGTATTGTCAGTAATCAGGATCTGGATATTGAATTGATTCTCCCGTCGTCTTCGCTACGGTGGATCGCCAAGAACAGTCCGTTTTCATTTAGCATCGATGAGACGCAAAAGGACTATTCGGCGGAAGTGGTGGAAATTGGTCCTCGTGTTGATCCTGTAAGTCAAACCATTCGGGTCTTTGGCCGATTTCACAAACATCCCACAGGTGTCTTAGCGGGTATGAGCGGAAGTGCAAAATTTCCGGAAGGCACGTTTCCCACTCAATCAACATTTACGCCAAGCACGAAGCCTGCAGCCTCACCGACGTCCACGAGTAAACAGACTGCCAAACATTAACTCCTTCCCGGATCGACTTCTCTGTTGATCCACAGGAGGGAAACGAGCGTGGTGCAAACAGCAACTCAAACAGAGTCCCCTTCGCGAGGGACCGGGAAGGACTTTAGACCCTCCTCCGGTCTGGCCGGCGCCCCTTCCATTGCGTCCAAAGTCAAAACGGAAAAAGATTCAAATATTTTCCTGGCGCTTCTTCAACTGGAAAGTCAGGTTCGCAAGGCTCAAACGGTCAAAGAACTCTGTTTTCTTCTGGCCAATGAGACCCGGCGTCTCGTGGACTTTCGACAAGCCTGTATTTTTTCCATCACGCCGAAGGGGCGGATGCGGGGCAGGGTGGAAGCGGTGTCCAGTGTGGCCGTGGTTGACCGCAATGCGCCGATGATCACTTGGATCGAACGCATCATTTCAGAATTATGGGAGCAAGGCACCCTCAAAGATCCCGGTCCTCTCTCCTCCTCTCATTGTTCGGCAGAACTCCAACGTGATTGGAAGTCTTTTGCGTTTCCCTGTGTCCTCTGGTGTCCATTAATCCGCCAGGATCAGCAGGTGATTGGTGGCTTGTGGTTGACCAGGGAGGTACCTTGGCAAGACGGAGAAGTGCAAGTGATCCGGCGGTTTGCCGAAACGGTGGCTCATGCCTGGCAGGCGCTCGGGGGCACGAAACGGAGAGTAAAAAACTGGAAGGTTCTCAAAAACTGGCTATGGGGAGTACTGGTAGTCGTGATAGCCGCCATGTGGCTGCCCGTTCGATTGTCCACGCTGGCTCCGGTGGAAGTGGTGCCGCGGGATCCGTCGGTGGTGACGGCGCCATTGGATGGGGTGCTGGGAGAAATCCTGGTCCACCCGAATACCCTGGTTCAGAAGGGGCAAACCCTCTTTCGTTATGAGGACACCACATTCAGGAATCAATTTGAAGTGGCGGAAAAGAATCTATCCGTCACCTGGATGGAGTATCGCAAAGTGTCGCAGGGTGCATTTGTCGACCATGACACCGGTGCGGGTATGCCCGTGCAAGCCTCGGAAGTCCGGCTGAAAGAAGCCGAACGGGATTACGCCTGGGACATGTTACAGCAAGTGGAGGTCAAAGCTCCCCGGTCAGGCATCGTGATTTTCACGGATAAATCCGAATGGATCGGCAAGCCGGTGGCGGTGGGGGAACGCATTATGGAAGTGGCCGATCCCCAGGAATTTGAATTGAAAATTGATCTACCGGTAGAAGACGCGATCGTATTACGGGAAGGCGCCGAAGTCGAGGTGTTTTTGAATGCCAATCCCTTACGAGCCATTCCTGCCCAATTAATCCATGCCAGTTATCATGCGAGTATTCTCCCAACCAATGTCCTGGCCTATCGAGTGGAAGCCGAGTTCATGGACCCGCCCGAAGATATTCGAATCGGCTGGCAAGGCACCGCCAAAATCTATGGGGAACCGGTTACCCTCTTTTTCCATCTCTTCCGGCGCCCCCTCGGAGTTCTTCGACAAACGTTAGGTTTCTAAATGGGCCAGCCAAAGCCTCAAGAAGACGTTTCCCTTCCACCCTTGCGCGAAGATCTTCAGATCCTGCCCGGTACCCCCACGCCCGATGGCGTCCCTACCTGGACGATCGTGGACACAGTTCGAAATCAATTTTTCCAAATTGAATGGTCCGCGTTCCAACTGCTTTCACATTGGCAGGCGGGAACGGCCAAGGGACTGGTGGATCTGGTGACCCGAACCACCTCGGCCAAGGTCTCAACCGGGAATGTGATGGAGTTGGTCCAGTTTCTCTATCGGAACAATTTAACCCGGGATTCCATAGCCGGTGGAAGTCAGGGATTCTTAGGACAGGCCGAACAGGCGAAACACCATTGGCTGCTGAGAGTGCTCCACAACTATTTATTTTTCAGAATTCCCCTTTGTAATCCCGACAGATTCTTACGAACAACGCTTCCGTTCGTTATTCCGCTGTTTAGTCGCTGGGCCTTATGGTGTGTGGTTATCCTGGGTGTGATCGGGTGCATGGGAGTCGTGCGGCAGTGGGAATCGTTTGCCAATGTCTTTTTATACTTTTTCACGTTTCAAGGGATGACCGGTTATATCATCGGGTTGGTGGCCATTAAAATATTGCATGAACTGGGGCATGCCTATACCGCCGTTCGATACGGGTGCCGGGTCCCCACGATGGGCCTCGGATTCCTCATTATGGTGCCTGTCCTCTATACCGACACGACCGATTCCTGGCGGCTCACGGTCCGGAGGCAACGCGCGGCCATTGCCGCTGCGGGAATGGTGGTGGAACTCAGTGTGGCGATGATCGCAACCTTTTTGTGGAACTTTTGTCCTGATGGCATTGTCAAAAGCATGCTCTTTGTGTTGGCGACCACCAGTTGGGTGACGGGGCTGCTGATCAATTTGAATCCCTTGCTCCGGTTTGACGGCTACTACGTACTCTCCGATTGGCTGGGTGTTCCAAATTTGCAATCCCGGGCTTTCGGGTTTGGTCGTTGGAAATTACGGGAATGGTTGTTTGCCTGGGGAGATGCTCCTCCGGAACACATGCCCCCGCAACGGCAATCGGTGCTGATCGCCTATGCGTGGGCGGTGTGGGTCTACCGGGCCGTCGTGTTTGTCGGCATTGCGATCCTGGTGTATTACTTTTTTTTCAAGGTTTTGGGCGTCATCCTCTTTCTCGTAGAAATAGGCTGGTTTCTGGCATGGCCGGTCTATGAGGAACTGCAGGTCTGGTGGACACGTCGGGCGGCCGTCACCCAATCCTGGCGAGGGAGGGTAATCGGAGTCGCACTGGTGGGGTGTCTGCTGATGAGCGTGATGCCTTTGGATACGACAGTGGAGATTCCGGCGATCCTTGAGGCTCCGGAACGCACGACTCTGTTTCCACCGGCTCCCGCAATGGTGGTGGAGGTGTTGGTTGAGGAGGGAGATCGGGTCGAACACGGTCAAACGCTTTTGATCTTACAGTCGCCACAGGTGGAACATCAGATTGACATTATTGGACATCGCATTGCGGCGTTAGAATTGCGTGCAGAACGAGAAGTCGCCTATCAGGATGATCGGGATGATCATCTGGTCATTTGGGAGACGTTGGTGGGAGAACGAAAGGCGTTGGCCGGCCTGGTTACGCTCCGGGAGCAATTGATCTTGCGTGCTCCGTTCTCCGGCGAAATTACGGATCTGGCATCATCACTTCATCCAGGGCTGTGGGTGAATACCGACGTGGCGATGGCCCATGTGATTGGGGAACATCCATCCGTGATGCTGGCCCTCGCCACGGAAAAAGAAAAAGCCCGGCTCTCGGTGGGGAACGAAGGATGGTTTTTCCCGGACGACCCTATGCGACCTGCCCGACAGGGTCAGCTTCGGGACCTTCGTCATGTGGACGAATCGGAAATGGCGTTACCGTATTTAGCCTCGACCTATTCCGGTGGTGTGCCCGTGCGCCAGGATGCGCGGGGCAGATTGATTCCCGAGCATTCCGTGTACCGAGTGGAACTGGATGTGACGGACAGGGATCCATCCTGGGATCAGGTGGTGCGAGGGGTGGTCCATGTGAAGGGCAATGGGCAAAGTGTGATGGGGCATCTCTGGACGCGAGTGGCCTCCATCCTCATTCGGGAAAGCGGTGCCTGATTGTTCGAAGGAACAGTGGGGTTGGGGAGATGCGCTCACTTGAGCGGCCTTTTTTTTGGCTACGGCAAGAAGGAAAATTCTGGAGACTTCCCCGCCTCACGATCAAACGTCATAGTAGTGGTGCAATCCTGACCACGATTAATTCGGCTCAATAAATGGTCGGCAAAATCAGCACGGCTCTTTCGGTAATCGTCTAATGTTTACCAGACCACCTGAGGATCTTCCACTCGTAATTGGGCGACACGGAACACTTGTTCAATGGTCTTCACCCTCGTCTCCTTTGATTGTGGGTAACAGCCCTCCAGAACCCAAAGCGTTTCACATACCACCAAGTGGTTTAAAAAGCCGGGGTTTTCCTGAGAGCATGGCTTTTCAATAAATTGCGTCGCGGCTTTGGATTGGGCGGGATCGTCCTGAACGAGATAGTGGACGAGCACATTCGCATCGAGGCCCGCCATGGTCGGCCCCCTCGCTTTTTTATGGCAGCCCGCATGGCTTCGAGAGTGACTGGTTGTTTTGGCTTGGGGATCAGACCTGTTAAAATTGTGACATCTGAGGTAACCGGACAAACGGTAATCCGCCCATCAGTTCCCACAAGAACTTCCACGCGATCCCGGGTTGTAACTTTAATTGTTCCCGGATCTCCTTTGGGAGGGTAATTTGCCCTTTGCTGGTCAATGCCGCAACAGCCATGACATACTCCTTTCAATTATAGGAAATCCTTTCTATAGAGTAAGGACGTCTTGCAACTTTATTTGTGTGAGGTCGGTTCCTTCATCTTCCCCGACATTTGAAAACTTCTTTACTTCGATATCACGTCCAACTCCATTCCGTAGCTGTAACATAACCGGCCACAACATTCCCTAATCCGCATCAAGAGTCTTCCCTCAAGGTCCGACAAAGGAGATGGAGCCCCTCCTTCCGAGGGGATCGCTTTGTTGACCGAAAACCTCCTGGGATACCAAGGTTTTTTGAATAATTTGTGACCTCAAACGATTCGGCTTCATATTTTCTTCATGATTGAAAATCGTCACATGACACACCTGCACTGTAAGCCCGCAACACTCCAAGCGGGGAAAGACGGCAAGGTGGTGAAACCCGGCGCCCGAAAGAAGCGGAAGTCCCGTGCACCCCAAGAATCCCCCACGCCCCGATTGACCGGAACCTGTATTGCCTTGGAGCCACGGATCCTGTTTGATGGAGCCGCCCTCGCCACGGGAGCGGAAGTGGTTCAAGACACCACCACACAGGATCAACCGGGCGTTCCCGAAGGCAATGGGGAGACCAGTACGGATTCCACCACCAACGATTCTTCCCAGAATGATGCGCTTTGGTCATCGGGTCTTTCCCTCTTCGCGTCTTCCCACCGCAAAGAAATCGTCTTCATCGATACGCGTGTTGAAAATTACCAGACGCTCATGGAAGGCATCGATCCGGCCGCGGAAGTCATTCTCCTGGATGCGAGACGGGATGGGATCGAACAAATTGCGGAAGCCCTCAAGGGACGAAGTGGGATCGACGCCATTCATCTCATCGGGGAAGGCACCGAGGCCGAGATGCATTTGGGCACGGCCTTTCTCACCAATGATTCGATCAGCGGTCACTATGCCGAACTGTTTGAGCAAATCGGACAGAGTTTGGATGTCGACGCCGATCTGTTGATCTACGGCTGCAATTTTGGTCGTGGAGTAAGCGGCCTCTCCGCCATTCACACGTTAGCGGACCTTACCGGATCCGATATCGCGGCAAGCACGGACCGCACCGGGCACGTCAGCGAATATGCCAACTGGGAATTAGAAATTTCCACCGGATTCATTGAGTCGTCCATCGTGATCGGCCAGGCCACCCAGGACGCGTGGGAAGGCGTGTTGGCGACGTATACGGTGACCAACACCAATGATTCGGGAGTGAACTCCCTTCGGCAAGCCATCATTGATGCGAATGCCAATGCCGGTGCAGATACCATTACGTTCAACATTGCGGGTGCTGGCCCACATACGATCACTCTTCTGTCCGCCCTTCCTACGATAACCGAGGCTGTGCTCATCGACGGGTGGAGTGAACCCGATTTCGCCGGGACGCCGGTCATTGAACTCAATGGGGCGTCGGCGGGTGGCGGGGTACATGGGTTGACGATCTCCACGGGGTCAGGCAGTACCATCCGTGGACTTGTGATCAACCGCTTCGGGGGTGATGCACTCAACATTGACGCCGACAATGTGACTATCGTCGGGAACTACCTCGGCACCGATGTGACCGGAACGGTGAGCCTTGGTAATGGCGATGACGGCATTGATTACGACGGACATAATGCGATCATTGGTGGTCTCATCGCGGTGGAGCGGAACATCATCTCCGGTAATAACGATGATGGCATTAACTTCGGGAGTGGCTCCTCCGGGTCGGTCGTAATCGGAAATTATATTGGGACGGACGTAACCGGTACGCTCGCTTTGGGCAATTCCGGGAGGGGCGTGCTCATCAACGGCTCCAATACGACGATCGGAGGGACAACCGCTGTCCATAGCAACCTGATCTCCGGCAATAACGCAACCAATACCGCAGCATCGGCAGGTATCTATGTTACCGGCTCGGGGAACCTCATTCAGGGTAATCTGATCGGTACCGATATCAACGGCACTGCGAATCTTGGCAACGACGGTGCGGGCATTTCGTTGGACAGTTCAGCATCCACGAACCTGATCGGTGGAAGCGTCGCCGGCGCGGGCAACCTCATTGGCTATAACCTTGGTGACGGTGTGCGCCTCCTTACAGCTGCCGGCAGCGGAAATGCCATTTTGGGGAACCAATTATTTTCGAATGCCGGCAACGGTATTGATCTGAGAAACGACGGCGTGACCCCAAACGACACAGGGGATCCGGATAGCGGGACAAATAATCTTCAAAATTTCCCGGTGGTGACGTCAGCAAATTCAAATGCAAGCGGCACGACGATTGTCGGCACGCTCAACACGAATGCCAGTCTCACCTATCGTATCGAATTCTTTGCGAACCGGCCCTCCATTGCTGATAGTCCCAACGGAGAGGGAGAGCGGTATCTGGGGTTCACGACCGTCAACACTGATGGTTCCGGCAATGCGAGTTTCAACATGACCTTGAATGGCGTCTGGATTAATGCGGGCGACCTTGTCACGGCAACGGCCACCCGTGATCTGGGTGGTGGCAGTTATGGGGATTCCTCCGAGTTTGCGGCCAACGTCACAGCGACATCCACGGGGATTGTGGTTGTCGACACGACCAGCGATGTCAGCGACGGTACCACGACCTCTATCACCAACCTGGGCAACGCACGCGGCGCCGACGGTCGCATCAGTCTGCGCGAGGCCATAACCGCTACCAACAGCACAGCCGGCGCCGACAGTATCGTCTTTGCCATCGCTACCGGCGATGCCGGCTATGGCGCGGGCCGTGGTGTGTTCACGATCAACGTCATGTCGTTGCTGCCGGCAATCACCGATGCGCTGACGATGGACGGTAGCACGCAGGCTCTCAACATCGGCAACACCAATGCCGGGCTTCTCGGCGCCGGAGGCACCGTCGGGGTCGATGCACTGGTGTTGTCGCAAGTCGAGCGACCGGAGATTGAGATCGTTGACGGCGGCGGTCTTACCACCGGTCTGGCCATCAACGTGAGCAACGTGACGATCCGCGGCATGGCAATCTACGGCTTCGGCAGCAACTCGAGCAATGGCAACATCACCATCGGCAGCACCGCGAACAATGCGTTGATCGAGAACAACATCATTGGCGCGGATGCGACCAGTTTCAATGCGCCGGCGCCGGGAGCCAAGACCGAAGGCTCCAACATCTACTCGGCCGGTGGCGACACTGGCATTATCCGCAACAATCTGATCGGTTTCGCGACCGAGTCCGGCATCAACCTGCTCAGTGGTTCGAACAACTGGCTGATCACGGGCAACGAATTGCGCGGCAACGCCTTTGGCAGCAGCAACATGCGGGCCGACGCGGTCGCCGCCAATAGCAACAGTCTTGCGCTGACAGTCCAGGGCAACCTGATTATCGCCAATGCGGGGCCCGGCTTGGACCTGATCACCGCTACCGGATCGCTGGTAGACAATAATACGGTCAGCAACAACGGCAGCGCGAGCAATGAGTCCGCGGGCATCCGCGCCCGGTCGTCGAACTTGACGATCAGCAAGAACATCAGCAGCGGTAACGCCGGTGCCGGTGTGATGATCCGTTCGGGTTCCTCAACGGGCAATCTGATCACGCAGAACTCAATTTATGGCAACGGGACGGGCCCAGGAGGGGGGATTGGCATCGATCTTCTGACGGCGGGCGACCCGGGCGACTTGGGCACCGCGCCTTTCGTGACCCCCAATGATGCTGGCGACGCCGACACCGGCGGCAATAACCTGATGAATTTTCCGGTGATCTACAGCGTGCAGGTCTTGGGCACGACGGTCACGATCACTGGTGAGGCGGGGGCGGGTTCGACCGTCGAGTTCTTTAAAGCGGCGCCCAACGCGAGCGGCTATGGGGAAGGTGACACCTACCTAAACACCGGAATTATGAACGGATCGACACCGGGCAATTTTGACCCTGCCGCTCGTCAGTTCAGCATCAGCTTCTCGACTAACCTACTTGTCGCAGGTGATCGCTTAACGGCCACGGCCACCGATGTGTCAAACAATACCTCTGAGTTTTCCGCCAACGTCGTGACCAACCATGCTCCGGTCATTAGCAACTTAGGGGGCGACACGCTGGCCTACACCGAAGGCGACGGCGCGCAAGTCATTGACCAGAGCAGCAATGCGGCGGTGAGTGATGTGGACAGCAGTGACTTTGACACGGGGACGTTGACGGTGAGCTTTACGGCGGGCAGTGATGCGGCCGAGGATGTGCTGGCGATCCGCGATCAGGGGGCGGGCCCCAGCAATATCACCGTGGCGGGCAGTGCGGTCAGTTATGGGGGCACGCAAATCGGCACGTTCACGGGGGGCAGCGGCGGGGCCGCGCTGGTCATCACGCTCGATGCCAACGCCGATGCCGCGGCGGTGAGTGCGTTGGTGCAGAACATCACCTATGAGAACACGGACACGGCTAACCCGACCTTGGGCAGCCGCACGGTGCGCTATGTCTTGACCGATGGGGACGGGGGCACGAGTGCCAACTACGACACGACGGTGACGATGGCGGCGGTCAATGACATCCCGGTCATTAGCAACTTAGGGGGCGACACGCTGGCCTACACCGAAGGCGACGGCGCGCAAGTCATTGACCAGAGCAGCAATGCGGCGGTGAGTGATGTGGACAGCAGTGACTTTGACACGGGGACGTTGACGGTGAGCTTTACGGCGGGCAGTGATGCGGCCGAGGATGTGCTGGCGATCCGCGATCAGGGGGCGGGCGCGGGGCAAATTGGCGTCAGTGGGGCGACGGTGACGTATGCCGGCGTGACCATCGGCACGTTTACCGGGGGCAGCAATGGCACCGACTTGATTATTACGCTCAACAGTAATGCCGATGCGGCGGCGGTTAGCGCCCTCGTCCAGAACATTACCTATGAGAACACCGACACGGTCAACCCCACGCCGGGCAGCCGCACGGTGCGCTATGTCTTGACCGATGGGGGCGGGGGCACCAGTGCCAACTACGACACGACGGTGACGATGACGGCGGTCAATGATGCGCCGGTCAACACGGTGCCGGGGGGACAAGTGGTGGCGGAGGATACTTCGATAGCCATTACAGGCATCAGCGTAAACGACACGGATGGCAATCTCTCCACGGTGCAGTTATCGGTGACACAAGGGACGGTGACCGTAACCCTCATTGGGACGGCCACCATTAGCGCAGGGGCGAATGGGAGTAGCACGTTGACCCTCTCGGGTAGCCAAACAGACCTTAATGCGACGCTGGCCTCTCTCAGCTATCAAGGCAATTTGAATTATGTGGGTGCGGACACACTAGCGGTGTTAAGCACAGACAGCAATACGGCCACGGATTCCGATAATGTGGGAATTACAGTTACCCAAGTGAACGATGCGCCGGTAATCACAGCCAGCGGGGGAGCAACCAGTTATACCGAACAAGCCACCGCCACCGTTATTGACGGAGCGCTTACCGTAACAGATCCGGATGGATTTGATGGGGCTGACCCTTCGGATCAGTTCACTGCCACGGTCCAGGTCACGGGCAATTACCAAGCGAGTGACATTCTCGGGTTCACCAATACGGCGAAGATTCAAGGCAATCTGGTGGGTGATCTCTTAACCCTCTCGGTCATTGGCGGGCAGACCGCCACCATTGCCGAATTCCAAGCGGCATTGCGCAGCGTCACATTCTATAACGGCAGTGACATGCCCAGTGAGCTGGATCGGACGATCTCCTTCAGTTTTGATGATGGAGTAGATAGTTCAAATGTGCCGACCAAAATAGTTCAAGTCACCGCCGTCAATGACATCCCGGTCATTAGCAACCTGGGGGGCGACACGCTGGCCTACACCGAAGGCGACGGCGCGCAAGTCATTGACCAGAGCAGCAATGCGGCGGTGAGTGATGTGGACAGCAGTGACTTTGACACGGGGACGTTGACGGTGAGCTTTACGGCGGGCAGTGATGCGGCCGAGGATGTGCTGGCGATCCGCGATCAGGGGGCGGGCCCCAGCAATATCACCGTGGCGGGCAGTGCGGTCAGTTATGGGGGCACGCAAATCGGCACGTTCACGGGGGGCAGCGGCGGGGCCGCGCTGGTCATCACGCTCGATGCCAACGCCGATGCCGCGGCGGTGAGTGCGTTGGTGCAGAACATCACCTATGAGAACACGGACACGGCTAACCCGACGCTGGGCAGCCGCACGGTGCGCTATGTCTTGACCGATGGGGACGGGGGCACGAGTGCCAACTACGACACGACGGTGACGTTGGCCGCGGTCAATGATGCGCCGGTGAATACGGTGCCGGGGGCGCAGTTGGTGGCAGAAGATACGGCGTTGGCCATCAGTGGGCTCAGTGTAACGGATGTGGATGGCAACCTGAGCACGGTGCAGTTGGCCGTGACTCAAGGGACAGTGACGGTGACGGTGAGTGGCGCAGCGACCATCAGTGCCGGGGCCAATGGAACGAACACGCTGACCCTTTCCGGCAGTGAAGCCGACATCAATGCGACCTTAGCGTCACTCAGCTATCAGGGTAACCCGAATTACAACGGGTCAGACACCATGACGGTGACCAGTACGGACGGCAATACTGCGACGGATGTGGACATGGTGGGCATCACGGTGACAGCGGTCAATGATGCGCCCGTGGTGACCAGTAATGGCGGCGGCCCCACAGCCTCCGTGAATGCTGTGGAGAATCAAACGTATGTCACGACGGTGACGGCCACGGATGTGGATGTGCCGGCAGATACGTTGACCTATACGATTGTGGGCGGAGCGGATGCGGCCCGGTTCAGTCTGCATCCGACCAGTGGAGTGTTAACCTTCATCATCGCCCCCGACTTTGATGTGCCCGGGGATGTGGGTGCCAATAACGTCTATGACGTGGTGGTCCAGGTGAATGACGGCAATGGCGGTGTGGATACGCAAGCGATTACCGTGACGGTGACGGATGGCAACGATGCGCCGGTGATAACCAGTAATGGGGGTGGCCCTTCGGCGGTAGCGAATGCGGCGGAGAATCAAACGTATGTCACGACGGTGACGGCCACGGATGTGGATCTGCCGGCGGAGACGCTGACCTATTCGATTTTAGGTGGGGCGGATGCGGCGCTGTTCAGAATTGACCCAATCAGCGGTGTGTTGACCTTCACGGTGCCCCAAGATTTCGAGACGCCAGCCGACGCTGATGGGAATAATATCTATGAGGTTATCGTACAGGTGAGTGACGGCAACGGTGGGGTAGATTCTCAAATGATTCGGGTAACCGTCACAAATGTCCAGGAAGGCATGGCCCAAGCGCCTCCGCCGCGGCCGGATCCCACGCCCATGTCTTCCCCAAATCCTCGTCCGATTCCGGAGCCGGTGGCTGAGACGAATTCTTCGACGACGGATACACCCGCGGTCCCGTTTTCGAGTTCCTTTGGAGGGCCATCCATGGCGGGACGGGATCTTTCCAGTGGGCCAGATTCTCAGTTGCCCCGGGACTGGAGCCGGGTCTTAGAAGTCGCCCCCTTCCTGCGTGCAGGCGAGTCCGGCACCACCTCAGAACAAATTCGGGCGTACGCCCCGGCCCCGGTGCTGTTCTCAGGCATTGAGCTGGGCCAGGAATTTCTTCAGCAGTTGAATGCGTTTTCCGATCAGTTAGCAGAGGCCACCCAACAAACTATCAACGAACGGTCCTTCTTCGTCAAAATGATGGAATTCACCGGACTTGGTGTCTCGGGAGTCCTAGTGGCGTGGCTGGTAAGAAGTGGCACGCTGTTGGCGAGCGTATTAGCTTCCCTCCCGGCTTGGCGCAATTTTGACCCTATTGCGATATTGGATATGGATAAACAGGGTCGGGAGAGTTGGACAAAAAAGATGAAAGAAGCCTCACAAAAGGAGGCCGGAGAGCATCAAGGATTAGACCAGATGTTGGACCCGGAGGTTGGTACATCTCCTATGCCTTCCGTTTCTCCCCGCATACGACCTTCAAGAAGCGACTGACGCCCACCTGTTGGAGGAGTCTGGGGTTGGTTTCTCTTACCCGAGTATTTCCGTAAGTTGTGTTGTGCAAGGACCGGCGATATAACAACAGGCTGGAGGGGGCGGTTGTGTGAGGCCTTCTTCTCCAGAACTCTCCTTAGAAAGGGGAGAAGAGGTTACCAGACACCACGGTCTCGACGGTTGCCTTTCCGGCGGTCCCGGCCTCGTCGGTCTCGTTTGGGCTCCGGACCGTCTTCGGAAAAGGACCCGAGCAATTGTTCGCTCAGTTTGACAAACTGTAAGGCAAGGACGCTTTCGGGGTTGAAGCAGACGATCGGCAATTTTTTAATGCCGGCGGTATAACATAACTCCGGGGCCGTGGGGATGACGACCGGAATTTCATAGCCGATTTCTTCCTGGATACCCTGAACCCCGTCAGCTAATGGAATACCCGAGCGATTTACGAGGGTGACAAAAACGGGAGTTTCGCAGTGGCTACGAATAAACGCTAATTGGTTTTTCGCTAAATTCAGACCAATGGCATCGCTCTCCATTACGAGATCCAGGATCTGACATTGACCGAGAAAACACATGGACGGAAAAGAGGGTTCCAAAGGGAAATCAAGTATCAGATAGTCTGCGAGTCCTTTGAGTTCCCGGAATAATACTGTCAGGAATTCCGTGGAGATTTGTGCCCCCACTTCTTGATCCCAGGTGGATACACAGAGGACTTGCAGTCCTGTCGAATGTTGCATGAGCAGTTGGCTCACCACAGCTTCATTCATGTCTGTTAACGTTGTCGATGCATGGCTCAAAGGCGGTTGGGGTGCCATATGAAGAAGCCGCGTGGCCGTTCCCAAATGGGGGCTCAGCTCGACATAGATGACGCGGTGGCCTCCATGAACAAGGGTCATGGCGACATTGAGTGCCACCGTGGTCGTTCCGACTCCTCCCTTGGCACCGGCAAAGCCAATCACACGGCTGGGTGATGTCGCCTCGCTTGTATCGGCCGTATCGACTCCGGCCGCTTGGAGTATAGTTTCCTGTCCTTTCAATCGCTGAAACGCTTGCACGGTTTTTTGAATCTCCATCTCCAGTTCCCTCTCTATGGTAGGTTTCGGAATGTCTTTGGTTTGTCTCCCCGTCAAAGTGTCCGTAGTGGCTTGGTGTTGTGGTGAGAAGTCTGAATCTATTCACCGGTGATGTGAAGGTGTGTCTTTGTATCGGAAAACCCGTCCATGCTCTTAAGGAGAAAATGATACAATGGCAAGCCTTTTCCTCACGCATCCCTGAGAGGATGAAGAGACTGATTGATATCCGGAATGCTGTGGTATTCGACACCCTTTTCTGCAACTCAACCTGCAATATGTTTTCGATACGTGACAGAACCTCCACTAACAGTCAGTAGCCGGAAAATAACCCTCTAAAACGATTCCTAATCCGCATCAAGTGTCTTTCTCCAAGGTCCGACAAAAGATCTAGAGATTTCTCCATTTTGAGGGGACGACTCTGTTAATCGATGAAGTATGGGATATCAAGGCTTTTTCAACAATTTGTGACCTGAGACTACTTGTCATCCGATTTCTATCATGATTGAAGATCGTCACATCAAGCACTTACGCTGCAAGCCCGCGACGCTCGAAGCCCGGAAAGACGCCAAGATGGGGAAAATTGGCGCCCGAAAGAAGCGGAAGCTTCGTCCATCCCAAGAACCTCCCCCGACCCGATTGACCGGAACCTGTCTCGCCTTAGAGCCACGGATCCTCTTCGATGGAGCCGCCCTTGCCACGGGAGCGGAAGTCGTACAAGACACCACCACGCAAGATCAATCGGGTGCTCCCGATGTCAAGAATGAGACCAATACGGACTCCACCACCACCGATGCTTCCAAGAGTGACGCCCACTGGTCATCTGGTCTTTCCCTTTCGGCGTCTTCGGAACGCAAAGAAATCGTCTTCATCGATACGCGTGTTGAAAATTATCAGACGCTTATGGACGGGATCGATCCGGCCGCGGAAGTTATTCTTCTGGATGCGAGACGGGACGGGATCGAACAGATTGCGGAAGCCCTCAAGGACCGGAGCGATATCGACGCCATTCATCTCATTGGAGAAGGCACCGAAGCGGAATTGCATTTAGGCACAGCCTTTCTCACCAATGATTCGATCAGCAATCACTATGCGGCGCTGTTGAGTCAGATCGGGAAGAGTTTGTCTGCCGACGCCGATCTGTTGATCTATGGCTGTACCTTTGGACGCGGTCAGGCCGGGTTCTCTGCAATCCAAACCCTAGCCGAACTGACAGGGGCGGATATTGCCGCAAGCACGGACCGCACCGGGCATGTGAGCGAATATGCCAATTGGGATTTAGAAATTTCCACCGGGTTCATTGAGTCGTCCATCGTGATCGGCCAGGCCACGCAAAACGCATGGGAAGGGGTGCTGGCCACGTATACCGTGACCAATACCAATGATTCGGGGGCAGGCTCGTTCAGACAGGCCATCCTCGATGCCAATGCCAATGGCGGTGCCGATACCATCACGTTCAGCATTGCCGGTGCGGGACCCCACACGATAAGCCTCAGCTCTGCTCTTCCGACCATAACCGGTGCCGTGCTCATCGACGGGTGGAGCGAGCCGGATTTTGCTGGAACTCCGGTTGTTCGCATTGACGGGAATGCTGCTGGAGCGAATGTCGACGGTTTGACCTTTAGCAGTACCAGCGACAACAGTACGGTCCGGGGATTGATGATCACCCGTTTTTCCCGCGATGGGATTCTCATTCAGTCGGGAGCTGACAACATTACCGTTGTCGGCAACTGGATCGGCACGACTGGCACAGGGTCCACGGGTGTGGGCAACAGCGACGATGGGATTGATATCGCTGGGTCCAATGCGATCATCGGCGGCACGGGTGCCAATGATCGCAACGTCATCACCAACAACGCCGATGAAGGTATTACAATTGTCGGCAGCGGTGTTACGGGCCATCTCATTCAGGGCAACATCATCGGCCTGGATCCTGACGGTTCGACCAACAACGGACTGGGCGACGTCGGCATCGCCATCATCTCGGGAACTGGCAACACAATCGGTGGCACGACAACCGCCGCACGCAACGTGATCTCGAGGATGGTCGAAGGCATCGAGATCAACACGTCCAATAATATTGTGCAGGGAAACTACATCGGGACGGATGTCACAGGTACGCTCAACCGGGGAAACCGTTCCAGCGATGGCGTCGAGATTCAAGGCAGTTCGACCGGCAATCTCATCGGCGGGACGGCGGCCGGGGCGGGCAACCTCATCGCCTACAATGCGGCCAACGGCGTGGATGTGGTGAATGGCTCAAGCCATTCGATTCTCGGTAATCGGATTCATTCCAACACCCTGTTGGGTATCAATCTCGGCACGGCCGGCGTCACCGCGAACGACGCAGGTGACCCTGACTCCGGGGCCAACAATTTGCAAAACTTCCCGGTCGTCACGTCAGCGAATTCAAACGCCACCGGCACGACGATCGTCGGCACGCTCAACACGAATGCCAGTCTGAACTATCGGATCGAATTCTTTGCGAGCCGGCCGTCAATTGCGGATAGTCCCAACGGAGAAGGGGAGCGGTATCTGGGCTTTACAACCGTCACCACTGATGGGTCCGGCAATGCAAGTTTTAACCTGACCTTGAATGGCGTCTGGATTAACGCCGGGGATCGGGTGACTGCCACGGCCACCCGTGATCTGGGCGGCGGCAACTATGGGGATACCTCCGAGTTTGCAGCCAACGTCACGGCCACCTCAACTGGGATTGTGGTTGTCGATACGACGAGCGATGTCAGCGACGGCACCACGACGTCAATTACCAACCTGGGCAACGCGCGCGGCGGCGACGGACGCATTTCGTTGCGGGAGGCGATCGCTGCCGCTAACAATACGGCCAACGGGGGCACGCCGGACAAGATCGTCTTTAACATCGCCGCAAACGACGTCAATCACGTCTACTACCGCGATAACGCCACCGGGGGAACGTTCGCCGCCCCGGTGTCCACGACACTGGTGGATACCGAGATCACCGATTTCGATGCCGACTATCTAACCGGTACGGCGCGGTCCTGGTACCGCATTTCGCTCAGCGGTTCGGACCTCAACGTCACGCAGGCAGTGATCATCGACGGAGGCACACAGGCCGGCTACGACTCCGCGAAAGGGCCGATCATCGAACTCAACGCCGCTGGCATTTCCTCCGGCGATCCAAACGGGCTCACGCTGACGACCGGTGCCTCGACCGTGCGGGGCCTGGTAATTAATCGCGCGGGCGACGACGCTATTGAGATTGATGTCAATGCGGGGGGCTCGACCATCGTGGGCAACTACCTCGGCACTGACGTCAGTGGGTTGCAGACGACGGTCGGCAACCGCTACGGGATCACCGTCAAGAGCGACGGGAATACGATCGGTGGCACGACGAATGCTGACCGGAATATCATCGCAGGAAACTCCACAGGCGGTGACAGCTTCGGCATTGGATTCTGGCAGGATGCGGACAACAACACTGTTCAAGGCAACTACATCGGTGTAGGTGTCGACGGCACCACGGCAATGGGTAATCGTCAGGGCATCACCTTCCAGAACACGGCCCATGACAACATGATTGGCGGCGATGGGACCGATGAGGGCAACATCATTGCCAATAATTCGATGAACGGCGTGGATGTCATCGCCGGCACGAACAACGCGGTTATCCGTAACTCGATCCATTCCAATGGTTTGTTGGGCATCAACCTCGGCACGGCCGGCGTCACCGCCAACGACGCGGGTGACCCTGACTCCGGCGCTAATAACTTGCAGAATTTTCCGGTGCTCACCACAGCTGATGTGGACTCACCCACCCAGGTCACCATCGATGGGACATTCAATAGTACAGCCAGCACCTCCTTCCGGATCGAGTTTTTTAAAAACACCATTTCGACAGGACAAGATCCATCCAGTCATGGAGAGGGTGAGTTCTTCTTAGGTTTTACGACGGTCACGACGGACGGCAGTGGAAACGGGACCTTCAGCGCTATCCTGACAGCTGCCGTCACCGCTGGGGAGTTTGTGACCGCCACGGCCACTCGTGATCTTGGCGGGGGATCCTACGCATCCACTTCAGAATTTTCGCAAAATGTGACAGCAGCGGCTGTCAACGATGCGCCCGTTGCCGCGGATGATCGTCCCGGTCTGGTCTTTGATGGAACGGATGATTTTGTGCAGCTTGGAAGTGATACCAGTCTGGAAATGACCAGCACCCTGACGATGGAGGCCTGGTTCCGTCCGACGAGTTTGCCAAGTGGCAGTAGTGGAATCATTCTCAATAAAGAAGGGGAATATGAAATAGGAATTTTCCCTGATGGTACCCTCCGTTGGGCTATTGCCAACACGGATCCAGGATGGGCTTGGCATGACACGGGCTATGTAGTGCCCCTCAATGAGTGGACACACGTCGCCGTTACCTATAACAGTGGGACCGTCATTACCTATGTCAATGGATCAGCCGTCGACACATACAACGGTTCCGGTTCCATAGGGGATGCTCATGCGTCCCTGGATGATCTTCTTATCGGTGGTCGTTCAAACAATCCAACGGGGCAGTATTTTGAGGGTTCAATTGGTGAGGTGCGAATATGGAACACGGTAAGAACGGCGGGCGAGATTGCGACTAACTACGACCTCTTATTGGCAGGAAATGAATCAGGACTAGTCGGGAATTGGCGACTGAGAGAGGGCTCAGGTACTTCTGTTACCGACCTTTCATCCTCAGGAAACGATGGCACCCTTGGAGGAGGCACGCCTTCACAGGAACCTACCTGGGTTGGCTATTCAACGGACCAGGACAACATTCTGAATATTGCAGCCTCAGGCGTCCTAGTTAACGATGTGGATGCCGAAAGCGACCCCCTTGTGGTGAGTGAGATCAACGGGAGTGCCGCAAATGTGGGCAATCCTGTTGCCCTGGCATCCGGTGCCTTGGTCACGCTTAACGCTAATGGAGGTTTTACCTACGACCCCAATGGACAATTCGACAGTCTGACAGCCGGTGAACAGGCATCGGATCAATTTAGTTACACCGCAGATGACGGTAATGGGGGAACCGATACCGCAACCGTTTATGTCACGATTAATGGCGTCAATGACATCCCGGTCATTAGCAACTTAGGGGGCGACACGCTGGCCTACACCGAAGGCGACGGCGCGCAAGTCATTGACCAGAGCAGCAATGCGGCGGTGAGTGATGTGGACAGCAGTGACTTTGACACGGGGACGTTGACGGTGAGCTTTACGGCGGGCAGTGATGCGGCCGAGGATGTGCTGGCGATCCGCGATCAGGGGGCGGGCCCCAGCAATATCACCGTGGCGGGCAGTGCGGTCAGTTATGGGGGCACGCAAATCGGCACGTTCACGGGGGGCAGCGGCGGGGCCGCGCTGGTCATCACGCTCGATGCCAACGCCGATGCCGCGGCGGTGAGTGCGTTGGTGCAGAACATCACCTATGAGAACACGGACACGGCTAACCCGACCTTGGGCAGCCGCACGGTGCGCTATGTCTTGACCGATGGGGACGGGGGCACGAGTGCCAACTACGACACGACGGTGACGATGGCGGCGGTCAATGACATCCCGGTCATTAGCAACTTAGGGGGCGACACGCTGGCCTACACCGAAGGCGACGGCGCGCAAGTCATTGACCAGAGCAGCAATGCGGCGGTGAGTGATGTGGACAGCAGTGACTTTGACACGGGGACGTTGACGGTGAGCTTTACGGCGGGCAGTGATGCGGCCGAGGATGTGCTGGCGATCCGCGATCAGGGGGCGGGCCCCAGCAATATCACCGTGGCGGGCAGTGCGGTCAGTTATGGGGGCACGCAAATCGGCACGTTCACGGGGGGCAGCGGCGGGGCCGCGCTGGTCATCACGCTCGATGCCAACGCCGATGCCGCGGCGGTGAGTGCGTTGGTGCAGAACATCACCTATGAGAACACGGACACGGCTAACCCGACCTTGGGCAGCCGCACGGTGCGCTATATCTTGACCGATGGGGACGGAGGCACGAGTGCCAACTACGACACGACGGTGACGATGGCGGCGGTCAATGACATCCCGGTCATTAGCAACTTAGGGGGCGACACGCTGGCCTACACCGAAGGCGACGGCGCGCAAGTCATTGACCAGAGCAGCAATGCGGCGGTGAGTGATGTGGACAGCAGTGACTTTGACACGGGGACGTTGACGGTGAGCTTTACGGCGGGCAGTGATGCGGCCGAGGATGTGCTGGCGATCCGCGATCAGGGGGCGGGCCCCAGCAATATCACCGTGGCGGGCAGTGCGGTCAGTTATGGGGGCACGCAAATCGGCACGTTCACGGGGGGCAGCGGCGGGGCCGCGCTGGTCATCACGCTCGATGCCAACGCCGATGCCGCGGCGGTGAGTGCGTTGGTGCAGAACATCACCTATGAGAACACGGACACGGCTAACCCGACCTTGGGCAGCCGCACGGTGCGCTATGTCTTGACCGATGGGGACGGGGGCACGAGTGCCAACTACGACACGACGGTGACGATGGCGGCGGTCAATGACATCCCGGTCATTAGCAACTTAGGGGGCGACACGCTGGCCTACACCGAAGGCGACGGCGCGCAAGTCATTGACCAGAGCAGCAATGCGGCGGTGAGTGATGTGGACAGCAGTGACTTTGACACGGGGACGTTGACGGTGAGCTTTACGGCGGGCAGTGATGCGGCCGAGGATGTGCTGGCGATCCGCGATCAGGGGGCGGGCCCCAGCAATATCACCGTGGCGGGCAGTGCGGTCAGTTATGGGGGCACGCAAATCGGCACGTTCACGGGGGGCAGCGGCGGGGCCGCGCTGGTCATCACGCTCGATGCCAACGCCGATGCCGCGGCGGTGAGTGCGTTGGTGCAGAACATCACCTATGAGAACACGGACACGGCTAACCCGACCTTGGGCAGCCGCACGGTGCGCTATGTCTTGACCGATGGGGACGGGGGCACGAGTGCCAACTACGACACGACGGTGACGATGGCGGCGGTCAATGACATCCCGGTCATTAGCAACTTAGGGGGCGACACGCTGGCCTACACCGAAGGCGACGGCGCGCAAGTCATTGACCAGAGCAGCAATGCGGCGGTGAGTGATGTGGACAGCAGTGACTTTGACACGGGGACGTTGACGGTGAGCTTTACGGCGGGCAGTGATGCGGCCGAGGATGTGCTGGCGATCCGCGATCAGGGGGCGGGCCCCAGCAATATCACCGTGGCGGGCAGTGCGGTCAGTTATGGGGGCACGCAAATCGGCACGTTCACGGGGGGCAGCGGCGGGGCCGCGCTGGTCATCACGCTCGATGCCAACGCCGATGCCGCGGCGGTGAGTGCGTTGGTGCAGAACATCACCTATGAGAACACGGACACGGCTAACCCGACCTTGGGCAGCCGCACGGTGCGCTATGTCTTGACCGATGGGGACGGGGGCACGAGTGCCAACTACGACACGACGGTGACGATGGCGGCGGTCAATGACATCCCGGTCATTAGCAACTTAGGGGGCGACACGCTGGCCTACACCGAAGGCGACGGCGCGCAAGTCATTGACCAGAGCAGCAATGCGGCGGTGAGTGATGTGGACAGCAGTGACTTTGACACGGGGACGTTGACGGTGAGCTTTACGGCGGGCAGTGATGCGGCCGAGGATGTGCTGGCGATCCGCGATCAGGGGGCGGGCCCCAGCAATATCACCGTGGCGGGCAGTGCGGTCAGTTATGGGGGCACGCAAATCGGCACGTTCACGGGGGGCAGCGGCGGGGCCGCGCTGGTCATCACGCTCGATGCCAACGCCGATGCCGCGGCGGTGAGTGCGTTGGTGCAGAACATCACCTATGAGAACACGGACACGGCTAACCCGACCTTGGGCAGCCGCACGGTGCGCTATGTCTTGACCGATGGGGACGGGGGCACGAGTGCCAACTACGACACGACGGTGACGATGGCGGCGGTCAATGACATCCCGGTCATTAGCAACTTAGGGGGCGACACGCTGGCCTACACCGAAGGCGACGGCGCGCAAGTCATTGACCAGAGCAGCAATGCGGCGGTGAGTGATGTGGACAGCAGTGACTTTGACACGGGGACGTTGACGGTGAGCTTTACGGCGGGCAGTGATGCGGCCGAGGATGTGCTGGCGATCCGCGATCAGGGGGCGGGCCCCAGCAATATCACCGTGGCGGGCAGTGCGGTCAGTTATGGGGGCACGCAAATCGGCACGTTCACGGGGGGCAGCGGCGGGGCCGCGCTGGTCATCACGCTCGATGCCAACGCCGATGCCGCGGCGGTGAGTGCGTTGGTGCAGAACATCACCTATGAGAACACGGACACGGCTAACCCGACCTTGGGCAGCCGCACGGTGCGCTATGTCTTGACCGATGGGGACGGGGGCACGAGTGCCAACTACGACACGACGGTGACGATGGCGGCGGTCAATGACATCCCGGTCATTAGCAACTTAGGGGGCGACACGCTGGCCTACACCGAAGGCGACGGCGCGCAAGTCATTGACCAGAGCAGCAATGCGGCGGTGAGTGATGTGGACAGCAGTGACTTTGACACGGGGACGTTGACGGTGAGCTTTACGGCGGGCAGTGATGCGGCCGAGGATGTGCTGGCGATCCGCGATCAGGGGGCGGGCCCCAGCAATATCACCGTGGCGGGCAGTGCGGTCAGTTATGGGGGCACGCAAATCGGCACGTTCACGGGGGGCAGCGGCGGGGCCGCGCTGGTCATCACGCTCGATGCCAACGCCGATGCCGCGGCGGTGAGTGCGTTGGTGCAGAACATCACCTATGAGAACACGGACACGGCTAACCCGACCTTGGGCAGCCGCACGGTGCGCTATATCTTGACCGATGGGGACGGGGGCACGAGTGCCAACTACGACACGACGGTGACGATGGCGGCGGTCAATGACATCCCGGTCATTAGCAACTTAGGGGGCGACACGCTGGCCTACACCGAAGGCGACGGCGCGCAAGTCATTGACCAGAGCAGCAATGCGGCGGTGAGTGATGTGGACAGCAGTGACTTTGACACGGGGACGTTGACGGTGAGCTTTACGGCGGGCAGTGATGCGGCCGAGGATGTGCTGGCGATCCGCGATCAGGGGGCGGGCCCCAGCAATATCACCGTGGCGGGCAGTGCGGTCAGTTATGGGGGCACGCAAATCGGCACGTTCACGGGGGGCAGCGGCGGGGCCGCGCTGGTCATCACGCTCGATGCCAACGCCGATGCCGCGGCGGTGAGTGCGTTGGTGCAGAACATCACCTATGAGAACACGGACACGGCTAACCCGACCTTGGGCAGCCGCACGGTGCGCTATGTCTTGACCGATGGGGACGGGGGCACGAGTGCCAACTACGACACGACGGTGACGATGGCGGCGGTCAATGACATCCCGGTCATTAGCAACTTAGGGGGCGACACGCTGGCCTACACCGAAGGCGACGGCGCGCAAGTCATTGACCAGAGCAGCAATGCGGCGGTGAGTGATGTGGACAGCAGTGACTTTGACACGGGGACGTTGACGGTGAGCTTTACGGCGGGCAGTGATGCGGCCGAGGATGTGCTGGCGATCCGCGATCAGGGGGCGGGCCCCAGCAATATCACCGTGGCGGGCAGTGCGGTCAGTTATGGGGGCACGCAAATCGGCACGTTCACGGGGGGCAGCGGCGGGGCCGCGCTGGTCATCACGCTCGATGCCAACGCCGATGCCGCGGCGGTGAGTGCGTTGGTGCAGAACATCACCTATGAGAACACGGACACGGCTAACCCGACCTTGGGCAGCCGCACGGTGCGCTATGTCTTGACCGATGGGGACGGGGGCACGAGTGCCAACTACGACACGACGGTGACGATGGCGGCGGTCAATGACATCCCGGTCATTAGCAACTTAGGGGGCGACACGCTGGCCTACACCGAAGGCGACGGCGCGCAAGTCATTGACCAGAGCAGCAATGCGGCGGTGAGTGATGTGGACAGCAGTGACTTTGACACGGGGACGTTGACGGTGAGCTTTACGGCGGGCAGTGATGCGGCCGAGGATGTGCTGGCGATCCGCGATCAGGGGGCGGGCCCCAGCAATATCACCGTGGCGGGCAGTGCGGTCAGTTATGGGGGCACGCAAATCGGCACGTTCACGGGGGGCAGCGGCGGGGCCGCGCTGGTCATCACGCTCGATGCCAACGCCGATGCCGCGGCGGTGAGTGCGTTGGTGCAGAACATCACCTATGAGAACACGGACACGGCTAACCCGACCTTGGGCAGCCGCACGGTGCGCTATGTCTTGACCGATGGGGACGGGGGCACGAGTGCCAACTACGACACGACGGTGACGATGGCGGCGGTCAATGACATCCCGGTCATTAGCAACTTAGGGGGCGACACGCTGGCCTACACCGAAGGCGACGGCGCGCAAGTCATTGACCAGAGCAGCAATGCGGCGGTGAGTGATGTGGACAGCAGTGACTTTGACACGGGGACGTTGACGGTGAGCTTTACGGCGGGCAGTGATGCGGCCGAGGATGTGCTGGCGATCCGCGATCAGGGGGCGGGCCCCAGCAATATCACCGTGGCGGGCAGTGCGGTCAGTTATGGGGGCACGCAAATCGGCACGTTCACGGGGGGCAGCGGCGGGGCCGCGCTGGTCATCACGCTCGATGCCAACGCCGATGCCGCGGCGGTGAGTGCGTTGGTGCAGAACATCACCTATGAGAACACGGACACGGCTAACCCGACCTTGGGCAGCCGCACGGTGCGCTATATCTTGACCGATGGGGACGGGGGCACGAGTGCCAACTACGACACGACGGTGACGATGGCGGCGGTCAATGACATCCCGGTCATTAGCAACTTAGGGGGCGACACGCTGGCCTACACCGAAGGCGACGGCGCGCAAGTCATTGACCAGAGCAGCAATGCGGCGGTGAGTGATGTGGACAGCAGTGACTTTGACACGGGGACGTTGACGGTGAGCTTTACGGCGGGCAGTGATGCGGCCGAGGATGTGCTGGCGATCCGCGATCAGGGGGCGGGCCCCAGCAATATCACCGTGGCGGGCAGTGCGGTCAGTTATGGGGGCACGCAAATCGGCACGTTCACGGGGGGCAGCGGCGGGGCCGCGCTGGTCATCACGCTCGATGCCAACGCCGATGCCGCGGCGGTGAGTGCGTTGGTGCAGAACATCACCTATGAGAACACGGACACGGCTAACCCGACCTTGGGCAGCCGCACGGTGCGCTATGTCTTGACCGATGGGGACGGGGGCACGAGTGCCAACTACGACACGACGGTGACGATGGCGGCGGTCAATGACATCCCGGTCATTAGCAACTTAGGGGGCGACACGCTGGCCTACACCGAAGGCGACGGCGCGCAAGTCATTGACCAGAGCAGCAATGCGGCGGTGAGTGATGTGGACAGCAGTGACTTTGACACGGGGACGTTGACGGTGAGCTTTACGGCGGGCAGTGATGCGGCCGAGGATGTGCTGGCGATCCGCGATCAGGGGGCGGGCCCCAGCAATATCACCGTGGCGGGCAGTGCGGTCAGTTATGGGGGCACGCAAATCGGCACGTTCACGGGGGGCAGCGGCGGGGCCGCGCTGGTCATCACGCTCGATGCCAACGCCGATGCCGCGGCGGTGAGTGCGTTGGTGCAGAACATCACCTATGAGAACACGGACACGGCTAACCCGACCTTGGGCAGCCGCACGGTGCGCTATGTCTTGACCGATGGGGACGGGGGCACGAGTGCCAACTACGACACGACGGTGACGATGGCGGCGGTCAATGACATCCCGGTCATTAGCAACTTAGGGGGCGACACGCTGGCCTACACCGAAGGCGACGGCGCGCAAGTCATTGACCAGAGCAGCAATGCGGCGGTGAGTGATGTGGACAGCAGTGACTTTGACACGGGGACGTTGACGGTGAGCTTTACGGCGGGCAGTGATGCGGCCGAGGATGTGCTGGCGATCCGCGATCAGGGGGCGGGCCCCAGCAATATCACCGTGGCGGGCAGTGCGGTCAGTTATGGGGGCACGCAAATCGGCACGTTCACGGGGGGCAGCGGCGGGGCCGCGCTGGTCATCACGCTCGATGCCAACGCCGATGCCGCGGCGGTGAGTGCGTTGGTGCAGAACATCACCTATGAGAACACGGACACGGCTAACCCGACCTTGGGCAGCCGCACGGTGCGCTATATCTTGACCGATGGGGACGGGGGCACGAGTGCCAACTACGACACGACGGTGACGATGGCGGCGGTCAATGACATCCCGGTCATTAGCAACTTAGGGGGCGACACGCTGGCCTACACCGAAGGCGACGGCGCGCAAGTCATTGACCAGAGCAGCAATGCGGCGGTGAGTGATGTGGACAGCAGTGACTTTGACACGGGGACGTTGACGGTGAGCTTTACGGCGGGCAGTGATGCGGCCGAGGATGTGCTGGCGATCCGCGATCAGGGGGCGGGCCCCAGCAATATCACCGTGGCGGGCAGTGCGGTCAGTTATGGGGGCACGCAAATCGGCACGTTCACGGGGGGCAGCGGCGGGGCCGCGCTGGTCATCACGCTCGATGCCAACGCCGATGCCGCGGCGGTGAGTGCGTTGGTGCAGAACATCACCTATGAGAACACGGACACGGCTAACCCGACCTTGGGCAGCCGCACGGTGCGCTATGTCTTGACCGATGGGGACGGGGGCACGAGTGCCAACTACGACACGACGGTGACGATGGCGGCGGTCAATGACATCCCGGTCATTAGCAACTTAGGGGGCGACACGCTGGCCTACACCGAAGGCGACGGCGCGCAAGTCATTGACCAGAGCAGCAATGCGGCGGTGAGTGATGTGGACAGCAGTGACTTTGACACGGGGACGTTGACGGTGAGCTTTACGGCGGGCAGTGATGCGGCCGAGGATGTGCTGGCGATCCGCGATCAGGGGGCGGGCCCCAGCAATATCACCGTGGCGGGCAGTGCGGTCAGTTATGGGGGCACGCAAATCGGCACGTTCACGGGGGGCAGCGGCGGGGCCGCGCTGGTCATCACGCTCGATGCCAACGCCGATGCCGCGGCGGTGAGTGCGTTGGTGCAGAACATCACCTATGAGAACACGGACACGGCTAACCCGACCTTGGGCAGCCGCACGGTGCGCTATGTCTTGACCGATGGGGACGGGGGCACGAGTGCCAACTACGACACGACGGTGACGATGGCGGCGGTCAATGATGCGCCGGTGAACACGGTGCCGGGCACGCAGACCGTGAACGAAGAAACCCAAACGGCTATTGCCGGCATTAGTGTGGTAGACGTCGATGCGGGGGTGGGTACGATCACCACACGGTTACAAGTGACCGCTGGCGTGGTAGATGTCACCCTTTTTGGCGCGGCTACGATCAGTGCCGGGGGGAACAGCTCGAACGACTTGACCATTCTCGGTACGGTGGCAGACGTGAACGCCACATTGTCAACCCTCCTCTATACCGGTAACACCAATGTCACGGGCGTGGCCGCGGACACCCTGACCGTGACTACGGATGATGGGGGCAACACCGGTACGGGAGGCGCTCAGCAAGACGTGGACACAATCCAGATTAATATCAGCCCGGTCAACGATGCGCCGGTGATTACCAGTAATGGGGGAGGGCCGACCGCAGCCGTCAATGCACCAGAAAATCAAACGGCCGTGACGACGGTGACGGCGACCGATGTGGATGTTCCAGCGGACACCTTGACCTATAGCATCATCGGTGGGGCGGATGCAGCATTGTTCAGCCTGGATCCCAACAGCGGGGTGTTGAGGTTTCTTGTCGCCCCCGACTTTGATGCGCCGACCGATGCGGGCACCAACAACGTCTATGACGTGGTGGTACAGGTGAGTGACGGCAACGGAGGTGTTGATACGCAAGCGATTGCCGTCACGGTGACGGATGCCAACGATGCGCCGGTCATCACCAGTAATGGAGCAGGGCCGACCGCGGCGGTCAATGTAGCAGAAAACCAGACGATCGTGACGACCGTGACGGCCACGGATGTAGATATGCCGGCAAATACGTTGACCTATACGATTTTAGGCGGGGCGGATGCGGCGTTATTCAGCATTGATCCCGCCAGCGGGGTGTTGACCTTCACTGTGCCCCCGGACTTTGAGACGCCCACCGATGCCGATGCGAATAATATCTATGAGGTCGTGGTACAGGTGAGTGATGGTAACGGCGGAGTGGATTCTCAACTGGTTCTGGTGACCGTCACAGATATCCAGGAAGGCATGCCCCAACCGCCCACGCCGCAGCCAGGTCCCACGCCCACGCCGGCACCAAGCCCTCGCCCAACTCCGGAGTCGCCGCAGGATACCAATACTCCGTCCCCAGGAACACCCCCGATCGGGTTTTCGGATTCATTCGGTGGTCAACCTCCAGCGGGGCGGGATCTTACCCGTAATCCTGAACCTCAGTCAGTTCCCAACTGGAATAGGGTCCTGGAGGTCGCCCCATTTCTTCGTCCAGGGGCTTTTGGAACCACCTCAGACCAAATTCGTGCGTATGCTCCGGCCCCGGTGCTGCTTTCCAGCATCGAGCTGAGCCGGGATTTCCTTCAGCAGCTTAACTCTTTTGCCGATGATTTAAAGGAGACCACCCAACAAACCATTGATGAACGGTCCTTTTTCATCAAGATGATGGAATACACGGGGCTGGGCGTATCAGGAATTCTTCTGGCGTGGCTGGTGAGAAGTGGCACGCTCGTGGCGAGCGTGTTAGCGACGCTCCCCGCCTGGCGGAACTTTGACCCAATTGCAATTTTGGATATGGATCAAAAGAGTCGGGAAATCTTGACAAAGAAAATGCGGGAAGCCGCAGAGCAAGAGACCCGAGAGCATCAGGGATTAGATCGGATGTTGGACAAGAAAATTGATCAATCGGTTCGCCCTTCCTCCACGTACTCCTCCGGATCCTCATGAAACGACTGACACCCATTTTCTGGATGAGCCTGGGTCTGGTATCCCTTACCCTGAGTATCCTCTTAATCAGTGACCTGATGGTGGGCCTGATTCCGGACCAAGCTGCTCAAATCTTTACCTACCGGCAAAAGTATAGCGAAGCCATGGCCGTCCAGTATTCCATCCTGGCGCAGAGGGAGGATGACCAGGCTATCCAGCAGGCATTGGATCTGTTGGTTGAACGGAACGCGGACATCCAGTCAGTGGCTTTGGTCTTGGAAAGTGGGGAGATTATGGCCATGGCCGGGCCCCATCATGCTCTCTGGACGCCACCATCAGGGGACCACTCTACGGCTGATCATATTCAGATTCCTATTTTTAACGGGGAACAGCATTGGGGAACATTACAACTCCGGTTTCTTTCCCTGGATACTGGAACCTGGACCCATGTTTTCGATAATGCCTGGGTGCGATTTCTTGCCCTGGTCATGGTCTACGGGTTTGTGGGCTATTTTCTGTATATGAAGCGAACGTTGCGGCAACTCGATCCCAGTTCAGTGGTGCCCATGCGAGTGCAAGCCGCGTTCGATGTGTTGGCAGAGGGTGTGGTGTTCCTGGATGGGGAGGACCGTATTGTGCTCGCCAATCGCGCCTTTAGCCTCATTGTCGATGTGGCTCCTCACGACCTGATCGGGAAAACCCTGGATAGTTTTGAATGGACGTCTCCCGACACTGTTGACCAGCTGAACCTCTACCCCTGGAAGACGGCGCGACAGGGAGAATGCACGAAATTGGATGTGCCCCTGGTTTGGGAGAGAATGGGAAAAACCGTGAAGAAGTTTCGAGTCAATTGCACTCCCATTTTGGGTCAACGCAAGCAGGTGCGAGGCATTCTGGTGTCTTTCAATGATGTGACAGTACTGGAAGGCACGATTCGGGAGTTAGAATTGTCAAAAACCGAACTGGAAAAATTGGCTCACCGAGATCCCTTGACGGGGTGTTGCAACCGGAGAGCGTTATTCGAGGCATTTGAAGAACAATGGGAGAGAGCTCACCATGAGGGGAGCGATTTGGTCTGTATTATGGCGGATATCGACCATTTCAAATCGTATAACGATCGGTTTGGTCATGCGGTGGGGGATCAAGTGATTCAAATCGTGGCAAATTTGTTATCAACAACTTTGCGTCCGTTGGATATTATTGGCCGGTATGGGGGAGAGGAATTTTGCATTCTCCTGCCTGGGCAGACTTGCGTCGAGGGCATGTTGGTGGCCGAACGGTTACGTGGAACCATTGAACTTTCTGCCAGTACCGCTATTCGCACGACGTCCGGCCAGAAAATTACGATGAGTTTTGGTGTGTCAGCCGCCACCTTAGGAGCTTCTGATTATTTGGAATTGGTGGCCCAAGCCGACAAGGCCTTGTATGTGGCCAAAGAGAATGGGCGAAATCGGGTGGAACAGTGGACGGTTGATGAAGCGGTCGTAGCGTTAGCTCAAGATGAGAAATCAATGAGTCACTCAGTATCCTAGCGGGAGCGGAGGAGGAGGTCGCTCCCCAAATAGGGAGTGTTGAGCAACGCCACCAGCGGCGGTCTCGCCACTTGGTCGTGCTCGTATACTCCTCCGTAGGCTTCATTAGTCCAAGCAGCTACGGCCTTGCTGGACCAGGCTTTTGGGGTCACTCCCTTATGTGAAATCGCGTGCTGATGGAATAAAGCAGTTGGTGCGACGTGCGGTTTGTTTTCTTTTGAGCGTGTTCAGCAGATGGGCGTCTTCCTTTAGGAGATCTGCGGTTTCATGGCCTGATGCAACATATCGGTGATCCATAATTTGAAAAATCGTTGTGCGGCTTGATGATATTCTGTCAGTTTCCCTGCGATCTCTGTCATGGCAAATTGTCCATTCACAAAGAAATCATGATCGATGAGATAGCCCATTTCTTGTACAGGTTGCGCGATCGGAACGAGTCCATGTCGCACGCACACCAGGTCATCTCCACTATTCAGTCCCATCACCACCTCACTGTGCGTGGCTTTCATGGCTCCGGCCACCTCAGCCCAGGCGAGATCTCCTGTCCATTTGTTCTGTAGCAGTTGATTCCAATCTTTGCCCGTAAGCCCGAGGGCGGACCTCCGGATGATATTTCTGAAACGTAACCCGATACGGGAGAGATAGGGTGGGGGATATTCGTTCTCCACTGCGTTCGACGCCAACCGGATATGCGTCTGAAAGGCGTCCCAGCCTTCATAATATCTGGCGACCACCGCAAGAGATCCCGGGCTTAAGACCAGTTGCCAGCGCTGATCGGCACTGAGGAAATTATACGATGCTTTATCCTGCGTCAAAGAGAAATTTGAAAAAAGATTTTTGACTCTGCCTTGAAAATTGACCGGCGGAGCAGAGGATATTTGTAAATTTTGTGGGAAGGTCATTTGGAAGGTGACATCGAGTAAGGGAGTCTTTTGGTACATGACGGAGGAGTGCGTTTTTGTGGTCATAGGACTCAGCCTTTTTTGAGTTGAGGGTGCGTTCCCGTGTCCGGATTTTCCGTTTGACCCGTTGACAATCAGGTCTCTCTTGTTTTTATGAGGCTCCAACGGGTTGGCGTGCTTCTTCCATGAGGGTTAACATGCCGGAAAGCTGTTTGCCTGCTTCCAGCATGCATTCTTGGAGGCCTTCCTCATCCAGTCCTGTTAATTTCCACGATTCAGGAGCCACGAGATTTTGCCATTGGGCATGTCCCTTTGGTGATTGGAACCCTTCCGTGAGGGCGCCGGCCATATTGAGGAGCGCCGCTTCAAATCCGTGCTCGCTGGTCCCGGATGGATTGTTCTGATATCGAATCGCAATCCCGAAATTTTTTGGCAGTTGCCATTCCTCAATGAGTGTCTGACCCACTTCGGTATAATCGAAGCCCAACAATTGTTGTTCCAATATATGGACGGGAGAGCCATCTTTGGCCGACTCCCGTAACACCTGCTCAGACGGTTCGGGAAGTTGGTCATAGAGGAGGAGATGTCCAATATCTCTCAATAGGCCCTCTACGAACATTCGTTCACTATCCACCAGAAAACATTTTCTTGCCAATTCCCGTGCCACCAGTCCACTAAAGAAGCTGTTGGACCAATAGACATTCATACTCATCACGTGTTGATTGAGGCCTGAGAAGGTTTTGGTGACCGAGATGGCGAGCGTCAAATCATGGAGCGGTTGCATACCGAGAATTCCGACAGCCCGCGAAATGGTCTCGACTTTGCGAGGCATGGCATAAAATGCGCTATTCACTAATTTAAGGACGGCGACGGTCATGCCGGGATCAATGCTGATTGCCCTGGACAGGTCCGCCATGGTGGAATCTGGATTATCAATGACCTTTTTGACTTGTAGATAGACCTCTGGAAGGGTAAAGAGTTGTGTGAATTTTTTTACCAGTTCCTCGGCTGTTAGCATGGTGATCCCTTCTGGTGCAGCTCTGGGGTTGAATGGCCTAAACGTCGACCTTTTCTTATCTTTCTCGGATATTTCCCTGGGGTACTTAAAATGAATCTTTTTTTGTCACGGGTTGGCTGTTGGACCGTGGAACTCGGGGGTGGTTCCCAACCTGTTGGTTTGTGAAGAATGCCGGAGAGAGCCTGTTTCTGGTTTGGCGGATCAGGCTGCGGTCATGTTTGTGAAGGAACGAGAAATGTGGGAGGAATGATCAGGCATGTTTGGAAGGATGCGAGGCGGAGGCCGGAGGCATTGCTGTAATTTTTTTTTGGATACGGTTTCTTCCCCATGTGATAATGGCAAATGAGAGGCCCAGAGCGATGGGCACGAAGATTCCAGAGGCCAACTCATACTTGTCTAGCCAACCGAGTTCATGCAGGGCCTTAAAGAGGTAGTTGGCTAGGCCACTCACGTAATAGGCAATCACGATCACAGAGAGGCCTTCCACAGTATGTTGCAGGACGACTTGGCTTTTTGTGGTTTTATCCAAGCTGGCCAGGAGGCTCACATTTTGATCTTGTTGCGCCAAATTTTGCTCTTGTAAAAGGAGTTCCACCTTGGTGCGCAAGACGGCAATGGTGCCTTCAAAGTCCTGCTCTAAGGCCTGCACACGTGAGAGCAATTGCTGGTAACCATCGGCTACACCTGTAATTTTCCATTGAAAATAATCGATGAGCGTTCGACCGTAGGGCAGCGATTGCTCTTGGAGGGCCAGGGTATTACTGTGCACAATTCGATCATAGGGGACCGAAGCCGAAAGGCGATAACGCAGCGAAGCGGTCAACCGCCCCACTTCAAGAAAATCATGGGTTAACCCTTCCAGCCATTGTTGAAGCGTGCTATGCGTGGCTCTGTTCAGTTCTTTCGTGATTAGGGTCCGTTGATAGAGATGACGCTGTTCGAAGATTTGAACCTGATCGACCGACCGGGAAAAGGCTGGATAGGGCAGTAAAATCAGATGGGTATAATTTTCTAGAGTCGTCACAATCGTCATGAGTCTGGCTAGTTTTTGCCGAAGCAAAACAGGATCAGGAGCCCAAATGAGATATCGTTCCCGATCATGTTCGTCTGGAGTAAAGCTGGTGGCCACGCAGATGTCCTCCCCCAGAACCTTGCTGGCATACAATTGTGGTCCGGGGAGAAGGGTTCTTAATTCTTCCTGGTCGTAAGTACGCGCGGGGATGACTAAGAGATCCAACGCGTTGACTTGGATGCCCAACGGCGAAAAGGGAAACACATATTCGGAAAATCCCAACGGTCCGAATCCCAATGGCTGGGAGGCGTGAGAGGGGATATGCCAAACCTGATAGCTGTAATATTCAGTATGAGCCTCCCAAATGACAATGAGTTTGTCCCCATTCGTGCCTTTCTTTACGCCGAATCCAACCTTGTCTTCCATGACGGCGTGGGCGGAATCGATCTCTAAGCAGGCCAGAAGCTGTTGAAACTCTTTTCGACTTTGGGGACGTTCAACTGCCGGGTTCGCCATACGATAGGCTGTGTGATGCACATGGGCGGGAACATCCAACCAGCCTTCCAAGTATTTTTCTTGCGCCTTATGCATTTGGCGAAGAATGCCTTTTCCTGGGGATCCGGGTTTTAATTTCATGGACGTGTGAAAACGTGTGATGGGACTCGTGACGGAAAGGATTGGCTACGCATTTGAACAGAGTTCTACCTCACCTGAGAGGTCTCAGGCAAGTGGAGAATAGGCGTGAAGGCGATGAGTGTTGAAGGGGGTTTGAATGGCGTTCAAAGAGTGTGAGTCCAGGAACCGATCGGGGTCATGCTGAGTTGAGTTGAGCATGAATCCAGTCGCATAGACGATTTTCGGCCCAAAAATGATCCTCATACTTATGGTGCCGTTGAAAAAATCCGCAATGGCCCCCATGAGCAGGCGCCTCAAGTTGGATGAAGGGATTAGCGTCGAGAGCAGGGTCGGCAAACATGTGGTAGGGGATAAACGGGTCATCTTGGGCCGTGATGACGAGGGTCGGGATGGTGATGGAGGACAGCGTGTTTCTGGCGGCGCTTTGTTCGTAATACTCTTTGGCATTTCGATACCCTCCGTCTGGAGCGGTATAGATTTCATCAAATTCCCACATGGTCCGTATATGAGAGAGGTGTGAGAGATCCCACCGACCTGGAAAGAGGCGGGCTTTGTTGCGTAATTTTCCTGTTAAGCTTTTTAGGAAATACCGATGATAAAGCCAATTGGAAGGATGTTGCAGGGCGCGGACGCAGGCTGCGGGCTGGATGTTGGGACAGACGGCTGCGACTCCACGAAGAGAAGGGAGGGTGGTTCCATGCTCGCCAGCTAATTTGAGGGCGAGATTGCCTCCCATGGAATATCCGATGAGCCACACCGCGGTGCAGCGATCCTCTTCGGTAATTTCCTGAATAATCCTGGCGTAATCCTGGCTGAGCCCATTGTGATACAGGGTGGGTGTGAGATGTTCGGATCCGCCACAATTGCGTTGATTGATGCGAATGCAATTCCATCCCGCATCCCAACATTTCCTGGCCAGACCCCGCATATAGTGGGATTCGGTGCACCCTTCGAGGCCATGAACCATCAGGATGGTGGGGTGCTGTGAGGGGCAGGGTTGCCAATGACATTTTGTGAGTAAGCCCACCTCGGGAGAGACCTGAAAGATACGGTCTTGTGGGGGCAGTAACGATAGGAAACGACCACGGGGCCACCAGCGGGGGAGAAGGGTCATGCGGTGTGGGCCATCTAACCACGGGTGTGGAATAAATGGTTGGGACGGCCACAAACAATGATTAACCATGTGTGCGCGGGGTGAGCCTTACGATGGCGGCTTTTCGTTTGTCTCTCATATTTGGGATACCAAAACTCCTGTGCGGAAGACAAGTCAGGTTAAGGGCATTAGACAGGGAGTGGCCGATCGGATGGGTGTGATCATCTTGCACGGAGAATGACTATTTGACAGGGCAGGGGAACTTTCGGTAGACCACCTCAGGTTTTTATACGTCGTTGGCTCATCGTGTTTGGCCGTACTCTGTCAATCTTTACCGTAGGATCGTGAAAGCGTCTATGAAAAAACCGAAGTCTTCACAATTTTCAGGAAGCCGGGAAACCTTTCTCATTTTTATTGTGGTGGCCTGCGGGATTATGGCGACCCTTTCTGTGAATCTGTTCAATCAATCGCCTTCGGATCCTAGCGAAGCCCGCGTGGGGGAATCCACCAGTCCGGACCAACCAGATTCCCCTTCCACCAAAGTCCCGTCTGTGGAGCTGACCGATGTGCCACTGGCCACGGGGACCGAGCCGCTGGAAAAGTTGTTTGTGCAATCCGGCTGCGCAGTGTGTCATACCATTCCAGGTATTGCTCCTGCTCTGGGGCGTGAGGGTCCTCGGTTAGTTCTAGGGACGAATGGACCCCTTCGATTGGCAGACCCTCAATATCAGGGGACGGCGACCACAGTTCGTGAATATGTCCAGGAATCGATTTTGAATCCAGGCGCCTACGTGGTGCCCGGATACGCCGATCGGGTGATGCCCCGATGGTATGGGAAGCGACTTAATGCGATGGCGTTGGATCGAATGGCCGAGTATTTAGAAAACGTGAAGGAGTAACTACCCTTTGGCTGCTTCACACAATGGGGAACGCATCCATTCATCTTTTTTTGGGGGTGGGCTTTCCCAATCCCTGTGAGCACGTCGTTCCCATGGTAATGGTCATCCAATGGTACGACCGCCTGCCATCTTGAAGGATGATGTGAGGGTATTAGGGTTGGAACCGAAAGCCGAATAACATACCGATGTTGAAATTGTCGCTACTTTTCCGATTATTCAGATCAATATCTTGGAAAGTAAATATGAGTGTACTTGACAGATCAACGGTCCGATTGATCTTGAAGGCTGCGGTAGCCCCAAAAGGAAAGCTATAACTGACATCGCTGTCATCACGACGGCCGTGTTCCAAATCTGCATAGACAAAGCCGATTCCGCCAAAAGGAATGATGGTGACAGCACCGACGGGAATGTGATACCGACCGATTCCGGCGAAGGTGACTTGGGTGAGGTCGCCACCGGGAGAAAACAAGAGTTGCGGGCCAACAGAGACCTGTGAGTTGAGAAAATAGTCTCCCTGGAAACTGAGTGTGAACACGGTGTCGTCGGTGGTATCTGACAAAAAACCGATATCCGTTCCAAACGCCCACTTGTCGTCTGCCCGTGCGAAAGGATTGCCCACTGAGAGCACAAAAAGGAGGGCTAAGACGGCCAAGATCGTTTTTATCCACTTATCGATCATCATGTCTCGGTTTCCTCTTGGTTCAATAGGTTGTGTGAGCGATGGGACTTACCCTTCCCTTATGTCGGAATTACTCACTGTTCTTTGGGCTGGTCCTGCCGTTTTACCTTAAACTTGTTTTCACAACCCCCTTTTTCCCTTGGTTCTGTGGTATGCCCTCGGCCCCCTGAAGGCCAGAGAACAAAAGGAAGATGAGATTTATTGCCCATCTCCTCCCGGCGGTTGCCATCACGAATTAGAACATTTGAGAGGGTGTTTTGCCCCTCAGAGACCTGAGGTCAGAAAACTTTTTTTAATGTTTCGCGGTATCCTCTGCCATTTTCTCGGTACTTTCCATTGCCTCCTCGAGAGCTTCTCCTGTTTGTTCGGCTGCGTTGTCCATGGTTTCCCCTGTGCTTTCCATAGCATTATTGACGGATTCGGTTGTATTTTCTGCCGCTTGATCAAGGGTCTTCCCAGCTTTTTCGGCAGGCCCTTCCGTTTCTCCGCACCCTGAGAGAGAAGCCATCAGTCCGAGTGCACAGACGAGACTCAGCCCTAATAGGGATAGTCGATTCATAGCAGAAACCTCCTGTTAAAGTTGGGAAACACTTTGCTGTCCATCCTTTTGGTCCCTCGTTCCAGAGGGGTCTTCGAGTTTGGAGAAAGGGTTGAATGGGATTCGAGGACCAATTTATGCGTGAATGAACTTAATCTATTGTACTCTAATTTGAAGAAAGATCAATGATAAGTAGGTAATTTTTTTCTCGTGAATGTCTTTCCTGACCATTGCCCTGATCCCGGAACATCCACGGATGGCTCAGGGCCGCGGGCGTTTTGGATAAGCTCTTCTGGGAATCTGGCTATTGTGGTGCCGGTCGGTTATGACAGGGTAGGGGACGGTTCATAAGGAGGTGGTGTCTTATGTATTTTGTGTCTTAACTTTTTTGAATACCTGTCGATAAGACTAGTACGTCTCATTGAAGTAGTAAGTAGAAAACAACAATTTTTTTTGTTGAGGTTGTTATGGCAAAACCGGTTGGAAAGCTTCGAAAAATAAATTTGAGTGAAGTGTGGGGAAATGAGGCCGACGGGTTTGCTTCATGGCTTCAGCAGGAGGAAATCTTAGACATATTAGGAGAGACGATCGAGCGCCCCCTCAAGCCGGCTGGAAGTGACATTCCTCTCAGTATTTTGGCCGGAGGCGTTCTCGCCAAAGATGTGAAGACCGGGAGTTACGTGATTGTGTTGGGTCATTTGGAGGGCATTGATCCCGACGCGCTGGGTAAACTGATTATGTATGCGGCGGGCCTCGATGCGAAAACGGTGGTGTGTGTGGCCCAGAGTATTTCTGCGGAGATTCGCCAAACCTTGGATTGGCTGAATGGCGTTTCCCGTGATGAAGTGACATTCTATGGCGCTGAACTTGAGTTATGGCGCATTGATGATTCCGTCCCTGCTCCCAACTTTCACCTTGTTTGCCAGCCCAACCTGTGGGCCAGGCAATTGAAAAAGGGTCAGGACGAGGGTGGGGAATCGAAAGCTGCGAAGGGTTCTGAGTTCGCTGAATCGAACGCGAACCATGAAGAAGGCGCGAAAGGGCCAAAAGAGAAAGGCGCAGCTCCACAGGGAAAATCCGCTGCCGTGGGCAAAGATGGAGTCTCCGTCCGTCAGAATTTTGTGTATACCAAAACCTTCTCCTAAAATCCGGTGCGGTCCGTTCGCTGTTGGTTGTTTTGTAATCCACCTCATCTCCAATACATGTAATAGGCAATGGGTCTTCTGAGGGGGGTTGCAGTACTCTTCATTCCCTTGCATTCCTTCCCTACCCTAACCCAAGGTTCTTGATCCGAATCCACCATATGAAACGATGAAGCCCCGGGGAGTGGCTTGCCGATCTATTTCCGGAAGCCGAATTAAATCTGTCCCGTGCCAAAAACAAGGGATTCCTCATTCTTTTCTGAAATCCGAACCAGAAGAAGACGGCAGATTCAGAATGGAATCCTCATTTTCGCTCTAGCCGTCATGCCTGTTCATTTAAAGATTTGCGACGCTCATGCCTTCTCTGTCTGGATCCGGTTTGACGGGTTTTGGTAACCCTGAAGGATCGAATATTGTCTTGCTCGTGTTGAGAGTTGGCGCGACTCATGGTAGCGTGGGGGCAACTGTACTCTCCAAGCCTGGCGAATAACCCACAGGTCGTTTGGAAAAGTTGTTTGGAAAGGCCGTTCTCGGACCTTTTCGGACATTCTCTATGCCTAGGAACGGGAATCACACGGCCCGAGTCTTGTTTTTGGAAGATGCGAGACGCTGAAACTTTTTGCATTTAATTTTCTGAAAGCTTGTTCATTATGTCATCACCAGACCAACATGTTCCCATCGACTTTATCAGAGCCAAAGTTATTGCAGATCTGGAAAACCAGCCTATTGGCAAACGAGTGCATACCCGTTTTCCCCCTGAACCTAATGGGCATTTACATATTGGTCATGCGAAATCCATCTGTTTGAATTTTGGCATTGCCGGAGAATTCGGTGGGCTGTGTAATCTTCGTTTCGATGATACGAATCCGACCAAGGAGAACATGGAATATGTCTCTTCCATTCAGGAAGATGTCCGGTGGTTGGGTTTTGATTGGGATGATCGCCTCTTTTTTGCCTCAGACTATTTTGAGCAGTTGTATCAATTTGCGGTGCGACTGATTCAATCCGGCCATGCCTATGTCGATAGTTTAACGGCCGAGGAGATCCGGGTGTTTCGAGGGACGCTGACTGAGCCAGGGAAGGATAGCCCGTACCGGAATCGTACTATTGAAGAAAATTTGGCCTTATTTGCCCGGATGCGGTCCGGAGAATTTGAGGACGGGGCCCATGTGTTGCGTGCCAAAATTGACATGGCCTCGCCTAATATTAATCTGAGAGATCCTGCCTTGTATCGTATCCGACATGCCACGCACTATCGGACCGGTGATGACTGGTGCCTCTATCCGACCTATGACTTTGCGCATCCTCTTTCCGACTCGTTGGAGGGCATTACGCATTCGTTGTGTACGCTGGAGTTTGAGGATCACCGTCCCTTATATGATTGGTTGCTCCGGGTGTGTGAAGTCTCGTGTTATCCCCAGCAAATTGAATTCGCCCGTTTGAATCTCGGGCATACCATGATGAGTAAACGCAAGCTTCACCAGTTGGTGGAAGAGAAACATGTGGACGGGTGGGGGGATCCCCGGTTGCCCACCTTGAAAGGGCTTCGGCGTCGGGGTTACACGCCTGAAGCGATTCGAAATTTTTGTGAGCGGGTGGGGGTGGCGAAACGTGACAGTGTGATTGAAATGGCCTTGTTGGAGCATGCTATTCGAGAAGATCTGAACCGGTCGGCGCCGCGGGTGATGGCGGTATTGCATCCTCTGAAGGTCATTATTGAAAATTATCCGGTTGGGCAGGTTGAGATCTTACAGGCGATCAATAATCCTGAGGATCCCACCCAGGGCAAACGGGAAATCCCTTTCTCCCGTGAGCTGTATATTGAACAGGATGATTTTCGGGAAGATCCACCTAAAAAGTTTTTTCGGTTATCTCCAGGGCAGGAAGTACGTCTTCGCTATGCCTATATCATTCGCTGTGTCGGTGTTGAAAAGGATCCCGAAACCGGAGAAGTGGCGGCTCTACGATGTACCTTCGATCCTGAGACGAAAAGTGGCGGAAGTCAATCAAGTCGAAAGGTAAAAGGGACTCTCCACTGGGTCTCTGCTCAGCATGCCCTTCCTGCCGAAGTAAGATTGTATGAGGCCTTGTTGACTCAACCGAATCCCGGTTCGGGGGGTGACACTCAGGACCTGCACCATCTGCTCAATCCACATTCCTTAACCGTGTTATCTGATTGCCAGGTCGAACCCGGTCTCAGAGGGGCGTCATCAGGTAGTCGGTTTCAGTTTGAGCGGCAGGGATATTTTTGTCTTGATCCGGATTCTACTCAGGACCATTTGGTCTTTAACCGGACGGTACCTCTTCGAGATACTTGGGCGAAAATTGATAAGAAATGAGGGCGCTTTCACCACAGATTCAACCCCGAGGTATTGATATTTTGCAAATAGCCAACAATTGCGTCTCCTCGTCGGGTGTTGAAAATCTCCATGTTCCTACCGGGATATCCAAGGGCAAAGGGCCGATTTGTACGCGTTTGAGATCGAGAACTTTGAGCGGCGTTTGAAATTTTGGATCTTTCAGGGCATGAAAGATTCGACGGAGATGCCGGTTTTTCCCCTCCCGTAAGACGACCTCAAGCTGTGTTTTGGGTCCGACTTCTCTTTTTTTTGTAACCCTGTGTACTTTTAATATTCCGATGGAAGTGGAAACTCCCTGTAATACAAGGGATAAGTCATCGTCTGAAATTCTTCCCCGGATCTCAACATCATAGGTTTTTTCGCATCCGCCTGGCGCGGTGAGTCGGTCAACTATTGTTCCATCTTGAGTGAAGAGGAGGAGGCCACGGGAGTCTTTGTCCAATCGGCCGATTGGTACCCAGCCTTCCTGCAATAGGAAAGGCGGTAGGATATGATAGACTGTTTTTCTCTCCCTCTCATCCTTTCGAGTCACCAGATACCCTTTGGGCTTATGAAACAGGATGACGCTGGTTTGCGCCAGAGGAGAAGGTCCAGCTCCAGCGCCTAATCCCTTGAAGTCAGGCATGGTTGTTTTTTTTTGTTGAATCGACACTGGCGGAAGAATTTAAGATCTCTGGTGGTTCTTGTCGCAGGACACTCACAAGTTCTGGCTCCTTCTTTGCCAAATGGCTGGTTCTTTGAGAGAAATGTCTCAACTAATCGGTTCTGGGACCCTGATCCAATCCCACTGGTCCCGATGATGGGTGTGCCAACCAACCGGGCTCTGTATTTATAAGTTTTTTTCTACTCTCCGGTTCAATGGAGTAGTGGTTTGCTCAAAACCTTGGCTGAACCGGGAATCTGAACTCTGAAAGGTGTTGTGGACTTGAAAACGCCCCCTGAGGAGTTTCCCAATAGAAATTTTTCTATAATTCATTGTTTTTTAAAGAAAAAAGAGGCAAATTGCCGGGAAGAAAGTCTTGCCCATTGTTTTGTAGAATTTTTGGAGTTATTTTCTTTAAAGAAAGGGTATGTTTTTTTAGGCATCGAGTAAAGACCTGTAAAAACCCTGCCGATACAGAGAGTAGAGGCAGGAATGAAGAACCGCTATCCTGGGGGTCTTCGTCATGTTAGGGAAAATTTGTTTTGTCTTGGCCATGGTTGCTTTAGCTTGTTGTGTGACGGTGCTCTCCTGGTTTGGATGGGTCCATGGAGTGTCTTGGTCAAGGCGCAAAACCTGTTCTCCTCATCATGAGTAAAGATTACTCAGCTCATCTCCCGACACCTGCCTCGTTTGTTCGTATGGTAGTTTGAGAACCGAATCCATTCTTTTTTTGACCGTGCTATCAGTATTCCTGAGTCCTTGCGGTTTTGAGGCTGGTTGCTGGAATGTCGCGTAAGACGGGATTGACTGTCTTTGGCTCTCTTCGGATCCGGCACGTACCTCATATCCCGCGATCCACTTTGAATACTCCCGAACAGGAGGTCCGGCGATATGTCGAACAGTAAACGACCGCCCAAGGAAATACACCGGCATCCACGAATAGTAGGGCCCGTTCCCAACTGGCAACGTGAGGAGACCTATCCCTGCGCCCAGAGTTTAAACGATACCTTTTGGCGGTGGGAGTTTCTCCGGCGTCGTTCAGATTACCGGAAGGATTGGGAACAACACTATCTGCAAACATACGATTTTGATCTGTCTTGTGCCAAAGATCCTCAGTATCCCACTCGGTATCGCAAAAAAGTTTTTACGCCGGATCATCCGGCATTTAAAGCCCGGATGCCGAATTCATTAGAAAAATATCATCTCAGTGGCCTTCCGAATCCCTCCATTGCCAAACCCTGGATGTTGTCATTTGATTCGAATTACGGTCGGATCTATTTCGGACAGGGACCGGATTGGCTGGGGGGAGGTGAAGAGGTCACCCTGTGTTTGTCGGAATGGCGAATGGCGGCGGTGTTTGATCTGAAAAAGCCGTTGTCGGGGCAAATTGAAAAAGTGAAGGCAGATCTTCTGGAATGGCAAAAACATCAAGTCGGTCGAAATCTCGAACGGCGAAAATGTCGGGATGAATGGCCGATGTATCTCCGCGTGCTGGATGCCGTGGATCTCGGCGTGCCGTTTTATGAAATCGGGCGAACGTTATTTCATTTACACGATGATGACATATGCGAAGCGCGAGCCAATCAATTGTATAAACGTGCCTGTCAAATCAGTGTGCATTTTCCTGTGTAAGAGGTGCAAGGTTACGGGAGCCCGGCAGCGTGTGGGCATGGTCATTGAAACAGGTGCGAAGTGGGAGAAATCTGAAAATTTCAGAATGAACATGGGGGAAGGAACCGTACGATGAGCAAATTAATTGAGGCCTTAAATCGCTTACAATCCGTGAGAACAGAAGAAGGTCTTCCCTCCTCCCTTTCTTTGCTCTCGGACTCCTGTCCAGAGAAGCCGGAATCTGTGCAACAACATCGGTCGGATATGAAACCATCGCCCAAGCACAATATTCACTCCGAGGAGGAGCCCCGATTTAACCTGGCTCTAAGCGAATGGCTGGGAATTCTTCACCATGAATATCTTGGGAGTTTTGTTCGTGAGGGGGGTGGAGCAGTCAAATTTGCCGTGTTCACGGGTGAAGACGGATTAAAAACCTGCCAACAAGAATTAGAGGGACTGGCCAAACGTGAAGGATATATCTTGGCAAAAGTCGACGCGCGATTCACAAAAGCCCACATGATCGAGCGACTGTTTCAGAAAATTGCCAAACAAATAGATTGGGATGAACTCGCTTATCGGTTTCTCCAAAGGTTACTCGAAGAGCATGGGCACCAAATTCCTTCAGACCGACAGGAATTCTCGTTGCGGCAGGTTGCAATGGTGAATGAACGGAAGGAGCCGATGCTCCGCCGGGATATTCAAACATGGATGGAAAAAGCGATTGAAGGCGATTCGGGCCTGTGCCGTGAATTTCGCATGGCGATGATCCGGCTGTGTATGGCTCAGTTGGATGCGGGCGATGCCGATCGTGTCTTGGCCTCAGCGGTGAAAGAATGGTTGTGTGGAGACCTTCGACTGGTGGGTGGAGTTAAAAAGGCCCTGATCTATCAAAAAATTTCGCGTCATAATGCACGGTACATGCTGTCTTCTTTAACGCGCTGGCTTCGTTTAACGGGACAGGGAGGCCTCATTCTTTCGCTCGATATCTCTCGGTATCTTATGAAAAAGGATGGCTTGCCCAATGACGGCTCTCTGTCATTTTCGCCTTCAGCCACCATAGATTTGTATGAATTGCTTCGTCAATTTATTGATTCGGCTGATGAAATGGAAGGCTTGCTGATGGTGGTCATGGCTCCACAGGAGTTCCTGACCGACTCCCGCCGTGGTGTGGATCGGTACGAGGCTTTAAAATTGCGAGTGTGGGATGATGTTCGTCCGAAACACCGTCAGAATCCATTGGCCTCGTTGGTCCGAATTCAGGATCATCAGCAGCAGGTTTCTGAAGAAGAGCATACTGCTTCCACCGCCACGCCGAGGAGAATGGTGCCTGATGGAGAAGCCCGTCGTGTTATTGAAGGTCTTCGGGCGGGGGTTCCGAACCGGCATGTGGTAACGACGCTTGGATGTCTTCAGCCCGAGGTGGAGGGACGTTTTCGGCGGTTATTAGAAGCCACACAGCAAAATATTACTACGGGTCCGTGCCCACGTGGTATGGTGATCGAGGGCGCGTTTGGCAGTGGAAAATCGCATATCCTGGAGTATCTTCAAAACCTGGCGCTGGATGCCAATTTCATCTGCAGTAGGATTGTGATCAGTAAGGAAACGCCTCTGTATCATCCTGTCCGTTTGTATTATTCTGCGATCGAAGCTGCAGTGATTCCTGACAAACGAGGGGAAGTGTTTTCGGAAATTGCGGGTCAATGTGATGTCTGGGCACCGCGCTATAAGGATCTTGTGACGTGGGTGAATAATCCGGAAAGTCAGATTGATGCCAGGTTTGCCGCTACGTTGATGCTGTATGAACGATTGAGCTCCGATATGGAATTGGGCCACCGGATGACTCGATTTTGGACGGGAGACCCCATCGGAGTCGGGGATTTAAAAAAGTACCTGCAAGAAGCCGGATTTGGAGAGCGGTATGCGTTTGGAAAAATATCGGCTGCAGAATTGGCGCTTCAGCGCTTTCAGTTTGCTGCTCGTCTGATGCAAGCCGCGGGATATGCCGGGTGGATTTTGCTGATCGATGAAGCCGAACTGATTGGCCGGTATTCGGTGAACCAGCGTGCGAAATCTTATGCCGAAGTGGCACGCCTCATGAATTTAGATGGCGGTCCTACTCTGCCAGGATTGGGTGCTGTGCTGGCCTTAACCAATGATTTTCGGGAAGAAGTCTTAGAGAAAAAAGGTGACAAGGTCAAACTGTTGGAGAAACTTCGAACGAAGCAGTCGGAAGCCGAACGAATACTCGCCGACAAAGCGGAGAAAGGTATGGGCTTATTGGAGACCCAACGTATTCCCCTAGGACAGCCACCGAACGATATTATTCAGGAATCCTATCAAACGATTCGATCGCTTCATCTGAAGGGGCATGGGTGGCATATGTGGGAAAATGCGGCAAATGATCCGGCCCAAATTATTCCAGGAACCAGTATGCGGAAATATGTGAAAAGTTGGGTGACACATTGGGATTCACTTCGTTTCTATCCCGGGGAAGCGTGTGAAATAGAAGCTTCGACATGGAAGCCGTCTTGTGTGGACCAGGAAGAGGTGCAGGAAGCCAACGCGAAAGGGGATAACCAGGAGAAAAGCCATGGGGGGCGTTTTGCGGTGGAAACCGATTCGACCATGGCGGGAAAATCTGAAAACCAGGAATTTGTTGCCCCCGGGACTCCACACACCTCTGGCTCCTTCACGAATGGCCCTAAAACGACTTGCTAACTCAGGTTCTGACCTTTTGGCGAACACCTCGCGTTCATGATAAGGTAGGCTCATCACGAAAGGGCGGTTCCCTTTCGTGCAAGACGCCCTACTTTACTTTCCCCTAATGATGTAGCCGCATCCATTTGCCAATGAACCTGTTTTCCTTTTTGCCTCCTCTCAGGCTTCCTGTCCATTTTGGACAGTGTGCATTTGGGTTCCTTTTGATCCGCTTGTCGTTTCGTGACTGCTAACACGCAGGCCCTACCTGCCCCTCCTTCTCCGTTCCTCACGATTTTCCGCATGTGGTGGCCCTTGGCCGCGAGTTGGATGCTCATGGGTCTGGAGTTTCCACTGATCACAGCCACGGTTTCCCGCTTGGCCGATCCTGAGGTCCATTTAGCCGCCTATGGTGGGGTGGTTTTTCCTCTCTCATTATTGATCGAGGCACCCGTCATAATGATTCTGGTTGCCTCTACCGCCTTATGTAAGGATTGGTTGGCCTACCGGCTTATTCGAAATTTCATTGTGGTCTTGGGAAGTCTTCTAACCGTCGTTCATGTCGTCGTGGCTTTTACGCCGGTGTACGGGATGATCGTACAAGACGTGTTAGGTGTTCCAGATATTATTGTGGAACCGGCCAGAATCGGTCTTCAATGCATGACGCCATGGACGCTCTCGATTGCGGTGAGAAGGTTTTTTCAGGGAGTGGTGATTCGGGCAGGACAGACGCGCCTGATTGGGCTTGGAACCTTGGTCCGTTTATTTGTAAGCAGTTCGGTCTTATTTTGCGGAATAGTTCTACAGAGTTTCCCGGGGATTGTTGTGGCAACGGTCGCGATGTCTTCTGGGGCAATGGTCGAGGCTGGCTTTATTCTGTTTTTCGTGCGTCCGATCCTCACCAATCTTCAAATGAGTCCTGTGCATCCATCGCCTCTCACACTGAATCAATTACGGGTGTTTTATTGGCCTCTTGCATTTACTCCACTCATTTCCCTTGGGAATTTACCGATTGTCAGTGCGGCCATCAGTCGGATGCCAAACGCTATAGAGTCCTTGGCTGTCTGGCCGGTGTTAGGTGGCCTCTCATTTGTGTTTCGGAGTGGAGGATTAGCGATGCAGGAGGTGGTTGTCGCTCTGTATGACCGACCGCATTTTCTCGGCCCTTTGAAGAAATTTGTGACAATGGTTTCAATCTGTACGAGCGGAATCCTTTTTCTGATTGCTGCCACTCCTCTCTCCACTCTCTGGTTTGAATGGGGCGCGGCTCTGACTCCTGAACTGACCGTGTTGGCCTCCACAGCGCTCTGGCTCATGGTAATTTTTCCCGCTTTGAGTCCATGGGAGAGTTTTTTTCAAGGCCAGTTTGTTCATCGTGGGAAGACTTCTGTTATTACTCAAGCCGTGTGTTTGTATCTGTTTGGAAGTTCCATCTTTTTATTGGCGGGAGTACTTTATGGAGAAGTGACCGGATTATATGTGGGCTTGGCCGCGATGCTTAGCGGCTTAGGATTTCAACTATTCTGGCTATGGAGAAACAGTCGCAGGTTGGATGTCCCCTTACACAAATTTTAAGGATTGTTCGTGGGTTGTTCGGATTGCTCCAGGACCAGTCCGGTGGTTTGTAAGGTGCATTAGGGATTATGGAAAATGGTGAATGATGATCCCTGCATATTGCATGTTTCCTCCTTCATGTCGGTCACTTAACCATTTTTGAGATAATGGACGTAACGTTTTGATTTTTAAGGGAAAATTTCTTTGACAGACGATTTTAAATGGGAAGGAACATAAATTGCTTTTTTAATTTGCGAAGAAATTGGGCCTTTTTCACTAGCGACCAGCATTTTTATTGGTGAATAACTTTTGGTTAACACATGAATAGGATTTTGGTGATAGACAATGATATCCAGGTGAGGGAGTCCGTTTCTCTTTCTTTGGAAACAGCCGGGTATATGGTTATGGCCGCAAAGTCCTGCCAGGAGGGGCTTCAAAATCATGAAAATTTCCAAGCGTCCTTGATTATTATGGATGTGTTGGCGATGGAAGAGAGAGAAGCCGAATTCACTCCACCCGTTAATAAACAATCTTCTAGCATTCCGATGATCACTCTGACGGGAAATATTCCTAGATCTGGTGGACCGATGAAGGGCCCTCATCAAATATTCCAGCCGATCTGCACCCTGCAAAAACCCTTTACTGTTGATGAGCTTCTCCAAACCGTGCAAAGGGCTCTGGTAGGTTACGCTAGTTCTTCTCCCGTTCCTGTCCCATTTTCATAACAGCCAATTCTTTCTTTGGTTCAACTCAACCTTTGAGTGAGAAGGTGTGGGTGGTTAATCGTTGGGAGGTTCGAAGTGTCCTGGAGGTCTCGACCCCCAGGGGACAGTGGTGGGGCGCACCTGCTTGAAAAGGCTTTGGAGGTTAACCTGAGCGGCGCGAATTAATTTTGGATCACCGTGGTGCAGCAGGCTGGTGAGCAAGACGAAGAGATCTTGGTAATCACGGCTGGTTTGGATAATTCGTTGAAATAGGGGATCGGGAGAAGAGGTGCTCGGAAGTTCCGGATTGTCCTCGTCAGATTCATTCCACAATCGTAGAAGGGTTCGGGGATCATGATGGAGCCAGGATTCAGGCACATTCAAAGATTCGGCAATTAACGACATCGTGGACAACGGAGGGTCCCAGTTGCCCTTTTGGAAATCCTGAAGTTTCGCCAGGGCCACGCCCGTTTGTTGACTAAGGTCGGCCAGAGAGAGTCCTCTGGTTTGACACCACTGACTTAAATGTTGCTGAATGGACATGGTTTGATCATAGGGAAATGTTCGTCAGCCTGTCCATCTCCAATTTCGGCCGCACCCTAGACGGTTTCACCTTCGATAATCTGGAAGGTCAGGATAATGAAGCCACCAGTGCCAAAAAAAGCCTCCAAGGATTCCGGGGTTTTTTACTGGATTAATCCAAGTCCGGTTGGCCGCCTTCTCTTGGTGGGAAACTCAGATGGGTTGCAGGGCCTGCAGTTTCAAGATGGAGCCCACCCTCTGGACATCCAGCCGACATGGAAACAGTCACGTGAGCCGTTTCACGAGGTGATTGAGCAACTGGATGAATACTTTGATGGCTCCCGGACACGGTTTCAGGTCGCATTGAACCTTCAAGGGACCCCCTTTCAACGTCATGTCTGGAAGGCTCTTCAACGTATTCCCTATGGCCGAACGGTTTCGTATGGGGAAATTGCTCAACAGGTTGGCAACCCGAAGGCCTCACGAGCCGTGGGAGCCGCTAATGGCCAAAACCCTGTCTCTATTATCGTGCCGTGCCATCGGGTGATCGGATCCAATGGAAAACTGGTTGGCTACGGAGGTGGACTACCCATCAAAACCGCCCTATTAGCATTGGAACAGTCGAGGCATTAACCTCCTGTGCTTTTCGCCCGTCCCCTCTGCCCTCGTTGACCTCAAGCCTGGAGCAGAAAATTTGCCTTGATGTAAACCCTTTGTCAGGCTATTTTGTCCAATTAATTATTGGATATGCCGGTGTGAAAGCGGACATTACAGGAAGACAGTGCGACCTTCCTGGCGTTCAATCAGGGCAAAGTAATTCCCGCCACTTTCCTTTTCGTCTATTCGTTTTGATTTGAGAACTTCATCGTCGCTCGACGGTTAGGATGAATAAAAGGACGGAGGCTTTTGGATGGGGACGACGGAAGAATGGGTTTGAGAGGTGGAGGTCTGGATATCCTTGACGTATCGAGTTAATGATTCATGGATGACGGGGAAGGCCAGATGTTTCCAGGGGATGTCGGCCAGGGAAATCAGTTGGACATCCAGGCTTTCCGGACCCGGTTTAAAGTTCAGGTTTTGTAGATGGGCCCGGTAAACCACATAGACTTGAGAGACATGTGGAAGGCTAAATATACCGAATAATCTATGAATGGTGATTTCCGCGTGTGCTTCTTCAAGGGTTTCCCGGGTTGCAGCCTCTTCGGTGCTTTCGCCTAATTCCATAAATCCAGCCGGGAAGGTCCAGAGGCCTAAACGAGGTTCGATGGCCCGTCGGCATAGGAGAATTTTGTCTTCCCATTCAGGAATACTGCCCGCCACGATCTTGGGGTTTTCATAGTGGATGGTATGGCAAGATGGACAGACGGCTCTGAGAAGGGATTCACCCGAAGGAATTCTTTCTTCAACGACGCTTCCACATTGAGCACAGTATTTGATGTTGTTGGGCAAGGTGGTAGATCTACATGTAGATGGACAAGATGTTGAGCGAGATATTTGAGCGTGTTTCACAATCTGAAGGACCTGGGTCATGAGGGCTTTTATTTATCATACTCTGTCTCGCCTGTAATTCAATGGCGTGTTTCCATGACGGATCCTTTCCTTTATGGGCAGCATATCCCAGTCCCATTTTGTAAGGAAAGAGGGCCCATTTGCCGCCCTGCATTGTGAATCTTCGTATTCCTTTGGTAAGGTTGACATCTGCATGTGCTTTCTTGCAACCCTGACAAATCTTGGATCGTGTGAGAACTGATTGGAGCGAACGGCATGAGTACGAATGATCGACAAATTATATTTTCTCTGGTGGGTGTGGGCCGCATCCATCCCCCGAAAAAGCAGGTCTTGAAAGATATCTATCTCTCATTTTTTTACGGGGCAAAAATCGGGGTTTTGGGATTGAATGGATCGGGAAAGAGTACCCTTCTCAGAATTATTGCCGGCGTGGATACCAACTATATCGGGAAAATTACCTTCTCAAAGGGGTATTCCATAGGACTGTTTGAACAGGAGCCGTATTTGGAGCCTGGAAAAACGGTGAAAGAAGTCGTTGAAGAAGGGCGGGCCGAGGTTGCCAAATTGCTTCGAGATTACGAAGAGATCAGTCAGGCCTTTTCGGGAGATGTGAGTCCTGAAGAGATGGAAAAGTTGCTCGAACGGCAGGGCAGACTGCAAGAGCAAATCGAAGCGGTCAACGGGTGGGAATTGGAGCATCAGTTGGAAATCGCCATGGATGCCCTCCGCTGTCCACCACCGGATACCAGAGTTGACCACTTGTCCGGGGGCGAACGTCGTAGGGTGGCTCTGTGCCGGTTGCTGATCCAGGAACCCGACATCTTGTTGCTTGACGAGCCCACAAACCATTTAGATGCGGAGACGGTGGGATGGTTGGAGCAGCACCTTCAGGAGTATAAGGGCACCGTGATTGCGGTGACCCATGACCGGTATTTTTTAGACAATGTGGCTGGTTGGATTCTGGAGTTGGACCGTGGACAAGGGATTCCCTTCCAGGGCAACTATTCTTCCTGGTTGGAGCAGAAGCAGGCCAGACTGGCGCAGGAAGAAAAATCCGAGTCGAAACGACAAAAAACGTTGGAACGGGAACTGGAATGGATTCGCATGTCTCCCAAAGGCCGCCAGGCTAAGGGGAAAGCCCGCGTCACGAAATATGAACAATTAGTGAGTGAAGAGCAGAGCCAACAAACAGACGATTTGGAGATTTATATCCCTTCCGGCCCGCGTCTTGGTGATGTCGTGGTGGAAGCCACCAATCTCTCGAAGAGCTATGGGGATTCCCTGCTGTTTGATACTCTCTCGTTTTCTTTGCCCAAAGGTGGCATCGTTGGTGTGGTTGGGCCAAATGGGGCGGGAAAGTCCACTCTATTTAAAATTATTGCCGGGCTGGTTAAGCCGGATACCGGCACTCTGACTTTGGGTGAAACCGTTACACTGGGCTATGTTGATCAGAATCGCGAGATTGATGGTAATTTGAACGTCTGGGAATGTATTTCTGATGGAAAAGAAACCGTTACATTAGGAAAGATGGAAGTGAATTCGCGTGGGTATGTGTCCCGATTTAATTTTTCAGGGTCTGATCAACAAAAAATGGTGAAGGATTTATCCGGTGGAGAACGCAACCGTGTGCATTTAGCCCGCACGCTGAAAGAGGGTGCGAATCTGTTATTACTGGATGAGCCGACGAACGATCTGGATGTCAACACTCTGCGGGCTTTAGAGGAGGGATTGAATCATTTCGGAGGATGTGCGGTGATCAGCAGTCATGACCGATGGTTTCTGGATCGTGTGGCCACCCATATATTAGCCTTTGAAGGAAACAGCCAGGTGAGTTGGTATGAAGGCAATTACAGTGAATATGAGGCTAATCGCAAAAAGCGATTAGGGAAGGCTGCAGAACGTCCCCATCAAATTCGTTACAGAAAACTGACCAAATCCTAATGGAATAAGGATGGCAAGAGAACCTGTCAATAGTCCTTCTTCCTCAGAGAAGTCTCCTCCTGTTTCAACATCGACCGGGAAACGCCGTTCCGTTATGATTGCCAGAGTCATTGGGATTCTGTGTGTCGCGGTAGGATTTATGCTGGGTATTCATGGATTAGAACATCCTGGCTCTCCCATGCTTCCGACCGCTTTAGGGATGATTGCGACGGGCTTAGTCGCACAAGTGTTTGCATTAGTGAAAGCCTGTTTTGCGGGTTCACAAGGCAAGGGGGATGACTGAATCATCCGGTAGTGCGATGGCTCATCGTCTTGTTGTGCACCAATTGAATCCATGGGTAGTTCTTATGCTCTGTCTCGTACTTGCAGCCTGTTCTCATTGGCGTGATAGCTATTTCGACGATGGCGTGGGGGTGTTAACGCAGTCGGATATCAAAGGGAAGCTAGGAAAACCTCATATAGTTAAAGATCCATTGCTTTCGGACAAGACCACTTGGACGTACAGGTTTGCCGTGTCCGAAAGTGAATTGGATCCGTCCGGAGTCAAAGCCTTGGGTAAGCAGGCTGGAAGCCTGATGGGTGGGGCTCAAGGAGGTCCACGTGAAAAAGTATATTGTTTTATGTATGTTTTGACCTTTGACAAAGAAGAGATCCTTCGCCATTGGGAGCGGGAGCTCTGCCAAATTCCCCAACCCCCCGATCCGTTTCAACGGGGACTTTCCGGCTAGGCATGATTTATTTCACAGAAGTCAGCAAGAGATACTCACAGTAGTGATGGGAATTTTCACACCAGAGAATTGATGGATTAACCGTATGAGCGTGCATAAAAGCGGAGCGTTTCTTCAGCAATGTTTCTCAGTACATCCGCTTTGTCTGAATGTGAAGCTGGTTTCTCCTCCGCAAATTGTCGGGGTGCTGTGTACAAATTGTCAGATGCGCCATCGCTTAACCCTTCCGCAGGCCCTCGTATCCACGGAGTCGGGTACCGAAATCGCGAGTCAGGAACTACTTCGGCTTCAAAGATGTGTTCAGAATCATCCTCAGGATGTCCGGGTCAGCTTGGTCCATATCGAACAGTCTGCGGTAGACTTCAAATGTGGCTCCTGTCATCATACCTATGAGTTGGAGGTAGCCCTGTTTGAGACCCATCAATCTTGACTGATATTTTCCTGCCATTCGTTCTTGTCCTTTTTCAACTTTTCTCTTGAATGCCTACAGGTGTTTCTCGATTTTCAAGCGTCTTCTGAGGAGAGTTGAACGGAAGCGAGTCCTGAGGGGGATATTTCACTTGTCTGTCCGCGGTCTACCCCGTGCAGAACTTGAGTGCATTTGTTCTTCCGAATATGTGTGGTCCTTGGGCGCATGCGATTCTGAGGTACCCCCCTGTAATCCGTGAAATAGTCGTGATGAAGGTGTATAGGGCTAGAAGGCATGTGAGAACCTGACGACTTCAGCAATTGGGAGGGGATGGGGAGAGGAAAGGTTGATGTGTCAGGCAGCGCCACATGTGTATGGCGCTGCCTCAATTTTTTCAGAAGCTCTAACGGTTGGGTTGCGGGGTAAAGCGCAGATAAGGTTTTACTGCACGATGACCTTTCGGGAACAGTGCGGGGATTTCTGCATCCGTTACGGCTGGTGTGATAATACAATCCTCTCCGTCTTTCCAGTTTGCCGGTGTGGCAACTTTATGTTTGGCCGTTAATTGCAGTGAGTCAATGACGCGAAGAATTTCGTTGAAATTCCTGCCAGTTGATGCGGGATAGGTAAGGGTTAATTTGACCTTCTTATCCGGCCCGATTACGAACACCGAGCGAACGGTCATATTATCAAGGGCATTGGGATGAATCATATCATAGAGGTTCGCGACCTTTTTTTCGGGGTCCGCAATAATGGGATAACTCACCGTGCAGTGTTGAGTTTCATTAATGTCTTTAATCCAACCTTTATGGGAGTCGAGCGGATCCACGCTGATAGCCAACACTTTCACATTTCGTTTTTTAAACTCTTCCGTCATGTTCGCCATGGTTCCCAATTCCGTGGTGCACACGGGGGTGAAATCCTTCGGATGTGAAAAGAGTATGCCCCATCCGTCACCGAGCCATTCATGGAAATTCACGGTACCTTGCGTCGTTTCTGCTGTAAAATTCGGTGCCTCATCTCCTAGACGAATTGCCATAATTTTTCTCTCCCATTATGAATGAGGTGAATAATGCATCTCTCCGGTATATAAAATCCCGCGAGAAAATTTTTTTAGCTCCTAAAGAAAAATCTTACAAAAACAGAGGAAATTTAGTGTAAGACAGTTCCTGTTATATGGTCAACTTGGGTCATGATGCGGTATCGTAAGCCCGTTTAAGAAACCATGGACCTTTCGCCCATCCCTCGTCATCTACGAATAGATAAGGTAAGAAGGAGTACAAGAGGTTATGGCTGAGTCATCATTTCGGGTTGCAATTCTCATGGGCAGCAAATCGGATTGGGATACTATGCGGTTAGCCGGTGAAATGCTTACTAAACTGGATATAACTCATGAGAATCGGGTGTTTTCTGCGCATTGGGCTCCAGATGCCTTGGGGGATTATATTCGTGAGGCGGAAACTGGTGGAGTGCAAGTGTATATTGCCGGGGCTGGAGGGGCGGCCCATTTGGCCGGGGCAATTGCGGCCAAAACTCAATTGCCGGTGTTGGGTGTCCCCCTGCAATCAAAGGCTCTGCAAGGCCTCGATTCCCTCTTGTCCATTGTGCAGATGCCCAAAGGTTTACCTGTAGGAACCTTGGCGATAGGGGGTGCTGGAGCGGTGAATGCGGCGTTGTTGGCTGCTGCGATTTTAGCCTTGGCAGATGTTTCTCTCTCCAAACGGTTGAATGCCTATCGAGAAGAACAAACGCGTGCGGTGTTGGCAGAACAGTTGTGAGAGTCGATGGAGAATTCTATAGATTGTTTTTCAAACAAGGTGCATGGCAGGCACGGTCTTTGACTGGGGAAATTCACACGAGCCTCCCGAAGCCAAATCATAAATGAGGTGTCTGGCCGGGCTGGCACGCAAAATGGAAGGCGGCCTGTCAGATCAGACGGATTCCGGTTACCCTTCTCAGGGTTTGGTCGTGGTGTCTGTACCGGCGTTGGCACCGTCGATCCATTCAAATCTGAAGACGAGTTTTCCCCCTATTTCAATTTTTTCCCTAAACATCTTTTCCGGTCTGACCCAAAGGCCGAATTCGCCATAGAGTGCCCGATAGACCACGAGATCTTCTTCAGTTTCGGAATGTTTGGCGACGCCAATAACCTGGTATTCTTTCCCTTTATAGTGACGATATCTGCCTGGTTGAATCATCGTAAGACCCTGATCCTGAAGCGGCTATGGTGTGTGGGTAAGATGTGTGGATGTTGCTCTGTTTGCATGGTGCTACCACTAGGGACGGAGTGCCTCATAGTTGGTGGGATCGCAATTGGTTAGGGCGGTGAGTGGTGTTGGCGATACGCATAGAGGGCGATGCTGCCTGCGACTGTCGCATTTAATGGAATCGATGGATGGATTTGAGGAATACACAGGCGTTCCAAAAACTGAAAGGGTGGAAGACCTACGCCTTCTTCGCCAATAAGTAATCGAACATGTTTAGACCATTGTACCGTAGACAAATTCGTGCCGTGTAAATCTAATGCGGTAATCCATTGCAAGGTTTCCGGGGTATCCAGGTCGGTGATGGAGCCTGCCCACTCCAAGGACTGGACAAACACCGCACCGCTACTGGCACGAATGACCTTCGGGTGGAAGGGGTGTACGGCTTCCTGAAGCAGCACGACCGTTTGCACGTCAAAGGCTCGACAGCACCGAAGTAAGGCTCCAAGGTTCCCAGGGTCTCCAATTGGGCACAGGACTTCCAATCCATTGGGGGCCTGGCTGAGATCTCTTCGCGACATTTCGGGGACACCGCAGACCAGGAGCGGTTCTTTCGTCCCAAACACGTCCAACTCCTGAAACAGGGAATGTGATAAATCATACTGGAGGGCCTGAGAAGGAAGGTCATCTCTGGAGGTCCAAGATGGCGGAAGTAAGATTTCGTGGACAGTTACCCCAGAATGCGTTCCGATTTCCTTCCGGAGTTTATTCCCGGAAACGAGACAGAGGCGATGACGTTTAATCCCATGAGAGTCAAGTAACGATACCCATCGTTTGAAATGGGAATTTTGTCTGCTGGAGATCGCGTAACGTTGATTCACGGGTGTAGGGAAAAATGCGCGTGAACGATGAAATGGAATATCAAGGTAGTCATTTACACATGGTGTTTTGTAACTCTTGGCGAAGAGCATAACAAAAAGTGACTCAAGAGACATAGAGGAATTGCCGATAACGGAATCAAACCGTTACCCCACTCTCTCCATGCATTCGCTGGATGGTCACCGACACAGGCAGAGGCAGAAGTGAATAGAAGAGGAGGAAGGAATGTTAGGATCTTGGTCCATTGGGAAAAAAGATCACTCTAATGAGAATAGGGGCCAAAAAGAGCCGGTCGCCAACGGGTCTCGGGCCACAGAGATCTCCGAAGAGTCCGACAAGGCCTTTGAAGCCTTAGCCAGGGTTTTGCGATGTCTCGGCCGTCATGCATTTGAACTCGATCAATTGTCGGAAGAGGATATAGAAAAAGAGTTTGAACGGTGGGCGAGACATGTGTTGGTGGGCACTCAGATTGATGCGGATGATTCCAAAAAACCCGAGGCCAGCCCACGCCGTGATTGGGGGGCGCTCACGCAATTTGTTAATGGACATCGTCAACAGGAAAAATCCTATGTGACCCGAAATCTCCAAGATATGCGAACTGTTCTTTGCGAATTTACCAATATTATGGGGCGCGCGTTTGTCGAGGATCAGGAAACTGATCAAAAAGTGACCAATCATCTCGTTCAATTGCGCACGGCAACCGAGGACGGTTCTTTTCACGATGTGAAGCAGGCCTTATTGGCTGTAGTGGAAGGCATCAGTGCTCTTGTGGATGAACGAAAAGAACGCCAGCAACAACGATTGGAAAATCTTGGAGAAAAATTACGTCTTGTTGAGGAGGAACTGGGAGGCGCGCGAAAGCAAATGACGCTGGATGCTCTGACGCAGCTGTATAATCGTGGAGCCTTGGATCTTCAATTAGAACGAACGGCCAGTATGAGTTTTTTCTCTGGGACATCGGCCTGCATTTTGATGGTTGATATCGATCATTTTAAGCTTGTGAACGATACCTATGGCCATCCGGCCGGGGATGTGGTGCTACAGCAGGTGGCGAAACGTCTGGTATCGACTTTTCCCAGAAAAACTGATTTTATTGCCAGATATGGAGGGGAGGAATTTTGTGTCCTGCTTCAGGGAGCCGATGGGGAACTGAGTCAACGACTGGGTGAGCGGTTGCTGGATGCCGTGAGAGGAGAGGGATTTTCTTGCCAAGATATCACCATTCCGGTCACGGCATCGATCGGTTTGGCGGAGTTACTTCCTGGTGAAACCGTGCTTTCCTGGCTTGAACGTGCAGATCGTGCGTTGTATCGGGCAAAAGACAATGGTCGGAACCAACTGTGTCTGGCAACTGAGAATGACGGGGTGGGGAAGAACGGCTGAGTCAGAGTGGCGGGAGTTGGCTCTGGTTAGTTGAATAATTGAGGATCAGTGGAGTTCAACTGTTGTAAGGCTACTTGCTGGATGTGGGCGATGTCTTCGAAGTTCCCAATCCGGCTGTGAAAAAAACTGGCAATTTGTGGAATTCCCGTCATCATGTGCCCAAGGATCGGTTCCCAATCTTCCGGTTGCACGGATAAGCGACCCTGACTATTTTTACGGGCTGAGGCAATGGCCGCTTCGGTATCGGGATTAATCCAGATGTCCGCGATGATACCGGAGAGTGCAACGGTATCCACCAGAGATTGAAAGTCCGGCGGAGTCTCAAATAATTCAGGAGTATGACTATAGAGGATGGCCACCTGAAACTCCTCAGGAAGTTGCCAATGTTGGGCCAACCAGGCTCCTACCTGTGAATGATCAACTCCCAAGTTTTCAAGTTCATACTGGTGTAAATTGGCATGATTGTCCTGATTGTAATCCTGGAGTGAGGCAATTTCCCTTGAAGCCACCTCGTTTAATGCTAGTAGTCCGATGTCCTGAAGCAGGGCACCAAGAAACATGAGCTCTACATCAGAAAAGGCGAAGTGTGTTCCAATGGCACGAGCTGCGACACTGGCCAGAATGGATCGCCGCCAGAATTTTACGTGGTCAATCCCGGATGTTGAGACCTCTTTCATGTCTTTAATTAAACGATAAAAACAAAAAGATAGAGCCAGATTGGCGATCGTTGAAAATCCAAGCAATGTCACGGCCTGTCCGATGCTGGTTACTTTGTGCCGGGACCCGCCGTAATACCCCGAATTCGCCATAAATAAAATTTGAGCCGCCATTCCTGGATCCTGGCTTATGATCTCGGCTAATTCGGAGGCATGGGTTTCCTCATTTTGGCACATCTTTAGAATGGTCGAGGCCAAGGGAGACAGAATAGGCAAAGATTTACAGCTTTTAATTCTGGCAAAAATCGTGGAACGCTCTTCGTCCTGAACCGGATCTAACGGAAGTATGAGTTGCATGGAAGATTCCCAGTGAAATGTAAGGTAGGAGGCGATGTTTCACATCTTCGCCTGCCTCTTTTCAACGCCTTTTCCTTTTTCGGTCAAAACACGACCTGGCTTAAGCAGATTTCTGCGATAGCTTCATGGAGAAAACTTGATTGATGATGTCACCCATGCCTCCTTTGGAGAAATACTTTCTGACCTTACAATTCTGGCCGGTATTCCAATCCTAAACGAAAGGTCAAGGGCGGAGCCGGGAATCCGGCAAACTGTTCATATGAGGAGTTGGTGACATTTTCGAGGGCTGCATAGCAACTCCACTCGGTAAAGGGATGGTAATTGACCGTGATGTCTGCCTTGGCAAATCCCCCTACTCGTGTGGTTTGGGTTGGAACTTGAAAATCAAAACTGGAACTGACCCATGTGACTTGACTTTTGACATTGAGGGTCGAAGATAGCTTCATCGTAACCCCCACCCATCCGCGCCATTTGGGGCGGTTTCTTAGTTGAGCTCCGGTTTCCGTCACTCGAGTGGTGAGGTGGGTGAGACTAGACTGGAAAGAAACAGCAGGGATTGGCGTGAGGGACAGGGAAATATTCCAACCATGAGTTTTTGCCTCATCAATATTGGCCAGGCGAATAATTCCTTGATTGAGAAGGTCGGGATCGAGGTCAATAAGGTTCCTGAACCGGTTGTGAAAGTATTCTATCGTTGCGGTAAATCTTTCATCGAATGTGTGATAGTCTAGGCCGAGATCCCACCCGACGCTGGTTTCGGGTTGTAAGGAAGGGTTCCCAATTAAGGGGTCTCCTAAACTGGATAAGCTGGGCAATTTAAATCCCCTTCCATAGCCACCACGAATCTGGATTGAGTTTAACAGCTGATATTTCGCTCCAATTCTGGGGCTAATCTTCGGCTGGAACCCTTGTGAGATATCGGCTCGAACACCCGAATTCAGGGTCAGTTTTTGCCACCAGACGGACGTTAGTTCCGCAAAGGCTCCTCCGAGTGTCCGCCGGATGGCAAAGTCATCTGGCTGGTCAGAGGAGCCTCCGAAGGAACTCAGGTCTTGAGTCCCGTTCCGTCTTCCGCGTTCATGAGTCAGCTGTTCACCAAGTGAAAATTTCCATTGGGGGCTGATCGTCCATGTTGTCGTCATGCGTGTTTGAAAACGGGTATAAAGAGTTTCAAAGTCAGCCGGAGGCAGGGTATAGGTGGTTGGAGTCGCAAGAATTCCCGGGTTTGACACGTCTTGAAGTCTTCGGGTCACACTCAGAAATACCTGATGCTGCCAACCCGAAGGAATGTGAAATGAGGCTGACAAACCGGTCAGAAATTCTTGGGTCTTTCGTCGTTCGGTTTCCCGGAGTAAAGCCAGTTTTGACCCACCACTGCCTTCCGGAAAACTCCGGACCGTTGAATCTGTATATTGCCCGTTTAGTTGAATGTCGAAATTGGGATCTGTCTGAATGGAAAAATTCCATCCAGCCGAGTCCATCAAAAATGAATCTTTCTCGATTTGCTCTCCATTTTGGGTATGGGACAGCGTCAGATTGGCGGACAATGGTCCCAGTGATCCTCCGGTTTGGGCAAGCCCTTTGAGATAATCGTATCGGCCTCCTTCGCCCAGGAGGCGAAAGGAGGGAGCCGTGGTAGCTGATTTGGTAATGAAATTGATTGCGCCCGCCATGGCTTCAGAACCATAAAATGCCGAGAGGGGTCCCCGAACAATTTCTACGCGCTCGATCCGATCAATAGGAATAGTGGAAAGATCAACTGATCCGCCTCGCTGGTTGGTTGAGTCATTCATGGGGACCCCATCCAGCATAATTAAGGTGAAGTTGGGATCGGCACCTCGGAGATACACTGAGCTGATTCCACTTCTCCCGCTCATCTCATCGGTATGGAGTCCTGGGATTTGCTGGAGGATGGTGGTCACCCGATTGGGCTGAAGGGGGGCAATCTGTTCAGCATTGAGGGTCGTAATGCTTTGAGTTGATTGGTGGGGTTGGGTGGGTTGGGCGGAACCTGTGACAATCATCGTATCAAGAGTCGGAACCGATGATTCCTTGGACTGTACCGGCGGGGGAAGCCATATTCTTATAATTGAAAGACTGACCAAGAGGATTATGCCTGGGAATGGCAGGAATGGGGTCGGCATTATACAATGACATTCCGGTGGGGACGGAGGTTTGCTTGTCGGACTGACACAGCCGTTCTCACCGGATAGGATCTATACGAATTTTCAACGGTTGTCCACTTCTTACAGATGAAAGTTGTTTCATGAAAAAACATGAATATCGAACAGAACCTATGACCACGGCTTCCATGCCATCGGGAGTCCTGCATTTGGTTGTCAATGAAGGCGCTGAGCGATTTAGTTACTATGGGATGCGTTCGATTCTGGTGGTGTTTATGACGGGGATGTTGCTGAATACACAGGGAAGCTTGAACCCTATGGGGGAGGCAGAAGCGAAAAGTTATTTCCATCTGTTTGCCTCGGGAGTGTATTTTTTCCCTTTTTTGGGGGCGATCTTGGCCGATGCCTTTTGGGGAAAATATAAAACCATCATTCTCCTTTCTCTGGTGTATTGTGGCGGCCATGTCGTTTTGGCTTTAGATCACACCCGATTCGGCCTGCTGGTTGGATTGACTTTAATCGCAATAGGCTCCGGGGGAATTAAACCCTGTGTCTCAGCTAATTTAGGTGACCAGTTTGGTTTGGCCAATGGACATCTTTTAACCAAGGCCTTTGCCTGGTTTTACTTTGCCATTAACGTGGGGGCATTTGGGTCTGTGATGCTCACCCCTTGGCTATTGGAACATTTTGGTCCTGGCCTGGCATTTGGGGTGCCTGGCATCTTGATGTTTGTGGCGACCATCATTTTTTGGTCTGGCCGGACCCACTATGCACATATTCCTCCTGACCGTTCAGGTGTATTTCAAGCGCTTTCTCGTCCACAGACCTGGCGGGCGATTGGGAAGTTGGCCGGTATTTATGTGTTTGTCGCATTTTTTTGGTCCCTCTATGACCAAACCTCTTCAGCGTGGGTTCTTCAAGCGCAACATATGGATCGGGTCTGGATGGGTGTTGAATGGTTGCCTTCGCAAATTCAAGCAGTGAATCCGGTCTTGATCATGGTGTTTATTCCTTTGTTTACCTATGTGGTCTATCCGGTTTTGAATAAAATGGTTCGCCTCACATCTTTGCGAAAAATTGCTATGGGCTTTTTTATGGCGGTTGGGGCGTTTCTGATCTCAGCCTATATTGAGCAACAAATTGAGTCGGGGATGGAACCGGCGATTGCCTGGCAGTTATTGGCCTTCGTGGTGATTACGGCGGCGGAGGTCATGGTGTCGATTACCTGTCTCGAATTTTCCTATACACAGGCTCCACTCAAACTCAAATCGCTCCTGATGGGCTTATTTTTGCTTTCCGTGTCTTTAGGGAACGGATTTACCGCCTTTGTAAATTATTGGATTCAGAATTCAGATGGGACTGTTGCGTTGATCGGCCCAGACTACTATTGGTTTTTTGCAGGCATCATGTTTCTTGTTGCCTGCCTGTTTCTTCTGGTGATGAAAGGTTACGAGGAAAAAGCGTACTTGCAGGGAACTGGACCGGGATGATCTGAGCAGAGCATCAATGGCCTGGATCTATATGCGTTCGGAGATCGCCTTTTTCTTTTTTCACCGGTGGTTGAGATGAATATTCTTTCCTATTCTGTAAGCCAGATGTAGACAAAGAACCCTTAGGAAGTTTTGATATTTGTTCAAGCTTGGACAAGGAGGAGTAGGAAATCTCATAAAAACAAAAGAAGATTTGTTGGGCGGGGAGGCGGGGCGGAGGTATTAAAGAATCAGAGCATTTTTTCCTTTTGACTGAGGTACAGGATTTGGTTCACCCGAAAGGCCTGGTTGTAGTGGCCGGATTGGATGTACTGAGAATGAAAACATCGTCCATCAAACATCATCAATCTGTTTGGCCGCATCTCGATAAGTTTCAGTAATTCCCAATATTCATTGCCATCGTTGATATACCTATTGTCACGACAAGCGAAGAGTGGATTAAAAATCATGCTATTTTGGAAGTTTTCATATCCTTCCGGGCTGGTAAAAAACTCGTCGCTGAGTTCCAGTCGATTCGCAAGTTGTTGGATTGTCCCGTCGGGTATAGGTGGTACACGTTCGAGTCCTGTCGGTCGGTGGAGATATAAGCCGGTTCCACCCGTACATGAATCTGCAGGATTCAAATAGACCATGGCGGTAATATCCTGATCGATGTGAGGTTGCCGTTGCCCAACGTTTAGCGCGTAGTTGTCAGTTTTAATACCTTGAAAGACGACTGGTTGGGGAGAAAAAAATGTGAAGAGAGGGCATCCCCAAAGTGCACTGAGAGATTCCACAAGTTCCCGGTGCTCATAATTGAGGCGGGCTCGGACTCCCGGAAAATTTCCCACGATTTCGAAGCGGTCGGTATAGGGGAGGCTCAACGCGACCTTCAGAATTTCATCGGGGAATTGATAGAAATTATCTACAATTACGACCTGATGATGGCCCATTCCAACGCGCTGAATTGAAACCGTTTGATGGGGATTGAGGGCGAGAAGATCCGAGCGAATGTGATTGGACATGGAGTCCCTATTGGTATTCGGCTAGGATAACGTTAAAAAACGGACCTATAGTGAACCTTGTTTTAGGATGAGTCAAGGGCTTTACATGAAATTTTGCTGGAGAGAGGAAAGATTACATACGAGGCCAGCAATGCATTGAGGGGAGTCCGGAGGCATCGGAGCTATATTTGGAACAGTATGAAAGCAGATTTGAATGGCCTTTCCTCCATTATCAGACCGAGTCCATGACTCCTCTTTTACCCCTAGCATGTTGAGGTCGATTGAAGTCATGGATGCCATGAAGAGTGCTCTTTGAGTGTGGTGAATTGGGTTACACACGGCTAAGCCTAGAAGGTAGGTTGGAGAGGACAGGAGTGAGGAGGCTGTCATCCCGGAATTAGTTCAGTATCGTTCAGGGCTCACTGTAATGGGGCATACCCGGAAATGCAAAAAGTGTTGTTCCCCCCGTTGCGATCGCTTTTCTTAATGGTGCCTTGCTCGCTCCACTCTATGACCCGAGTTTAGTGTGGGGTGAATTTAGTCATGGGGTCGGCTTGGCCGAGCTGGAAGTGGTCGGCGCGATGCCTCAATTATGAGGCTAAGATCACAACCAAGTAGACGGTGGTAATCTGGGTTAACTTTGGCCCGGGCATTTTTCTTTGGATGTATCCCGAAGGAGTGGACACTTTTTCAGATTAAGGAAACCGAAATGCATGAGTTAGCATTCCGTGACATTCTGTTAAAACGCAATGCTTTCAATTGGGAAATTCTCTAATTTTTTGTATCAGGAAGTTATGACCGGGGGTGAAGTAATACTTTTTAAAACCGATTGTTGTTGCCACCTGGAGTATGGAGAGCCAATTATCGCCTTGAAATCATTTAATCTTTGGCCCTCGTCCTAATTGAGAGAAGAGGTAAACCGAAAAGAAACACATGATTGCCTCCATGCGAGGTCTGCGGAGAATTATCACAAGGTCTGATGTTTTATTGTTAGTGATCGCGAAGGAAACTCAACTATTAATAGGAATTCTCAGAAAGTGTGTCAAGAAACAATGGGGCATAGATCCGACCCTCGACAGTTAAAGTTCCCCGCTCTCGAAATCCATGGTAGGTAAGGGTGATTTCGGTTTCTGGTCCGCGCCAATTGTACTGTTGGTTTAACCCTCGGATAGTGGATCCATACGGGTCGTTTGTTTTTCCAAACTCATTTCTCAGGTACTGAAGGATGGCTTTGTGGGTAGCTTCCCCCTGGTAATGAAAGAGGGCCCGAGCATACTTTCCATCCAAGGTATAAAGTTTGACGGATTCCAACTCAGTGGATCCAAGCCGGGGTGCCCCGCGCTTCATCGTATAGATATGCAATGAATCTATGGAATCGATTTTTTTTAGGTCTGAGCGATCTTGAAGAGAATGGCCCCAGAGGCTGCCGAAGAATCCTTTGGGATCATTTTCTATTGGTGTAGCGCTTAAGACGGGGGTCCACGGGAAAAGGCAGGCGCAAATAATGAAAAGTAATTTAAGCCTGCTTGTTCTGTAAGGGCGGACAAATGATTGGAGTTTCATGGTTATGCCAGACGCTACCACGCGTAGGGGATGAAGACAATGGAGAAAAGGATTTCTTCTTTGTTATTAGATAGGCAGATAGCAAACGCATTATTAGTTGAGGGCACACAGCGGAGAAAGAGAGAGAGGCGTTAGAATGCGTGAAAAGCAGGTTGGAGTTCAGGTAGGTGAATCGTTGGATTGGAGGAGGACTGTCCGTTCAAGATGCCATCCTTTCCGGATTCTCCCGCGTTTAACATGATCCACTTGTCAGGATTATGCATGATGGCTTGGACCAATTGAGTATGGAGTGCGTGCCCGGCGCATTTTGCGAAGAAATGACCAATAACGGGGATTCCTAATAATGACAAATCGCCAATAAGGTCGAGCACTTTATGTCGAACACATTCGTCCGGGAAGCGTAGGGCATCATCATTAACCAATCTCGTATCAGCAAAGACGACCGTATTGTGTAGTGAACCACCAAGCCCCAGTCCTCGCGACCATAAAAATTCCACCTCTTTTTGAAAGGCGAATGTACGGGCTCCGGCAATATTTTTGCCATAATCTTGGGGCGTGCAAAAATGGTGATATTCCTGTTGTTGTATAAGGGGATGAGGAAAATCAATGAAATAGGTTATTTGTGGGAGTGCGGAGGGAAGAACACTGATTGAGCGGTGCCCGTCTTCCACGGTAATGGGTTGAATAATTTTAAGGTATTTGCGTGGTTCTTCCTGGGTGAGAATCCCGCTTTGGTAAACCAAATCGACGAATGGAGTGGCACTGCCGTCTGCTGCAGGGATTTCACTGCCAAGCAATTCCACGTACGCATTATCGATTTCCAGGCCAGCTAGTGCACTTAACACATGTTCAACCGTCTGTATGTCAAAATCACCCACTTGAAGTGTGGTGCAATGATCGGTTTGTCCTAAAAAGGCGATGCTGGCTGGGCATGACTGGATTTGATCAGCTACATGTTTCACAAAGACCACCCCGGTGTTAACCGGAGCTGGATGAATGGCAATTGAGGCTGGGTTACCAGAATGGAGACCAATGCCAGAAAAAAATGATGATGTTTCAAGTGTTTGTTGATGACGCATAAGTTCCTGTGAATCTTTAGTATTAAACCATGCAAAATTTGTACTACGTAATAACTTAGAGAAAGGGCGAGTTTTTAGTTGAAATTAGGCCTTTTTGTTTCTGGGTGTTGCAGAAACCACCCAAATGTATACTTTTTTCACTAAATGGTAACTAAGAATTGGTCAGTGGGGAAGGATTGGCTGCGGCGGTGGTTGATTTACTGTGGATTTTTGCGAGTTTGTTTGAAAATTTTGAAGGAAGCGACACGATTCAGGTGCATCAACTAAAGTCGTATAATGAGAATGAGCTAATTGTTGAATGATTCCTCGATGCTTTTTATGTAAGCCAGAGGCTAAGAAAATTTCCTGAAAAACAGTCCATTTTTTTGACGCATCTTGTAGCAGTCCACGGGAGAATTCTTCAGGTCTTGTTCTGAGCGTATTGGAAAAATGTTGAACCGCTTTTTCAATACTATGGTATGGCGGGGCCAGATTCAGATGGGTGTAGAATTCTTGAAGGTGGCCTCTGAATTCTTGTCGAAGTCTGTAAATAGGGTCTGATGGCAACAAGTGCGCTGGTCTTTGTTCATGAATGAAACAAGCACCGAATAGCCCTATGGTAAGGCGGTGATTGGCTGGTTGACAAGTCCTCGGTCAGAAAAGGCAAGTTCACCTAAAAGAAATGGTTGAATGCAAAGGGTGATGAGGGAATGAACACAACTTTTACTTAATGGAATATAACATATCCTTCATAGCAGGCTCCTTTAATTTTTGAAGGGCTTTGGCTTCAATTTGGCGAACACGTTCTCGAGTAACCGACATACTTTGTCCGACTTCTTCAAGGGTCCATGGCTCGTTTTGGCCAATTCCAAAACGCAGGCGGATCACCATTTGTTCCCTTGGAGTCAGCGCATCCAAAATCCGTTCGACTTGTTGGTTCGTCTCCTGGCGTGAGACAGGTCCATCGGGCGTCAAAGTTCCCATATCGGGAATAAAGTCTGTGAGAAAGGTTTCTCCATCTCCAACCGGAGTTTCTAACGATATAGGATCTTGAAAGGCTTGAATGGTGTCATGAATTTTTTCCACACTCAATTTGAGCGCCTCTCCAATGTCATCCAACTGAACTGGGCGGGCATACTGTTGTGTCAACCGTTTGGAGGCACGAACAATCTTATTGGAGATTTCATTTAAATGGACGGGGACACGAATGGTTCTAGATTGGTCGGCAAGTGATCGCGTAATCCCTTGTCGAATCCACCATGTGGCATAGGTGCTGAACTTAAACCCTTTGCGATATTGAAATCGTTCTGCCGCCTTCATAAGCCCGATATTCCCCTCTTGGACTAAGTCCAAAAAGGCCAATCCATGCCCCGTATATCGTTTCGCGATGTCTACAACCAGGCGAAGATTTCGCTGAACGAGTTCAGATTTCGCTTTTTCTAGTTGAAATTTCGCTTTTTGAAGTTGTTGGCAGAGCTCCTGAATGGATGAGGATATGGAGGGATACGTTTTGCCTAAGGTCAACAGAACGGATTTCAATTTTTCAATGGCGGGAGTCGAAAAACCACTTAAGGCAAATGTTTCCTTGAGTAAAGCAATTGTTTCTTCTCTCTCTGGTCCCTTTTTTAATGGCTGTGTGAGGTGAAGGCTTTGTTTGATAATGACCCTGATTGTTCTGGACGCTTGGTCAATCTCCTTCGCCAATTCAATCTCGGAATCTTTACTGAGAAGAGGGCGGCTTCCAAATGATCGGAAATATAATGATTCGAGAGCTGGCCCGAATCCTCTGATAGAAGGTTTGACTCCCTCAGTCTTTATGGTTGCGAGTTCGGTTTCTGTGGGCTCATCCAAAACAGTTTGGTATTCCATGATAGTTTCCCCTGTGGGTTCAGGTTCCGTTTGCCGATAGTTCAACATCAATTTGAATCTTAAATTATGCTCTAAAAGCAAAAACCAAGCCAATGATATATTTCAGTCCTTATTCATCAATGGAAAGGGATTTTAATGCTCTTTATGCCATTTTTTTGAAAGGATGAATTTCTTCAATTACGTTGGTATGAAGTGGAGCTTTCATTTCATCAAGGGATAACAGTATGAAAACAAACGATAAAACTGCTCTCTGTGCTATTTCTCCTATCATTTATAAATGATAGGATTGCTATTGAAGAAATCGGTAGCCCGTCGCATTCCCTGGATAGTGCAAAAGGGGAAAAACGTACAATTTTTAGGAGAGAGGCGGTGAGGGGTTAAAAAGTGCAGAGGTAATTGACGGAACTGTTATATTTCTTACACGTTATTGCAAAAACGGTCCAAATCTTCTTCGCGACCAATCATGACCAAGACATCACCTTTCTCAATGACGTCATCGGGTTTTGGTGTGAAATTAAATATTTCTTCTTTCATCATACGCCCCTTGACCATTCTGGTAACTTGTTTTTTTATCCCAATCACATTCAAGTTATGCTTTCCGCGTATCTTAACGTCCTCAAGACTTAATCCGGATAAGCTCTCTGAAACGGACACCTCTTCCACACTAAAGCCTGGAGCCAATTCTAAATATTCAAGTACGCTCGGTGAGACCAGCCTGTGTGCGAGACGGATAGCCGCATCTCGTTCAGGGTAGATGACCTCATCGACCCCTAGGTTCATTAATATTTTTCCCTGGATTGGAGCCACGGCCTTCGCCACAATGGATTTTACCCCCATTTCTTTGAGTGTTTGCACAATAAGAATACTGGCTTCAATGTTTTCGCCGATACTGACGACTGCCACATCGACGTTTTGAGCACTGACTGCTTTTAACGCGCGTTCATCAGTCGCATCGCATTGGACGGCAAATGTCGCAATGTCACTGATCGCCTGGATTTTTTCCTCATCCTTATCGATGGCAAGTACTTCGCATCCTTTGGTAACCAATCCTTGCGCCACGCTATAGCCGAAGCGCCCAAGCCCTATAACTGTAAAAAGGCGTTTCATGGTAAATTGGCAACGACCCTTATTTTCATCATGCGACTATTCCTGCATCAAGAGTAGCCGAGGTTGCTGGGGTTAAGGAAACTCTTCTGATCCGTTCCAGAGCCGGTGTTCGGTTTCTGTATATTGAGAACTTTCGCACAAGTGCCACTTGCAAAATTAAAGGATCTAAAAAATTTGGAGAATTTGGTGGCGATAGGTATGTAAAGACTGAAGTTGGTTAATCATACGTCTGAATGGGGAGGGTGTCAAGAATGATCCCATTGAAATGTCGATTAGTTGTCGAGTTGGTTCACTTAAGAAGTCTCCACCATTATGGTGGGTATCAAAGCGGAGAAAAGCCTTGCTAGAATGCGTGCCTTATGAAAACATTTCAATCGGGAGAACGAGTTCATTTAATCGACAAGAAAGAACGGCCTTATGCGGTCACTCTTAAAGCCGGAGAAATCTTTCAGCATAGTGGAGACCGGATTAGTCATGATGACATTATTGGAAAACCGGATGGGACAGTGGTGCAGTTTTCCAATGGAAAGTTAATGGTAGCCGTTCATCCAACGCTAGCTGAGTATACCTTGAAAATGCCTCGAGGAGCTCAGGTGATTTATCCCAAAGATTTAGCCGTCATTCCAATGTGGGCGGATATTTATCCAGGAGCCAGGGTCTTTGAGGCCGGGGTGGGCTCTGGGGCATTAACGATGGCTCTTTTGCGTGCAGTGGGGGATCGTGGGTGTGTGGTGAGCTATGAAATGCGAGAGGATTTTGCGGCCACGGCCACGAAAAACATTGAACGGTTCATGGGAAAGGTACCTAACCATTTCCTTCAGATTCGAAATGCATACGAAGGTATCGAGATTGGGGAAGGGGCGTCTTCCTGGATGTTTGATCGGGTGGTATTGGATATTCCAGAGCCCTGGCGAGTCGTTCCGCATGCGGCACGGGCATTACGGTCCGGGGGTCTGTATTTGAGTTATGTCCCGACGGTGCCGCAGGTGATGCAAACGGTACAGGCTTTGGAGCAGAGCCGAGTTTTTACCATGGTTCAAAATTTTGAAACGTTGTTGCGGACGTGGAATATTAAAGGCCGGAGCGTTCGACCCGATCACCGAATGGTTGCCCATTCCGGTTTTATTACCGTGGCCAGAAAAGTCGAAAATCATAATTGGAATTCTGAGCAATACAACGCTATTGAACCTGCGTCTCAGCAAGACGATCATGTCATCAAGGAGGATGAATATGTCGGTGATGGATTAGATATTCCCTGAGCCCTTTCGGGCCAACCAGCAGGAAATGTTCACCATGGTGGGTCCTGTGAAAACGATCCTCATTGCCGATGATGAGGAAGATCTTAGGCTCCTGGTCCAGGTTACTCTCGAACATCCCTCGTATCGGATTCTCACTGCTATAGATGGTTGCGCGGCGATGGAGGCCGTTTGCACCCACATTCCCGACCTATTGATTCTTGATTGGATGATGCCGGGTTTAAATGGGTGTGAGGTGGTACGAAAGCTTCGCCTATACTCCGATACGGCTAAAATTCCAATTGTCATGTTAACCGCCAAAGACGGGCTTGATGCACGTAAGCAGATAGCTTCTCTTGATCTTGCGGGGTATTTGGTCAAACCATTTAGCCCATTAGAGTTGATTCATAAAGTTCGGGAAGTACTTGCCTAATGCATGAGGATAAACCCAAGGAGGAAGATGGGATTTCTCTTTCATCATTTATGCCGTATTCAAAGGCCGAAGCTTCCCAAGCAGCTGCCACAGGGGAAATCCAGGCGGCCCGCTCGCAACTCATGGCCTATGCCAAAGATCTCAAGCAGATGTTGGAGCAGGAAGGCCAGAAAACTCAACTGCTTAAAAAAGCTCATGCCCAAATGCTTGTCTACGCCCGGGACCTTAAGCTCTCCTTGGAGGCAGAGCAACGGAAAAATTGTGAATTGGAGCAGGCTTATGCCGATACTATTCTACGCTTAGCCCGTGCGTCACGCTATAAAGACGAGGAAACAGGGGCACATATTGAACGGTTAAGCCATTACTCGCAATCGCTTGCTCTGGCTATTGGCTGGGATCAGCCACGGGCTCGTTGTTTATTCGCCGTTGCGCCAATGCATGATGTGGGGAAAATCGGGGTTCCAGATGCCGTTCTTGGAAAGCATGGCCCGTTGACGGAAGAAGAATGGCAATCGATTAAACAGCATCCCCTTTTGGGAGCGAGTTTATTGGATGGCTCGACGTCTCCCTTGCTAGAGATGGCCAAGGAAGTCGCGCTGACTCACCATGAACGTTGGGACGGAAGTGGATATCCTCGAGGGCTGAAGGGAACACAGATTCCCATCACAGGCCGAATTGTGATGCTGTGCGACCTTTACGATGCCTTACGAAGCCAAAGGCCATACAAACCAGCCTTTACCCATGAGAAAACATGCGACATCATTTTAAACGGGAGTGACAGAACAAAACCGACACATTTTGATCCACACCTTTTGGAGGCTTTCCGGGAAATGCATCAGGACTTTAACGGTATCTATTCCACTGTAGCCGAAATCTAACAATCTTTGCCGCAGGCTGTTCTCGATTATTTGGGGTGTTCGATAGGGTACCCCGCTTCGGTCCAGGCATTCATACTTCCTTCCACATTATAAACATGCTGATACCCTAATCCCATTAAGGTTTCAGCAGCAATATTGCTGCGGTGTCCAGATTGGCAGTACACCACGATGTGCTGATCCAGTTGTGCATTGAGCTCTTGGTGGCGTCCTTGCATTTCCCGAAAATCAATATTGAAATCCGTTCCGGGAATGAAGCCACTCATATGCTCGTCTGGACTCCGAACATCGACGAGCACAAATCCTTTTTGTTTGGGCTGGGAGGCTTTCTCCAGTCCTGCTTTGAGTTGCTGAACCGTTAAAAGGTAGGGCTCAGCAGTAACGATGGTGGGGTTCCCCCATCCAAGAAAAAGAAGAGCGATTGTTAAGGAAAAAGATAAGCGTTTCATGGTTGTCCTCCGTAGTATTGGAAATGGCTTTTTTTGCTTGAGAAAGTTAAGGCAGATGGCATTGTCCTCTCTGAATAGGGATAGCCCAGACAATCGTTGAATAATTGTTTTAAAATTGTATGGTTGGTCAGAAGGGACGGTCAAGTGAGTCATCCGGAATAGGGAAAGTACCGACTGAGGTTGTGAAGAAGTTGAAATGGTCATCAAAGATCAATTTGGACTGGATAATTTTTTAAAATAGGATGCCTATCCGTTGTGGCTGTAAGAACCGATTAAGGTTTTGAATCGTGGCGGGAAATATTCCGAGGACTTACCGGACGAAGGGAGGCGTTTGTCTTAATTCTTCCAGGGTGAGAAGAGGCAGCAATTGAATGTCCATCTGAGCCAGATTGCTTTTTCCTTCATCTTCAGATCGATCCACCACCACTAATCCATGCGTCACAATTAAGCCCTGGGCCCTGGCTGCTTCGGCGGCCTTTATCAAGGATCCGCCTGTTGTTAAAACATCGTCGACCACTAAAGCTGTTTCCCCGGGATGAATAGTGCCTTCAATCAATTTGCCTAATCCATGATCCTTAGGTTGTTTGCGCACGACAAACGTGCGCCATTCCCGCTGTGGATCGGCCCTATACCCATAGTCTGAAATACCGGTGGCCAGGGGAATTGCTCCGATTTCCAATCCGCCAATGAGTGTAAAATCTAAGGATTTAAGCAGGTGATAGGCTAATTGAGCCACAAGGTGACGTGAGTGCGGATGAGCCAATACAATACGACAGTCAACATAATAGGGGCTGTTTTTTCCTGAGGCGAGGCGGAAGCCCTCTTGCGGATTCCATTTGAAGGCTTCCAGCTGATGAAAAGCCTGAATGAGGGCATTTTTTGGCATAGGAAATTTAAGAAAGTGTTACGGTTGAGTCATAAGCGATTTCCTTCTACCATTACGACTTCGAGATCTGCAACAAGACGCGGAAAAAATTATGATGTTGAAAATGAAAATGTTCGTGTGAATCGGAAAGCACCGGTATCGTGAATATCTAGTCGTTCCCTTGAGGGTGGAGAAGTCCAAAGCCAAAAGGAAACTCAGCGTGAAGGAGCGTATTGAATGTTTAGAGTGAAAAAACGTCCATTAAAAAAAGAAAAACCCCCGGTTCTCTATAATATTCTAGAGAACTATACGGATTATGATCCCCCTGGAAATGTAATGGTGTGCGGAATGACGGAACCGGAAGATTTTGAGATGCATGCACGAGTCCTGTCTGAAAGTTATGATATTCCTCTTGAATCTATAACTGGCGTGCTTCAACACGGGGGAATATATCTCTATCCGCATGAAGGTACGCTTGTCACAAAGGGCGCATTCGTCTGTCGTGTTGATCCTCTTGGCAAAGACCCGAAACACACGTGGGTCATGGATCTTGAGCAATATGCGGCAGCCGAGCGCATGCGTCAAAGTTATGGTGTGACGTTGGAAGAAGGCATGGAGCGGGTTTTTTATCGAGGCCTTCCTCAGGAATTGCAGGATCGGTTGCGGCAAAAAAACTTAGGGATCGATTTGACAAAAATTGAATCAGGGAACGCGTGTAGTGGAGACATTCAATATATTGATTTCCGAAAAGATTGGTCTCCCCATTTTAAGCGAAAATGTGTTATGCCAGATGGACGATTGATTGAAACCAGTGGGCTCCATGATTTTGCAGAACTGCATGGGATCAGCGTGGATGAGACTCGTAGCTTGTTTGATCATGGGGGCACTCTTGCACTGAAAGATGGTGGAGGTCTTGCCTGTCAGATCATCAATGGCCAGCCATCCGTGGCCCGCTTTAACTCACGACAATTTAGTAAAGCTAAAGCTCTCGCTAAGGAAAAAGATCTTCATATATTGGACGCCTTAAGTGAAGTGGCTTATCAAGATCCAGTTTTGATGCGAGCCCTTCGTCGTGCAGAAAGCTCCTCATTGTAAGCTTTCCTTACTTCTCATGTGAGCCAAGTTTCGATACTAAATTGGCTCAAAAGGGGAACGACCACGAACGGCGTCTCGCTGTGTGCTTGCCTCATGGTTTCGATGTGTTTTTCTGATCTATTCCCAACCAATCGAATCGTACCCTCGTTCCGAAAGACATCGGTTAACGAAGGATTTGTGTGCGGGTGTGGGTTGCGAGGCCTGGAATAATCCACGAATAAAGCCAACGGTCGCACCTGTTGCGGCACCTATGGCTGCTCCAATACCCGCCCCTCCTCGAATGGCCCCACTGACTGCACCGACGGCACCCCCTGCTCCCGCCCCAACGGCAGTATTCCCGGCCACAGTCGAGGCCTCGTGTTCGGGGACATAATCTTCTGCAAGCTGTTGGCATTCCTCAATGTCCTGTTCAGCTCGATCGGGGCCAACTTGTTGAAGATGGTCGTTGGGATAAAGGATTGGGCGAGGGCCAGAGCACCCTAAAGCTAGGATACAGACACTACAGATGCTAAGAGGGACAATAAATGAATGGAAATAGGAATGGGACATGCTGTGCTCCTTTAATATGGAGGCCGTGTGTTCAATGGGAGGAAGAATTTGGTCGAACAAATCGGCTGGCAAGACGCATGAGCCATTTTTTCGGAAAAAATGGAGTTATCCATTGGGTTGCCAGTCCCTGCCATCCAATAGTCACGAGGTTTTTCCGGGATATCAAAGCCTTTAATGATTTTTTTACGACGTCGTGGGGAGTGTGAGCAGAAGAAATGTGGCGTGGGCAGTGCCCTGCCGTCCTATGGAAATCGGTTTCTGTGTAACCTGGACAGCATACCTGAATGGTGACCTCAGTTTCTTTGGCCTCCATCGCCACCGCTTCAGAGAAAGATATGATAAAGGCTTTAGTGGCCGCGTATTCCGCCATATAGGGAATTGGAAAAAATCCTGCCACGGAAGCCACATTGATAATTGCACCCTGCCGTCGATTCATCATACCAGGTAGGAATAGTCTTGTGCTTTCTGTGGTCGCATGGATATGGACCTGTAACATGTCTTGGATCGTTGAAAGTGGCATGTCTGTAAATTGGCCATACAGCCCAAAACCGGCATTATTGATAAGTAACGACACGTCCGGCCGATATGATTGAGCTAATTGGTAAAGGGTTCCAGCCGCGTTAGGCCTGGCCAAATCCAGCGGTTCAGTCCAGATTTGAACAGGGGTGGTCTGTTGAATTTCCTTGGATAATTCCTTCAGGCGGTTTTGGTCCCGGGCGATCAACAAGAGATGATAGCCTTGAGCCGCTAAGGCTCTGGCATATTCGGCCCCAATCCCTCGTGAAGCTCCTGTAATAACCGCGAATGGCGCTATGTTTTCCATGAATAGGGTCTGACGAAACGTTCAACCATAAAAGGCTTTCTTCCTACGGGTCAACTGCGGGTTGACCAAGAAGCGCTGAGCACGAGCAAGAAGTTGTGGAATTTAATAATTCATGATCATGAAAGAAGCCCGAAAATATTAAGAATTATCAGGGATGTGCCGAATGAAACAGGTATGCGCCGATCAATCGGTTCTTTAAAGCCGATTGCCCGAATTCACCACAAACCAGAGGACTCGATAACCGACATGAGTGCCGAAGGAATTGATAATACGTTACAAGCCTGTGGGTCGAGGTCGGCAACGGGTGTGCTTGAGTTGCCGGATTCTTCCCCACCTTCAAAGGCTGTCACGAAGAACGTCAATTTGGAGCAGGCCTTGGCTGATATTGAAGAGCAAGCCGGGGGATTAGTGAAAACCACGAAGCAGGTGATGGCGTCATTTAAAAAAATTAAAGATGCAGCGAAAGTGGGTGATCTGGTTAATCTGCGAAAATTGCTGGAGGAAGGCAAAGAGGTGACGCTGAGCCTGGGATGTGATTTTGTGAAAACCCAGGAACGTCTGAATTTTGATGAGGCTGGATATTTGGAGGGCAAAGCGTTTCGCCAGGAACTTCTTACCACTGCCCAGCAGATGGGTGTCAACCTCTATGAGCACGATGGCTATTTATTTTCCTATCCAGTCTTATTACGAATTCTTCATAAAGAACGTGCGGTTGCCATTGATCGAATGCGGGAAAACCGGCTTCGTCCTTCGGTCTTGGTCAAACGATTAAAGGAAGTTCAAAATAAACCCCTTCGATTTAAACCGCAAACGTTTTTGGAGATGGTCTTTACGGCCTATTCCATTGTGGTGGCGGGTCGGGGGAAGCACCTCATTGGCAAAGGAACGGTGATTCCACTCTTGGAACTGTATCAACTCTTGACGCTCCTTCCGTGGCAGGCCAATGAATATACCAGACAGGAATTTGGCCGGGATGTCTATTTATTGGATAAAAGTGGAACCATTTCCACCAAAAACAATCATCGGGCAAACTTTCATGCGAGTACCGGCGTGCGGGACGCCAACAAAACGTTAACCGTGATTGCGCAAGGGGGACGGGAGAAAACCTATTATGGAATTTCCTTTGTCCAGTCGGGATAAACCGGTCGGTACCGTATTTAAGTTTCCCTAGGGTGAACCGAGAAGACGAATGAGATTAACAGGATATTGAGGGAAAAATTATGTCTCCACAGGAATGGTTGAACGTTCTCAAATCTGCCTATCTTCAGGGGTTTATCCGTCGTGGAGGATCGGCCGTCAAATTTGCGGTTGTGGAGGAGGCTCAGAACGCAAAAGCTGTGAGCGTGGGGGTGGAGGCGCTGTCACGGGAGGAAGGCTTTGTCACGATTCACGCGGATTCTCATTGTACGAAGGTCCAACTGATTGATCTCTTGTTTAAGGAAATGGCCAGGCAAATTGAATGGGACGCCTGGGCGTTCGAGTATGTCAAAAAACTCTTTCGAGAGCATCAATGGAAAATCCCTGAAAGGCGGGAGGAGTGTTGTTGGTCTTCTCTGGCCTCCCTCAACGGTTGCGATGAACCCACGATGCACCGAGAAGTGAACGCATGGTTGGAAGGGAGCTTGTTTCAGGATTTTCACATGAGTCGGGAATTTCGACTGGCCATGATCCAGTTGTGTTTGGCTCAGTTGGAATTGCCGGATAGTCCCTCTAAAGAGTCGGCAGCAATTAAGGCGTGGCTTCGGGGTGAGCTGAAACAAATGGCTACCCTCAAAAAAATATTGATTTTTGAAAAGGTCACCCGCAGTAATGCGCGTGACCTCATAGTCTCCTTAGCCCATTGGACCCGCCTGTTGGGGAAACCCGGTATGGTCTTGACCATCGATATTTCCGCCTTTACAGGCGGCAAAGAAGCCGGTGCGACCTGCCTGAATTATTCGCCCTCTGCGGTTATGGATGCCTATGAGATGCTGAGACAATTCATTGATGGCAGCGATGAAATTGAAGGGCTATTGGTCGTGATCGTTACCTCGCAAGCCTTTCTCTCGGATCAACGGTTGGGTCTGAATCGCTATGAAGCCCTAAAGCTTCGAATTTGGGACGATGTCCGGGATAAAACCCGTCAAAATCCATTTGCACCGATGGTCAGGCTGACCAATCAGACCGCAGTCTTTGCCGAGAGCAGTCTTCTGGCCAGAGTGGGAAACCGAAAAGAAGATGTGCAGCATCAACGGGTTATTGAATCCTTGAGGGCAGGTGTCCCGAGCCCGGGAGTGGTTCAATCGCTGGGATGTCCACAGCCGATGGTCAAATCCAAATTCCAACAGATGTTGCAGGACGCTCAAGCCAGCATTCATAAGGGTTGGACAACAAAAGGCATGTTGATTGAAGGAGGATTTGGTACGGGGAAATCACATTTGCTGGAATCCTTAAGGCGTATGGCATTGGAATCCAGATTTGTGTGTAGCAAGGTCGTAATAAGTAAGGAAACGCCTCTGTATAGTCCCGCATTGATGTTTCGATCTGCCATTGAGTCTGCTGATATCCCTGAAAAACGAGGAGATGTCTTGGCCGAGGTGGCAGCGGATTTAAATTTTAAGAGTCCCCAATACGCGAATTTTTATGAATGGGTACATCGTCAGGGTGGAGAAATTGATGGGCGCTTTGCGGCCTCGGTCTTTCTGTACGAACGCATGGGGAATGACCCGGAGTTACGTCACCGGATCATTCGATTTTGGGCAGGGGATCCGTTGACCGATGCTGAAATCAAGCGATTACTCAAAGCCTGTGATGCGAGTATTTCCTATCGATTTGAACGAGTCTCCCCCATGGAGATGGCGTTGCAACGATTTAAATTTGTTTCACGACTGATGATTGCGGCGGGATATTCTGGTTGGATTTTACTGATCGATGAGGCAGAAATTATTGGTAGGTATTCCTTTAAGCAACGAGCCCAGTCCTATGCGGAATTAGCCAGGTGGCTGGGCCGACTGGAAGCCTCCAGCTTTGCCGATCTCGGCTATAAATCCGGATTGGCGGCCGTGATGGCGCTCACGGATGATTTTCAAAGTGCGATTTTGGATGAAAAGGGTGATCGGGAAAAAGTGCCAGAAAAACTGCGAGAATCAGGATCGGAAACCGATTTGGTGCTGTCCCGCCAAGCAGAACAGGGAATGCGGCTCATCGAATGCGAACGCATACCATTGGTCGGTCCCTATGACCAGCTTGTAGAAGAAATCTACCATAAAATTCGTGCCATTCATGGTGCTGCGTATGGCTGGGAACCCCCTCAGGTCCCAACGATTGAGCGGTTATCCAGCACCCGGATGCGTGAATATGTCAAAGGCTGGATTACCGAATGGGATTTGACGCGTCTTGATCCAACACAAAAAGTCGACATTGAATTAACAGAAATTCGACAAGATTACTCGGAAGATTCTGAATTAGAAGGGGATGAGGAAGACCTGCTTCACCCGGCACTCTCCGAGTCGAACTAGTTTATGTCTTGACCAAAATGGCTGTCATCAGAAAATTTGCACAATATAACCGCCAGATTCGAATGAATCTTTCAAAGACGGGGCAACATTTTTTTTCAGCATAGGTCTCTGCCTTTTCGGTAGTCTGTAAAACCTTTCTGTGTATGAATGTGACTTTCTAACCTGTGAAGGATACGAGCAATGGAGTTACGACCTCAAGAATGGTTTCATACGCTTCGCCAAGAATACCTTCAACGATTTATTGGGCAAGGAGGCTCATCGGTCAAGTTCGTGGTAACCGATTCTGACTCGGATCGAGTCGACATCCAAAACCACCTGGCTACCTTGGCTCAGCAGGAGGGTTATGCGTGCATCTCAGTTGATGCCAAAGACACCAAAATTCATATGATGGATAAGTTTTTCCATCAAATTGCTTGTCGCATCCCATGGGATGATCTGGCCTCACAGTTTGTTCGTCGACTCCTTCAAGAAAATGGGTACCAGATCCCGGACAACAAGGAAGAGTTCTGCATGTCTGGAGTCGCCAGGATGAATGAACGGGCGGAACCGTTACTGCGACGAGATTTAAATAGTTGGTTAGAGCGGGCCATCTATCGAGATACGCAGATGTGCCAGGAATTTCGTATGGCCATGATCCGATTGTGTTTGGGGCAATTGGACTCTGGCTCAGAAGCTCCCTTTATGACCGAACCGGTCAAGGCATGGCTGGGTGGAGAGATTCGTCAGATTTCGGCTCTCAAAGAAGCCCTTATCTTTCAGAAAATTAATCGGACCAATGCCCGGTATATGTTTGTTTCGTTATGCCGTTGGTTACGCTTAGTTGGGAAAACAGGGTTAGTCGTGTCCCTGGACTTAAGTCGATGTTTGCTCAATAAGAAGCCCGATTCTCCTGAAGGCTTGTATTATGGCGTTTCAACGACGTTAGATGCCTACGAAATGCTTCGTCAGTTTATTGATGGGACAGATGAATTGGAAAGTTTCTTGTTGGTGGTCCAGGTACCGCAAGAATTTTTGACAGATGAGCGGAGAGGACTCAACCGGTATGAGGCATTAAAATTACGTATTTGGGACGAAGTCCGTGACCGCCAATACCAAAACCCGCTAGGGGCTTTGATTCGTCTTGGATCTCAACAGGCCGGAGATGCCCACGATTCCGGAAAGAAGGAATACACTGATCGGCCGGCGATGGCCAATGGTGATGTTGGACATCAACGCGCCATGGAGGCGTTGCGATCCGGAGTGCCGAACCGTGATGTGGTGCAGGTACTGGGAAGTCACCAAACGGACCTGGAAGGAAAATTCAGACGGCTGCTTCAACAGATGGAGGCGAACGTTCCTCATGACTCGCCTACCAAGGGTATCGTCATTGAAGGAGGGTTTGGGAGTGGGAAGTCCCATCTTCTTCATGCGTTGCAACAGATGGCGCTAGAGAAGAATTTTGTCTGCAGTCCTATTGTGATCAGTAAGGAGACACCCTTGTATAATGGTGTACCCCTCTTTCGTGCAGCCATCAACAATGCCATTGTTCCCGGTAAACATGGTGATGCTCTCACCGAAATAGCCGGTGAACTGAATTTCCAAAGCCCGCACTTTGCCGATTTGTTTGATTGGGTGCATCGGAAGGACCAAGGATGCGATTCCCGGTTTGCTGCCAGCCTGTATCTCTATGAGCGGATGATTAATGATCCTGAACTGAGTCATCGCATGATCCGGTATTGGGCGGGAGACCCGTTGAGTAATAGCCAACTCAATAAATATCTTCAGGGGTGTCCACCGGAAAACCCCTATGTGTTCAATAAAATTTCCAGTCAGAATTTGGCCTTACAACGGTTTCGATTTGTCTCACGCTTGATGGTGGCGGCTGGCTATAAAGGGTGGATCTTGCTTATTGATGAGGCGGAAATCATCGGACGATATTCTTTTAAACAACGGACCAAGTCCTATAAGGAGGTGGCACGGTGGATGGGGGTATTAGCCGAGGATACCTGTCCGGCTATTGGGGCCATTGTCGCTCTGACTGATGATTTCCAAAGCGTGATCTTGGAAGAAAAACAGGATTCCCAGAAAATCGAGCAGATGTGTCAGGAGGAATCGACGGATGAAACTCATATGCAAGCATTACAGGCGATCCAGGGTATCCGGCTTATCGAACAGGAGGGGGAACCATTAATTCGTCCCTATGAATCAATGGTGGATGCCTTATATGAGCGGCTTCGGTCCCTGCATGGATCGGCGTATAGTTGGACACCGCCACCCGTTTCTGCTGTAGAAAAATTATCCAGTACCCGGATGCGTGAGTATGTACGTGGATGGATTACGGAATGGGACTTGCGACGATTGTACCCTGAAGCTCAATTAGACATTGAAATTCTGGATGTTCGGCAAACGTATGACGAGGATCAGGAGCTGGAACCCACACTGGCGGATGATATGGATTCTGAAAAGATAGCAGAGCCGGAAGAAAGTTTGATGGCTGTCGCCTTACAAAATCAAGCTCCAGTGTGAGTGAGCCTACCAGGTGGGAGGAATTGGTCGTATTGCGCAAAGGCCACCCTCCTGCCGAGGAATCAAGGGCTTTCATGTTAGTCTCTGCTGTGCTCCCCTCCTTTCTCTTCTTGAGGGTCCGCCAATATATTTGACCGGCTGGGTACCCATCATCTTCTGAATAGTGGGAGCCCATTAAGAGTCGGATTTAGGCGGAATCCCTTCGAGAAAAATCGCATACCAAAATCTTTCGGGCCATGGGGATGAGGGAGGCCTCCCATGGGAGGAATGCTCAATTTTGTTGCTAAGGATCCGATAGCGTAAGTCAGAGGACCGCCCTGGAAGAGGGGATTGAAAAGCCTGCGTTGAGAATAGGAAAGATCATTGTCGGTATCTGAGTTGACGCTTCGTAAAAAATTGCCGTTGTCAGGTTCGGGACTATGGCGAACCTGTCTGAACAGAATTCTGGGAGCCATGGAGCTTCTACATCGGCATACGATTTTGGTGTTAACCGTGCTTTTTGGGCTTTGTCTCATCGTGATTTATCTGCACATTTCCCAATTGAAAACCCAAATGGTAACAGCCATGGCCTTTCGAGGATCCGAGATCTATACCAGAGCGCTGAAGGAGATGCGGATATGGTACACCGTCGAGATTGTTCGACGCCTTCATGCCCAGGGAATTGAAGCCTCGACAGAGTATCGGGACCATCAAGGCGAAATTCCTCTCCCTGTGACACTCAGTCGGGACCTTGGTAAGCGATTGGTTGCCGGGCGAAGAGGCGAACGATTGGCATTACTAAGCCCCTATCCGTTTTACCCTGAAAAGAAGTCAGGAGGACTCATTGATGGCTTTCAGGAAGAGGCGTGGGAATTTTTCACGCAACATCCTGATACGGATGAGCCATTTTATCGGTTTGAGCAGGTCGAGGGGCGTGAATCCCTCCGTTTTGTGAAGGCCGATTGGATGCAGAAGGAATGCGTGGAGTGTCATAACAGTCATCCTGACAGTCCAAAGCGTGATTGGCAGATCGGGCAAGTGGGCGGCTTGTTGGAGGTCGTGTATCCCGTTGATTCGCTGGAGACGATCATGGGTATGAGTTGGCAAGGGACTTATGGGTTGATGGGGATGTTGGTCGTCATTTGGATGGGCGGATTCGGATTAGTGGTGTTAAAGCTTGGCCGGGTGGCAAGTGAATTGGAAGAGCAGGTTCGCGATCGAACCGGCGCACTGCAAAGTGCCAACAAACATTTGGAATTGGAAATTCATGATCGATTATTGGCCGAAGATACCCTTCGGAAGGCGAAAGATAATCTGGAAAAGCGAGTCCAGGAGCGAACGGGGAAGTTGGCTGCCTCAAATGCCGAACTCATTCGGGAAGTGGCGGAGCGGAAGCGGGCTGAGGAGGACATACGCAAACTCAATTCCCAGTTGGTCCAGCGCTCGGCCCAACTCGAGGCGAGTAATAAGGAGCTTGAGGCGTTTAGTTATTCGGTCTCCCATGATTTACGCGCGCCGTTGCGGGGGATCGATGGGTTTAGCCAGGCTGTATTGGAAGATTATGATGAAAAACTTGATGAGTTAGGACGAAATTATTTGCGGAGGGTGCGGACGGCCAGTCAACGGATGTCCAAGCTTATCGATGCCATGCTCAATCTGGCCCGGTTGACCCGAGCCGAAATCCATACCCAAACCTTTGATCTGAGTGCTGTAGCCCTGGCTGTTCTTGAAGATTTTCAAAAAATGGAACCGGACCGGCAGGTCGAATGTATTGTGGCCAATAATGTATTCGCCACCGCTGACCCGCAATTGCTTCGGGCCGTTTTAGAAAATTTGATCGGCAACGCGTGGAAATTTACCCAGCAACAAGCCCATCCCCGTATCGAATTCGGTTATGGCCAATACAAAGGGCAGGCAGCCTACTTTGTTTCCGACAATGGGGCGGGTTTTGATATGACCTATGCGCATAAACTCTTTGGCGCCTTCCAACGGCTTCATGCCTATACAGAATTTCCTGGAGTGGGCGTTGGGCTGGCCACAGTGCATCGTATTATTCAACGGCATGGCGGTCAAATTTGGGCAGAAGGAGTGGTGGGCAAAGGGGCAACTTTTCATTTTACGTTGTAAGGCAACCGGAGGAGGAGAAGATGATGACCAACAAAGTCATTCTGTTAGTGGAAGATCATCCTGATGATGAAGAGTTGACGATGCGGGCCCTCAAGAAAAACAACATAAAAAATGAAGTTGTGGTGGCCCGGGATGGCGTGGAAGCGTTGGAATATTTATTTGGAACCGGAGCGCATGCCGGTCGTGATTTAAGCCAGATGCCTCAAATTATCTTGTTGGACCTCAAGCTCCCCAAAATTGATGGGCTGGAAGTGCTTCGACGGTTACGAGCTGATGAACGGACGAAGTATCTCCCGGTGGTTGTGCTCACGTCGTCCAAGGAAGAACAGGACATTGTGAAAAGCTATCAACTTGGAGCCAATAGTTATGTTCGCAAGCCAGTGGACTTTCAAGAGTTTTCTCAAGCGGTTCAAAACCTTGGGCTTTATTGGCTCATTTTAAATGAATCGGCACCGGAAAGGGTGTGATTCGGTCAGGTAAAAATGATTACCCATCCCGATTAGGGGGGATGTGTCTGCCATGGGTAGATCCGTGGAATGTTCCGGCTTTCCCTGGTCTTTTTTATTGATCAATCTCCTCATGGGTGTTGAATATTTCCGCCCTCTTTCTCTCTGTCAAAGGTTCCCACAGGTGTCAATATTCCAATGACTTCAAACAGGAAAGATATGCCCGTCCACCGCATATCCTGCCTATCTTCCTGAGCCCCGTCTTCTGGTCCTTTAATCTCCTATCTTTTGTTTCCACACGCTTTTCTCTTCTCTGTCAAATCCGGTGTGGTGCCAGGCATATCCCTTGCTCTGTATTGGAGGTACCGATCCACCGACCATTCTTTTCAAGGAGGGGGCCATGAGACGAATGCTGACATGGGATATTCCCGAATCCGTCACGTCATATGAACACGCGTGGAATCCAAAACGAAAACATATGGCTGAAAGCATTGGTCTGGAGACCCAGCGGGCGTCAAGAAGCAGTGCGGCCGGGGCGATCTGTTGTGCCAAATGTGGTAGTGAGGTGAAGGTCTTTGTTTCTCCTAGACGAAATCCCCATTCCAGTAAATTAGGCCGGGCAGTCTCGTTGAAAGATCATGACCTGTGCCGGCGGTGTTGGCGGAAGTTGATGCATGAACAACGGAAGACGGGGGTGGTGACCCTGCCCATTTCCTTCTTTGCGAAAGAGAAAAATCTCCGACCTCGCCTGTTGATACCCAAAATGGCTTCCCTTCCCAAGCAAGCGTCCTAACCCCCGCCATAAAGAGAGGTTGAGAAATAGGGGCAAATGGCTCAACCATCTAGGTCGTATAAGGTCTATCCGTGAAAATTTATTTGGAGGAAATGGTCGCTTGTCTCTCTTGAATAAATGCTTTCGCAAGGACAGCATTTTGATACACGACCTTTAATTCCAGATTGCCGAACGGGCGGCGCACGACCTTCAGTAACACCTGTCCATTTTCAAATCCTGAATTCAGCTCGTCGAGTTGTCCAGAAAGAAACGATTGCTTGTTCGCTTCAGTAAGATCCTGCGTGAGGTCATAACTCGCTCCAAGAATGATCTGTAATTGCTGGTACCAATCATCTGTATATAGCCCCATATCAATGGAAATGTTTGCCAGTTTCCCGGTTGGTTCCGTCGTATCTGAGACCTCGTCGGGTAAATAGGTCAGTTCAACATATCGATTTTTATCGGTAAGTTCATAGAGACATTCCTTAGAGTTGTTGCAGGCTGGTAGGGCGGCTACCTCTTGTTCCGTCATGCCAAATTTTAAATCCCGGAAGCCATCAATTCCGGTCTCTGCCAAACCCAGCCCACCCGATAGGACAATTGAAGCGCTGGTGAGGAGTGCCCAGGTTCGTATGCTTAGAATGCCGAAAAGTAAATTCATGACATGATTCCTTACTTGTGAAGCTAGAAAAATGAAGAAAAAAGAACTATCCATGTGATGTCAACTGTTCTGCATGAGTCAATCACCATAGCAAACCTTTCCTGAAAAAGGCGATGAGGCACTGCAGGAAACCTAACCATTGAGGCCATACCAGAAGTTTGGATACTCAGAAAAGAAATTGTTGAGAGGGACTGTGGAAGCAATTTGGAAATGTGACGGGTATCGAATTCATTTGGAGCATTGGGGCCTTCTTGAATAGGTTCTCTCAATTGACGGTGCAGGGAAAACTTCTTGCCGAGAGTTTGGCACTTCTCATGCTTTCCTCTTTCCGGTATCCGGAAGGCTCAGGCCGGATCAGCTGGTTAAGGCTGAGTAAACGATAGTCCTACCCGCCAGGAAGCCTATTCCCACTGAAGCCACAGGGGAGAGAACACACTGACAGGGACTTGCTGAAGACTGCCACAAGTTGTGTCAGGGAGTTTCTTGATGAACCTGGAGAAGTGGCCCCATCCAGTAACGCATCGGTCGATCCCCTTCCGCTGCCTTATGAGGAAGATGGGCCACATACCAAAAGACCACATTGGTCTCTTGGACGCTTTCATCACTTTTAAATTCCAAATCTCCACGTGCGCCGAATGGCCAGCCGGCATCTTCATCCCGGTAAAATTTTCGAATCGAGACATCACGATCTGAAAACTTCTTCGATTCTCCATCAAATGGACCTGGAATAACCCAGACACCCTGCCCGGTGGGGTAATCGCGTACAAACCAAACGCGATCCTGACTGTTGGTGCCGGGCTTCTTGTCATCCTCCTCTACCAAATATTTTTCCCACCCGGGTCCCCAACCGTTGTCTTTTACAGAATTCCGGTCCAGGACAAAGACCTGATCCTGATCGGATCCGCCGATATCAAAGTCCAGCCGCCAGTAGGCATGGTGTTCATGGTCGGTATTACAGGAGAGATTCCAGCTCTGAACGCTTGGATACAGGCGACCGTCTTCGCTCAGATACCAGGCCTGGTACAGATGGTATTGACCGATTTTGGCATACACACCTAATTCCAACCACTTGACCCCTTGGATGGTATGTTCGGCCTGACAGAGCTTTTTCCCATCGCAGTTAGGATTTTTTTTGAGGCGCTGTGGGCTGATCCGGTCCTCGAATGGTCCGCATCGGCCACTGGATCGCCCTAGGCCAAACCAACTGAAGGGATGCCAGGCCGGCCACTCCCGCACATACTTGACCCGGATCACCGGCAAATCCGCTTTACCTAAAATCTGGTTGCCTTGATAGGACACATTGCGCAGTCCGAGGCCAGCGGCATCTTTCATCTCAAGGTATAAGTCCCACGGGCCCCAGGTAAACGGTTTGGATTCCCAGTCGGCCCAAGCGGGGCTGACCATCAAAGCACTGGTTAATGCGACACCGGCGAGTAAATATCGAAATGATGCCATGCGACGCGCTCCTTGTCTGGGAATAGTCATTGGGGTCCTGCCTCCTTGCCTGCGTCTAGGACGGTCTGAGAAGTGAGGTCAACTCGTGCAAAGTAGAGGGCCAAGCTCTCCGGTGTTTCAGAAAATGTGACCCAAAATACCCGGTCCCCGAAACCCGCTTCGTCGCTCACCCAAAAGTACCGGTATTCTTCAGGGGAAGTCAGAATGGCATGTCCGTACAGATGCTGAACCTCCTGGGCAATTCGTGGATCTACTCTGGCCAGCTCAATGGCTGTGGTGATTTCTTCTTCACCTTCTTCGGGCTGGTAGCCTTCACGCGGATCCTGCTGGACAGAAGACACTCGGTCTTTTTCCATGCAGACATGCACGGCCACATTGTGGGTGTAACTGTAGTAGGTTAACCGATATGCGGAGGCATCGGAAGCCGATGCCCGTTCGGTCGTTCGAGGGTTAGCCGTGTCGTCTCCCTGCAGGGTCACCAGGCATTGGTCGGCAGGGACTTCCTCGGTATTAATAAAGGCAAAACGATCGCCCAATTTGGTCTTCACGTCTGGATCCCGTTCTGCTGTGGCACGTAAGGCAGGCTGGTTCGATTCGACAATGATAATTTCCGGTCCCGGACCGGATAAGGTTGTGGGGGACATGGCATCGACGGGGCGTCGTGGACCTCCTTCCGGTGGCAATTCCAATGGTAATTCAATCAGAGGAGGGGGATGGAAGGGCAAGGGTTTTTTGGGGATCTTTGTGAGTTCCACGCTGGAGCATCCCAGAAAAAAACTGCCGAAGACCCAACCCGCCGTCACCAGGATATGAGAAGTGAATTTTAAATGCATGAGGCCGGCTCCTTAGGTCGAAAATGAAAAGGCCTATAGAAGGAATTATTTATCAAGCCTACCTTAAAAATTCTCCAGAAGAATAGCAAGAGAATCTGGATTTTCCCCTTAACGATGGAAAGAGATGTGCGAAATTGTGAAGTAGTGTGTCCATGGGCATAATATGTGGTGGAAAATTTTCCTCGTACGAAAGACTGCAAGGAAACCGTGAAATGGGCATACCAATGCACTGGTATGTGTGATGCGCGTTTTTTCTAAAGAGATTACTAAGGATTTTCGCAGACAGACCATGCCAACGAGTTTCAGAATTTGGATAGTTTACCAAAAAAATAAGTGTCTCTGGAGAACATCCATGGATATCTTTAAATGCAGGTGTGCCTAAAATCTTGCTGAATGCCGGCTCATTGGAGAGCCTTGCGGGCATGGAAGAGGCACCGGGGCAGGGCTTCAAACCATTGGTAGAGAAGTTGGTCTTTTGGATCAATGTTGATAATGTCATGGCTGGTAAAATCGTGTTGAATCATGATCGGTCAGGAGCATCAAAGATGTCGAGTATGTGTTGGCTTTAGTGGGGACTTAGTGGGGACATTGATTGGAGGTACCATGCTTTCCGGATCCCTATCGGGTCTTCGCCAAAGGCGACTTTTGGGTATTTACCTCACGAACAATCACGCCACCATCATTAGCTATGCAGAGAACCGGCAGTGCGGCCCGCATCCCGTTATCGACAATTCTCCCGTTAAGATGTCTTTAAAATACACTCCTGGGATCGTATCGAGCTTCCAGATTGGCGATCCTTTGCACATAAGACCAAACGGGGCTGAGGGGAAGAGGACTCGCTTATCCTGACGACTGCGCACCATCCAAATTACTCTTGTCTCCATATGCGATGCGACTCTGCTTTTGATTACGGTACCGAAATTCTGTAATGTCGGTAGGCTAAAACTATTTTTTGTATTAACCAAAAACCAAGAAAAGATTCGACAATGACTTCTCGTCTGACTCATCCTACCTTCCTATGGCTCTCTTTGATTCTCTTGACCTTTTTCGGCTTTTTTCTCGTCGACGTCGGATTGTATTTTTTGATACCTCCCCAATGGGCTCAATTTGCTCCAGATTATCGGTCCCACCCCAAGGACCCGCGTTTGAGCGGACTGAGGGGGGGCTCACGTTATTATTATCAGGCCGACCCTCTTCTTGGTTTTGATATTACCCCTCTTGCTAGGGGAACCCAGTCGATACCCGACGGGGTGGAATTTGAAATATTTGCCAATGAACTTGGGTGTTTCGATAGAAACAGTCTGGAGGATTTCTCTACTAGCAAAGAAGGCTATGTTTATTTCGCTGGGGACTCATTTACTTGGGGTTTTGGCCGTTACGAAGACAAATTTGCGACAGTCTGGGAAAATAACACCGGAATGTTAACAGCCAAATGTGGAGTGGGCCATACAGGGACAATACACCAATTTGGTAAATTCAAAAAGATTATTGAAACAATTGGGCGTCAGCCGACTGTCGTGTTTGTCGGTTTTTTTGCTAATGATATTATCAATGATTTCACCTTTCCACATTCGATAGTCGTCGATGGTTTTCTCATCGATACGGTTTATGAAATGGGAAAGGAGCAGATCATTCGTATACCCGATGAAGATCGGGTTCGTGAGATTTCCCCGAAAATTAGGGCAATTGATGAACATACTTTTCAAGAACCCGAAGAATCACAATCCTTATGGAGGAAAACAAAGAGTTTTTTGCTACGGCATTCATTGTTGACGAATATTTCCAATGCCCTTTTCAAAAAAATGCTTCTGGCAACAGGAATTCGTTCTCCCGACAAACCAAAAAAAAGAAGTATTTATAGGTTGTTTGAGGATTCAGAAGTGTTGAACCAATTTTCTTTTTCCCCTTTTGCGGAGAAAACCAAAAAAGCGATTACGGTTTGGGGCGAAGATGCGAAATTGAATGGATATCATTTGATTTTTTTATTAATCCCACCAAGAAGTGATTTCAATAATGCCGATATCTTTAATCAGGTAAAAGAATTTCTTCGTGGCCAAAAGATCGACTTTATTGACTTCGCTCCCATCTTTAAAGAAAGGGGTTGGAGAAAAGAAGATCTCTACTGGCAAATTGACCAACATTTGAATGACGAGGGTAATCGCAGAATGGGCCTGGAGCTCTCACGGCTGCATAATGGAAAGATGTAGTTGTTTATCGGGAACATTGTCATTGTCACGTCTTTGAAAAAGTCGCTGCCATCTGAATGAGTAAGCATAACCCTTTCTGGAAGGAATGACTGAATATGTTCTATTTGTGTGGAGCCACCCCTCTTTGCCGGGAGATAGTTTGTTGATGCCGCCGAAACTCGAAGGACATGGCTGGATTGGTTTGGATGAATCCATCCTCACCCTCTATAACGAGTTAGATGAGGATCCAGACGGATTAAATCACAGTCCCCTTTGAATTATTGCTTTTTAATGCCGCGAGTGGGAGGGGCCTGAAAAGGGTCATCGGGCCAGAAATGTTTGGGGTAGCGGCCCTTCAATTCTTTTCTCACTTGCGTGTAACCGGTTTTCCAAAAACTTGTGAGGTCCTGGGTGACCTGAACGGGACGTCTGGCCGGAGAGAGCAGATGAATGAGGACAGGGATCCTCCCGTTGACCAGGCGGGGCGTGTCGCATTGTCCGAATAATTCCTGAAGACGGACAGCCAGAACGGGAATCTCTCCTGAGAGATAATCCAAGGGAATGTGCGATCCTGTCGGCACAGTGAGATGGGTGGGCGCCAGGGAGTCGAGCGTGCGCCGTTGTTCAGGAGAAAGGAGCGCCTGGAGCGGCCAGGCAAGATCGATTCGTTTCACCTGATTGAGGCTGGAGAGATTGATGAGAAAAGGCCCTAGCCACTGGTCCAGTGATTGAAGGAGTGTGTCGTCCGAGACATCCGGCCAAGCGGACTCCGGTTCCGTGGCGCGGCGCAGAAATTGGACGCGCGCCTGCCAGTTTCTGAGTGTGGGGTTCCAGGGCAAACGGGAAAGTCCCGTGTTTCGAAGGCCGTCGAGGAGCGCGGTCAACACTAAATCAGGATCAGGATCGGGAAGGCGGGTTTCCTCCAGAATAAGTTCTCCCAATCGTCGTTGCCGCATGGATCTGACTGCTTGCGTTGAGCCTTCCCACATTACAGAATCCGTTGACTGTATGAGATCCCCGCAGTGGGAGATCAGATCTTTATGTGAAATCGGGGCAGCCATATAGATAAGTGCCGTTGCCGGGGCACCGTTAAGGTCTGCGATCACAAGCCATTCTTCATGTTCTAATGGATCCGGGTGATGGAATCTTGCGCTTCGCCCATTGGCCAGGCGGTATCGTCTGTCCTCAGCTGATTGCCGTTGCGCTATCCGGTCGGGATAGGCCAGTGCCAGGAGCACACCCAACTGATCGATTCGTTGTTTGGAGACATGGCGAGGAGCGGTGATGTGCAGTGTCCGTTGCCATGACTGAGAGACCTGGCGAATGCGTTGGATGGTTCCCTTATCCGGAGCCCCGGTGTTTCTCTGAACATGGGCCCCACCATAGAGCAAATCAAATCGGGTGCGAAGATCGGCATGTTCTCGTGCGATTGATCCTTTGAACAGGTTTCGTTCGCTTAGGGCTGCGGCAAGATCGCACGCCAAGGCTCCCGCCCCCAGCGCCTTTCCCTTCAGGACCATATGCGCGAGACGCGGGTGCATGGGGAGGTCGGCCATCGCCCGGCCATGATCGGTGATGTGGCCATGGGTATCACATGCGCCAAGGGAGTGAAGGAGCTGTCGTGCCTGAGCGATGGCGCCGGAAGGAGGAGGGTCAAGCCAGAATAATTCCTGGGGATCGTGATTTCCCCATTGAGACAACTCCAACACGAGCGAGGTGAGATCCGCATCAAGAATTTCCGGTGTGGTTCGGGGGGTGAGGGTACGCTGCTCGGCTTCAGACCAGAACCGTATACACAGGCCGGGTTCCAGGCGTCCCGCCCGCCCGCGACGTTGTCCTGCCGATTGTTGGGAGACCGTGAGGGTGGCCAGCCGGCTCATACCGCTGCGTGAATCAAAATGTGGTACGCGCATGAGTCCGGTATCGATGACGAGACGAATACCTTCGATGGTGAGACTGGATTCGGCAATATTAGTGGATAGGACCACTTTGCGCCATCCGGCAGGCGGTAGAAGAATTGCCTGGTCCTGGGCCTGAGCGGATAGATCCCCATAAAGCGGAGCGATGCGAGTATGTGGGTCAAGCGGAAGGTCTGCCAGGAGCCGTTCCACTTGGCGGATCTCTCCCGCACCTGGAAGAAACACCAGGAGGTTGCCCTGTTCGGTCTTCAGCAGACGATGAATGGTATGGGCCACCTGTCTGGCGAAATTTATCCCATCCGGCTTTCCGACGTAGCGGGTTTCAACGGGAAACATCCTGCCCTCGCAGGTGATCACTGGAGCCTGTTTCAATTGTTGCGAAATGGCCGCACTGTCGAGTGTGGCCGACATGATCAACAGCCGAAGGTCCTCTCGAAATACCTTCTGGGATTCCAGGCAGAGGGCCAGACCCAGATCGGCTTGCAAACTGCGTTCATGGAATTCATCAAAAATGACCAGGCCATAGTTCTGTAATGATGGATCGTGTTGAAGCATTCTTGTGAGAATGCCTTCGGTTACCACTTCCAGTTTTGTGTTCGGGCTGATTTTGGTATCCAACCGCGTTCGATATCCAACGGTAGTGCCAACGGTTTCCCCCAGAAGATCGGACATGCGGCGTGCGGCGGCACGCGCGGCCAACCGTCGCGGCTCCAGCATGATGATGTTTTTTGTCAGCCACGGCTCTTTGAGAAGGGCCAGCGGGATCTGTGTCGTTTTCCCGGCACCCGGCTGAGCGGTCAGAAGGACAATTGGGTGTTGCCTGAGGGTCTGCTGTAGCTTTGGAACTACCGCATCAATGGGATACGTGTGTGTCTTCATGCAACATTCATTGTGAGGTGAAATAGCGAATTAGAGGTTCTCAGCAAGGCCCCCATCTTGAAAAGGAACTTACCTGAAAAATCCAGGTTGGAGCATCTCTCTTTAGTATAGATGAAGCATTTGTCTTTTTATTTTGCTGACATTCAGGGTACACTAAGGTATTGATTAAGGGGTTGTGTTCATCGGGAACGGCATCAAACTGATCAGGAGGGAAAGACGGAATGAAGCCAGCATTCAGAAGGGAACTGACCACAGGACTTTGCACAATCCTGGTAGGACTGAGCCTCACTTCCACTGGAATAGGGAGTGAAACGACTCCTGATTCAGCAGCGGGAATGATCACGGTTGATGGTCATACGGTTTCCGACATTGGTCCACTGCCGACTGTTGTTCCACAGCCTCCCGGTAACCTCAATTACGCGGCAAAAATTTCTCTTGGAAAACAGCTGTATTTTGATGGACGGTTATCCAAAAACAATGCCATCTCTTGTGCGTTTTGTCATAACCCTGTTGCGGGATTTGCCGATCCCAACCAAACCTCGGTGGGCGTTGGAGGGCTACGGGGCGGCCGGCAATCGCCTACAGTGTACAACACCGCCTTTAATCCCTTCCAATTTTGGGATGGTCGAGCCGGCTCGTTGGAGGAACAGGCCATTGGTCCTATTCATAATCCTGTTGAAATGGCTGAGACCCATGAACATGTCGTTCCAAAAATTGCGAAGATAAAAGGCTATCAGGAAGAGTTCCAGAAAGTATTCGGAACCGGAGTGAGTTTGCAGGGAATCGCCGAAGCCATAGCTGCCTATGAACGGACCATCATCTCCACCAATTCGGCCTTCGATAAGTTTATCTTAGGTGATCAACAAGCGATGGGAGAAGATGCTCAACGTGGGATGGCCCTCTTTAAGGGAAAAGGCCGGTGCATCCTCTGTCACAACGGATCCAATTTTACGGATAATCGGTTTCACAACCTCGGCGTGCCGCAAGTGGGACCGATGGAAGAAGATTTGGGGCGGTATTATGTGACTCTTCGAGAACGCGATAAGGGAGCATTCAAAACTCCAACCCTTCGAAGCATCACGGAAACTGCCCCGTATATGCATGATGGTGCTTATAAATCATTAGAGGAGGTTATCGACTTTTTTGATAAAGGCGGGAATGCCAATCCTCAGTTGAGTCCGTTGATGAAACCACTGGGATTGGCGCCGCAAGAGAAAGCCGATCTTATTGCCTTTCTAAAAGCTTTGACCGGCGAACCGATTCCGTTTGAGTTTCCAAAGTTACCAGAGTAATCCAGCCTAAACAGGAGAATAGCTGGTTCCTCGTTTCCAGGTGGATATCGGATAGGTTGCCTCATGCTGTCGGAGGGAACTGGTGTTTGCGGATAATCCCTCAGGCAAAGCAGAGCAGGGCAAAAGTGTGTGCCGGACCTATGGCTATTCCTGAATGGGGATGGCCACGGGACCAAAGGTAAGCGTGAGGGAGCCGATGGCAGATAGGCTCAGGTTTAGGCCCGCTGTCCTCGCCTCGGAGAAGGTGAAAAAAAAGTCTGAGGAAGAATCGTTAATGATTTTTCGAGTTGGAAAGCCAGGGACCTGGATGCCTTTCTTGAAAGGAGGGTTATCGTAGCAGTGTATAAGGGATGTCTTGGCTTTTCTGTGAGAGTTCGGGAGGTCATTTCAGCAGGGTGACGAATCAAATTCGAATGCGAGCCGAGGAGTGGGGAATAAATATTTTTTTTACCGCAGGCCGTCTATGAAGGCTTGACTGATTTCCCCTCTGGCGACCTCGGTCACGGGCCCTTTCATTGTGATGTTGTACTGAGGATCAACGGTAATATCCAAGGTTCCCCCAGGGGCCTTCACACTCACGGGGCTTTTCACTAATCCTAACCGTACTCCGGCACAAGCTGCCGCACAGGCGGAGGAACCCGAGGCCTGTGTTTCTCCCGCACCCCGTTCCCAGATCAAAATAGAAATGGTTCGAGGTCCGGTTGGAACGGCCAGTTGGACGTTGGTTCGTTTGGGGAAAATGATATGGTTTTCCAGTTCCGGCCCGATTTCAAGAAGATCCTGGCGGGTCCATTGTTCTTCCTCTTTCTTATACACCACGCAATGCGGGTTTCCGACACTGACTCCGGTAAACCGGAGAGACTGGCCTGCGGCCTTCACGGGCTGTTGAATCAACTCAGGCACCCGTAAGGTGCAGGGAAGCGAAATGGGTTGAAACGAGGCTCGTCCCATATCGACTGTGGCCCCATTCACGTATCCGTGACCGTTGAGTTCCAAATGGATCTCAACCAATCCGCCCTTGGTTTCAACCGTAAAGTGTTTTTTCCTCGTATGCTTGGTGTGGTACAGATAGCAGCCGAAAATCCGCAGTCCATTACCGGATTTCTCGGCCTCACTCCCATCCGGGTTGTATATGCGCAGTCCAAAGTCTGCTTTTTTCGAAGGCCCGAGCGCCAGAATGCCGTCACTTCCCACTCCCCAATGCCGATCACAGAGAGCCCGGATGGTCCGCGGTGTTAATTTAAAAGACATTTTGGCCGGGTCGAGAGCAATATAGTCATTGCCCAGGCCATGTCCTTTGAAGAAATTGTTGTTCATGCCTGCTCCACAATGGTATGGACTGCTATCGGGCGATAGGCCTTGCCGGCAAGGCTTTTTCCCGTCTGGACGGTAGGCCTGAATTATACGTAAAAATGATGAAAGAGGAAAGTGCTGAAGAAGGGAAAAGGCCTAAGGGGTCAAAATCTTATGGCGAGTAGGGCGGAGCGTTGCCTGATAGCCACTGGAACCGGTTAATTTGAAATTACAAGAGGGGGCCCCAAGAGTGATTTCCAGTCTTTTGTGATCCATTTGTTCGAAGGATTGTTGAGAAAGACCTGAGAGGAAGGTGTCCTGCATCAACACTCGTCAAAGGGTATTGGAGTCAGGCGAACAGTGATGTGTTCCACAAGGCATGCGGGTTGATTCGGAGAGAATGGCCATGGGCCTCGCCGCCACGGTTAAGTGATGGCAAGGCCCAAAAATCACATCAAAAATTACAAAGAGGCAAAAGTCATTGAGCCTTCTTGGACAGGTTGCGAGCGGAGCGGCGTTCGTTGTCCGTGAGGTAGCGTTTTCGCAGCCGCACATTTTTTGGAGTCACTTCGACCAGTTCATCATCTTCGATGAATTCCAAGGCGAATTCCAGGGTCATTTCCCGTGGGGGAATGAGGTGAATGGCTTCATCGGTTCCTGAGGCTCGAATATTAGTGAGTTTTTTCTCGCGAATGGCATTCACCACCAGGTCATTGCCTTTGTTGTTGACCCCAACCAGCATGCCTTCATAAATATCGTCTCCAGGATGGAGGAAAATTTCTCCACGATCTTGCAGGCCCCAGAGGCCATAGGCCACCGCTTGTCCAGGACCATGAGAAATGAGCACGCCAGCCGAACGATGAGGAATCTCTCCTTTAAAGGGTTGGTATTCATGGAAAATTTGGGACATGACACCGCTGCCTCTGGTCATCCTCAATAATTCACTGCGAAATCCCAAAAGGGCACGTGACGCAATGTGGAATTCCATGCGGACGGTGCCGACCGCACTGATCCGCAGGTCCTTCATTTCGGCTTTCCGGCCACCCAGCGCTTCGATGACCGCACCCTGATAACCGGGGTCCACCTCAATGACCACGAGTTCGACGGGTTCCAGAATTTCGCCGTCCATTTCTTTATAAATGACCTTCGGTGGGGATACTTCCAATTCAAAACCTTCCCGACGCATGGTTTCGATTAAAATGGACAGATGAAGTTCTCCGCGTCCCGAGACCGTAAATCGTTCGCCACCATCGGCTTCCTCTACTTTAATGCCCACATTCATCATGGCTTCGTGAGCCAGGCGTTCACGAATGTGTCGGGACGTGAGAAAACGCCCTCCGTCTTTCCCGGCCAACGGGCTGGTGTTATGAGAGAAGTTCATGGAAATCGTCGGTTCATCAACGTTGACGGTCGGTAAGGCTGTCGGGTTTTGAGGAGAAGCTAAGGTTTCTCCCACCCGAACGTCCTGATGGCCGGCCAGGGAAATAATGTCTCCGGCTTGAGCGGAATCGGTTTCGATCCGGGTGAGCCCCTGATAGGCCAGCAGTTTGGTGACCTTGCCGCGGGAAATGGTGCCATCCCGTTTAACAGCGACGATCTGATTGCCGACTTCAATCATCCCATGGACAATCCGTCCCACTGCCACACGACCGATGTAGGAGTCATATTCCAACATCGTCACGAGCATTTGAAACGGTTGCTCCGGATCAGCCACGGGCGGGAGGACCCGATGAATGATCGTGTCTAATAAGGGTTTCATATCAACGGCGGGATCACTCATGTCCAGCGTGGACTTTCCTTCTTTTCCGGATGCATACACAATGGGGAAATCTAACTGTTCGTCGGTCGCGTTCAGTTCACAAAACAAATCAAAGGTTTGATTCACGATTTCTTCAGGACGGGCGCTGGGGCGGTCGATCTTGTTAATCACGACGATGGGCTTCAGATGCAGTTCCAACGATTTTTTCAGGACGAATTTGGTCTGGGGCATCGGGCCGTCAAAGGCATCCACGAGTAAAAGCACGCCATCCACCATGCGGAGAATGCGCTCGACTTCACTCCCAAAGTCGGCATGGCCAGGCGTATCGACGAGATTGATGCGGGTATCTTTATAGAGGAGGGAAGCATTTTTCGAAAAAATGGTAATGCCACGCTCTTTTTCCAGAGGATTCGAATCCATAATGACGGCTTCGCCTTCTTTAAATATATGCGCGCCGGTTTGCCTGAGCAGGGCATCCACTAACGTTGTTTTGCCATGATCGACGTGAGCGATGATGGCGACATTGCGAAGGTCTTTTCGGCGTTTTTGATTCAGCATGACTGTCGGTTCCTTTGTTGGGCACAACCAGACGAAGCACGAACGACATTGTTCTATGCTGAGGTTGCGTATCGAGGCCGGTCTGAGGAGATTTGGGCTACGGCACCGGCCAGAACAGCCGGAGAATGGCTTGGATCCTGCAAGACGGTCGATTCTCACGAAACCGTACAGGAAGATCGGTCTTAATGCAACTGGTTGTCCTTGACCTCATCACAGGATTTCCTCTACGGTAGGGCAGCTTCAGGAGATTCCTCTATTCCCCTCCAGCAGGATTTTCTGTTCTCCCACCTTAGGAGGTTGTCTATGCGCCCACGTCGGGTGACGATACTGGATCTGGTCACCAAAGGTCCCACCAATTCTCTCTATGCCAGGGTGATGAATCAAAATCTGGCGAGCATCATGCCGCAGGTCGTCGGAGTGTGGTGTGAAGAATTGGGTCATCAAGTGCGTTTTGTGTGTTACACCGGGCGCGAAGATCTCCAACAGGAATTATTAGACGAAACCGATATTGTGTTTATCGGGGCCTTTACCCGATCGGCGCTGACAGCGTATGCCATCAGTCAGATGTTTCGAGCTCGAGGGGCCGTGACGGTACTGGGCGGGCCTCACGCCCGGAGCTATCCGCAGGATGCGGCCAAGTACTTCGATTATGTCGTCGGGTTTACCGACAAGAATCTCATTCAGGATATTCTGGCGGATTGTGCGCAGCATCGTCCTCTGGGAGTTCAGCTCGCAGCAGCCCGGCAGCCGACCGCATTGCCCGGGGCGAAGGAGCGCTGGAAATTTATTGAGCCGACCATTGCCAAGGCGCCCACCTCATTTAAAGTCGTGCCGATGATCGGCAGCATGGGATGCCCCTATACCTGCGGGTTTTGTGTGGACGCCAATGTGGACTATCAGCCTTTATCGTTTGATCAGATCAGCGAGGATCTCAAATTTCTGCGGACAAAGTTGAAGCGACCGATTGTGGCCTGGCACGACCCGAATTTCGGCGTGCGGTTTCAGGAATATATGAATGCCATTGAAACGGCGATTCCGCCCGATAGTATCGACTTCATTGCAGAAAGTACCCTGTCGCTCCTGGCCGAACCCCACCTGAAACGATTGAAGCAAAATGGATTCAAGGCAATTTTGCCGGGGATTGAGTCGTGGTATGACATGGGCGATAAATCCCGGACCGGTCGCCACAGAGGACAAGAAAAAGTGAAGCAGGTGGCCGATCATATCAATCTGATACTCCGCTATATCCCCTATGTTCAGGTGAATTTCGTGTTGGGCCTGGATTCCGACCAGGGATCTGAACCGTTTGACCTCACCAAACAATTTTTAGACTTGGCTCCCGGAGCCTTTCCTGCCTTTTCCCTGCTGACGGCCTTTGGTCAGGCCGCTCCCTTTAATCGGGAATTGCAACGGGATGGACGGGTGCTACCCTTCCCTTTTCATTTTCTTGATAACAACCACGCGATGAACGTGCGTCCCAAGCATTATGCCTGGCCGGAATTTTATGATCATGTCGTGGATCTGTCCCGGCATGCGTTTTCCTGGCCGATGATTGCCAGGCGGATGATGCTGAATCGTGGCTGGATTCCCACATGGTTTAATTTCATCCGGTCGGTGTCGAGTGAAGGGTTCGGCCGGATCAAATACCACACGAAGATCCGGGGATTATTGGATACGAATGTGTCGGTCCGCAGCTTTCTGGAGGGGGAAACGTTGGAGTTACCGAAGTTTTATGCAAGAAAAATTCGTGGGAAACTCGGCCCGTTATACGACCTGCTTCCTGATGGGGCCACGATGCACGACCATCATGCGTATCTGCACTCTTATCAGGAGTCCATGCCTTCGCTTGTTGAGGTGGGGCCCCTCCCGGGATTGGTGCATTAAGCCCCCGGGTCCACTTCATCGGTTCATAAGAAGATCGCCTCCCGTCAGCAGGGTTTGAACCTTCCTCATCCTCTGATCTATTCCTGATTCCTGCTGGAGTAAATTTTTTTATGGGTCTCTCGTTCTCTTGGCCCATTTCCACTGGGAGAGAATCGCCTCGTTTTGGCTGTGGACACAAGACTGTCGCTCGCGGCTTGCTTCATCGAATCAGGTTAATGTAAAACCGGCACGTTGTTTTTTCTCTTACCCATTCTGGCGTCCATGTGATGAGGAGGGCACTCCGGCAGTAATTTTTGCAGGGGCCTGGTGGTGCCGAGCCCGGGATCAGACGAAGGATCTGAATGAAGAGTTACTCTTTTCGATCTCGCGAACAAGAGAGGATCGACCATTGATCAACGCGTATGTTTTACATGATGGAAAGTTCCAGGCTTTGTCCGTCCCGGAGCTTTCCAATTCTCTTGACGTGGCCATGTGGATCGATCTCACCGCCCCAACGGACGACGAACGGCAATTAATTGAGACGCTGTACGAGCAACCTTTGCCCACCAGCAAAGAGGTGCGGGAAATTGAAGCCAGTGCCCGTGTCAATGAAGGAGAGGATAGCCTTCATATCTATTCATTCTTTTTTCAGGAAGAAGATCATCGTGCCACCACGAGGGCGGTGGCCTTTACGATCAGAGACAACTGCATCATTACCTTGCACGATCATCCCATCCCGTTGTTTCGTCTGATGCGGCGAAGAGCCCGCCATGAATCGGATTTGATCCGGGATCCATTGTCGGTTCTTTTGGCTTTGTTTGAATTGAAAATTGAACACCTGGCCGACCAGTTGGAAGCCACCCATTTGGCTTTGGAAACCATTAGTCAAACGGTACTGACCAAAGAGGGCAGAAATTTGCAGGGGGCGATCGATTTGCTCACCAGGGAGGAAGATGGGAACGGGAAAGTGCGGCTGTGTTTGATGGATACCCAACGTGCCTTAGCCTTCCTCCTTCGGCGGGGGCGGGGAGATGAAACTGTCCGTGATTGGATTCGCGAAATTTTACGTGATATCGATTCTCTTCTGCCGCATAACGCCTTCCTGTTTGAAAAGGTCAATTTTTTAATGAATGCCGCAATGGGGCTCATTAGTATCGAACAAAATCAAATTATCAAAATCTTTTCCATTGCCGCAGTGGTGTTTCTGCCTCCGACCTTGATTGCCAGTATCTACGGGATGAATTTCGATGTGATGCCGGAACTGCATTGGTGGTGGGGGTATCCCCTGGCTTTATGCGCCATGGTGTTATCCGGAATCGCTCCCTATTGGTATTTTAAGCGGAAGGGATGGTTGTGAGGGATAACCGAGTTTGAGCGTCTCGGGCAGGTGGACGCGAGTGGGTTTTCAACCAAACGATACAGCCGAACGTGAACTATTCTCTTTCCTGCACGACTGTCATTCTTCAGCGCTAGAATTTTTCTGCTCTCACCACATACCTGAGCGGCCCGCCAGGGACGATCGCATCAAAGGGATAACAGGTCGTCAAGATCAATGCATCTGCATCCGCATGATTGGCAAGACGGGTGTGGCGGCTATCAACTATCATGTGTTCCTGAACGAAATAGGACGTTCGATTCCCAGTCGGCCATTCCACAGCGACGAGATCGTCTTTCTGAAGATATTGTAAGAACTGAAAGTGCGTATCGCGATGTCCGCTCAACACGATGGCACCGGGTTCATCCGCCTGCACTCTTCCGGAAAGCTGTCCCGGTCCGAAGGCTAACGATTGTCCGCTGTCATCGGCCAGGATAATCTGGTCGATGCGGTGTCGCGGAACGAGCAAGCGTCCGATCGGCCAGGTATCCGCCCACGGCCAGGGTTTGGCAGGTTGTTGTGTCTTAAGAGTCTGTGCCCAGGCATGTTGCAAGAGCCATTGGGCGGCAATGGCCTTCACGGGAATCCACAGCCCCTGTCCAATCAACCAGACTCCCAGGACCAACAACATGCCTGCCAACACCCGACGCGTATGGGGTGTCACATCCGTGCGACTTGTTGTCGCGTCCATAACCCTCCCATCCAGAGCATGAAAATTCCTAACAGAAGATAGAGCGTTGACGGTGTGGCGGTTTGCGGCCAGCCAAAGATTGCCTCGTACTGCATGCCATGCGGAAGGTTGGCCTTCATCGCATGGGAGTGGAGTGGGCGATGTTCAGGGCGAGCAGGGGTGGTTTCTACGGCCACCAGACTGGTGTAGCGGCTAACCAGATGATGTCTAAGGGCCACATCGATGACCCCCTGACGGAGTTCCGTTTGCTGTTTGGATTGATCAGGTTGGGCCGATGAAGCCTGGTGATCCGTGAGTTGTGAAATCTTTTGCCTGGCCCAATGGACCGCGATGCCCGACCGGGAAAGCCCGGCCGCGAACGGCAGTTCCCTTTTCCATGGAACGGTTCCGTGAGTGCCGGAAACGATAAGTTGGGAGGGCGGCGTCGCGGTTCGAAACGATACCATGAGCGGTTCCCCCGCATACACATCCGGCAGTGGAGCCGGAAGGAGATCCCATGCCGCACCAGCGGAACCTTCCAGCGCAAGATTGAGAAATGCGGGTTGTTCGAGTTTGACAAACAGGCGATGCATTTTCTCTTGCACCTCTTGTGTGGTGCCGATGTAGGTAAAGGTACCCCGTCCATGTTGAGCGGCCTTCCGCATGAAATGTCCGTTGGGAGCGGAGCCGATGCCCACGGTAAACAAGCGGGTCTGGCCGAGGAGACGTTGAAGGGTCGCAAAGAATTCCTCTTCATTGCCGATCAGCCCGTCCGTGATAAAGATCACCTGCCTGAGAGAGGTTTGTTCTTCTTTTTGATGGGACAATGCTTGAACCATTGCCGGAAGCATTTCCGTCCCGCCCTCAGCTTGAAGGCTGTTCACATACGAAAGCGCGCGTTGAATTGCGCGGGTGTCAGCCGGCACGGCCAGTGGAAATAATTGTTTCGTGATGGAATTGAACTGAATGATGTTGAATCGGTCCCTGGGAGTCAGCCGGGACACGGCCAGTTTCAGAGCGGCTTTGGCTTGCACGAGCGATGCGCCGGCCATGGAACCCGAGGTGTCCATCACAAAGATGACTTCACGCGGTATGTCACCCGGCCCGGCTTCGTTAATTTGTGGCGGAAGGAAAAACACCAGACCGTAGGTCTCGCCCTCGTGTTCCTCCAGAAACAGTTGTGTTTGGGCTTCATGCGAAGCTTGCGGAGTCCAGGCCAATTCGAAATCGCGATCGGCAAACGTGGATGGGTCGGCCAAGGTAATATGTAGGCGTCCGTTGGAATGGGTTTCAACCCGAATGGGGTGAGTGGGGGACTCCACGCGATCAAGTAGAAAGCCGGGTGCCAGATCGATCTGCAAGGTGAGGGGATTGATGGGGCCTTCAACGGGATGCTGTACCGGCGGCGTGATCCGTGACGCATCGGGAACCTGATCGGTATTGACCGCCCACCCCGCGCCGGTCGTTTGGGGTTGAGCCTCGACTAAAGATAGGGGAGTGCCGGGAATATAGCGTGGCCCGACCACCATCGGAAACCGGAGAGAAAACCGGCCTTGGTCATACCGGACCGTATCCTGATATTCAATCTCCACCATGATGGGTTCACCCGGCGCGAGATTCGCCACGGACGCGGTAAACACATTGGGTCGTTCCTGCTCCAGCAGGCTGGCGCGTTGTCCCTTGCGCTTGGCCTGTTCAAATGTTTTCCTGGCTTCGGCCCGCTCCTGGATCATCCCTTCAATCACCCGCTCGCCGATCCGCATGCGCAGGTGATCGACGGCCGCCTGCTCGGGTAACGGAAAGACATAGATGCCCTCGGCCCATTCGGAGCTGGGATTGTGAAAGGTTTGCGAGACGGTGGTGCGGACGATCAGCCCGCTGATGGTCGTGGTGACATGGGTGGAGACGGTGGGGGCTGGGAGAGTGGAGCCTCCCGACATGGGGCGAATCGACAAGCCATGTGATATGTCCGGTCCGGCCTGTTGAGAGGGTGCCGGGACGTCGGGTTCCAATGGTTGAGCGGACACGGGAGGAAGGCCCAGGCAATCCACCACACTGCCGGTGAGCCAAAAGGCAAGAGGCAGAAGAAGTTGCTTCCAGAAATTCATACCGGCTCCTTTATCGTCATGAAAGGTGATAGTTAAGACTGTCCGTCAGGGCGGGCCCGGGCCGACCCACAGCAGGGTGAGCCAACCCGGGGTGAGAGTCTTAGGGAAGGGATTCCACAGTGAGGAGTGGATCGGAAGAGACCGATTCCTCTTGAACTTCCTCCTGGAAGGAGACTTCAGTGTCCGAAGAGACGATGGGTGATTCGTCAGTGGTCAGACCCAGTTCTTCACCGGCCGGGCTGTCCGTGTCTGCGGGAGCCAATGACAGTTGGAGGTCTCCTCCTTCTGGTGTTGAAGCAGGGAGTAACGCGACATGTGCCCGACGGTTTTGTTCAAAACATTCCGGCGTTTCTTCCTGACAGATTGATCCGTCTTTCCCCAACGTGTCTACTTGGACGTCATTCTCAGCCACGCCAAGTGACAGCAAGAAGGTTTTGACAGACTGCGCTCGCTTGAGCCCCAAGGCACGGTTATAGGCATCCGGTCCCTGAGCATCGGTATGTCCCACGATGCGGAGGGTGCCGCTCCATCCCTCCGGCCTGTTCTCCATTCGGGTTTTAAGTCTGTCCTTTGCCTCATCGGACAAGGTCGACTCGTTAAACGCAAAATAGACATCCGTCTCTGCCATCGGCTGCTTCTCACCCGGCCCGGTGGCAGGGATGATCGTATTGGTCCCTGGCTCTTCAGCCAAGGCCTGGCTCAATGCCAGGGGTTCGTCAGAAGCGGGTTGCTGTTCGGAGGAGGTAAACGCACTCGCCATTTGCGCTTTATCTATTCCCTGAGAAGCGGTCGCAGGCAGGGGTGTTTCCTCGGAATACATCAAGAGGCCGCCTATCCCCAAAACCAGGATGAGTAACCCGGAGGCGAGGTAAATAATCTCCTTGGTATCCGATGGGCCGGCTTCGGGCTCAGAGGCTGGGGGCTCCGTGTGATGTTGTGATGCAGGTGGTTGAGAAATTTTCACGTTCATGGCTGTCTCCTTGTGAAGTCGTTAAGTTGTCGTTGGCATTTCCGGTCGTCCTGTTTCGCGGACTCTTTTAAAAGCCGCTCTTTAGCACCTGTGAATGTTCACCTCCTTTCCGATTGCGAATGCGATTGTTGAAACCGTCCTATCGCAAGGGGCTTGCCATGACGATGAATTGGGAAAGTTGTTGTAAAACAGTTGGTTATGCGTAATGTGGCGTGGCTCGGTTTGCGGGGATTGCGGGGACGAATGAGTGGATGCGGGGATATCCCCGCATCGTCGGCAAGCTAGATAAACCGGAAACTCAAATCCTTGGTCATAGCTACGGTCTTAAGAGGGCATTTTTTTCTTTGCAGATTCCCCGCTTTTGTAAGGCGGGGTTAGGGGAGGTAGAGTCTTTTAATTATTTTTCTCTTCGTTCGTCAGCCTTGCAGTTTTTGGAAGGTTTGCCGGGTTTCGCCCCGGCGGACGACCCACTTTTGTTTCGGCAAAAGTGGGCAAAACCATTGACGCCCCGTCTGGCCTCATGCAGGGGACGGACGCCAGTCTTAGGAGGGCGGACCAACTCGCTCCGCTTGTATGGTCTTTTCTTGTCATTCTTGAGAAGCTCCGAGGGGTCGGGGGTGGAGGGACATCGCTTCGCATCTGCCAGTTTCTGGACAGACGGTTTGAGACTTCTCCCATCCACATCCTCAACGTCGATGAAGAATCTTGCGGCAGGACTCCTGACCGCCGATTTGAACGCAAGCTTACGTTGGTGTGGCCCACCCCATTGGTGAACCTTATTTGTGGAGGCGACGCGTATGCAACCCGTTTTGAATGTCGGAGGCGATGTGGCCAAAGACACCGTAGTCGTAGCTTGTGCCGAGCAACACTTTCCAGTTCACGAGATCCGCAATCAGCGCACCGCCTTACGCACGTGGCTCAAGTCTTTGCCCGCCGGCAGTCGCCTTGGGCTCGAATCCACCAATACCTCTCATGAGGTCCTCGCGGATCTGGCGCATGCCCACGGTCACACCGTCTTTCTCTTGAATCCGATGGAAACCCGGCCTTATGCCAAAGCCATGGGCGCGCGGGCGAAAACGGATCGAGTCGATGCGACGTTGTTGGCTCGCTTGGTCGCCCAAGAACACCAGTGCCTGCGGCCTTACACACCGCCGACGGCTACCCAACGCCAACTCGACCGGTTAATTCGGCGGCGGGCCAAGCTCGTCCGGATCAAGGGCATGCTCAAGCTCACGATGAACAACCTCAGCGGGTTTGCCTCTGACGTCAAGGCCGTGCTCCAAAAGTTGGATGCCTTGCTGGCCAAGCTCGATGCCACCATGGCCACGCTGGCGGCCCGGGCGCCCGGGCATCGAGACGCCCAACCGCGGATCGAAACTATCGTGGGCGTCGGCCCGTTGGTCGGGCTGAGCCTCACCAATACGTTAGAGCGGGTGCCGTTCCGCAATGCCGATGCCTTCGTCGCCTTCATCGGCTTCGACCCGCGAGCCAAGGACTCGGGGCAGAAAAGCGGGCGCCGCCGCTTATCCAAACGCGGCCCGGCCGAGGTACGCCGGTTGCTCTTTAATGTTGCCATGGCCGCGGTCTGAACCAAAGTCTGGAAACCCATCTACGACGCCTATCGCACCCAAGGCTGGAGTGGCACGGCGACGTTAGTCATTATCGCGCGCAAAATCGCCCGAGCCGCGTGGTCCATTCATCGCTATCAGACGACTTTTAACCCGGACCGGCTCACAAAAGGCTTGACCTAAACCATAGAATCTCAAACAAGGCCCGCCAACTCATGAGAGCGTCCTCCCGTGGGCCAGCCGGAAGGCGTCGGACCAGGGGGGAAAACCTCAATCGTTAACTTTTCGTCATCACGGAATGTTTGGGGGCGGCGTGAGGTTCTGGGTTGCCGGGTTTCGCCCCGGCAGCCGAGGTTTTGCCTGATGCGTCTCGAGGAGCGCAACCTTTGTTGTGGAGGCAAAAGTGGGCAAAACCATTGACGCCCCGCCCTCATCAGATTGATCCGACGCGAAGGGGGAAGAGGCGGGCTAACTCGCGGGGCTCACACAAGCCCGCCAAGAAGAAGAGCGTCCGATCATGCGGACGGGCGGCAGGCGTCGGAGAAGGGGGGAAACCTCAATCGTTAACTCATCTGTTTACCTGGAGGGTTGGAGTCGGCTTGATGCTCCATGTTGCCGTGGTTCGTCCAGGCGGACGAAGTCCTTTTCTTTCGGCAAATGGGCGTGCAGAAGTCAGCAGAGGGTGTAGTAGGTGGTGAAAACGAGCCGGATTCGGTCTGGAGACCTCACCCCACCGAAAAACCGAGCGGACCGTTGTTAGCGAGGTTTAACATCTTCCGACAGCCAGGTTTTGATAAGGGATTGGTAGGGCACATCGCGCTTGTTCGCCTCAATTTTTATACGATCCAGCAGTCCCTCGGGAAGCCGGAGCGAAATGGTTTTTGTTGACAGCTTCAGATTTGGGAAAGAGGCAGTCTGAGCCTTATCCCAGTCTATATACTCACTGGAGTCATGACTTTCCCAGAACGCACGTTCTTCAGCTTCGCTTTTAAACTCAGGAATTTTTTTTCGATTGTTCATATTTGGTCCTCTCTTTGCGGTGCATGTCACGCGCTGAAATGATCCGAATTAACATACCGGCAGTACTCGATCGTACAGTAAAGGTCAGGTGAAGCTGACGCTTGTTGTCGGTTGTCCCTAGCGCATGATAGCGCGCGCGGCGGTTAAGAGAAAGAGTGGTGTGGAATCGAGGGAACTTTTCGTGGTCTTTAAGTCTTGGTTGGTGTTCTCTTGGCCTCTTACCTCGTCATCGGGGAAGGCCTCTGTTATACACATGCAAGTGCAATACATATGGAGAAGCTATCATGAGTGCAAATAATTTTTTGCGAAAAACCAAGCCTGTTAATGTGCGAGAAGCACAAGCTCAATTGTCGAAGTTGATCAAGTCAAAGTCTCCCTCCATGGTGCTCTCGCATGGCAAACCGGTATCGTTCCTCGTGCCCTATGAAGATATGCTGGATCTTGTCGAAACGCTCGATGAGTTAAAGGACAAAAAGTTCCTTAGGGAAATCGAACAAGCCCGGAAAGACTATGCTCAGGGCCAAGCCGTACCCGCCGAGCGCCTCTTCAAAAAAATGGACGTCTAGATGGCCTATGAAGTTGTCTGCCCAGTGAGCGGGTGGAGCGCCTCTTTCAAGAAGTCTTAGAAAAAATTCCTGCCGACTTCTAAAAAACGATAGATGCCGGGGTTCGTCCCGGCAGCCGAGCCACTTTTGTTTCGGCAAAAGTGGCCAAAACCATTAACGCCCCGCCCTCACAAGATTGATCGGACGCGAAGGAGAGGAGACGGGCTAACTCGCGGGGCTCGAACAAGCCCGCCAAGAAGAAGAGCGTCCGATCATGGGGATGGGCGGAAGGCGTCCGAGTTCTCGACTAAATTGTCATTCTGAGCTCCGCGAAGAATCTGTGCCCAGCCCGACGATTGTTTTCGTGCTTGAAAAGAGACCAGATGGATTTAGGCTTTTGGTTTCGGCCTCGAATGTTTTTTAAACAAACACGAATTTTTCCTTGACTTATCTCGACAATTATTAAATTATCATCTCTAATTTGAACGTTTAGAGAAGTTGGCGTTATGCGGATCCGCCTAATCACTGTTGGGTGTACAAATGAGAAGGTTTGACCCTTGGGTAGGAACAAAATATAGGTACGAAGGATTCAATGGACTGAAAGTTCTGATTCTTGGTGAGTCTCACTACGGAGATGCTGGAACGGAAACGGCAGAACTCACATCTGAAGTAGTGAAGGAATGGGGTCAAGAAAAGAGGTCTCGTTTTTTTACGGTTACTCAAAAACTCATCCAAGGAACAGCATCGGGCGAACGGGTACTAGCTCAAGATCGTAAAGAGTTCTGGGAACAAGTAGCGTTTTACAACTACATCCAAGAATTCGTAGGTGCAGGGCCGCGTCAACGCCCCGCGCAGGAAATGTGGGAAAGATCTGCAGCAGCATTCAACGATACTCTAGGCGAGTTAGAGCCGAATGTATTGGTAGTTCTTGGATATGAGCTGCAAAGTAATTTGCCGAAGGTGCCGCTAGATTTGGTGGTTTGCAACGTGAAACATCCGTCTGCTGGTGGCTTTAGATACTCAGATTGGCAACAAGCTATTCAAGCCGCCTTGAGAATAGCAATGGGGAAAACACCCAACAAGGTGCTATAGGCCGACCCGAAAAAAGCTGCGCGTTGCAAGACCGAACCCTATAAACCGATGCATCCCATGTTCCGCTGCCGCTGCTGCTAGGGGGGATAGGAGGCTGGGAATTTGGGCTTTTTTCATTACCCTATTGCGGTTTTGCTAATTCTCGCACTCTTTGGCTGTGGAGGGCCCGTCTCGCGCACGATCGATGCTCAAATAAAGGCTGAAAGTGGCGGTAACGGCGTCGATTTACGCCAGGTCAGCGGATTTGATTGGGATAAGCTTCTAGTATTTGGACCGTACTCTTACCCGACGCAGATTTGCCATGAAATCGGGCTGTCGGCCTCAGAGTGCGACAATGCAAAGCTCAAGGACGTAGATGAAGGACAACATTTGATAGTCTTCCTGGTTGGCGGAAGGGTTACATACCATGAAGAGGTGTCTCGGCGGATTGTAAATTTTGATGAGGACATCCTAGCTAAGCCTATTGCGAAATCTGAGGCAATGTTCCTTTTAGAGAGAGGTTCCGGTGGAAGTCCATATCTAATGCATCCAATGGCCTCAAAACGAGCTTTGCAGTTGAAGCGCGACGAAGGTGCCCATCTCTGAGTCTGGGCGTTCAGTCGACCGCTGACGAAATTTTCCGGGATACGGGATTTTCCACGGATGGTTTGCAAGCATCCCAATTAATTTCACATCCTTTCCTTTGCCTGTCCGACGCCTGCCGTTCGGCCCTATGGGCGGATGCTCTGGTCAGCCGGCGGGCCTTGTTTGAGCCTGGCGAGTTGGCCCGCTCTCTCTCCTGCATCCGACCAATCTGATGTGGCCGGATGGGCGTCAATGGTTTTGGGTCCTTTTCCCGAAAGAAAAGGACCTCGGCTGCCGGGACGAACCCCGGCTTCTAATTCAATCCTTCAAAATTCTACCGTTCTTGTGGTCAGGCCTTGTAATGACACAGTAAATGGTCACCCTTTGGGATAGGTAAATGAAGCTGAAAGGGGTTTGAGCGATGGCAAGACCTGATTCCATGAACGTACCTGTTTGCGACAAAACCACTAAAACTGCTGCGATAAGCAGGAAATGTATATTTTGCAGATTTAGTAAATATTAAAATTCAATACAGAAATCCCGATGGGAGCATACATACTTTAGTCGAAGGTGATAAGGTGAAATGGAGAGACAAATTTCGTATTTCTGATAACCATCTTTTATTTATCAATTCTAGAGTGAGCGAGACCGCCGATGAAATTTCAAATATGATATTTAGCCTTCATAAAATTCAACGACCTTCTAACTAATGAATAGCATCGATTGGAAGACATAATAATAATGGAGTGGCGAGAGAGGATTAATAAAAAAAGGAATTGCAAAATGTTAAAGAAGAATAATGAGGGAAAATTATTGAGTACAATTAAAGTAGGTGACCTGGAGCTACCCAATAGAGTTTTTATAGCGCAACGTCAGATTAATTTCACTTTAAATCCAACCCTATTATATAAGGAGTCCTATTATGAAAGTTTATGGCTACGGCACAAAATCGTCCGATATAGAGCTAGCCCCGGTAACATTCGAAAGAAAAGATGCGCGAGAGGGCGAAGTTGAATTTAAAGTTTTATATTGCGGTGTTTGTCATTCTGATTTGCACCAGATCAAAAACGATTGGAATAATTCACTATACCCGTGCGTACCAGGCCATGAAATATTAGGAGAAGTGACGGCCGTTGGTGAGGGTGTCACTAAATTTGAAAAAGGCGATCTTATTGGTGTTGGCTGTATGGTCAATAGCTGTCAAGAATGCGATCCTTGCAAAAAAGACGCGGAGAATTATTGCCAAGGCCCTAAAAGCTGCACGTTGACTTATAACGGACCTAAAAATCCGGATGGTACAAATTCTTACGGTGGCTATACAACCAACATGGTTGTGCGCGAGGAATTTGGCCTTACGATTCCTGAAAATTTGGATCCCAAATATGTCGGCCCTATTATGTGTGCCGGTATTACCGTTTATTCTACTATGATTCATTGGAATTTGGAAGAAGGCAAAACCCTTGGTGTGGCCGGGATTGGTGGATTAGGCAATATGGCCATTAAACTTGGTAAAGCTCTTGGCGCTGAAGTTGTCGCTTTCACCCGCAGCGAAGATAAAAGAGACGAAATATTAGAAATGGGTGCGGATAAAGTTGTCATCTCAAAAGATGAAGATGAGATGAAAGAAGCTGCGCAAAGCCTTGATCTTCTCATTAACACAATTCCAGTGCCGCACGATATTGCCCCGTATATTGATCTTATGAAGACGGATTCAACGATTGTTATTGTTGGTAATATGATCAAGTTCCCGGAATTCTCACCGGGCCCTATGGTTTTCAACCGCATACAGCTGGCAGGGTCACTTATCGGAGGTATAAAAGAGACGCAAGAGGTTCTGGAGTTGTGTGCAAAGCATGACATTAAACCAAGCATTAAAATGATCAAAATGGACGAAATCAATAATGTTCTGAAAACATTAGAAAATGGAAATGACGTAGACTTCAGGCATGTCATTGATATGGAGTCTCTGCATAGTAAAATACATGACATAAAAGATTCTGCAACCGAGCTCGATCAACCCATACGCGGTAACGTTGTAAATCGCAAATCAGCATAACTTATAATCGAAGAGAAGGAAAAACTATGGCACAGCCCCAAGAACAATTAACGGAAGACGATAGAAAAGCTGTAGGCACTAATATGGTCGTGAACATGGCGGATTTGGATTGAAAGAATGTCAATATTAAATCAATCACGGTTAGTTAATAAAATGAAACATTTCTAAAGTATCCGGGCGCTATGCGTGGAAATTTGACATATATCTACACATTGAAATTGAAAGAAACTGAGACCATGAAAACCTCTGCTTGAAGCAATTCGCACAGTCCGATACAACAAACCGGCACTTTGTTCTTGCCGAAAGGCCAGAGGGTGAGCCCACTAAAGACACGCTAAGCAATGTTGAGAGTGCTGTTCCAACCGCATCCGAGAACCAGATGTGCTCGAGGTCAGGTCTTGCCATTCTTGGGGATAAATCTTGCATGCCACAAAAGATGGTTATGTTTTTTGATCGTTGAGTGAACCCGATTTTTCCTTTCCCTACCTACCTTCCTTCCCCTGCCCGACGCCTGCCGTTCGGCCCCATGATCGGGCGCTCTTCTTCTTGGCGGGCTTGTTCGAGCCCCACGAGTTAGCCCGTCTCCCCCTCTACGCGTCCGATCAATCAAATGAGGCCGGACGGGGGCGTCAATGGTTTTGCCCCCTTTTGCCTCCACAACAAAGGTTGCGCTCCTCGAGACGCCTCAGGCAAAACCTCGGCTGCCGGGCCGAGACCCGGCAGCTAATATATCTTTCAAAATTTTACAGTCAGTGCAATTATCGTTAGGCTACGGTACCGAAATCGTTTAACCCCTGTGACCTCTTTAGGGGTGATCTGAAAATGGGCTGGGCCGTGAGTAACTAAAATCAATGGAGCGTAATTGTGGCTATTCAATTTCCAGAGCTGAGTGATGAGTTAAGCCAATTTATTGGGGAACAAAAAGTATTTTTTGTGGCCACGGCTGCGCCGGATGGAAGAATCAATCTCTCCCCGAAGGGCCAGGATTCACTTCGTGTCCTCAACTCTTGCGAGATTCTCTGGATGAACTTGACCGGCAGCGGAAACGAAACGGCAGCCCATCTGGCCGAATTCAACCGAATAACCATGATGTGGTGTGCTTTTGAAGGGCCGCCACGAATCCTTCGCGTTTATGGGGCGGCCCAAGTTTTTCATCCGAGGGATGCTCGTTGGGCGGAGTTTTCGAGTCAATTGCCTTCCACAACCGGAACACGGCAGTACGTGTTGGTGTCTATCGATCGGGTGCAAACCTCCTGCGGTCATGCTGTGCCTTTCATGAACTACGTTGAAGACCGTCATGTCCTTTCGACGTGGGCTGAGAAGAAGGGCGAGGAAGGGATCTCGGAGTATTGGCAAAAAAAGAACCAGCTCAGTATCGACGGGAAGCCGACAGGGATTCTTGGATTGTAGTGCGGACTAGAAGACCGCTTGCTTTTACTTAATTATGAATGAATGATGAGTGAGGATTTGCTTTATTATTTGGCTTATGGTTCGAACCTCCACCCTGTCCGGTTGCGGGAACGCGTGCCGTCTGCCGAATTGCTTGATGTGGTTGAGTTGAAGCACTACCGACTGTCTTTTCAGAAAAGGGGTCAGGATGGGTCGAGTAAGTGCAACCTGGCCCACACAGGAGAAGAATCGGATGGAGTGTATGGAGCCATCTATCAAATTGATTCAGCCCATAAACCTATCCTCGACCGTTTCGAGGGGAATGGTTATCATGATAGCCAACTCACGGTA